>JAPPFB010000014.1 GCA_028875225.1 Chloroflexota bacterium | reverse complement strand
ATCAACACGCCCGGACGCATCCCCTCCCACTCCAGCCGCAGCCCGCTCGTCGTCAGCCCGCTCACCCGCAACCCGCATGGACCCAAACAGGCCACCGCCGTGCCCGCCTCCGACGTGACCACCTTGTTGTCCGCCCGCGTCGCACTCGCCGTTACCGACACTTCGTACATCCCGCTCGGTTCCAGGTTGCAGTACTTGCGCGTCCGACCCGTCCGCTGCGTCTCGCCCTGGCACTCGAACCGGTTCGCCGTCCCGCCACCCTCCCGCGCCGCCTGCACCTCTCCAGGACTCACGTCGAACGTATCCTCATACCCGCTCGCGCCTGCGACCGCCGGCCAACTCACCGTGACCGCGTAGCTGCCGCCCGCGCCCCCAGACCACCCCGCGAACGCGACCTGCGGCGCAGGCGTCTCCAGCGGCGTCGTGACGGTTTCCTCGACCCAATCCGTCTGCACCTCATTCGTTACCAGACGCACGCCCAGCGTGTACTCCCTACCCGGCGTCAAATCCGGGAATGTGTACAACCGCTCGCTTACTTGCAAGGGCAGTGTGCTGCCGGCCATGAGTACCGTCTTGCTGTTCTGCCGCACCTCGTAGTAATACGTCAACTCCGTCACCGCTTGCGGGTCCCCTTGGGCGGCCACAGCACTCGACGGCCACATCAGCGTGGCCGTCGTCGGCGTGAGTTTCTTCACAGCAAGGTTCGCGAAGGGGTCCAGAGGCAATCCAGACGGCCACGCAGGAACCATGTACGTCAGGATGTAACTTCCGTCGCACGGCATCAGAGCGCCGCACAGATATCCGCCACGGACCAGCGCGTGATAGACGCCGCCCTGCCCCGGCGTCGGTGTCCATTCCACTTGAGACTCTCCGTCGCGATAGTCGCTCGCGTTGTTCAGCCGCCCGCTCGGACCCCAGATTTCGATCACCGTGTCCTTGCCCGAGACCTTCGCTCCCCTGTCCTCGCAGTCTCCATCGTCATTCAGCACGGTGCAGAACTTGACCGTCTTCCCGGGCACAGCTGTGAACTGGTAGAAGTGAAAGTCCACACCTCTCAGGGAAGCCTTCCTCATGGCCTCTTTCCCGGCCTTGAGCTGCTGCAGAGACACTGTGGCCTGGGGATTGGGGAACGTCGCGAGTCCCGACGGGTACGCATCGTTCACGGAGGTGATCGCGACCTTGCAGGACTGACCCGCCCGCAGCCTCAGGTTTAGTGTCCGTTCACCTTCATCAACCACGCCCGCTGGCGCAGCAGCCTTCGTCGCCCAGCAATCAGCCGCCTGCAGCTTGTAGCCAGTAACCCCCGGCCGGGTCCCCGCGATGCCCATCATATCGCTGCGGGCCTGGCCTCCCGACTTCGGCGGCTGAAACTCCCAATCGGAGATCTGGTGATAGAACTTCGGCCGCCAGACATTGGCCTTGAGCTCCACAGCCAAGCCCCGGGATAGACCTCCCGTCGAGTTCGCCGAGAGCACCGAAAAGACACGCGTGCCATCCGCCGCCAAGCTCTGACCACGCGCCCCGGTCGGCTGCCATGAGGCAGGGAGCGGCGGAAGCACCGACTCAGGATCGACGATCGTTTCGAAGCGCCGGTCAGCGGACCACCCGCAGTAGCCTCGTTTGTATGTTTCGTCGTCTGCAGTCCCCTGCTTGCCATCCTTGCCGGCGAGGGTGACGGTTACAAGTGGAAAGCTCTCGGGGTTGCATGTTTCCTTGGTCGAATACCACGTATCTTTGACGCTCCCCTTGAACTCGCGCACTTCGAAGTGCAAGTGGGCATCGTAACTGGACTCCGTCTCCCCGGAACCGCCAACTGTGCCGATCACATCTCCTCGCTTCACCGAAACCGCGCCATCGGTGTCAGCCTCGATCTTCTTCATAAGCGCGTCATCGACAGATGCCAAGTGGGCGTACTTCGACACTAATGGCCCGGAGCCGCTGGTTGCATGGAACACCAAGGCTGTCAATCCGCTCTCCGCCGAGGCAACGTAGTAGCAGGCTAACTTACCGTCGGTACCGTTGAGATAGGAGCTTCCGTTCTCCATGAACCGCTGGTGGAAGGGCTGACCGGCGGCAATGGGCGAGTGCTGGCCGGCTGGACAGTGCAGAACGAAGCCCCGCTTACCGGCCTTCCTGTTGAACAGTCGCAGCATCCCATCGGCGGCAGCTATCACTTGGTCGCCAGCGATGTGAGCAGCCCCATCGCGGTGACCGACATCAAGTCCTGCGTGGAAGCGATTTTGTTCCTGACGCCAGACCCATGGATCAACGGTTGGGATGTGATCGGAGTCGATCCGCAGCGGCCAGGAGAACTTAACCGAGCTACCACCAAAAGGGATCGGCACCTCCCCTTCTTGCAGCCGGACACGGTCGCTGGCCGTCGTTCGCACGGTGCGCTCGACCCTCTTGTTGACGATGCCGCTATGGCGCACCGCGACCGTGTAGGTCGTCTCGGGTTGCAGTCCGCTGAAGGTGACGACTAGGGGAGAGTCATCGTAGAGATCCTCGTAGGCCACAAGGCGATTTTGATGGAGCAGATCGACACTGAATCCATTTTCATCAATATCGTGCGGCCGCTTCCAGGCCACGCGAATCGTATCTCCGGTCGCTTGCACCCGTACGTTCTGGGGGCCTCGCGGGAGTGGGGAAACGCCCGGGGGTGGCGCTCCCGTTCGTACCTGACGCTCTACGTACGCTGGTGATTCAAGATCGCCCGCTTCGTGGGGAACGCTGTTACTGACCGTAGCCGTGTAGGCGGTTCGACTAGGGAGGCCGCTGAACGTGTGACTGTGGCGAGCCGTGCTGCCCCGATCGACGAACATGATGCGGCTTCGAGAGCCTCGAGGCCCATCCAGACGTAAACGCCAGTGTTCCGCATCCGACTGTGCATCCCAAGTCACGGTGATGGTGTCATGAGTGGCGCTGGCCAGTACGTTCTGAGGCGTCCGCAAGGTGGTGACCTGGAGCACCTTCGACCAGGACAACGCATCGGGCGTTCGCTCCTCGATCTCTGCCCGCAGTGCCGCGACCGCCAGTTCGTACTTGGTGCCGGGCTCGAGGTTGTAGATGTGGAAGCCGGGTTGAATCTCCGGCGTATGTGGCCCAGACCAGCTCTCGGCGGGAATGAGTTGGTACCGCCAGGAGTCGGATCCCGCCGGCCGCCACCTGCCGAGGTAGAAGGCTGCTTCCCGTTCGGGCTGTCTTGAAGGGACGCCACGGGTCCAGGCTGTGGCGATCCCTGTGTGATAGGCGTTGACCTCTTCGCGCAGCAAGGCATGGTGAGTGGCGACCCGGGGTGCGCTCAGCGGTTGGGCGATGGTCATGGCAACGGTCGCTGTGGCGCGTCGGCCGTCTGCGTCAACAACTTCGCCGCGAATCACCCGAGCTGGTGTCTGGCCGGGTCGCGGCGCCGGCATGGGACCGCACTTGATCCGGGCTGTGGCTTGGTCGCTCGCGACCGCCTCGCCGTCGATCGCCAGCCTATAGGGGGCGGTGCCGTCGCGGATCGTCCATGACACCTCGGCCAAGGAGTTGGCGGTGCACACCACGTGGCCCGTGCGCAGCGACAGGCTTAGCGAAGGCTCGTCCCCCTGAGCCCGGAGGGGAGCGGGGATGGACGCCCAGGTTGCTGTCACGACAACCAGCGCCAGGGCGACCAAGGAGATGACAGACCGCCGCCACTTGTACCGCACCGCCACCTCCTCACCTTGTCTTCGGCCACGCTACCGTGACCCGTCTGCTCGCTCAGTAAACCACCATGCCGCCATCGTCTTCAAACAGCTGCGACACACATTCCCTTACGCTCCAGGTCGTTCGTCGCTTTCAGCGCTCTTGAACTAGACCAGTTGATCGTCCTAGGGCCAGGCCACCTGGGGGCGGTCGCGGTCTCTCTCAACGGTGGGAGCTAGGCGTCACCTCCTGCCTGCTGCGGCGGTGATACGGCGGTTCGATGCGCGCGCCGAGTCCGTAGGACTGGCGCTTGGTGGTGCGGATGTGGGTGTGGTGACCGAGCCGGTCGAGCAGCGCAGTGGTCAGCTTCTCGTCGCCGAAGACCTGGACCCATTCGGAGAACGCGAGGTTGGTGGTGACGATCGTGGAGCGCCGCTCGTAGCGGTCGGCGAGCAGGTTGAAGAGCAGTTCGCCGCCGGTCCGCTCGAAGGGCACGAAGCCGAGTTCGTCGACGACCAGCAGGGCGACCCGCAGATAGCGCTGGTGCAGGCGGGTCAGCGTGTGTTCGTCGCGCGCCTCGACCAGTTCGCGGACGAGGTCGGCGGCGCGGATGAACGCGACCCGCTGGCGGCGCTGAACGGCCTCAACCCCGAGCGCGATCGCGAGGTGGGTCTTGCCGGTCCCGATCGGTCCGGCGATCACGATGTCCTCGCCGCGCTCGATGTACTCGCAGGCGGCGAGTTGGGCGAGCTGGGGCCGCTCGATCCCGCGCAGGAGATCCCAGTCGAGCTGGTCCAGGGTCTTGAGGTCGGGGAAGCGGGCCTGGCGCAGCAGCCGGGCGACGGCGCCGTCGCGGCGGACCAGGACCTCGGCTTCGAGCAGCTGCAGCAGGAACGCCTCGTAGTCCCAGCCGTCGTGCGCGGCCTGACGGACGAGCTCGGGGTACTGGCGGCGCACGGTGGGCAGCCTGAGTTCACGGCAGTGGGCCTCGAGCACGGCCCGGCGCGCGGCGTCGCTCACGATGCACCTCGTTCCAGCAGACGGTCGTAGTCGGCCAGCGAGGCGCACTCAACGCGGTAGCCGCGCAGCCGTTCCGGCACGGTCACCTCGCCCGGCGCCTGGGCTGCGGCCAAAGAACGCCGGATCGCCAACTCGTCGAAGCCGCCTTCGGCGAGACCGGCCTCCAGCGCCACCCGCACCCGCTCCTCGCCGTGTTCGGCGGCCGCCTGCAGGAGCCGCGCCAGGGCGCGGGCCGCCTCGTGACCGCCGCGTTCCTCCTCCAGCAGCGTCCACAGCCGGTCATAGGGCCCGCCCAGTTCGTCGATCAGCTCCGGCGCCACCTGGCGCAGGGCCTGCGGCTTGCGCGAGAGCTGGCCGAGGTAGTGGCGGTAACGCACCCGCCGGCCGCCGAATCGCTGGCGGGGATGGCCGACCTGCTCCGCTCCGCGCTGGAAGGCGACCTCGGAGACGCCGACCCAGGCCGTCACCCTGAGGCCCGCCCAGCGCTCCGGGACCGAGTACCAAGCGCCCTCCAGGCGGACCATGGCGCTGCGGTTGACCGAGACCGGCTGCATCCGCCGCGGCTCGAACGCGACCGTGGGCAGTGGGCGCAGCAGCGGCCCCTCCGTGGCGAAGCGCTCCCAGACCCGCTTAGGCGCGAGCCGGTCGACCTCCTCTTGCATCTCGTCTGAGATCTGCTGCAGCGAGTCGCCGCGCGGTAGCGGCGTCAGCACCTGCCAGCGCAGGCCCCGGCCGCGGCCCTCGACGCCGCCCTTGTCGTGCCCCTTATCACTTCAACATGAATGTCCACCTGACTGGTTTCTGTACAAGCGCTCGGTACCGCCCCTCCAGATGTGTGCAGCTTGAGTGGCCCAGTGGGCGTGCCGCAATCTAGTCCTGCGAGGGCGGTATTCCAGATTTCGACAGCCTCGTCAAGTTCATCAAAGAGTCGCACCTCGCTGGTGCAGATCACAGTGTGGCGACCCTTGATGAGGTTAGGATTGAGCGCAACGTTTACGGATTCCGTCGAAGCGTCCATATGCGAAGCGGGTCTAGTGGCAGGCGTCACCGCCTTGTTGCCTGGTTGGAAGCGGTACTCCGGTCGGGCAGGACTTGATTCTCGGTCTGCAGTAGATCTACCTGCAATCTCAGAGCCCACCCCAAGCCAAGCTGCGGCCAGTGCCAAGCCAACGATTAAGGCTGCGACATATGTCTTCATTCTGTTGCGGTCTTGGCCGTCGGAAGTTTGCCAATCGACTCAGCCAGCTCATCAAACAGCTGGTCCAGATCGGTGCCAGGTTCCACCCCGCTAACCGCGGCCTCGGCTTCGGGAATCTCGCGAGACACTTCCGTGAATCCATCAAGATCGAACCACACGCCAGCCCGGCTCTGCTCTACGCTGATCAATTGGTACTGATACCCCGATTCCCCGGTCTCTCGAGTACTTATCCGCATGTCAATTCCCGATGGAATCGTCATTAGCTCGCCGAACACGCGATAGGTACTGCCGCCTCTCATTAGGTGACGATCATTGGGTACATGAAGTATCACATACACGTCCGCAGTAGCTTGCGCCGTGACTCCCTGCGCATCAGTCACTGAGGCTCGGATGGTCTTCCAGCCAGAGTCGATATCCGGGTCGGCTCGGAGCGCACGTACCGGCGGTCCACTGCCGTTTGGGTCGATGAACGACTCAACGGTCTTCGCAATGCAGAGCACAGAGCCAACGCCTGACCTGCCTTGGTATGGTCCGTTCGCATCCCCGGTGGCCCCATCAATGTTGAGCCTGTATGGTCCCCTGCCACCGCGCACGTCCCATACAACTTCGAACTCACTCACTTCGTACCAGCCGACAAGTCTCCGCTCCACGCGAAGGAAATTACCATCGTCGTCATAGACAGCCTCGTCCAGGCCGTATCCGACTCCCTTCTTGGTTTCGCAGGTCGCTGGAGCGCCAATGGCGAGCATCAGCGGCTCGCTTTGGGCGTCGACACCTTCGCTGTCGCCCCCGCCGTTGGTGGTTGGTGATTCCCTCTCCGCTGCAGCTGGTGGCTGAACCACTCCCAACTCCCGCGCCGCAGTAACAGCGAGTACCGCCACGACCGTAGCCACCACCACAAAGATCGCCATGCCTCGCGGCCGCAGTTCCCGAAATCTCGCCGTCACGGTTCCCCTCCTTCGGGCCGCCCGCAGAGCGTACCACCACCTCGGAGGCAGCGCCTCAAATCACACAGTCGCTGAGATCTGGGCAGCGGCAGCGGGACTTTAAGAGAAGCGCCGGGCGTCACACTGCGGTGACTCAGCCGTACCTTGAGGCCCTGGGCCTCAGCTGAGGCTGTCGCGTCGTGTCAAGGTCAGGCTCAGGTCGCTGTCGGCGCGCTCAGCCGCAGGCTCAATACTCTCAACTTCTCTCACCGCAGCCGCCTCACGACCGATGTCCAGCTCCCTCCCGACGATCACGACGACGACTGCCACCATTGCAGCGACGGCCACAAAGAGCGCCATGTCTCTGGGCCGCAGCCTTCGCCATCTCGCGGTCATCGTCACCCCGTTCACGCTGTCGAGGGAGCGTGCCACGACCGAGACAGCAGGGCCTCAACTTGCTCAGTCGCCGTGGTCCGGCATTCGGTAGAGGGATTCCAGGTGGTGCTCCAGTCCTCCTGCTGCCACGACGCCGAGTGGGATTACGATTACCCGCTGAAGCTCGGCCGCGGCGTGATCTCTGACGGGGACAGCTAGCCCAACTGATCATGACGGAGCGAGAACAGCCGCATCCGCCGCGCAAAGCACGGTTGGTCTACCGTCGATGACCCGTTGGTTGAGATATACGGCTTTCCCCTCCGTGTTGGCATCTGAATGCGGAGCCGGACCTACAGAGAAGTCCTCCTGTGGCGCAGCGCCGAGGACGGCGGCCTGGGTCGCTTCGCGAGGAGGGGGCATGCCTACAGTGCCTCCGGCAGTGCCATGCCACTTGGGGCCTAGGACGCCCAGGGCAAGGGCCAGTCCACACGCGATTGCAGCGAGCGCCGTTCTCACCGCTGCGCGGTCGCTGTTGATGGCAGTTTGCCCATCGAAGCGGTCAGGTCGTCGAGCGCTGCGTCGATCGAATAGGCAGCGCTCTGGCCGGCGCCGACGGACGATTTGTCGGCGTCCGTAGGCGCCGTGATTCGACCCTTGACAAGGGTGCCGTCAGCGAGAATCTGCCATCGCTGTGACTCAGTGAAGTCGCTCTCGAAATAGTAGATGCGCGCTTCTCCGGCGATCCCGAGCACTGCAAACCCATACTCTGTCTCGCACCTAGATTCCGGCTGGTCCTCCGGACACTCGATATCGTCTCCACCGGTGGGGCGCAGGTCATAGGCATCTGGCACCGTGAACAGCCGGCCCCACACCCGATAGGTTCTGCCGCGATTGAGGACGCTCGGACCGTTGAGAATGACGTATATGTCCACGCTTGCGTAGGCGACGGTCTCGTCTCCGTCTGTGACCACGGCGCGGATCGTCTTCTGACCTGAATCGACCTGGGGTTCATTCTTGAACCGGCGGGAGTGATTGCCGGACGGCCGTTCGTAGATGTACGGGTCGCTGAACGACAACGCGCAGCTGACTGACGCAGTGCCGCTCGCGCCTTCGTACTTGCCCGACGCATCCCGCTGCTCGCCGTCGATCGTCAGCCGGTACGGCGGGTTGCCTCCCGTCGCTGTCCACTGCACCGGAATCTCGCTGACCCGACCCCAGCCTGCTGGTGTGGTCTCACCAGTTTCAAGGTTGGCCCCGTAGAATCCCATCGCGGGAGAGGTTTCGCAGTAACTGCCGGCCGAGAGGCTCAGCGTCAGCGGCGGTGTGTCGGCCGTCGCAGAGCCTTCGACGCCTAGCTCCCGCCCGATCATCACGACGACGACCGCTACGACTGCGGCAACGGCAACGAAAATCGCGACATCCCACACCCAGGGCTTTCGCCATCTCGCCGTCATCGGGTTCCCTTTGGCGCTGTCGAAGGAGCGTACCACGACCCAGACAGCAGGGCCTCGACTTGCTCAGTCGCTGTGGTTCGGAATTCGGTAGAACGACTCCAAGTGGTGCACCAGTTCTCCCGCTGCCACGACCCCGAGTGGGACTACGGCCACCCGCTGGAGCTCGGCGGCGGCGTGATCTCTGGCGGGAACAGCTCGCTCAACTGAGTATGGACGGGGTCGTCATGACCGCTGGCCAAGCCGACGAGGTCAGGCGTGCCGTTGCCAGGCCAAACAGCGAGCACCTGACCAGCATGCACCGCGAGCGCCTCGGAGTCGCTTTTGCGGCTCGAGCAGCGGCAGTGCCGCCAATCGTCCAACCCCCACAACCCGTGGCCCCTCAGCTAGACATCCAATCTAAACCGCAATTCGAAGGTTCTCGATTTTGTCCAGTTTGGTGGGCGTAACGCTACCGAACTGCGAACTTACTCGTGGGAAGTGGCGCTTTGAGACTGGTTGGGTCCTAAGCGGAGGAGGCTGCACTCCCAATCCCTTGCCCAGCTCGAGGCGGGGCTCCATTGGCGCTAGCACATCACTCCTCTTGAGTACCCTTGCTCAGGAGGGTATCCTGAATTCATGGCAGGCTTCCAGCGCTCAGGCGTGACGACCATCGTCAAGCGTCTCACCGAAGAACCACGGCGGCTAATCACCGTTTTCGGACCGAGGCAGACCGGGAAGACGACGATGGTTCGCCAGGCACTCGGCCAGATTGACCTGACCTCACGCTACCTGTCCGTTGATGAGCCTGGGCCTCTCTTCGGTGGGTTTGCAGTCGGCGGGACGGCCGAGCAGACTAGTCTCGCGGAGGCTGTTCCCACCACCGAGTGGATTGCCTCGCAGTGGAGGGAGGCACGGCGCCTCGCCGAGCGAGAACCTCAGCAGTTCGTTTTGGTGTTCGACGAGATACAGAAGGTCCCCGATTGGTCGGAGGCAGTCAAGGGGTTGTGGGATGCCGATCGCCAGCAGAGAACCCGATTGCATGTCGTGTTGCTCGGGTCTGCTCCGCTCGTCATTCAGTCAGGATTGAGCGAGAGCCTCGCGGGACGATTCGAGTCGATCCTATCCAGACACTGGTCCTTGTCCGAGATGTCTGAGGCATTCGACTTCAACCTTGACCAGTACGTGTACTTTGGCGGTTATCCGGGTGCTGCCGACCTCATTGAGCATGAAGAGCGCTGGCGCGACTACATATTGCGCGCCTTGATCGAGCCACATCTGGAACGCGACCTCCTCGCAATGACCAGAGTTGACAAGCCCTCCTTGCTCAAGAGGCTCTTTGAACTCGGTGCCTCGTACTCGGGACAGATCCTCTCGTACAACAAGATGCTGGGCCAACTCCAGGACGCGGGCAACACCACCACCTTGGCCAGATATCTGGATCTGTTGGCCGCAGCGGGCCTGCTGGCTGGCTTGCCAAAGTACTCCGGAAGCGCGCATCGTCGCCGCGGATCGAGTCCGAAACTCAACGTACTCAACACGGCGCTAATGTCAGCGACCTCCGGATACACCTTCCAGGAAGCCAGAGCTGACCGCACATTCTGGGGCAGGTTGGTCGAGAGCTGCGTCGGCGCTCACCTCATCAACACTGCCCCATCGAACTTGAGTGTGTCGTACTGGCGCGAGGCTTCTTTGGAAGTCGACTTTGTGATCAGAGCTGGTTCCAGGGTTCGGGCAGTCGAGGTCAAGAGCGGTCACGGCCAAGTGAGCGACAACTCGCTGCGTGAGTTCGAGCGCCGATACAACGCCCCGCGGTCGCTGACAGTAGGTGAAGGAGGGATTCCCCTCAACGAATTCCTAGCGGCGCCGACTGACGAGTGGTTTCGGCTGCCATGACGGCCATCATCGATCGCACATTCACGGAAGCTCGGAGAGATGAGGGACAGGGCAAGGTCGTCCTCGAGACGGGGCAGCTCAAAGACCTTCGATCCGCGTCCGCCTACGTGCTCCTGGGGGACCCCGGTCTTGGCAAGTCAACCGCATTCGAAAGTGAGTGTCTTGATCTGCGCGAAGAAGCGGTCCTGATCGACGCGCGCGATTTCCTCGCGGCCGACTTGGAGAGTCGCGGGGAATGGCGCACCAAGACACTCTTCATCGATGGGCTCGACGAAGTCAGGGTTGGGTCCGCTGATGCCCGATCGGCGCTTGACGAGATTCGCCGGCGCCTCGACGCGCTTCGCCGACCGAGGTTCCGGATCTCTTGCCGTCAGGCGGATTGGCTCGGTGACAACGATCGAGATCGTCTGGAGTGTGTGAGTCCCGACTCGACGGTCAGGGTCGTCCGGCTTGACCCGTTGTCCGACGCCGACATTGAGCGAGTACTCGAGGCACACCTGTCTGTCGGCGATCCCGAAGCGTTCATTGCTGCGGCCAACCGGCAAGGAATCGGCGCCCTCTTGGCGAACCCGCAGACACTCACGATGCTCACCGAGGTCGTCGGTGGCGGCGAACGGTGGCCCAAGAGCCGCCGCGACACGTTTGAGATGGCCTCCTTGATGATGGCGAGGGAGGTGAACGAGGAACACTCCGTCGCTGGCAGTCAGCCGCCTGTCGAGCGACTACTGGATGCAGCCGGTTTTCTCTGCGCCGTTCAGCTGATCACATCGGCCGCCGGATTCCGGATCCACAGTCACCAAACGGACTCTGACTGTATCGCGTTAGGCGACCTTGACTCCGACCAACGAGTACTTCTCCATGCTGCGTTGTCCTCTCGCCTATTCCGGGGCACAACCAAGGACCGCATCGAGCCGGTTCACCGGCACGTTGGAGAGTTCTTGGCTGCTCGGTTCCTGGCCCAGCGAATCAAAGACGGGCTGCCGGTTAGGCGCGTGCTGTCGCTCATCAGTGGCTTCGATGCGATCGTTGTTTCCTCGATGAAGGGGTTGTCCGGCTGGCTGGCGGCTTTCAGCAGTCAGGCCCGTCAACTGCTGATCGAGCGAGATCCCATCGGTGTCGCCTTGTACGGCGACTTGTACGACTACACCCGAGTCGAGAAGAGCCGTCTCCTCAAGACGCTAGGAAGCAGAGAAGTCCTTCTCCCGCTGAGGCGCGTAACGGACTTCTCCGAACTCTCTGCCTCGTTGTCGTCGATCGCGACGCCCGAAATGGAACCAGCGATTACTGAGGCTCTATTGGATCCAGCTCGCGACGAGGACCAGCAGGGCATGGTGCAGTTCGTTCTGAACATACTTGGACACAGCGCTCCGCTGCCAAATCTCAGAACAATGCTGCTCTCCATCGTGCGCGACGAGAGCCGATGGCCGTGGGTTAGATCGACCGCCTTGGATGCGTCGATTGCAATGACGTCATCCGCTTCAAGACCCCAGGATCTAGTCGACCTGTTGGAGGACATTTGTGCCGGCGCCGTCACCGACTGGAAAGGCCAGCTGAGAGGAATCCTGCTCACTTCCCTGTATCCCAGGCACCTCCCCGCAGCCTGCCTATGGGACTACCTTGAAGACCGCGTCGGTCAACGTTTCGTGGGTCGCGAGATAATGTTCTGGCGTCGGTATCTGTTGGAGCAGTCTTCTGATGATGACGTGGCGATACTCCTTGATAGCTTGGCCTCTCGCGTAGCAGAGATACAATCGGTACTGTCTTCACACTTGGTGGACCAACTTCCGGTACATCTCCTTGCGCGGGCACTGAAGACACACGGCGATGATGTTTCTCTGGATCGATTGTGCAGTTGGCTGCGGTCGGCTGTCATCCGGGTCAGGACAGGCGTTTCCCTTGGTGACGACGCCCACGCATTTGTCCGCGAGTGGCTTGAGGGGCATCCCGAGGTCCAGAAGGCAGTAATCCTTCACACCTTGGAAGCTCACTACAATCAAGGCCGCGCGTACCGACTCAACATGGACCTCATGGGACTGCTTCATGGGAGTCAGCCTCCACCCGACTTTGCGGTATGGTGCCTGGAACAGTCTGTCCGTTTGGCGCCACAGATGCGAAGCGCATCCGAGTTTCTCTTTGATCAGGCGTTCCAGAGCAATCGGAATGGCGCCATACCGATCGATGAACTGAGGGACCGAATCGCAGGTGTCACGGTGTTGGAGGAGCGACTCGCCGCTAGGCTCAAGCCAGTTCCACATACGGAATGGCAGAGAATCGGCGACGAACAGCGAGCGATGCGGGAAGCGAAGCACGAGGAGGAGCGCCGAGAGGGCATCGAGTACGTTCGCGGGAACGCGGATGCGCTCCGTAAGAATCAAGCTCCGCTTTCGCTGCTTCACAACCTGGGTCAGATCTACTTCGAGCATCCGGTTTCTGAGCATCCGACCGAGGAGCCACTTGCCAGGATCACTGAAGCTCTAGGAGCCGACACAGATCTGGTCGAGGCGGCGATCTCAGGCCTTGTCGGCTCAGTATGGAGGGACGACCTGCCTGATCTCGATGAGATCGTCCGCCTTAGTCAGCAGTCTCGTCTGCACTTTCTCGCACTGCCGGTACAGGCCGGTGTCGAACTCCTCTATCGGAATGATCCGAACCAGCTCCGAAAACTGAGCCAGACACAGATTCAGACCGTGCTCGGCTTCTACTACTGCACTCCTGGCGGATTCTTACACAACCCCGCGTGGCATGCGGATTGGATTGCTCTCAGGCCGGAGGTGGTGGCGAACGCTGCTACCAAGACGGCGCTCTCCGCAATCCGGCACAAATACAGTACTTCGATGGCGCTCGACACTGTGATTCAGCTCGACTCGTGCCCGCGACTCAAGCACGATGCGTTGCTAGAAATCCTCGCTGGCTTTCCGCCTCGAGCCAGTCTTCAGGAACTGCGGACGCTGGACATCCTACTCCGCAATGCCCTTGACCATGACGACAGGTCAGCGTTACTCGATGTCATCGAGTCAAAGCTCTCGCGAAGGAGCTTGGGAGTGGCGCAAGGGGTTCACTGGTTGGCCGCGGGCCTCATCGCTGCTCCTAGTGAGTACACCGAGCGAGTAGCCCAGTACGTCGGCGGACATCAGCGGCGTGCGAGACACCTTGCCTCTTTCTTCGATCGCTTCGATGTTCTCCCAGGGAGTGACCTTGAAGCACATATCCCGTCATTGCAGCTTCTGATCGAGCTAGTCGGAAGCTCGTTCGCTCCAGATGAGCCGGACACCGCGGGCGCGTCCGGCTTCAAGGCTCTTGAGAGGAGAGTGCCACCGATGGTGATGCAGTTCATTCAGCGACTTGCGTCATTGCCGGACCTAGAAGCGAAGCTGGCCCTGCAGTCATTGCATTCCAATGCCGACCTTGTTCCGTGGCGGGGACGATTGGCCCAAGCCTGTATCGAGCAACGCATCGTACACCGCGAAGCCACTTACGCTCACCCTGACCTTCAGGAGTGTCTCCGCTCCTTGAACAACCAAGAACCTGCGAACGCCGGAGATCTCGCGGCGCTCGTGCTCGACAGACTTGAAGAGCTCGGCCGCACGATTCGCACAAGCAACGCAAACGGATGGCGGCAGTACTGGAACGAAGACTCCCATGGCCGCCCTCAGCGACCGAAGCTTGAGGATTCATGCAGAGATGCTCTCCTCAGCCATTTGCGCAACCAGATGCCGCAAGGTGTGGACTGCCAACCGGAAGGCCAGTACGCAGGCAACAACCGCTCAGACATCCGCGTAACGTCCGATAGATGCAATGTTCCCGTGGAGATCAAGAAGGTCTCCCATCGTGATCTATGGAGCGCCATGCGAGACCAGTTGATGAGCAAGTATGCGCGTGATCCCGATACCTCCGGTTACGGGATCTACCTGGTGCTCTGGTTCAATGATGTCACCATGGCAGCCGCTCCGGTGGGCAAGCGGCCAAGGACTCCAGGCGAACTGCAGGATCGTCTGGAAGAGAGCCTCACAGCAGACGAGGCACTCAAAATCTCCGTTTTCGTCCTGGACGTGAGTCCAGGGGTGTAGTCATCCCGTCCGACGCTGCTCGCTGAACTGGGCCATATGCGCCGTAACCGTGAGTGTACACTCCAAGAGGATTGCTGCCGTGTTCACAGGCGGCGATTTGAGATGACCGGCTCCGAGGCCAATAGGCGACGCAGGGGGAGTAAGTCGGGAACGTCGAGGATTTCGGCGAGGCCGTCGTCGAGCCTGACGCGGGTTGGGCAATCGACCATGGCGGGGAGGCGTTCGAAGCTTGCGTCGGCGAGTTCGTCGAAGAGGTCGGACAGGGCGGCGAGATGGTCATCGGTGAGCTGTCGGACGTCGAGTACAGGGAGTCGCTTGAGATCTGCCTTCTTGAGCGAAACCCATCCTCCCTCGGTCGTAGTGCGCCTTGCCAATAGCGTGAGGATTCCTGTGCTGCTGTTCAGCCAGACTGCGAGTGCCTTGTCGTGTTGTTGGGTATCGGTCTTCACCGGCCAAAACACATTCGACAGCACCTCTCGATCGGCACACAAGGCCGCAACTCGTGACGTGTTTAGACGCAGCCTCTCCGCAATCAGGAGACGCCCCGCCTTTGGCCATAATGTGTTCAAAGGCTTCAGCCTTCGACCCGGGCGAGCACTAGCTAAGGGTGCCAGGTACTTGTCTGGTTCGACAGCCAACGTATTCCGTCGTTCAGAATCGTGGTTCTCGATCATCGGGTAGGCGGTGATCGCATCGGTGCGTTCGAAGCCATCCCACAGGTCACGTCGATCTGGTCCGATCTCCCCAAGTTCTCCCAGGCGACAGAGGGTCACTGGTACTGTGCCGTTGCCGGGTACCCACAACTCGCCATCATTGAGAAGTCGTACGGCGCTGCGTGTGAGATCGGCCCGCGCGAATTGGACTCCGGACCATTTGCCGCCGTTGAGCCCTGCCTCCGGCATCGCCAAGGCTTCTCCCATGTGCCGACCGTCAACTGTCAGCAGCGTCGAGCCGGAATCTTCGAAATTGGCCGGCGTTGCGCTTGCGATCGCGTCGGCGACCCTTCCCGCTTCAAAGACGCTGGTCGAGTTGCGCCAAAGGTTGACGAACGTGGTCCGGTGACCACCGGTTCCATTTGGTTGGTCTCTGCGCGTGGCGACCAACAGAGCTTCGGAAAGGTCCGTGCTGTCTGAGAAGTTCCAGCGCTCCGGGTCGTGCGAAACAATCACGGTGTCGAGCCTGAAGTCGCGCTCGATCAGGGCTCGGGTCTGAGCCCAGGAGGGGCCAGTGCAGACGGTTGCCGGCAGGACCAGGGCAATGCGCCCTTCGCCGGCCCGCAGCTTGGGCGCCGCGGCGGCGACGAAGGCCGCGCCGAGGCCGGCCGTGGCGGTGGCCTGCCTCGACTTGAGCCGCCGGGACAGCTCGTCCTGCAACCTGCGTCTCTCGTCTCGGGGCAGGCTGCCGAAGAGAAGATTGCCGCCCACGGAGCGGGTGAATGGCGGGTTCATGATCGCGAGATCGAGTTCGGGCAGCCGGGCGGTGACGCCGGCCTCCACGCCCTGAGGACCCTCTCCGGAAAGCCGTTCGGCTCCCTGCGGCGCGACCTCAGGAGAGAGGGCGAACTGCACGGGCACTTCGTCCTGGCCGAGGAAGTCGAGCGAGCCGAGCGCAGTCTTGCCGTCCTCCGCGCCGTAGTCCATGACGTAGAGGTTCATGCGATCGAACTCGATCCGTGGATTGAGCATGGCCAGGCTGGTGGCGGCGAAGTGGATGGCGGAGAGCTGCACGTCGTAACCGTGCAGGGCCCGTTCAACCATCGCCTTGTGCAACTCGGCCGACTGCGAGCCGCCGGCGGCTTCGTGGCGGCGCTCGACTTCGGCCGCCACTGCCATCAACAGGGTTCCGGTGCCGCAGGCGAGGTCGGCGATTTTGAACGAGGCAGGGAACTCGTGGTCGGCCCAGTCAACGGTGGGCGGCCAGTTCTCAAACACGAGCCGGGCCAGCATCGTCGCAGCGGGGACAGACGTGTAGTAGGCGCCGGTGAACTTGGCGTCGGAGAGCAAGGTGTGGAAGAGGCGCCCGGAGAGATCGTGTCCTTCGACAAGGCGGGTCTGTTCGACAACGCGCAGCAGCGGCCGCAACACCAGACGCGGGATCGGCCGGGGAGCATAGCCGAGAATCTTCACCAGCTCGGCGGCCAGCTCGAACACCGGCACGTAGTCAATCTCGGCGCAGATGCCGCGCCAGGCAGTTTCGAGCGTCGAGGTATCATCCACTGTCACCTCGTTGAGCGAGGGCACGTCATCTCGGATGCCAGCCAAGCGGTCCTGGAAGGCGAGGGCGTTGAACAGGACCAAACAGGCAATTCGCTGCGCGGCGGCTTTGTCCTGCTCGTCGTCGGTCTCGGCGATCGCCTCCGCGATCAGTCGCGCCACGCGAGCGTGCTTGCGCAGTTCTGATGCCGCCACATCCAGGGCGTAGCCGATCGCGCCGGCCGCGGCGACTACCCGGTCAACTCCTTCCAGCTCGAGCGGCAGCAGCCGCAGCTGTTCGGCGAACTGATCGACCGTCCCCTCGCGAACCGGTGGGTCCGCGAATGCCTGTACGCGGGAACTGTGGACGAACCACTCCAGATTTGGCGTGTGCGCCAACTCGTCGAGGATGTCGTCGGCTTGCTTCAGCCAGTCGGGATACAGCACGCCGACACGAGCCGCAGCCTCAGGAAACCTGACCATCCGCCGGTCTAGCTGAGCGTCGAGCTCGGCCCGACCGTCTTCCCACTTACACTCGATCAGGACGACATCTCCAGAAGGTAGCTCGAATCGGATGTCAGGCGCGTCGCCGCGGCTGCGCCGCTCGGCCCGGGCCCGAACACCGCGGTCGCGAAGCAGCTGCCCCAACAACACGTTGACCGCTTCCTCTCGCGCGGTCTCACCTGCTCGCTCGATCGAAGATTGGGCGTCAGTCATGCGCTCAGTGTCGCACAGGATGCACATGCGGACCTCGTTGTTTCCGTCGGCGGCTGTGCGCATCTGTTGAAGCTCCTGGCCGAGGTGCATCAGGCGGTGTGTCACACACAAACTACCAACGTCCAATGGCAGCCATTGGATTGCAATGGCGTACCATCAGAGAACATAGCGGGGGCACCGCTGAATGCAGGATGTGCGGCAGCAGGGGCAGGGTTGATTCCGAGCGGAGAGTTCCCGGCTTGGTCTCTAGCGGCCATTGGCTCCTAGTAGGGCGGACCGGATTGAGCTTGGGGGAAGAGGTGGCGAAACGAAGAACCAAACGCCCATTGCCGACTAGGCTCAGCGCCGCCCAGAAAGTGGCGCAGTTGGCGCTCGGCGCGGGGGCGTTCACTTCTGCTCTGGCGGGTTCGCCAGAGTTGATCGTGACCCTTGAGGATTTGTTTCCGCCCGGGGTCGTCGAAGGAGAAACAGACCTCACCGCGCTTCATCAACCGGGCGACGATTGGAAGCCGCCGCTGACCGTTTTTCAGCGTCAAGCCTTACTCCTGTTGGACAGGTTGACAGGCACCAGCGGAATCGGAGTGGACTGGAACCGGGTTGACCCGGCCAGCATCAGTGTCCCTCCTTCAGACTTTCACTTTCGCTCCGGCACAGTGATAGAGGCGCTCAACGAGTACATGCTGTGGACGGGATTGTTGATATCTGAGGGTCGTGTCGGCAAGTTGTATGCGCTAAATCCCAATGTCTACGAGAGCAATAGGCTCCCGTGGCGCGCGGTCTTCAATCTCAAGGGCATGTCTTCGCAGTTGCTGGTCCAGGGGGCAAGCGAAGGCTGGCACCCGGCAATGGTGTCGGGATTCAGCTACGAGTCGCTCGATCACGTGTCCATTGAGACACCTCTTGAGCACATCGACTATGAGCACCTCTCCAACATCAGTGGGTTCCTGTTGGAACTTGAGATTGGTGATGTGGTCGACTTCTCGGGATCGAGTGTCGAAGGCAGACCCACCTTGGCTGGCCACTATCAGATGACCGGCAAGGAGTTCAACTTCCGAGGTCCTGCGAACCCTCTAGGCGAGCAGCATTTGCAAACCCTGCACTTTACGTCCGCCCGGAGAATGCAAGAAATGCTGGGTCACCGTGGAGCGAGCGCCGATGCCCAGCCCCACGCTTGACCTTTCGCCACTGACGAGGAGCAACCCTGCCACTCACCGATTCCCTGGAGCGAGGCAGCCGCGCACGCTGAAACGGGCTGAGCATGCGTGGCTCCTCACGACCAGGGGCCAGTCCTACCGGACTCGGCATGCGCGAACACCAACCGCGTCGCCGCCGCAGCAGGCGGGAGGTGAGGCCTAGCAACCACCGTCGGGAGAGACCACGACCACCCCCCCCCGGTGGCCTAGTCTTAGACCGATCAACTGGTCTAGATCAAGAGCGATCAAAACACGTCCGTCGACCCAGTTCGCGCGGGCGCTCGGGGAACTGGGGATCACCCAGGTGTTCGCCCGCTCACCGCAGGCCAAAGGGCGCGTGGAACGCTCCGCCGGCACGCTCCAGGACCGGCTCGTGACCGACTTGTGTCACGCCGGCGCCTCGACGATCGCCGAGGCCCAGACCGTGCTCGACGGCTTCCTGCCGCGCTTCAACGCACGCTTCCGGGTCCAGCCGTGACAGTCTGAGCTGGCCTATCGTCCGCTCGAGCCGTCGCTCGACCTCGGCGCCATTCTCGCATTCCGCCACCCCCGCACCGTCGCTCGGGACAACACCGTCAAGTACCGCTAGCGCACGCTGCAACTCCTGCCGGAGCCGGAGCGGACCAGCTATGCCCGGTCGCGGGTCGAAGTGGTCGAACGAACTGACGGCACGCTCTCGGTCCGTCATCAGGGCGCGCTGATCACCTCGCGCCTGGCCCCGCCGCCCGCCTGTACGCTGCGGACGGCCCGCGCCGAACTCGTCAGCCGTCCCGGCTTTGAGCGCATCGTCTCGGGCCGCGGCTCCGGTGGAGCATTGGCCCGGCTTGCCGAGACTCCCAGACCGAACGTCCGCGCAGCCGACGATCGCCGCCGCGTGCATCGCCCGTGTCGAGTGATCACCGCTGAGCCAGTGAGCGGAAGCGGCCGTTCAGCCGGTCACACGCCTCTGGCGATCGACGGACAGCACGCTCGGCCGATCCACGCCGTGCGCCCGCCGCGGCTTCACTCCTGGTCCGACATCAGCCCGCCTTCGCTGCCCGCCGCCTCGCCCTCGCCCGGCGCGGCGGCCTGCATCTGTTCGTCCTGGACGACGGATTGCCGGGCGTCGGCGCTGAGCGCGGAGGCCCGCAGCGGCGTGAATCTGACCGTACCGGTGTAGAGCCAGCGGTCCACCGTGGCCGTCTGGTAGTAAAAGTTGTTGCTGCTCGGACAGATGCGCTGGCTGGCGCCAGCCGCGAGGAAGCAGACATCCACGTAGTAGCCCGTCGTCGTCTTGATGTGTTTCACCGTGACCTTGCCGAGCAGCCGGTTCCGCTCCGTCCCGGCCGGGCCGTAGACCTCGCTGGTGGACGTCCACTTGGTCAGCTTCGTCGTGTCGGGCGTGTAGATCCGCAGGCGGGGCAGGATGCGGCTGCCGCCCGTGGGCCGGAAGCCGAACTCGATCTTGCCCGAGCTGAGCAGCCGCGCCGCCACCTGGCCGCTCACGGTCGGCGGCGATACGACCGTCACGGGCAGCGACTGGCTGGCCCTGAGGCTCGTGTGCACCGTGTCGCTCGAGGCGACCGCGATCGTCTGCCTGCCCGCCGCCTGCTGGCACGTCACCTTGGCCGATGAACCGGTCTGCGCAACCCCGTCCACCGTGACCGCGTAGGAACCCGAGCCGCCGGTCACGGTCCAGCTCACCGTGACCGCGTCTCCCGGCTCGCAGCTGCTCGGACTGACCGAGGCGACCAGGGTGAGCGGCAGCGGCTTGGTCTTCTCAGTTTTGCTCACCCAGCTCGATTCACCGCCACTGTTCGTGGCGCGCACGTGTAGCGTGTACTCTCTGTTCGCGGTCAAGCTGCTGAACGTGTAGCTCTGGGCTGTGCTGCCAAGTGTCTGCACGGCGCCATTGCCGCTGCGAACCTGGTAGCCAGTCGCTCGCGCAGACCCAGTCCAAGTCAACTTCAGACTGCTCCTCGTCGCCGTCACCTGCAGGTTGGTCGGCGCCGGCGGCGGGAGGGGCAGCGTCGTGATCGACAAACTGCTCCACGCCGACGCACCCCAGGCATCCCGCGTTCGCACCCGGAAGCGGTAGTTGGTCTTCGGACTCAGCCCACTGGCCTGGTACGAGTTGGCTTGCACAGAACCAACATCCACACTGCCGCGCTGAACGTCATACTGGCTGGCGCCGAGAACAGCCGTCCAGCTCAGCGTCAGCCGGTCGTTGCTAACGCTCGAGGCGGCGAGCCCACCTGGCGCCGCCGGGCATACGGGCGTGCCGCTCGATTGAGTTCCAGGCAACGCCTCGTCGGCCTGAGTCTCGCTCGAGGACTCGCCGCTCATTAGGCCGCCTTCTACGCCCGGTCCGGCATTCGTCTGGTCGGGCGTGTCGTCGAGCCATGCTTCAGCGGTCACCTTACCGTCGCTTGAGTCGAGCAGTGCGTCCGACGACTCCGCCACCAGCGTGATCTCGAACACTCTGCTCGTAAACCACGTCTCGGCTTTGACGTTGGTCGCCAGGAACCGTGCCATCGGCAGGATGCGGTCGCCCACTGCGGGCAGGAATGTCACCTCCAACCGAGACGGACATCGGTCGTTCTGCAGACGCACCGAAATCCGGCCGAGCGTGTAGTCGCCGCCATCAATCGTGATGCTCAGCGACTCGCTCTGACGCCAGTCTCCATCCGTCATCTTGGGCGGACTGGCGAACCGCTTGGTGATCTCACCAATCGCGTGGCCAGTGATCCGCAGATCAAGCTCGAACCGGTTGTCAGTCAACCTCCGCGCGCGCAACTGCGCTTCGACCGTGCTCGGCGGAGCCGGCTCCGTCACTGTCAAACTGAGCGTCTGGGTCACCGACAGCTGCGTGTGCACCGCGTCCGTTGCGGTCACCGCTACGCTCTGAGTTCCTGCCGTCGCCTGACACGTCACCGTGGCCGAGGCGCCCGTCTGAGCGACGCCATCGACTGTGACGGAATGCGAACCGGAACCGCCGCCCGCGGTCCAACTCACCGTCACCTGACCGCCAGTCTCGCAGCTCATTGGCGCCGCTGACGCAGTCAGCGTGACCGGGTCAACCACGGTCAGCGTCAGCGACTTGGTTGTGGACAGCTGTGTGTGCGTCTGATCGGTCGCTTTCACAGTGACTGTCTGCGTGCCTGCCGTGGCCTGACAGGTCACCGTGGCTGAGGCGCCCGTCTGCGCGGCGCCATCGACCGTCGCCGTGTACGAGCCGGAACCACCCGCGACGGTCCAGCTGACCGTCACCTGACCACCGGTCTCGCAGCTCGTTGGCGTCGCTGACGCAGTCAGCGTGACCGGGTCAACCACGGTCAGCGTCAGCGACTTGGTTGTGGACAGCTGCGTATCGGTCTGGTCGATCGCCGTCAGTGTGACCGTCTGCGTGCCCACTGTCGCCTGACAGATCACCGTGGCCGAAGCGCTAGTCTGCGTGACGCCATCGACCGTCACCGTGTACGAGCCGGAACCGCCTGTCACAGTCCAACTGACCGTCACTTGACCGTCGGTCACGCAGCTAGTCGGCGACGCTGAGGCCGTCAGCGTGATGACCTGTCCGTCGTTGTCCGTCACGGTCACCGTCGCGCTGCTAGCCGCGCCGAGACGATACCCGCTCCCGGCGAGCAGGGTCACGGTGACGACGTTATCGGACTCATCTTGTTTGTCGTCCTCTGTCGCGACCGAGACGGTGGCCGACTGTGCTCCGGCAGCGATGGTCACCTGCGTCGGGAGCGAGCCGCTGATCATCGAGCCGCTCTCACTGACCGTCAACTGTACGGTCAGCGCAGCCGTCCACTGGCGGTCACTGCTGACCGTGAAGCTCGCACTGCCGCCTTCAGCAACTGGCGACGTACCAGCCGTGATCGTGATCACCGGCACGCTGGACGCTTTCGTGCGCGCCGTCGTGCTGCTCCACTGCGACGACCCTTGCCAGCTGCGAGCGCGAACCCGCAGCGTGTGATCCGTGTCGGCGGTTAGGCCGCTGAAGTCGTACTGCAGCTGCGCAGAAGTGAGCGACGCTGCGCCCCCAGAGCCGACCGATACGTCATACTCACTGGCGCCGCTGACCGCTTGCCAACTCAACCGCGCACCGCTGCTGGTCAGGTTGCTGGCCTGCAGTCCAGTCGGTTGAGCGGTACAGATCGCCTGCGTGTCGCCATCCTGGAGACGATCGATGTCCTCAGGCGTGTCACCAGACATGAACCCGCCGTCGCGGCCCGGTCCGTCCTTGGCGCCCTCGGGCGACTCCACCATCCAGTGGCCCGCGCTCGATTGCGCCAACTCGCGCAGGGCCGAGCTGGACTGCAGCGGTATCGCGAACTCGGACGTCACCGCCCAGCTGTCGGCCGCACGGTTGACCGCCAGCTTGTATCGCGTTGGCGTGATCCGGTCGCCGCCTGCATGGATGAACGTGACCTCCACCTGTCCGGGACAGACCGTGTTATCGAGCCGCGCGGAGATGACGCCGAGCGTGTACGAGCTGCCGTCCACAGTGGTCGTGAAGTCGCCGCTGGAGTACCAGCGACCCGCTGTGATCTCCGGCAGCTTGAGGTAGCGCTGAGCAATCTCGAGCTCAGTGCCGCCTGTCGGTCTCAACCGAAACTCGACGCGGTTGTCCGCCAGCCGGCGCGCGCGAACCTGCGCCGTCAGCGTGGTCGCCGGCGCCGGTGCGGTCACCGTCAGACCGAGCGTCTGCGTGGTCCTGAGCTGCGCGTAGGTCTGATCGGTCGCCGTGATGATGACGTTCTGCGAACCGGCTGTCGCCCGGCACGTCACCGCAGTCGACGAACCGCTCTGTTCGACCCCATCAACGGTCACGCTATGCGATCCTGAACCGCCCGTCGTTGTCCAGCTGACCGTCACCGCAGCGCCAGTCTCACAAGTGTTGGCGCTCAGCGAGGCGGTCAAGACCAGCGCCGGGGGATCCAAGGTCGCTTCCTCGATGTTCGACCAACGTGAGTGGTCGGTCCCGACGTAGGCGCGTACCGACAACTGATACTTGGTGCTCGGCTGGAGGCCACTGAACGAGTGAGTGAGCGCCGTCGCCGTCAGCTTCGTCTCGGCGCCGCCGTCCAGCCGCACCCCGTAGCCGGTGGCGCCGTTCACCTCATCCCAACTCAGTGTCAGCGCGGTCACGTCGGCAACCACAGAGAGGCCGCTCGGTGCGGCGACCGAGGGCGCAGTCACCGTCAGACTGATGCTCTGCGTCGCCGTCAGCGTCGTGTGCACCGTGTCGCCGGCGACCAGCGACACCGTCTGCGTGCCAGCCGTTGCCTGGCAGGTCACCTCCGCTGACGCGTCCGTCTGCTCGGCGCCGTCGAGGCTGACCGTGTAGCGTCCCGAGCCGCCCGTCACGCTCCAGCTGATCTCCACAGTCTCGCCGGTCAGACAGCTCGCCGCGCTCGGCGTGACCGTCAGCGCCAGCGGCTCAGGCGCAGGCGCCTCCGGCGTCGTGAACTCCAGCCGCGCCCAGGGTGTGTAGCCGCGCGCACCGCCGTACAGCGTCCGCACCTCTGCTCGATAGGTCGTCTCCGGCTTCAAGCTCAGCCTGCTGAAGCGGAACCAGCGGCGCGAAGTCGCGCTCTCCTGCACCACCCGGCCGCCCTCACGCAGCCGCACGTTGTGAATCAACACGCTCGGATGCAGTCCCTCCCAGTCCAACCGCAGCCCGCTCGTCGTCAGCCCGCTCACCCGCAACCCGCACGGACCCAAACAGGCCACCGCCCTACTAGGATCGGAACTCACAGCCTGCGTGCCGTCCGTAGGTGTAGCCACCGCAACCACCACGATCTCGTACGCCCGATCTGGAGCGAGATTGCAGTACACCCGCTTGCGACCGCTGGCCGGACTTGGACAGTCGTAGACGCTCGGCGTGCCGTCCTCGACCTTCCCCTCAAATGACGCGACATAGCTGCTCGCCCCTGCAACCGACGGCCAGGACACGCTGACTGAGTAGTCTCCATCCGGATCGAAGGCGCCGAACGAGGCTGTCGGCCTTGGAGCCAACGGCGCCATTACAGCGGCCGATGTCATCACAGCTGCCGAACCCCACGACGAACGAGCAGTATCTCCATAAGCTGCTCGCACCGACAGGGTGTAGTCGCGCGCGGGATCCAGATCTGTGAACTCGTAGCTCGTCGCCTGAAGCACGTCAATCTCATCGCCGTCATCCAGACGAACGATGTAGCTCGTCGCCCCCGACACCGCTCCCCACGTCAACGTGGCGGTGTTCGACGTCACCGCGTGCGACAGCGCAAACGTCGCCGCCAGTTCGGATGCACTCACCCATTCAGTGTCAGGCGCTTCGTTGACCACCAGCCGCGCGCCAACTCGATACGTGCGGCCGGGTCGGATCACGGCCGGGACCTTTGGGTTGGGGTCGTTCACAAACGTATGTGTGTATTGCGATTGGTTCTTCGGGCCCAGGGCGCTCAAACGTCGGACGAACCGCGTTTCATCCTGGCCCACCACTCGCTCCTCTAAGCGGAGATCGAACTGGAACGCAAGGGCCTGTCCGAACGCCGCGTCGTGTCTTCGAGGCAGGCGCATTACGCTGACCGAGACACTCTCCGTCGTGGAAGACACTTGCGCAACAGAGAAGTCATACACGGTGCGCGCTCGGGACCTCTTCCAGTCTGTTCGGGCGCGATTCTTGCGCGCTCGGACTTCGAACGTGTACTCCTCACCAACTCTCAGATCCGGGATTTCGTCATATGGATTCACTCCTACCGCTGGCTGCGCCACATATCTGCGGTCGCCACGTTCGTCGCGTTGATTGACGGACCGCACGTCGTAGCCGCTCGCCCCTGGCACGCGCGACCAAACCACTCGCACCGTCCCGACCGGCTCGTTCACAGGCTGGGAGCTGTTCACCGCCGCCGGTGGGGATAGCGTGGTCACGGTTGCGCCCCGCCCATCCGACGCGAGTGCGAAAACGTCGAGTGGGATGTCGCTCCCACTCTTGCCGCGACCTTCACCACATTCGACCCCGGCAACCACGCCCGGCACAGTGTTCAGGGCGCTCTCTGTTCTATTGTTCACGGCCAGGTACTCGAGCGATGCACCGCCGAGACCTGCCACGCTCCAGCCCACATCAACAGTGCTTCCCACAGCCGCTCCACAGCTCAGCCCAGCCGTCGTCAGACTCACGGTCAGTTCGTTGGGCGGCGCATGCACGGCCAGAGGGATGTCCGTCAGCGGGCCGGAACCGTGGTTGCTCTCGACCCCGATCTGCTGCACTTTCGCCGTAGAACCACACTTCTGATTGAGTTCGGTCTGTCCGTTGGCATCCGTCCACGTTGTAGCGCTGCTGAGACGCACCTGCGGATTGTTGACCGACCCTCCGGCGGCCCGCACCGAGACCGCCAACCTTCCTCCGGTCCAGCAGTAACGAGGGCTGACGCTCGCACTCAGGCTCGGCGGGGAACTGACGATCTGCCCACCGTCTTCGAGTTTGGCCACCAGGAACGTGGGATCGCCCTCGGTCTGGTTTGAGTTCACCGCCGACGCGCGATCGAAGTCCCATGTGTGGGGTTGGCCGGACTGCGCGATTCGCCGACCCTCCCAACGGATGTCGCCATGAGTGAGTCCGACTACCTTGTACCGGCTCGGCCACGTGGCTACCGGATTTGGATCATGGAGAGGATCTGGAGGCGGAGCGCGCTTGACCGCACCCACACGCAGATGATCCATGGGACTGCCCATCTCTGGGACAGGCATTGCCCCTAGCAGCAACCAGCCGAGACCTTGGTAGTCGCCAAACACGGCGACCTGCGAAGCGTTGTGTGCGGCCTCGCTGATCCCCGCTCCCCAGTGCACTGTGAAGGCGAGCGAGTTGCCGCTGATCGATGGATTCTTGGGGCGATCCATGACACTCGTGTACCACGGGACTCTCACATCGGTAACGGCACCGACGTGGTAGGCTTCATAAAGGTCGCGCAGGTCGCGATCTGTGATCGTTCCTTGATCTTGCGGTCTACACTCCCGATCTGGCGCGTTGTACATCACGGAGTAGTGCTGATCTGTCGGATCGGGATCCGCCACCGCCCCAGCTTGCTGTCGAAGCTCGTCGCAAGACTTGTAGTCGCTAAGGCCGAGCACGTGGCCGAGTTCGTGAACGATGGTTGAGCGGGATACGTCCCCCTGGTCACTCAGCGCTATAACGGAGTACTCGGAACTGTGATAGCTGGTGTCCACTCCTGGGTCAGAAAATGCGAAGAGCTTGCGTGGTGGGTCCTCCTGATCGTCTCGCCAGTAGACTGCATTGTCACGAGGAACTCGCCGCGCGTACACATGTACATCAGTGCCCTCCGCGTTGCTCGCACATGTGTCAGTGCTGCTCGCTGGCTGGAAGTACTCGAGCGGTCCTCCAGTGTTTCCTCCACTGTCAGTGAATCTCGTCCAAGCCAGTGCCGTGTTCCACGCTTGAACAGCAGGTTTGAGTTCGGTGCGAACATCGGCATCGTCTGAACAGACAATCGTCGTCTTGCCTTCAATCACATGTCGATTGAGTAGAACTGTTCGCTCTGCCGTGTTCGAATCACTGTGTGCCGGGGCCAGCATCAACTCACTGTCAGGCGCGACAGAATTCAAGCGCACCGACATCGAAACGGGTGATCGCTCCTGCTCGGTCGATGCGCTCTCTGCCCCTGGTTGGGAAATCCCCAGGACACCAAAAGCTAAGGCCAGCCCGACAACGGACGCGGCGAACAGAAGTCTCAACCCTAGTCCCCTCTGGGTCGCGGCAGTTTACCCAGTGAATCGATCATCGCGTCAACCGCCTTTGTGATCGGGTTGGCGTTTACCCCCAGCGCCCGATCCGCACGGTCTGAATCTGGCCATCGTGAGTGCAATGCGCCGTCCTCCTGGTACAACGCGATCCCGGCATCTACGCCCATTAGGCCATAGCCGTTAACTGTGTCGCCGCACCTTGGGTCTGGATCGTTCTCCGTGCACTCCCGTTCCTGCCCTCCGCCGATCCTGACGTCATAGCCATCCGGGGCAGTCATCAGGAAGCCACGGACCCTGTAGGTCTCTCCGCGGCGGAGAATGTCCCCAGTTGATCCGAGTTGGAGAATCACGTAGAAGTCGACGGTCGCCTCTGCGGTATCGCCATTGGCGTCCGTCACGACCGCGCGGACCGTCTTCCAGCCCGAGTCCACCTGCGGGTCAACGGCGTAGACGCGACCGACATACGGGTCGAACCAGGTGCCTCCTGAGGCGTCCGCGCAACCCACCATCGCCACTCCAGACGCCCCGCCATAGTCGCCACCTTTGCCTGCGGCTTCGTGGTCAATGACCAGCGTGTATGGCGCATGCCCGCCGCTCACCTGCCAGCTCACCGGCACGCTGGGGATCCGCCACCAACCCCAGACCTCCTCTTCATAGACCCAGTTGCCTTCCTCATCCTGGTAGGAAGACGCAAGTCCATGAGGCCACGGCTTCTGTGTCTCGCAGATCTGTTGCCCTGCCTTCAACTCGAGCGTCAGTCGCGACTCGGTCGCCTCCGCGGAACCGCCTTCCCAACCCGCCTCGCGACCAACGAATACGCCAACCGCCGCCACAATTGCGGCAACGGCCAGGAAGAGGGCCACATCCCTCAGGCGCAGGCTCGGCCATCTCGGCGTCAACATCATCCCTCTTGCGCTGTCGAGCGAGCGTACCACGACCCAGGAAACAGAGCCGAGACTCACTCAGCTGCTGTGGTCCAGAAGTCGGCAGAGGGATTCCAAGTGGGGCGCTGGTCTGCTCGTTGTCGCGAGGCCGAGTAGGAGTACGACCACCCGCTAGAAGCGTTCGCTGGAGCGCGGCTGCGATCCAATCGTCCGGTAGGTAGTCGTAGGTATACGCGTGTCCCTGCGCGCCCGGTGTCCTCTGTACAGGATTGCCCGCCTTATCGGCGTACCTATAGCCCGGACGACCGCCCTGGATGATCAGTCGAGCCACGGTCTCCTGGCCCGCCCGGCAGTGCGGCGCCCGTTGCACCAGCCTCGCCGTAAGCGGGGACAGGATTCCGAGGTCCATCTCGCCGGCCCGGCCGCCATCCCCGCGCAAGGCGAAGACACTGACTTCGTCGGTGCTCGACATAGCCGCCGGACACGTAAAGGACAGCGGATTCGAATCGAGTTTCTTGTCGTTGACCCAGACATCCAGGTCATCCAGAAGCGCTGCGGGACTCACCTGGATGGAGACGGTCTCGCCCGTTGCGCAGCTGGTAATCGTGGTCCTCGTGCCGCCGCCGGTCGGTTGAATGGTGGCGGCGAGACTCCGCACCCTCTGCGGCGATGGGTTCACCTTCACCGGCAGCGTCAACGTCCACGTCACCGTGCTCGCGCCTGTGCCCCACTCGGACTTGACCGTGACCTGGCGCTCGCCCGCCGCGCTGCCACAGGAGACGCTCGAGCCCGACACGAATCCTCCAGACGGACCCTTCACGCTCTTGCTGGCGCTCTGTGCTCCGCCCGTGGGCGTGATCTCCACCGCCAGCGAACGATTGACGTAGCAGTAGCGCGGGCTGAGGCTCGCGCTCAAGACAGCCGGACCGTCCACCTCGATTCGTTTGCTGCCCGTCTCGGTGTAGCTGGCGACCCCAACCACCATGGTCGGATCGCCCTCTGCGAACTTGCCCGTGACCGTCGTGCCCGCCTTCTCGCCCTGCACCGTGAACTGGCGGCTGATGTCGAAACTGCCCTGCAGCCTGATATCGCCCCGGGTCAAGCCAACGATCTTGTAAGCCACGGCCGCGCCAAGCTTGTCGGTCACTGTGATGGACTCTCGGACCTTGCCGCCCGTCTCTCGGACCTTCGGCGGCGTGATTGCGAACGTCCACACACTCGAACCCCGGCTTCTGCGCAGCACCGCGATGTGGGACGCGTTGTGAGCGGCCTCCGCAGCGCCATCAGTCCCCCAGAACAGGGTGAAGGTGAGGGAATTGGCGGAGCCCAACGATGCGTTGCCGTCCAGACGCACGCCCGTAATCGGTTCCACCCGGTACGACTCGTAGAGGTCGCGCAGGTCCCGCCCGGTGATCGCGCCGCGATGACGGCAGTCCGCACTCAGGTTGTTGCGCATCAGCGAGAAGTGGTCGTCTAGCGGTTCCACGTCCCCCGGCTGGTCCAGGCCGGTCGTCTTGTCCGGGCCGCGGCGAAGGTCTTCGCACGATTCGTAGTCGGTAAGACCCAGTACGTGCCCGAGCTCGTGCAAGAGCGTCGGCATCGAGACCGGATTGTCGCTCTTCCACACGATCGACGAGTGCGCGGCGCTCTTGTAGGCGGGCGCCCGGCAGTCAGCCGCTGCTTTCGTTCGGCAATACGTGAACTGCTTGCGAGGAGGCTTGACGATTCGGTCGCGCAGGTAACATGCGCCGCCGCCGCTGGGGCATGTGCCCTTGAGCAGAACGACATCGATGTCGAAGAGGGAGTCCGACCAGTCGGTCGGCGCGCCGCCGCGCAGCGACTCATGTGCGATGAGTGGCTTGACTCCGCTCAGCACGGTGAGCGAGGAGAGCTCCGCGTTCCAAATGCCAACTGCCTCCACCAAAGCGGCGTGCAAACCGGGGTCGGTCGTGCAGATGCGTGTGGACTTACCGTCGATCAGCCGCTGGTAAGATACACCGATGAGGACTTTGGACCGGTGTGACCGTCCGTGTGTCCCGCTGGGGTCGCCTCCTTGTGTTGTTGGGGAAGAACGCCAGCTGGCTCTGGCTGCTGAACCACACCGTGTTCTATTGGTCGCCCTGCGAACATGCCCGCCGACGGCGCCTGCAAACCCAGCAGCGCGCAGGCGAGCG
>JAPPFB010000006.1 GCA_028875225.1 Chloroflexota bacterium | reverse complement strand
TCCCAAGTCGCCACAGCCAAAAGGGACAACTTCACGGCGTTACGCAAAGGTCTCCCTTCGCGGGGGCGACTTCTTGTGGGCGTTGATGAACCCTAGGTCATGTCCTGGACGCGTTTACCTGAGTCGACGAGGGGGGCGAAGCGAGTCTTGCTGAGGGGATCGTTGCGCGAGGCCTTCTCCCAGGCGGCGTCGACCATCTTGGCGTACTTGGGATGCATCTCTCGCATCTTGGTGTTTTCGTCCTTGATAAAGGCTGATCTGGCGATGAGCCTCTCAACTTGTCCTTTGGTGTCGCACGCTTCGCACTCAGGAGCAGGAGAGTCGATCTTGCGGGTGAAGTGCTCCCACTCGGCTCCGCAGGCTCGGCAGGCGTATTCGTAGATCGGCATGTCTGGCTCCCCGCCACATTCACGGAGGACTCTATCAGTCTTCCACGATGGTACGATCTCGACGTAACAGCCGCATCTGATCGGCGACTTTGTTTGCGGTGAGGGAGAGACGAATCGTGTACGGATTGCGCACGATGTTCCTGGTGGTCCTGATGGCCGGCCTGATGATGGTCGTGGGTCTGGCGGTGGCCGGCGAGGTCGGTCTAATCGTGATGGCCGTGCTTGCGCTGGGCATCAACCTGTACAGCTACTACAACTCGCACTCGATGGTCCCCAGGATGATGGGCGGCCAGCTGGTCACCGCGGCCGAGGCGCCAGACCTGTTCCGGATCGTGGAGCAAGCCGCTTGCCAGGCGAAGATGCCGTTCAAGCCGGAGTTGCTGTCGCAGTTCACGGTTGAGCACCTCGAGGCGCGCTGCACGGGGCATTGCCGCCCCGGCGACTGCCCGCGGCATATCCCGTCGGTCTATGTGATCGATACGCCGATCCCCAACGCCTTCGCCACGGGGCGGCACCCGAAGCACTCGGCGGTCGCTGCGACGACCGGGATCATGGGGTTGCTGACCCGGCGGGAGCTGGCCGGCGTGATGGCGCACGAGCTGGCCCACGTGACCAACCGCGACACGCTCTGGTCGACGATCGTGGCGTCGATGGCGATGGTGATTTCGTTCATAGCGATGATCGCTCAGTTTGCGCTGTTCATGGGGTTCATGTTTGGCGGCATGGGCGGACGAGATGGCGGGAGCGGAGGCGCCGGACACCTGGCGGGGGCGCTGATCGTGGCGATCATCGCGCCGATCATTGCTGGAATGATCCAGATGGCGGTCAGTCGTCAGCGCGAGCTCAAGGCGGATGACACGGGGGCGCGGCGCTGCGGCGATCCGGAGGCGCTGGCCTATGCCCTGATGAAGCTTGAGCAGGGCGTCAGGACGCCTGAGTCGCGTTACGCAGCGGAAGAGATGAAGACGGCCGAAGCGGCCAACCACATGTTCATCGTCAATCCGCTGGCCGGCGGTGCAGGCAAGTTCTTCTCGACCCACCCACCAACCGAGCAGCGAGTCGAGCGGCTGAGGAAGATCGGCGAGGAAATCGGCCGACCGTTCTGATGGCGAAACATGGCGAACACCGAGCGGGATGATCGCATCGCCAATGCCAGCCTGCTGCTAGACGAAGCACGTTGGCGCCGCGACGATCAGGTGCGGCGCACTTCTGAGCTCAATTCGCGGCTCAGCACCCTCTTCGCTCTGAATCTAGCTGTCTTGGCATTGCTCAGCGCATCACTGCGATTCGGCAGCCAGCCTCTCCCGGCGGTGGCGGAGTACCTTGCCTACGCAACGTTGTTCACGCTGTTGATGAACGTCGTGGTACTGCTGTGGACGTATCGGGTGGATCAGAGGCTCACGCGACCAGATTTGAGCGAACTCGGCCAGATCGCCGATCAACAGGATTCGCTCCGCGCCACCTCGTGGAGTGTTGGAGAGATCCGTGTCGCTCTGGAAGAGGTTGACCGCTACCTCAAGCGCAAAGCTCTCTGGGTAACGTGGTCAATGATCTCGACGGGGGTGTCGGTGGCGTTGGTTGCGGCGGTGTCCGGTCTCTCAATTGCCCTCGGCTAGCGAAGTCGCTTCGACTCCCAGCTCGGCGTCCTTCCGAACAGCACCTTCAGGTCATCCTTCCAGCTACGTTCCGGTATCTCCGCAAACACGCCAGTTGGTCCCAGGCCTGAGTCGCTAGTCAAATACACCGGGCCAGGCGGCGGCAGATCCAGTTCCTCATGCTCATCAGACTTCTGTTTCGCATCTTCCATCACACTTCTCCCAACCCCATCGTATCAATCTTCACGTGACGTGCCCACCAGTTCTTCCCGCAGCGACTTGACCTCGGCCTGGAGCGTCTTGAGTTCGGCGAGGATCTGTTCTTGCTCGACGTCCTGACCCTGTTCGACGAACCAGGCGGCGATCGTCGCGGTGACCATGCCGAGGAGGGCGAATCCGAGCAGCGTGACGATGGCTCCCACGATTCGGCCGAGCACGGTGGTCGCTTCTCGCACGCCGTCGCCGGTGGCCATCGTGTGCAGCGTCCACCACAGCGCTGTGTCCCAGCTTTGAACCTCGCCGCCCTGGCCGTGTTCGGCTCCCCAGATGGCCGCCGTCGCGCCGAACATGACCGCCAGGGCGAGCACAACCGTTCCGCGCACGCCGCGGCGGTCCAACAGCGCCCAGATCCTGGCGACGAAAACCACCGCCCGCAGCAAGCGCAGCGGCCGCAGGAAGGGGACGGCAACGATTAGGACGTCGATCCAGTTGCGTCTGAGAAACAGTTTGCGATTCTCTGCCAGCCAGAGTCGGGCGACCAGGTCGAACGCGAACACGGCCCAGATGCCCCATTCCGTGTAGGTGAATGTTCGCTCGACGTGCGTTTCCAGGCTTGTCAATAGAGGCAGGACGATCAGCGGCAGCATGGCCGCGGCGAGGATCAACAGCGGGATGTTGGTCCGAGCTTCCCAGCGTTCCAGGAGCGCGTCGGAGCGGCCAGCCTTGAACTGGATGAACGTCGCAGCCAACGACTCTGTCCGGATCATTGAAGCCATGTGACCAATCCCGAATGACTATCGAATGCTGGCTTTCATCTGCTCCCAGGCGGAGCGGGCGTCTTCGACGGAGCCCTCGTCTTCGATCGTGGAGATGTCTCCGGGGTCGGTGTCGAGCGTGACGGCCTTGAGGACGCGCCGCATGATCTTGCCGGAACGGGTCTTGGGCAGGGCGTCGACGAAGTTGAGCTCGCCGATCACGGCGACGGGACCGAGTTCACCACGGATCGTCTGCAGGATCTCGGTCTTGAGTTCGTCGCCCGGCTCGAAGCCGGCCTTGAGCACGACGAAAGCGGAGATCACCTCACCGCGCAACTCGTCCGGCCGACCGGTGACGCCTGCCTCGGCGGCGCCGGGATGACGGAGGATGGCGGACTCGACCTCAATGGTTCCGAGCCGGTGCGCGGCGATCTTGATGATCTCGTCGGCGCGGCCGGAGAACCAGACGTAGCCGTCCTCGTCGACTGAGGTGGCGTCGCCGGTGAAGTAGACCTGCTTGCCCGGCACCTTGCCCCAGTAGTCGGTCTGATAGCGCTCGGGCTCACCCCAGAGACGCGCGGTCAAGCCGGGGAACGGGCGCGTGATCGCGAAGATGCCCTTTTCGTCGGCCGCGAGTTCGGCGCCGTCGGTGTCGAGCACCGTGCCTTCGATGCCGGGCAGGGGAATGCCGGCCGAGCCCGGCTTGATCGGCAGCATCTGGATGCCGTAGGGATTGCCGATGATCGGTCCGCCGGTCTCAGTCTGCCACATGTGATCGAGGACGGGTATCTGGTCGCCGAAGATCTCGTGCTGGAACCACTCCCAGGCAGGCGGATTGAGCACCTCGCCGGCCGAGAAGACTCGGACCAACGAGGACATGTCGACCGCTTCGGCCGGCTCGAGGCCGGAACGCATGAGCAGTCGGATCGCGGTGGGCGAGGTGAACATGCCGGTCACGCCGTGGTCTTCGATGATGCGGTAGAACGTGCCGACATCGGGATGGTCGAGCGCGCCCTCGAAGGCGATCGTGGTGGCGCCGGCGAGCAGTGGCCCATAGACGATGTAAGAATGGCCGACGACCCAGCCGATGTCGGAGGTCGCCCACCAGACGTCTTCAGGCTGGATGTCGAAGACCCAGTCGGCCTGGCTCGCAACCCAGACCGGGTAGCCGCCGTGGGTGTGGACGCAGAGTTTTGGTCGGGCGGTCGTGCCGGATGTGGCGAGGATGTAGGCGGGATCATTGGCCTCCATCGCCGCCCAGGAGCCGTCGCCGCCGTCGCCCGCGGCGAGGAAGGCTTCCCAGCTGATCTCCTTGTCGCCCCCGATGTTGGGGCTGTCAGCGAGCCGCCGCTCGACGACGACCGTCTCGACGATTTCGCCCGCGCCCTCGTTCTCGAGCGCTCCGCGGACGAAGTGGTCCAGCGGCACGTTACGACCTCGTCGATAGGTGGAGTCGGTGCAGAAGATGGCCTTCGCCTCAGCCAGCTTGACTCGTTCGGCGATCGCGCCAGCGCCGAAGCCGGCGAAGATGACGAGGTGAACGGCGCCGATTCGGGCGCAGGCGAGCATCAGGGCGATCGCCTCGAAGTTGGTCGGCATGTAGACGGCGACGCGGTCGCCGCGCTCGATGCCGATCGCTCGCAGCGAGGCCGCCATGCGTTCGACCTGTCTCAGCAGTTGGGCGTAGGTGTAGACCCGCTGTCCGCCGTTCTCGTCGAGGGCAATCAGGGCCGCGCGTCCGCCGTGGCCGTTGGCGACCTGCGCGTCGAGGCAGGCATAGGCGAGATTGGTCTCGCCGCCGATGAACCAGCGGAAGGCGGGAATCTCGTCGGGCGTCCACTCGAAGACTTCGTCCCATTCCCGAAACCAGGGAATCCGCGCAGCGGCTTCGGCCCAGAACGCGTCGGGCTCGTCCAGCGAGCGGCGTTGGATTTCTCGGACGATCGGACCAACCAGATCAATGTTCGACGCCATGTGCCAACTCCAAACTCCGGCCTGGACTGAGTTTCAAACGTGAGCGGATACCGTATGCGGAGGGTATCAGCGGAGGGGGACGGTCCGATGGATGAAGACGTCATTCAGGAAGTGCTGGACGCTCGGGCGAGCGCGATGGATAACGCTCGTCCCGAGGCGGTGGCGAAGGTGCATGCGAAGCAGAAGTTCACGGCGCGTGAGCGGATCGCGATGGTGTTGGACGAGGGCAGCTTCGTCGAATACGGGGTGCTCGCGATCCCCGCGAACAAGTCGATGACGGGTCCGGCTGACGGCCTGGTGCAGGGATTCGGCACGGTTGAGGGACATCCGGTTGGGATTGCGTCGTATGACTACACGGTGCAGGGCGGGACGCAGACGGCGCTGAATCATGGCAAGTTCGACCGGCTGCTGGAGCTGGTGCATGATCGGCGCTGGCCGTTGGTGACCTTCGCCGACGGGGGCGGCGCGCGGGCGCACGATCTGGCCGGCTCGCAGCGCGGGATGACCGGTCGCTGGGGCACATTCGACGGGATGGCCGTGCTCTCGGGCTGGGTGCCGACGGTGTCGGTGGTGTCGGGGCGATCCTTTGCCGGCAACGCGTCGATCGCCGGACTGTCCGACTTCATCGTGGCGACGCGGGACTCGGCGATCGGGATGGGCGGCCCGCCGCTGGTCGAAGGGGCGATGGGCCTGAAGCTGACGCCGGACGAGATTGGTCCGGCGGAAATGCACGATCGCGTTGGCGGGATCGATCTGATGGTCGAGACCGAGGCGGAAGCGATCGATGCTGCGGGCAAGTACTTGCGCTACTTCCTCTACGACCTGCCCGACGGCGAACCTGATCCCTGGTCAGAACGGATTCGGGGGATTGTGCCATCGAACCGGCGTCGGGCGTACGACATGCGGCGGGTGATCCGGGCGATCATGGATCGCGACACGGTGTTCGAACTGCGGCCGACTTGGGCGCCGCAGCTGATCACGGCGCTGGCGCGTCTGGGCGGACGGTCGGTGGGGATCATCGCGAATCAACCGCTTTCGGTGATCGCCGGAGCAATCGACTCGGACGCGTCCGACAAGATCGCGCGGTTCATCCAGCTCTGCGATGCGCATGAGATTGCGATGGTCTCGCTGGTCGACAATCCCGGCTACATGGTCGGACGTCCAGCGGAGGAAGCGGGCATCGCGCGGCATCACGCCCGACCGATCATCGCGCACCAGAACCGGACCGTCCCGCTCTACACGATTCAGCTGCGCAAGGCCTACGGACTGGGTCCGGCGGCAATGGGTAACTCGTATGCGCCGCGCGACATCCGCCTGGCCTGGCCAACAGCGGAGTCGGGTGGGATGGGGTTGGAAGGGGCGTCGCTGCTGGTCAATCGGGACGAGATTCGCGAAGTCGAGCAGCGAGATCCGGCAGAGGCCAAGCGTATTCGCGACGAGTGGGCGACGGAGATGCGGGAACGGAACTCGGCGATCAATGCGGGTCGGCGGTACGAGTTCGACGATGTGATTGCGCCCGAGGAGACTCGGGATGTGTTGATTTCGATGTTGCGGATGACGCCGCGGGCTCCGTTGTCGGCGGTGAAGAAGCATGCGGTGGACGCGTGGTGACTGTGTTCCGGTCGGAGGGACCCCCTCAGCCTTCGGCAGCTCCCCCTGCGAGGGGGAGCGGGAAGATTAAAGGGTCTCAGTGAGATTCAATCGAGGGAATGTTGATGCCAGCGGCGGCGGCGAGGACGTCGATGGTGCTGTAGTGGTGGAGTTCGTCGAAGCCGGCGGCTAGGGCGGTCAGGTAGGTCTGATGGACGGCGTTGGCGACGGGCATGGCGACCTGCTGCTCGCGGGCGAGTTCCAGCGCGAGCCTGACATCTTTCTCAGCGATGACCATCGTCGAAGGCGGATTCTCCCACTGCTTGGCCAGGAAGAGATCGACGAGTCCCATGTAGGGTCGGGCGGTGCCGAGCCGGAGTTTCTCGACCAGGTCGGGCACATCGAGTCCGGCTTTCGCCCCCAGCACCAGCGCCTCCTGGACGATCATGTGACCGGAGAGCACGATTGTGTTGTTGACCAGCTTGTAGAGACAGCCCATGCCAGCGTCGCCGAGATGGAAGACGTTCGTGCCGATGTGGTCGAGGAGCGGGCGGATGCGTTCGAAGGTCTCAGCATCTCCGCTGCCGTAGACGGTCAGGTCGCCCTGGCCGGCTCGCACGACGCCCCCGGTGACCGGGGCGTCGATGTGGATGACTCCGGCGTCGGTCTCGAGATCGACGATTCGTTGGACTCCGCGTAGCGAGTTGGTGCTGAGATCAATGTGTACATCTCCGGGGGAGGCTCCGGCGAGGATGCCTTCGGGACCCGTGGTCGCGGCTTCGATCTGGGGAGGGCCGGGCAGCGAGGTGAAGACGACGGAACAGCGGGATGCGACTTCGGCGGCGCTGGAGGCCGGCTCGGCTCCGAGTTCGAGGAGGTTCTCCATCACATCCGGCCTTAGGTCGAAGACCACGAGCTGATGGCCGCCGCGGATGAGTTGCCGGGCCATCGGGTTACCGATGTTGCCGGTGCCGATGAATCCGATGAGTTGATCGCGGGATGAGTCGGGCATGTCACGGTCTCCGGCCGAGCGGGTCCCCGCTTGAAGCGGGGACGGGGAGGAGTTAGAGCGAGGCGCGGCCGCCTTCGATCTGGATGGTTGGGATTTCGTGGCCGGCGGCGGCTTCGATGGCCTGGAGGGTGGCGAGGAAGGACTGTTCGCCGAGGCCGGCGCTGAGGGCGCGGAGATAGGTCTGGTGGGCGGCGTTGGCGACGGGCATCGGGACCTGATTGGCGCGGGCGGCCTCTATCGCCAGGGAGACGTCCTTCTCAGCAAGGCGCAGAGTGAAGGATGGGTTGTCGAAGCGCTTGCCGAGCAGGTAGGGGGCGAGTCCCATGTATGGCCTCGCAGTGCCGAGCCGAAGCTTTTCAACGAGGTCTTCAGGGTCCAGTCCGGCCTTGGTTCCCAGGACGAGGGCCTCCTGCACGATCTGGTTGCCGCAGAGGATGATCACGTTGTTGAGCAGCTTGAACAGGCAGCCGGCCCCGGCCTCGCCCAGGTGGAAGACGTTGGATCCGATGTGATCGAGCAGCGGGCGGACGCGCTCGAAGGCGTCAAGATCGCCGCTGCCGAGGACGGTCAGTGTGCCGGATTCAGCCCCCGGGACTCCACCGGTAACCGGTGCGTCGATGTAGCTGACGCCGGCGTCGGCTTCGAGTTGGGCCAGGCGGCGGACGGTCGTGATCGAGTTGCTGCTCAGATCGACGTGAATGTCGCCCGGGGACGCGCCCGCGAGGATGCCGTCGGCGCTGGTGATCGCCGCTTCGATCTCGGGCGGACCCGGTAGCGAGCTGAACACAACGGAGCAGCGGGAGGCAACCTCGGCACAGCTTTCGGCGGACTCAGCGCCGAGTTCCAGGAGGTTTTCCATGACTTCAGGCCGCAAATCGTAGATGACGAGTTGCTGTCCAGCCTCGATCAGGTTGCGGGCCATCGGGTTGCCGATGTTGCCGGTGCCGATGAAGCCGATCAACTGGTCTCGGGATGAGTCGGGCATGTCAGGACTCCTTAGAGCGATTGGTCCGGGGTGAAGGTGTCGGCGGCGCGCCACATGTACCAGCTGCCGACGGTTCGATAGGGCGCCCACCTGGCTCCGATTTCCAGGGCCTCCTTTGGCGTGGGCGTCTCCGTCAGACCGTAGGCGACTTGCATACCCTTGCGCACGCCGAGGTCGCCGACGGGCAGGATGTCGGGCCGTCCGAGGTGGAACATGAGGTGCATGTGGGCAGTCCACTCACCGACTCCTTTGACGGCGGTCAGGGCGGTGGTCACGTCGTCGTCGGACATGCGATTGAGGCGGGAGAGCTTGAGCCTGCCGTCGGAAGTGTGCAAAGCGAGATCGCGGAAGTAGGACATTTTCTGGCGGGAGATGCCGCAGGCGCGGAAGTCTTCGTCGGAGGTCGCAAGGATCTGTTCCGGGGTGGGCGTGGATTCTTCATTGCCGTAGAAGCCGAACCACTTGCGCTGGATGGCGGAGGCGGCCGCGCCGGCGAGTTGCTGGAAGAGGATCGAACGAACCAACGCCGACCAGGGATCGTTGGACGGGCGAGGCTGGAATGATCCGTGTTCGTCGATCAGCCGGGCGAGGACCGGATCGGCTTCGCGCAGGTGGGCGTTGGCCTTGCGGATGGAGAACTTGCGTCGGACAGGCGGCATGGTGGGAGTTCCTGCTCGTGGAGGTGGTCAGGCTGGATTGTTCCCTGGAGGTGGAAAACAGACAATCTCCAGTGTTTTGCGGGAGATCGTGTGGTTGAAGTGGTCGGTTTTGGTCGGTGTTGTCAGGTGTTGGTCGGTTCTGGACGTTCGATCTTGTTCGATTCTGTTCGGACTTGTTCGATTCTGGACGGGGTCTGTGCGGGGCTTGGACGGTGATGTGTCATTGGGGACGGGGAAGTTCGGTGCTGTGCGGCGGGTGAGCGCTGGTAGACGGTGGCCCGCTTTGTAGGTCATGGAAGGAGCGCCTCGTGGTTCGGGGAAGGGCGGAATTTGACGGTGAGAGCGCATATGTTCTGATGGTATCAGGCGGGCAGCGTGAAGCGGAGCTCTTCCTGGACCGCTGATCTAAGATTGGCGTCTTCTGGGAGCCCCCCTCTGCCTTCGGCATCTCCCCCCGCGAAGCGGGGGGAGAAAGGAAGACAGAGAGAGGCGAGCTGGAGGTGAGCTCTGGGCAGGTTGGAAGTCAGTCGTTCCAGCCGTTCCAGTGGAGGAAGGTGTCGAGGGGCTGACGGGTGACGGGTCCGAAGTTGGCGTTGGGGTAGCCCATGGGGATCATGGCGACCGGGGTGGCGTTGTCGGGGATTCGCAGTTCTTCGCGGAGTTGGTCCATGATCCCGTCCTGCGGCGTGGTGAGGACGGTGCCGAGGCCCTCGGGGCGGGCGGCGAGCATCATGTTTTGGATGCTGGGGTAGATGCTGCTACCGGCCAGCAGACCCTCGGGCGCGGGCGATTGCACGCGGACGAGGCAAGGGATGATCCAGACGGGCGCGGCGGCGAAGTTGTCGAACAGGTTGAACGCGCCGCGCATCATTCGCCGCGTGGTGGGATCGTCGATGTCGTCGGGATTGGGCATGTCGCCGCTGAAGCGGGCGCTGAACATTTCGCGGATGGCGGCGGCCAGCCGCTCGCGGATGCCGTCGTCGGTGACGACGAGGAATCCCCAGGGCTGCGAGTTGCTGCCGCTGGGCGCCCAGCATCCGGCCTGGATGATTCGTTCGATGGTCTCGCGGTCGACCGGCTCGTCGGTCCAGCGGCGGATCGCTCGCTGAGTCTGCATGACTTCGTAGATGTCGGTGGTGCGGTTGCTCATGGTGCTGCTCTCTCGGCTCGTCTCGTGTTCCAGGTGAGGAGGCGGTTCATTGCTCGGGCGGCGTCGCGGATGTTGTAGTAGAGCGGCAGGCCGGCGTCGGAGATCATTCGGGCCAGCTCGGCGTTGGAGCCGCCGTGTCGGTGATCGATGCTGATCGGGACAACCATCGCAATGGCGATGCCGTGCCGCTCGCGGGCCTCGGCGATTTCGGAGATCATTCTTCGGCGATGGTCCATCTGTTCGTCGCCGAAGAATCCGATTCCCCAGTTCATGCCGACCTGCACGATGATCGCGTCGATGTTCGGGTCTTCGGCAACGGCGTCCAGTGTGGGTCTGACTCTCTGGCCGTCCCAGAGCGACATCGTGTCGACGGGATTGCGAATGCCGGTTCCGGCGACGGGGGTGACATCGGCGAGGCGGTTGAGCGTCTGGTCCTGTAGCGGCGGCAACTGGAGTCCCTCGCGCTCGACGTCATCGGCTCCCTGAACGGAGATGCCGCCTCCGCCAACGACGAGGCCGATCTTGGGTCCGGCGGGGACCGCGCCGAAGCGCCAGCCGACCAGGACGTCGACCATCTCCTGCATGTTGTGAACGAGGACGGCGTTGGTCTGTCGGGCGGCGGCAGCCCAGATCTGGCCCGAGCCCGCGAGCGAGGCGGTGTGGGATTGCGTGGCGCGGCCGCCGGAGGGCAGCAGTCCACCCTTGAGGATGGCGACCGGTTTGGAGCGGGCGGCGCTGCGCAGCGAACGGAAGAAGTCGCGGGCGTCGGGCATGCCTTCGATGTAGGCGCCGATGATCTCGGTGTTGGGGTCGGCGGCGGCGTAGTCGATCAATTCGGCGGCGGAGACGTCGATGGCGTTGCCGAACGAGACAACTTTCGAGAACCGGAGCCCGCGCAGGGCACCGTTGTAGGTGGCGTCGCTGGCGTTTGTTCCAGATTGGGAGAAGAAGGCGACCGGGCCGGACTCGGTGGGGAGTTGCTGGGAGAAGGAGACCTTGCCGTCGGGCACGTAGAGGCCCATGCAGTTGGGTCCGATCAGGCGAATGCCCAACTCGTTGGCTCTCGATTTGAGCTGGTGCTGGAGTTCCAGCCGGTCGGCGATGCCTGTCTCGGCGAATCCGGCCGTGAACAGGTGGATCGAACGGACGCCCTTGGCCGAGGCGTCTTCCAGCATGTCGAGCACGTAGGCGGCGGGGATGGCGCTGATCACATGGTCGACCGGGCCGGGGATGTCGGTCAGGCGGGCGTAGGCGGGCAGATCCTCGATCTCGTCGGCGCTGGGATTGACGGGGTAGATGTTGGGTTGTCCGGCGTCCTTGAGCGACTGCAGCCAGCCGCCCGGTCCACGGTTGCCGCGATTTCCACGTGAGGCTCCGACGACGGCGACGCCTCGGGGAAAGAAGATGGGGTCGAGGGGGTGAGTGTTGGTCACGGTTGAGATTGTAGGCGCAGCTCGCTAGCGGGCCGTGGGACAGCCGCCGGCGGCAAGCGGTTCGGGCGCGTCGTCGTGGAACTCGTCGAAGAACTGGTCGATGGCACGTTCTTCGACGTTGTCGAGCGGGAGCCTGACTCCCCAGGCGATGAGCATCAGGGGCGCGCCGAGGGCGCCGTACGGCGCCTGGATGACGTAGTCCCCATCCTCGAAGTGCTTCGCCGTGATTGCCGTGAGCGCTTCAATGTCATCGGCGCCGAGATCGTCAGGCGAGTACCAGATCGCGACTGCGCCATGCTCCAGGGCATGCACGACCATCTCAAAGGTCGGAGTCGCTGCGTAGGCCCCGCACGGCTGGGGAATCGGCGAGTGTTCTTCGCCGTAGGGAGGAATGACGGTGTAGTCGGCCGTCTGCCCGGCGACGAGGTGGATCTGTTGGTTGGTCGTGTGTTCGTTGTCGTAGATCTCGAGTTCTGGACGGTCGCGGATATCGATCCAGGTTCCGGAACCGGCAGAGTCTCCGCCACAGGCGCTGAGCGCGAGCGCGGCGCAACCGATCAGCAGGGCGAGCAGCCGTCCGGACACTGTTGGGGTCATTCTGACGACGTTCCGGCCGAGATTGCGGAGCTGTCCCGTTCGAGTCGGTAGCGATCGTAGTAGCCCTCCGGCGCGTTCTGGAGGAAGGCCGTGAGCTGTTCGTTGCCGTCGGCGTCCCACTGGGCGATGGGCAGCAGCGTTTTCCAGGCGACGGCGACGATCGTCGCTCCCTGATGCTGGTCGGCGAGTCCTTCGATCGGTACGACGGCCAGTCTCTCGCGGAACTGGCGGAGGCTGACCATCGCGCCCAGCAGTCCGCTCGGATCTTCAGCGCTGGAGTAGGAGTCGGGGTCGTAGTAGATCACGATGCCGCCTCGCTCGAGCAATGGCAGCATCTCGGCTGGGTCGGGGATGAACTCGTCGTCGGGCAGGTAGACGTCGGCGGGCGGAGATTCGGCCGGTTGCGGTCCGGAGGTCGGCGGGGAGGAGTTGTAGGCGTCGAAGGTTTCGCCTTCGTCCAGGTGCCTGCGGCCCTGATCGGGGAAGGTCTGGACGCCCTGGACCTCGATCACGTCGTCGGGCGGGAAGATGAGCTGCATGGCGAAGACGGCGATCATGGCGACGAGCAGACCGCCCAAGAGGGCGACCGTCATGCGCGGCATGCCGAAGATGGTGCTTCGTCGCTGAGGCTGTTCGGAGCCTCCGCCCGAGCGGCGGCCTCCGCCTCGTCCGCGCTCCGAGGACTCCTGGGTGGACTCGGCGCCAGACCGGCGGCCGACCTCCGACTCGCCGGACTGTCCGGTTGGTCGGGCCGGCCTTCTGCGCCGGCGGCGTCGCGCGGGTTGATTGCTCATTGCGCGACCCCTGCGGAGACCAGTGCGCCGAATTCATCGTCGCTCAATCCGAGCTGGCCGCAGAGAATCTCGCGGGTGTGCTCGCCGAGCAGCGGCGCGCGGCGGCCGTGCGTCCACGGCGTCTCGCTGAGGATGTAGGGCGCTCCGGGAAAAGTCACGGTCAGATCGCGTTCCTCATGTTCGACGTCGACGAAAAAGCCTCTTGCGCGCCAGTGTTCGTCGGCCAGGCATTCGTCCGGGGTGCGGATGATGCTCCAGGCGGCTCCGGCGGCCTGTGCGCCAGCGTATATCTCTTCGGCTTCGTGCGCGGCAATGAACTCGGCGATGTCGTCGAGCATCACTGCGACCGACGGCTGTTGCAGGCCCAACTGACGCTTGCGGCCGTCCAGGAGCTCGTATTCGGACAGATTTTCGCCCATGCCGCGCTCCTGGATGAAGGCGACGAGCGCAAGCCAACTGGCCTCGGAGCGGGGCATGCCGAAGATGTTGATCAGGCGACCGTCGGCAGTCGGGTACTGCCAGGGCTCGGTCGGCTGAGGTCCGGCATGGCGTCCGGCCTGGCGGATGAGCGGGTGTCGCTCGTACAGGGCCCAGGGTGCGGACGATTCGATCGTGAAGCCCAGGCATTCGTGCATCGCAATGTCGATGTGTTGTCCGAGTCCGCTGTCCTGGCGCTCGTAGAGCGCGGTGCAGGCCGCGGTGGCGGCGAAGTACCCAGAGATATGGGATGCGTGATGCTCGGTCGGACGGATTGGCGGCGCTCCGGGGATGTTGTCATAACCGGTGCTGCCCATCGGACCGCCGAGGGCGAGGCCGACGGCGTCGGACCAGGCATGATCGCGCCAGGGGCCGGTCTGTCCGAATGGGGTGAGACTGATGACGATAAGTTCGGGGAAATGCTCAGAGAGCGCGATCGGATCGAATGGGCGGCCGCGTCCCGGTTGCCAGGTCTCGAGGACGACGTCGGCGTCGGCCGTGAGTTGGAGGAAGAGTTCGATGCCGTCGGCGCTGTGTAGATCGAGCGCCAGGGATCGCTTACCGGCGGCGTAGTGCCACCAGTAGAGGCTGCGCTCGGGTCCCGGTTGGTCGTGGAGGAACGGTCCGTAGCTGCGGCCGACGTCGCCGCCGGGCGGTTCGATCTTGATCACGTCTGCGCCGAGTCCGGCGAGGAGTTTGCCGGCGAAGTGACCTCTCGGCTCGGAACAATCGAGCACGCTGACGCCGTCGAGTGCGCCCATGGCTAGCCCAACGCGCCGTTGATCTGCAGCTCGGCGATTCGTTCGTCGCTGAGGCCTAGGAGTTCTGCAAAGACGTAGTGGTTGGCTTCTCCGAGCCGGGGTCCGGGACGGTCGCGATGGGCCGGCGTGCGGGAGAAGTGGATCTGCAGTCCGTCGGTCAGGTGCTCGCCGATGACGGGGTGATTGCGGGTAACCGTCCACTCTCGCGCCTTCATCTGCGGATCGCTGACGACGAGGTCGACGCCGTTCTGGACGACGCCGGCGGGCACGTCCGCGGCCTGCAGACGCTGCATCAGGGCTCGGCCGTCCTGACCGGCGGTCCAGGATCCGATCTGCTCATCGAGTTCGTCTTCATGTCGGAGTCGAGCGGGCAGGGTGGCGAAGCGCCGGTCGGTGCGCCAGTGGGGATGATCGCTCACCTCGCAGAATGACTCCCATTCGGCGTCGGAGGTGCAGGTGATCATGATCCAGTTGTCGTCGCCGGCGGTCGGGTAGGTGTTGTGCGGCGCGGCTTGCGGCCAGACGGAGCGATTGCCGGGTGGATTCCCGGTCTCCCGGTAGCGGCGTCCGTTGACCGTGAAGTCGAGCGTGGCGGAGCCGGTCAGCGCCATGCCGGTCTCGACCTGTGACAGGTCGATCCATTGTCCCTGGCCGGTGTCGCGGCGATGTTTCAGTGCGGCGGTGATCGCGGCGGCCGCAGTGAAACCGGCCATGTGGTCGAGGTAGGAGTAACCCCAACCGGCCGGTTCGGGCGCTTCGGGCAAACCGGACATGGCGGTCAGGCCGCTTAGCGCCTGTGCGGTCGGGCCCCAGGTTGAGTAGTCGCGCTGCGGCCCGGAGTGTCCGAAGCCGGAGAGCGACACGTAGATGATCTGCGGATTCTCAGCGCGTTGCTCTTCGTAGCTGAGGCCCCAGTTCTCGAGGATTCGGGACGAGTAGTTCTCGACGACGACGTCGGAGACTCGAATCAGCCGCTTGATCAGGTCGAGTCCGTCGGGATGGCGCGCATTGACCGTGATCGAGCGCTTGTTGCGGTCGAGCCAGTTGAACATGGCGCCCGAGTCGGGCGGGTCGAACCCATTTGGGTGGGGACGCCCGAAGCGGATTGAATCGAGGGTTTGCTCGTTTTCGACGCGGATGACCTCGGCGCCGAGATCACCGAGCAGTCGAGTGCAGGTAGGGCCGGCGACGATCCAGGTAAAGTCGACGACTCTGACGCCGTCGAGCGGCGGCCTGGTGTTGGGCTCAGAGTCAGTCATCGATGACGCGGCGACCTACGCGGGCTCGAACTTGGGCAGCGTGACCTCGTCGGTCACGTCGTCGAAATGGACCTTGACCCGCATGCCGACGTGGACATCCTCGACCGGCACGTTGACCAGATTGGTGTGCATCCGCGGCCCTTCGTCGAGTTGAACCACGGCGAGGGTGTAGGGAATCTCGGCTTTCCACGAGGGGTGGTAGAGCTGGTGCATGCGCACCCAGGTGTAGACCTCGCCGTTGCCGGCGGACTCGCGCCATTCCCAATCGGTCGACCAGTCCTTGTAGCAGCGGTCGCTGTAGGGGTACTGGTAGTGGTCGGCCGAGGGGAAATACTGGAGCAGGAGCTTGTGGTCCTTGAGACCGTCGAAGAACGGCTGGGTGTTCTCGTCGGGGTTGGGGAGCGGCTTGTCGTAGGCCATTGGTGATTGGTCCTAGTTGGCGTTGGGCGAGAGGATGAGCGTGCCGTGGGTGTCGAGCGTGCCACCGTTGCCCGAGCAGAGCACGATGTCGTTCTTCTCGATCTGACGGTCGCCGCCCGAGCCTCGGGCCTGGATGACGCCCTCGGAGATCGGCGTCATGCCCCACATGTAGTACGAGGAGAGCTGCCCGCCACCGGTGTTGATCCGCGGCAGTTCGGCCTCGGGATCGGCCGGGTCTTCAGGGTAGAGGCCGATCGCCTCGCCGGGCTTGGCCAGGCCGTAGTCCTCGATCGTTCGTAGCACCGTGTAGGTGTAGCAGTCGTAGAACTCGCAGATGTCGACGTCCTCAGGACCGACGCCGGCCATCTTGTACGCGGTTTCGCCTGCGATGGTCGCTCCTGAGGTCGTGCCGACTTCGACCTCAGCGTGGGGGAAGTTGCCCGGGTGTCCCTGTCCCATGCCCCAGATGTAGGCGGGCGATGACTTGAGGTCGCGAGCGCGTTCGGCGGTGGTGACAATCGTGCAAACCGCGCCGTTGGAGACGAGGCAGCAATCGAGCAGATGGAAGGGCTCCACGATCCAGCGGGAGTTGTGGTAGTCCTCGAGCGTCAGCGGCTGGCGCATCGTGGCGTGGGGGTTGTCGACGGCGTAGCGGCGCTGGGTGACGGAGACTCGGCCGAGGTCGTTGTTGGTGACGCCGTAGCGCTCCATGTAGCGTCGCGCGGCGAGCGCGTATGACGTATTGGCGCCGTAGAAGCCGAAGGCGGGCATCAGCGAGGCCATGCCGGTCGGCCCTCGCCGTCCAGCTCCGCCGTAGGCGGCGCCGGCCGAGCCGCCCTGCTGCAAGGGCGCGTCGGAGAAGATGCAGGCGACGTAGTTGGCCATGCCGTGGTGGACGGCGAAAGCGGCGTACTGGACCATCGCCGAGGCCGTGGCTCCGTAGGAGTTCATGTGGTTGAGGAGGCGCAGGTTGCGCAGTCCGAGGTATCCCTGGAGCGGAATGCTGATGCCTGTGCCCATCATGCCGGTGATGCCAGGGTTGACGAGCAATCCGTCAATGTCGTCTTTGTCCAGCCCGGCATCCTCGACGGCCAGACGGATCGATTCTCCGGCAAACCAGGACGCGTCGTGTCCGTAGACCTTGCCCATCTCGGTGATGCCGAGACCGCAGATCGCCGTTTGTCCCCTGATCGGATCGCTCATGTGAAACTCCTCGCAAATCAAGCGTCAGTTTAGCAGCGAGCGTCTCGGAGAGAGGGGGTACTATCGGTCGGAACCAAAGCACCTGCGCACTCGCACGGAGAGTAGTGTGATCGAACCATCGGATCCCAGTTTCCAATCGCAGGAGGCAACTGAAGGAGATGTCGCTCTCTACGACTTGGCTCGCTGGAGGTTTGATCAGCAGTTGAGCCAGATCGACGCATTGGATCGCAAGCTTGCAACGATTCTGACGCTGAATGGCGCCTTGATTGCAGTCTTCGCAGCCGCAATCGCATTGCGAGGCGCAGAAGATTCGGGTGTGGTTTGGGGTCTGGTGCTGGCTGTGGTGGCGGTCTTCCTGGCCAACGGGATCTGCGCCTACCTGGCTTTTCGGTTGCGCAGGTGGGAGGTCAGGCCAGACTTCAACGCGTTTGAGGATGTTGCATCCACGGTTGGGATCACCGTTGCGAGAATCTGGGTCGCTCGTGAGATCTGGGCGGCATATCAGGCGAATGAACCGTTTGTCGCCGAAAAGGCACGCTGGCTGCGGCGGGCCACAGCCTTGACCATGGTCGACCTTGCGTTGGCCTCTCTCGCTGCGATTGTCGCCAGTTGGCCCTGGTGACCGGGGCCTGGAGGCCAACTACAGACCGCGGTCCAGGAAGTTCGGAGGACCTGGGGGCGGCAGCTTCGGGTTCTTCGGAAGCGCAGGCTTGACTGAATCTGACTTCGAACCGGTCTTCTCGTTCTCGGCCATTGCAGTACTCCTGAACGGTCCTCTGTCTTCGTCCAGTCTATGTACTAGAGCACCGTGATGTCTTCGCCGCCGTCGACGTTGATGGTGTTTCCGGTGACCCAGTTGGAGTCGTCGAGGCTGAGGCCGATGATCGCCCGGGCGATGTCGCCGGGCTCTGTGACTCGGCCGGAGGGGTTGTGGTTCTGGGCGAAGTCGAGGAGCTGCATGCCGGCGGGGATCTTCTCGAGCGCGGGTGTGTGGGTGATTCCGGCCTTGATCGCGTTGGCCGCGATGCCACGAGGAGCCAACTCGACGGCGAGCTGCCTCAAATGAGCGGCGAGTGCTGCTTTGGCTGCAGACACAGCCCCGTACTGGGGGATCACGCGCAGGTCGCCGCCAGAGGTCATGCCGTAGATCTTGCTGCCTTCTCCGAGCAAGCCACGGCTGACCATGTCCTGGGTCCAGTAGACGACCGAGTTGGCCATCACGTCGAGGGTCATCTCCATCTGGCGTTGGCTGATCGGTCGATCTTCCTTCGCGCCGATGTAGGGGCCGAGGGTGCCAAAGGCCAGCGAGTGCAGCAACACTCGGACGGTGGCAGGACCGCCCTCGGCGTCGAGCTGCTCGCGCAGGCTGTCGAGCATATCGCCGCGCTTGGCCTCGTCGGCGGCATTCATGTTGTGGAAGACAGCCCGGCGGCCGTGAGATTCGATTTCGCCGACAATTCGCTCGACATTTGACATAGTGGAGCGCCGGTCGAGGTGGACCCCGGCGATGTTCATCCCCGCCTCGGCCAGGGCCACTGCGGTGGTGCCGCCGAAACCAGAGGACGCGCCGAGGATGAGCGCCCATTGACCGTCAAGTTGCGGATGTCGCACGGTTCGCCTCCCTGGAGACTGTTGTTGGCGAGCTGGCAGGATTCCGGAATCAGAATCGCTGGGCGTTTGTGAAGCGCCGGACGACCTCGAAGAGGATCTGGATGCCGGTGTTGAGGCCCTCGATCGGCGTGCGTTCGTTGTGTCCATGCACTCCAGCGGCGAGTGAAGCGTCCATCAAGGTTGGCACAAATCCATAGGAGTGGACCCCGTGACGGCGGAGTACACGCGAGTCGGTGAAACCGACGCAGGTGGAGGGGATGACCAGCGCGCCTTCGACCTGCTCGCGAACGACATCCTCGATCACGCTGACCATCTCGGTCTCAAAGCTGCTGGAGGGGCCCATGCTGCCGAAGACGACCTCGACTTCGACCTTCTCGTCGTCGATCACGTCGCGCATGGACTTGATGAAGTCGTCGTAAGACTCGCCAGGTAACAGGCGGCAGTCGAGCGTTGCTTCGGCGTCGGCAGGGATCACGTTGTGCTTGATTCCGCTGGTGGCGCCGGTGTTGGAGATCGTGTCTCGGGTGACGGCTGCGAATGCGGGATAGGTCTGGCAGAGCTTGTTCAGGCTCGGAGCGGAGCCCGCCCAGGCGTTCGCGTCGCGCATCCGCTGGAGCGCTTCCGCGGTATGTGGCTGCACGGTGACGGCGCGGTCCCAGTTCTGGATGGCGTAGAGCGCGCGGATTAACCGTTCGACGGCGTTGTCGCCGTGGGGCGTCGAGCCGTGTCCAGGTTGGCCTTCGGCGCGCAGTTTGAGCCAGAGCGGCGATTTCTCCGAAGGCGAGCAGGCGAACACCGGCCGGTTCGAGCCGAGCAAGTTGAGCGCGCCCATACCGCCCTCGTTCAGCGCGAACTCAGGCTCGGTAATCCAAGCCTGCTCGTTCTGGTCGAGCCACTCCATGCCGTAGGCGGAACCGGCTTCCTCGTCGGCGACGGCGAGGAAGACGATGTCACGATTGGGCGTCAGGTTGAGTCGCTTGAAGAGCAACATGACCAGCAATTCGAGCGTGCCCATGCCCTTCATGTCGAGCGCGCCGCGACCCCAGAGCATGCCGTCCTGCTCGACGGCGGCGAAGGGATCGACATCCCAGAACTCTTCCTGCACGGGAACCACATCAGTGTGGTTGAGCAGCATGAGCGGGCGTTCATCGCCGGTCCCATGCAGACGAGTGCGCATCGAAACGCGGCCGGGCCCTGCCTCGACGTACTCACACTCGTAGCCCTCGGTTTCGAGGATGGGGGCGAGAAACTCGGCCGCGGCCTGTTCGTTGCCGGGAGGATTGGACGTGTTGATGCGGAGGTAGTCGCGCAGCACCGACGTGATTTCGGCGGTCACGTCGTCCCAGTTGATGCCAAGTTCAGGTGTAGTGGTCATGGGACGAGTATACGTTTCGCCATAACGAGCTCAGTTCGATTCGGCCGCCTGGATCTGCTTGACCTCGGAGACGATTCGAGACATCAGCTCGCCCGCCTTGTCGTGTATCGCGACGGTGCAATATTGCGTGATGATCGTCGGATCGAGATTGACTTCGATCATCGGGTGGCCTCGCTGGCCGACGGCGAAGGCAAAATCGGCAGCGGGTGACACGACGGCCGTGGTGCCAACGAGGATGACGCAATCAGCCCTCGAGGCTTCCTCATAGCAACGCTGCAGGCAATCGGGTGGGATTGGCTCGCCGAACATCACGGTGTCAGTCTTGACGATGCCGCCGCACTTGTCGCAACGCGGCGGGAAGATCTCGGGGATCTCGTCGAACGGGGAGCGGGTGTTGCAGGCGATGCAGCGGAGGAGGGTCGTACAGCCGTGGATTTCGGTCAGGCTCTCGGCGCCGGCGGCGCGATGGAGACCGTCGACGTTCTGGGTGATGATGTGCTTGAGCACCCCGATCCGCTCGAGTTCGGCCATCGCGTAATGGGCGTCGTTGGGTTGCGCCTCTGCGATTGTGGCAGTGAGCTCATCCGGGTTGCGCCGCCGCTCGGCGACGTTCTGCCACCATTCGGCCGGGTCGGCGGAGAATTGCTCGTATTGGTTCAGCGGCGGCTCGCCGTGCTTGGTCCAGAGTCCATCCTTGCCCCGGAAGGTGGGAATGCCCGACTCCGCCGAGATGCCGGCGCCGGTCAAGGCGATGCAATAGCGCGATTGGGCCAGCAGCGCGGCAGCGCGTTCAACTGAGTCCTGGTGTCTGTCGACCGTCTCTGGCATGTCGGGCATGGGCCATCATCCATCACATACGACAACGCCCCCTCTCGGGGGCGCATCTTCTTCTGTGCCTTCGGCTCCCTAACGGGAGCCTGGACGGTCGACTTGAAGTACTCCAAAGACGAGGTGAATGTTCAGCTTGCGCATCAATTCCTCCTCTCTGTTCCCAACCGCCGTCATGGTAGCTGATTTTTCGCCGATTGTCACGGCCCTCCGGGACGCCCGGACTGCGTTAAACTGCCGATGTCATGTGGACAGCGCATAGCCTGATGTTTCAGTCCAGGTTCGCGGCATGCTAAGGCTGTCTGCGGCGCCGCTGAGCAGTCGGTTGGGCGGTTGGGCCCTGGTCGAGAGTCCGACTCAGCGCACGGAGAGCACAGGCCAACAATGGTCGTTCGTGATCGTCGTCGCAGCGACGCTGGTCGCGATCTCAGCCGTGATCTTCGATTTCCGGTTGTCTTCACAGGTTTCCTTGCCGGTCATCATCCCGCCGCCCGTCGAAACCGCGAGCATTCAGCGCACCGTCACTCCGGTTGCCCCACCGACCGCGACTGCTGATTCCACAGAGACATCCAGAGGTACAGAGCCGGTCCTGGCGGCCGAATCGACGTCAACGACATCAAGCGCCGAGCCAACCGTCAGACCTTCAATATCCAGCACAGCTGCCGCGGAACCTGTCACTTCTGGAGCGATCTCGACGTCAACCGAGACGATTTCGGACGCGGCGGCTCCGGTCGATGCTGGTAGCTCCGTCGAGACCTCGGCGGCCGCCGCCGAAGTGGTCGCGCTTGACGATCCGGCTGCGCGGATCCGGCAGTATCTGGGCCTCCACGCCGGCGCGCAGTTGCCCGTGTCATTCAGCTACGTGATTGAACAGGGCGATACGGCGTCAAGCATCGCCGATCGCTTCGGCCTGCAAGAGGCCACGGTCCTGTTCAACAACTTCGACGTCTACGACCCCAATCTGTTGACCGTCGGACAGTCGTTGACGCTGCCGGCGGTCGACGGTCTGGTGTACACCGTCCAGCCCGGGGACAACCTCGATTTCCTGGTTGAGAACTTCCAGGCCAGCCTGGATGCGACTTTGGCCTATCCCGCGAACGGCATTTCCAGTCCTGACCAGATTTTTGCCGGTCAGCAGCTGTTGCTCGTTCATGGATCCGCTTCGGTGGCCTCGGGTAGCGCTGTGACGACGGGCGTGGGTAGTAGCCAGGGTGCTGCGGTGTGGTCGGTACCCGACTTCCTCTGGCCGTTGGGATACGACAAGATCAGCGACCTGTTCGGGACGCCTCGGGCGAACTCGGTTGGCTACCACACGGGCGTCGATTTCGTCGCGGCGGTGGGCACCATCGTGGGCTCGACGGCGGCGGGGCAAGTGACCGTGGCGACATGGGACCCCTCGTACGGCAACTGGATCGAGATTGACCACGGCGGCGGCTACCGGTCGCGATATGCGCATCTCGACGCCATCTGGGTCCGCGAAGGGGAATGGGTACAGGCGAACGCCTTCATCGGCACGGTGGGCAACACCGGGAACTCCTCAGGCGCGCATCTACACTTTGAAATCATCATCGACGGTCAAGCGGTCAACCCGTTGGCCTGGCTGAACTGATTCGGACCCCAGGGCCGTACCGAGTTGCCTCCCAGGGGCGGAGATTGTCATGAGCGCCGAACAGACTGGTTTCGATGCGGACGGCTGGACCCACGACTACCTCACGACCAATGGCGTCCGCCTGCACTATGTGTCTCAGGGCGAGGGGCCCCTGGTCTTGCTGTTGCACGGATTTCCCGAGCACTGGTACTCCTGGCGATTTCAAATCGGACCACTGGCTGTTGCGGGATTCCGGGTCGTGGCGCCCGATCTGCGCGGCTACAACCTCTCGGACAAACCCCGCGGCGGCTACGACATCAAGACACTGACCAAGGATGTGCGCGGGATCATCCGTGCCCTGGGTGAAGAATCGGCCACGGTGGTCGGCCATGACTGGGGCGGGGTCATCGCCCTGCAGTTTCCGATCGATTACCCCGCGGCCTGCGACCGCCTGATCGTGATGAACGCCCCACTGATCAGGTCGTGGTACTGGGGTCGGCGAAACTATCCGAACAACCTGTATGCCCTGATGATGCAGGTGCCGGGCCTGGCGGAACGGCGCAGCTGGTCCGACATCGATCAGACGACGAGGAACGTCTTCTCGGGTGTGGCCGCCAACAACGACGCATTCACCGACGAGGACATTGAGATCTTCGCCGAGGCGCTGAAGCAGCCGAAGGCGCTGTCGTCTGCTATGAAGTACTACCGCTCGATCTATTGGCCGGACTGGTTCCTGACCTGGGCCGATCGCAACGAACGAATTGCCTGTCCGACGCAGTTCATCTGGGGACGGGAAGATCGCGCCGTTCGGCTTCCGTTCATGGAAGAGGCCGCAGAGCGGGTCGACGACCTGCGGACCGTGGTGATCGACAACGCCGGTCACTGGGTGCAGCAGGAGCAGCCCGACGAGGTCACTGCGGCAATGCTGGATTTCCTGGTGAGCGAAGCCGCTGAGACCCCGGCGCAATGAGCGATCCTTCGACGGATACGCAGCCCCAGGGTCCCTGGACGCACGGGTTCGCCGACGGGGCCAACGGCGTCCGGCTGCACTACGCCGAGATGCGACCCGAATCGAATCCGGAAGACGCGCCGCTCGCCGTCCTGCTGCATGGGTTCCCCGAGTTCTGGTGGTCGTGGCGGTTGCAGATGCCGGCGCTGGCCGCGGCGGGCTACTGGGTTGTGGCGCCGGATCTACGCGGGTACAACCTCTCGGACGCGCCCTCGGACATTCGCGACTATCGGATGGACCTGTTGACCGAGGACGTCAAGCGGCTCATTTTGCACTTCGGACGCCAACGGGCGGTGATCGTCGGTCACGACTGGGGGGGCGCAGTGGCCTGGAAGTTCGCGATGGATTATGCCGCGTCCGTCGAGCGATTGATCGTGATGAATGCGCCGCATCCTGAGCGCATGGCCGAGGCGTTCGGCTCCCGGCCCAACGTTCGTCAAATCGGCCGTTCCTGGTACATGTTTGTCTTTCAGATTCCCATGTTGCCGGAGCGTTGGTTGGCGACGAACGACTATGAGCGCATTGGCTGGTTGTTCCGCGATACCGCCGGTCATCCAGAGGCATTTCCGGCCGAGGTGATGGAGGAGTATCGGCGAGCCGCCGCACAGCATGGGCTCAGCGGACCGCTGCACTTCTATCGCGCAGCTGTGCGGGCTGGAGCTCAGGAGTCTCGCGCACGCCTGGTGACCCAGTTCCCGGTCCTGGGCCAGGTACTGGACAGCGTCCTTGGGTCATCAAACGTCGGCGCGACTGAGTTTCCGGAGATCGTCGCGCCAACGCTGCTGATCTGGGGCGAACGCGACACCGCCCTGGGCAAGGAACTCACGGAAGGCATGGACGATCTGTTTGCCGGTCCGTTCGAACTCATGTACCTGCCCGACTGCGGTCACTGGGTCCAGCAGGAAGGGGCAGAGGACGTCAACCGGCTGATGCTGGAGTTCCTGGAGCGATACAGCTAGCTGGTCGCGACAGCGCCGTCAGGTCAGGGGCGAATCCGGATCGACATCGGTCGTCGCGGCAATCCAATAGCGGTGCCGAATGCCCATCGACAGCTCTTCAAGGTCGCGCGCCACCTGGCGCTCGGTTGCGGCGTCGAGCCCGGCGCCGCCGCAGACGCCGGTCAGCATCGAGCGCTTGAAGATCAGGCCGACGGAGGCGTCGACGAAGGAAAGATCGCGCGCCTTGTTTGCCAGGAAGTACTGCATCTCCTTCGATTCGAAGGGCGTCGGCCCTCGACCATCGGTCGGCCAGAGTCCCCAGCCGAGGTAGCCGCCTCGGGCGACATGCTCGCGGACGGCGCGGTGATGCTCGATCACGTCCTCGACGTGTCCCTCGCGTGCGTCGAAATGGATCAGATTGGGCCGCGCGTCGAGGACTCGAGTCCAGTTTGGCGCGGCGCAGCAGTGAATGCCGGCCAGGGCGCCGATCCGCTGGACCGGTTCGATCGCGGCTCGCAACACCGGCGCCACTTCGCGCCAGGGCAATGGGATCGACGGTTCCCCGACCGAGGCCAGTTCCGGCTCATCGAACAGGATGATCGCCTGATAGCCAAGCCGCTGGAAGACGCGCGCCTGTTCGGCGGCGGCGGCGCCGAGCCAGGACGCCAGTCGCTCCAGGGTCTCCAGGTCCTCGTGAGGAGCGCAGCCAGACCTGTCTCGCGACCAACGAGACAACGTCAGCGGTCCGATGATTTGCCCCTTGACGACTTTCGACTTGCGCTCTTCGGGAACCTCAGGGAGCCGCTCCAGCAGTTCGTAGAGGCCGGCGGCTCGTTCTCGGGGAGGAAGACCGGCGTTGGCGATGTCGTCGTCCGACAGCGAACCCGACCAGGTGAGGAACTCGCCATCCCAGGCGGCGCCGGGCAGGGAGAGCGCCGTCTGTGGGATCATCTGTTCCTCGGGCGTGCGGTTCGGCAACTGGGGCCAGAACGGGAGCCGCCAGTAGTCCTCGAGCACTTCAGCGACCGCTTCGGCCGCGTCGGTGTGGCGAGTCGAGCCAATGCCGCAGGGCAGGAGCGGTAGATGGATGGGAGCGTCCACGTCCTCAACGCCTCCTGTGGAGTTGTTGGCGCTTACGCGCGTGAGCCGGGCGGGCGGACTTAGTGTACCCGTGGGTCGGATGACCTCTGACGTCACGCAGTCGAGCTTCGCAGCCGGAGAGACTTTTGGCTTCGGTAACTCGGGAGGGATGCAATTTCCGTCTAGAGTAGCTACACTTGCTGCTCAGCTGTTCACTCTGTTGAACAATTGATGAGGGAGACCGCCCCAAGTGACTTCGTCTTCACTTGCCAACGGTCTGTACATAACGGCTGCGATTCTCGCAGATCGGACCGCCACATGCAGGGAACACACGTACTACTATTGCTAGTGCAGGAGAACGGATCATGACTCGCGCTGACGACCACTCAGACGTTGCAGATGAAGCGACCGCCGCGTTCGCCGGCGACTCCGCTGTTGAGGAGCACGCTGCCACTTTGCCTGCCGCTCGCGTCGTTCGCGAACCGTTGATTGGTCGGCACTTCACCCAGCCCGGCGATGACGTCTACGGGCAGATCGAGTGGACCTACCGAACCGCTGCGATCACCTCCGACACCGGCGACACGATCTTCGAGCAGACCGACATCGAGACGCCCTCGTTCTGGTCGCAGACGGCGACCAACATCGTCGCCTCGAAGTACTTCTGGGGCGAAGCGGGAACGCCGCAGCGTGAGACGTCGATGAAGACGCTCGTCGATCGCGTGGTCGAGACGATCACGCGCTGGGGACGCGAAGGCGGCTACTTCAGCGACGGCGCAGCGGCGTCGGCCTTCTCCCAGGAACTGCGCTACCTGCTGATCAATCAGTACGCCGCGTTCAACTCGCCCGTCTGGTTCAACGTCGGCATCGAAGAGACGCCGCAGTGCTCGGCCTGCTTCATCAACTCCGTCGAGGACTCGATGGAATCGATCATGGATCTGGCCAAGCGCGAGGCCCTGCTGTTCAAGTGGGGCAGCGGAACCGGCTCGAACCTCTCCACCCTGCGCTCGAGCAAGGAATCGCTGACCGGCGGCGGCAAAGCGTCCGGCCCAGTTTCGTTCATGCGCGGCTACGACGCGTTCGCCAACGTGATCAAGTCGGGCGGCAAAACGCGCCGCGCAGCGAAGATGATCATCCTCGACGCTGATCACCCCGATGTGATTGAGTTCATCAACTGCAAGGCGGACGAGGAGCGCAAAGCCTGGGCGTTGATCGACGCCGGGTACGATGGGTCGCTCAACGGCGATGCGTATTCGTCGGTCTCGTTCCAGAACGCCAACCACTCAGTCCGCGTGGCCGACGAATTCATGCAGGCGGTCGAGGCGAACGGAATGTGGTCGACCCGCGAGGTCGTCACGGGTGAGGTGATCGAACAGATTCCGGCGCGAGAGATTCTTCGCGCCATCTCGGCGGCGACGCATCAGTGCGGCGATCCGGGCATGCAGTTCGACACGGTGATCAACGACTGGCACACCTGCTCGAACACTGATCGGATCTACGCGTCCAATCCGTGCTCGGAGTACATGTTCCTCGACGACACGGCCTGCAACCTGGCCTCGCTCAACCTGCTCAAGTTCTACGATCTTGAGACGCACGAGTTCGATGTCGCCTCCTATCGTCACGCCTGCCGCGTGATGATCACGGCCCAGGAGATCCTCGTCTCGAACGCGTCCTACCCGTCGCCGCTGATCGGCGAGAACTCGGAAAAGTACCGGCCGTTGGGCCTCGGCTACACGAACCTCGGCGCCCTGCTGATGGCTCGCGGACTGCCCTACGACTCGGTCGACGGCCGAGCCTTGGCGGCAGCGGTGACCGCGCTGATGACCGGCGAGGCCTACCTGCAGTCGTCGCGAATCGCCGAGCGGATCGGACCGTTCAGCGAGTTTGCCGCGAACCGGGAGCCGTTCCTGCGCGTGATGCGTAAACACCAGGCCGCGGTCGGCCGGATCGACGGTCTGGCCGCGGTGCCGGACATCATTCGCCAGGCAGCCGACGACGCCTGGCGGCAGGCGGTTGAACTGGGCGAAGCGCACGGCTATCGCAATGCGCAGGCCACGGTGCTGGCGCCGACCGGCACCATCGCATTCATGATGGACTGCGACACGACCGGCGTCGAGCCGGACATCTCGCTGGTCAAGTTCAAGAACCTGTCCGGCGGCGGATACTTCAAAATTGTCAACCGTACGGTGCCGGCGGCGCTGCGACGCCTGGGCTATGCCGAGGATGCGATTGAACGAATCGGTAAACACATCGACGAGACCGGGACGATCGAAGGCTCAACCGATCTGAACGGCGAGCATCTGGCGATCTTCGATTGCGCCTTCAAGGCGCAGGCGGGGCAGCGGAGCATCGCTCCATCCGGACACATCCGCATGCTCGGCGCGGTGCAGCCGTTCCTCTCCGGCGCGGTGTCGAAGACGGTCAACGTGCCCGAGCACACGACCGTCGAAGAGATCATGCAGACTTACGTCGACGCATGGAAACTGGGCGTCAAGGCGGTCGCCATCTACCGCGACAACTCGAAGCGAATTCAACCGCTCGAGACGGGCGAGCGAACCGGCGAGACGACCTCAGTTGCGACAGCCGCTCCCGGTCCGTCGCTGCCGAGTGATGCGCCCGTCGTGATCGAGAGCGCCCAATCGCCGCCGGCGTACCGTCGTCACCGACTCCCTGATGAGCGCCAGGCGCTGACGCACAAGTTCACGATCGGCGAGCACGAGGGCTACATGACGATCGGTGAGTTTGACGACGGCAGCCCGGGCGAGGTCTTCGTTCATATCTCGAAGGAAGGCTCGGCCGTGTCCGGGCTGATGGACGCGGTCGGCACATTGACATCGGTGGCGCTGCAATCCGGCGTGCCGCTGTCGACGCTGGTCAAGAAGTTCGCGCACATGCGCTTCGAACCCAGCGGATGGACGCGCTCGAAAGAGATACCTCACGCCGACTCGATCCTGGACTACGTGTTCCGCTGGATGGGCGCCAGGTATCTGCCCGACGACTCATCAGACTCGGTCGCCAAGCAAGGTCAGATGGCGATGTCGCCGGACGAAGTCAAGCTGGCCGACGAGGACGCTGGCCCGGCTCCGGTGACTCCGGCGACGGTGCCGCTCGTCGATGATGCGTCAACAACGGGATTTCAGAATCAATTGGACGCGCCGCCGTGCGCCGAGTGCGGATCGATCATGGTGCGCTCCGGCTCCTGCTTCCGCTGTATGAACTGCGGGGCGACTTCCGGCTGCTCGTAGTCGCGACCGGGGATCAATCGGATTCTTCGAGCTGCGCGAGCAGCCGGCGTCGGCGACGCTCATACTCGGTCTGGGACAGCGTCGACCGCTCACCCTCCAGCGCCTCGAGTTCGGGTGATGTCGGTTGTGGCGCTGGCGTCGGCTCCGACCTCGTGCGCAGGGATTCGGTTGCGGGAGCGACCCGTACGGCGGGAACTGGCGGCCCGACTCTCGGACCTCGCGGCGCCGGTGGCGGCAGCTGTACGTCCTGCTGACCGAAGGTGGACTCCGATTGGGCGAGCGGCGGCGGTTCTCGGCGCACGACGACCAAGGTGCCGACCATGCGGTCGTGGACACACTGCCGGTCAGGGTTCAACAGGATCCAACCGGCATTGATGATCGGTCCCAGCAGAGTGAAGAGGTAGCCGATCAAGCCGAGCAAGAGCCGCTTGATCAGCAGTTCGCGAACCCACATGCGCTGCGGCGTAATCGGTTGGCCGGACTCGGCGATGACATACAGGTCCAACAGGGATTTGGCCGGGGACTGTCCGTCGCGCGAGGTGAACCACATCCAGTACAGCCACAGCGGCAATATCAGAAAGATCAACAGGTCCAACAACTCCCCGGCCAGCCGGCGGACATACGGCGCCGCATAGTCGCCCGACGTCGGATGTGAGGCCAGCACGCCGCAGGCGCTGCAAAAGGCGCCGACTCCGGGATAGTCCTCGCAGACCGGACATTGCTCGGGACGCAACGCCTGAGGTCGCGGCGTCGACATGTGCTGGCCTCCGACTGGAGAGTAGGACAGCTGGTGGGAAGCAAACGGACGCTGAGCTGCTATCAGCCCCGGCTGGAACGCTCTACCACCAGTGTTCCGAGCACTTTGTCATGCAGCGTCTGGCGATCGCGATCCCAGAGCACCCAGGCGGCGTCGAAGAACGAGAACGACCAGAACAACGCGGTGAGCCAAAACCAGAGAATGAACAGCTCCCCAATGGAGCTGGCCACGGCGCCGAGCAGCAGCAACAGCAGCGCGGCGATGAGCCCGATCGTCAGATCCCAACCAAATTCACGTAGCCAGACGTCGCCGGTTGCCGCCACCTGGCCGCTGGTGCGGACGATATGCAGGCCGAGCAACGATTTGCCAGGCGATTGTCCGCGCGGGGCCACGATCGCCAGCCAGATGAACCAACCAACGCCCGCGGTGAGCCAGATGATCAGGTAATCGAGGGCGAATGCTCCGAGCCGAGACCAACGCGTCGCTGCATATGACCGGCGCTCGGGATCGACGCTGAGCACATGACAACTGGAGCAGAAGTAGGCGCCTGGGCCCGCGGGCTGATGGCAGACATCGCACTCGAGGACGAACGTGCGTGAGGCGATGTCGCTCATAGCGCGCGAAGCTCTGCGCTGGTCTGGCGAACAGGGCGGACACTAATCACCAGCGTCCCGAACACTCGATCATGGAGGGTCTGCCGATCGGTGCTGAAGAAGATCGCCATGCCATCGGCGATCACGATCACGGCGATCACGGCCAGTACGAGGTCGGCGGCCGTGGACTCGGGATAGAGCTGACCGATCAGGATGACCGGTACGTTCACCGCGGCCCGGTATCCGACCTCCCGCGCCCACATGAGTTTCCGCGACGCTGCAGATCCATCCGTGCGGATGACCTGTGTGGAGAGCATCTGTTTGCCGGGGGTTTGTCCGCGACTGGCAATCGCGGCGAACCAGACCAGCCAGATTACCGAACCCAGCCAGAGTTCGAGCGAGAGCAGACCTTCGAGGTCGGCCAGGTCGATGAGCAGGCCGATCACGCTGACGATCAGACCGTCGGCCAGGGCGCCCATGAACCGGGCGAGCCTGGTGGCGGCGAAACGCGGTGAGTGGCCGCGCTCGGCATCGTCGCGCAGGGCAGTGCAGCTGGTGCAGAATCTGGTTCCGAGCCGGGTGTCTCCCCGACAGGCGGCGCAGATCGCCCCGTAATGGCGGGGTTGCCCGGGTGAACGCTGATAGGGATCGGTCGGGAGTGGATCGAATCGGCCCACGCGCGTTGCTCCTGCATCTGAGCTTAGTAGGGCAGTGCGGTTGGCTGGTACTCGCCGCTTCGCAACGCGGCCATCAGGTCTTCGAGCGACCGGATCTCCGCTTCGAACTCAGTGGCCGCTGTTCCGACCTCGTGCAACGCATGGGAGTCGCTGCCGCCGATGGGCGGCAGGGGTCTGGAGCGTCCGCGCGACGAGGCGCTCTGGTTTTGCAGCGGGCCGTCGCAGCCGTTCAGTCCCTCGACGCCATCGAACAGATCCATCGCCGCTCGAGGGACGCGCAGTCCCGGATCTCGGGCCGGATGGGCGAGGTACATCAGCGCCTGGCGTTCGTTGCAGTAGTCGCGCAGCCGCTTGGAGTCCGTAATCCTCGGAAACGGCTCGGTCAGCCCGTAGACCAGAATGTGGCCCAGTTCGGTGGTCACCTCCACGCCCGGGAGCACGAGGATTCCAACCTGCTCAGCCAGCCGAGCGGTGCGGTCGGCCGGCCAGACGACGTCATGCTCGGTCAGCATGACGCCGTCGAGCCCGCGTTCGGCGGCCCGTTCCAGCGCTTCATGTGGCAACAGATTGCTGTCGGTCGAGAACACCGACGTGTGCGTGTGCATGTCAATCAGCATGTAGGCAAAGCGTCCCGCGTGCGCCAACGTCGGTCAACCGTTGATTTGTCAACGGCGGTTGTACGATCCGCACGTGAGACACGTCAACCTCATTGGCTCGGTCGTGGAGGATGAGCGCCAGCTTGACGGCAGCCGCCACATCGAGATCGTCGGCGATGACGCGATGGCCGATCTGGCGCTTCGACTGGTCGTCGACCGCGACGGCTCGGTGCAGGAAGCTGAGCTGGACATCGAGCTGGACGGACTCCGCTCGGTGATCGAGTTTGACCAGCGCACAGCGATCGGCGGCGACGAGCAGTTCTCGTTTCAGCTGCTCGGACCAGCGGGAGCGGCTGATGTTGTCCAGCGAGATGACGGCGAGATCAGCCTGCAGTTGCAGCTGTCCGATGCAGGGGAGCGAAGCGAATGACGCGCGTGGCTGTGCTCGCCGGCGGGGTTGGCGCCGCGCGATTTCTCGACGGTCTCGTTCGGGTTGTACCGCCTGCTGACGTCACGGCGATCGTCAATGTCGGCGACGACATGGAGTGGGCCGGGCTGCACATTTCGCCCGACCTCGACACGGTCACGTACACGCTGGCCGGTCTGGTCAATCCCGAGACCGGTTGGGGCCTGCGAGACGAATCACGGCGCACGCTGGAGCGGTTGTCGGAGCTGGGCGGCCCGGACTGGTTCATGATCGGCGACCTGGACCTGGCGACCCACCTGTATCGAACGCATCGGCTCTCGGAGGGGGACCCGCTCTCGGCGATCACTCGCGATCTCACTGTCCGGCTTGGGCTGGAATGTGTCGTCACGCCAGTGACCGACGACCGCCTCCGTACCGTGGTCGGTACGGACCAGGGTGAGCTGGCGTTTCAGGACTACTTCGTACGCCGGCGGGCGTCTGATCTGGTGCATGCGCTGCGGTTTGACGGTGCGGAGACGGCAAAGCCGGCGCCGTTCGTGGAAGATGCTCTGGCCAGGGCCGACGTGATCGTGATCGCGCCGTCGAATCCCTTTCTCAGCATCGATCCGTTGCTCAGCGTTCCCGGGGTTCGGGAACTGGTGACTTCAAATCGAGCCAGGGTGGTGGCGGTGAGCCCGATTGTCGGCGGCCAGGCGGTCAAGGGTCCGGCTGCAGACATTCTCAAATCCCTGGGGCACGATGTGTCCGCACTCGGTGTCGCACGGTTATACGACGATTTGGCGGAGGTGTTTGTCCTGGATGAGACGGACACGGCGCTGGCGGACGCGATCGCGGCTGAAACCGGGATGCAGGTCGTCGTGATGCCGACGCTGATGACGGACGTCGAGGCCAAGATGGCGCTCGCGTCGGGCACGCTGGAGGCGGCGCTCAATGTCGGCTGAGGTTCGCGAACTGGTCGCCGTGGTGCCGGTCCGCGGTCTGCCGGCCGGGAAGCGCCGGCTGGCGGCGTTGCTGGACGTTGACGAGCGCAACGGCCTGGTACGCGCCATGTTGGATGACGTCGTCGCTGCTCTCGTCGCCGCTGAGACCATCGACCGGGTGATGATTGCGTCGCGTGACGCGGCCGCCCGAGACGAGGCTGGCAGGCTGGGGGTCGACTTCCTCGACCAGACGGAGCTCAAGCTCGGCTACAACCGAGCGGTCCAGTTTGCGCAGGATGCGCTGGCCGAGTCCGAGGCGATCCTGATTGTGCCCGCGGACGTTCCGTTGATCACACCGGACGCGGTGGATTTGATGGTCTCGAGCGCTCCGGCGGGCCCTGCAGTCGTCGTGGCGCCGGCTCATGACGGAGGGACCAACGGACTGTTCCTACGGCCTCCGGATGTGGTCAAGCCCCAGTTCGGGCCATCCTCGGCGCGGGCGCATCAGCAGTCGGCGGCGGCAGCGGGGGAGGCGGGCGTGCCGTTCCGCGAGGCGCGGATCGACGTATGGGCGTTCGATCTGGATACACCGTCGGATCTGCGCTGGTTACAGGAGACGTTGCCTCAGTTGCCGGAGGGGATTGCGCCGAACACCAGGAGCTGGTTGACGGCTCGGGAGGCTCGAACCGGGGCTCCGATTTGAAGGGGTGAACGTCCCACGGAGCTTGGCCGTCACGCTAGCGGAGCGCTCTCACGAGTTTCAGGGAGCCCCCCCTTCAGCCTTCGGCAGCTTACCCCCAGAGGGGTGAAGCGAGGAATCAATCAGGCGCGGGGGAGGCCGAAGCCTCGTTGGGCGATGATGTTTCGCTGGAGTTCGTTGCCGCCGGCTCCGAAGGTGGGCATGACGGCGGCGAGATAGCCGTTCTCGGCTGAGCCTTCGATTGGGGCGCGGCCGTCGTTGCTGTTGAGTTGTCCGTACAGGCCCATGGCGTGCAGCGAGAAGTTCTGCAGGCGCTGCATCATCTCGGTTGAGAAGATCTTGACCTGGCTAGCCTCATAGTTGGGCGATTCCTCGCGCTTGAGCATGTCGAGGATGCGGTAGCTGAGGTGCTGCAGCACTTCGAGCTCGACCTTGAACTCGGCGAATGTGCCTTTGATTCCGGCGTCGTCGATTGGACGGCCCATCGGAGTCTCCGAGGTGGCCCAGTCCATCAGACGGTCATACACAGCGCGGACCGACGAGACCGTGAAAATCGAAATGCGTTCGCGGTCGAGCGCGTGGGCGGCGTAGTACCAGCCGCGGTTTTCCTCGCCGACCAGCACGCTGGTGGGTACGCGGACGTCCTCGAAGTAGACCTCGTTGGTCCGATAGCCGGCCATGGTCCAGAGCGGCTTGACCGTGATGCCCGGCGACTGCATGTCGACCAGCATCATCGAGACGCCGCGGTGCTTGGGTGCGTTGGGATCGGTGCGGGTGGCGAGCCAGACGTACTCGCTGCGGTGCGCGCCCGAGGTGAAGCGCTTGGTGCCATTGAGGACGTAGTCGTCTCCGTCCTTGACGGCTTTGAGCTGCAACGAAGCCAGGTCTGAGCCGGCGTCGGGCTCCGTGTATCCCAGCGCGAACTCGACTTCGCCGCGGGCGATCGGCGGGAGGAAGCGTTCCTGCTGCTCCTCGGTGCCGAAGCGCATCAGCGTCGGCCCAACCTGCTGGGTGGCGACGGTCGCCTGCGGCGCGCCGACGTAGTTCATGGCCTCCCAGAAGAGATACTGTTCCTCGAGCGAGCGTTCCTGTCCTCCGTACTCGGCCGGCCAGGACATCGTCAGCCATCCGCGTTCGGCCAGCAGCTTACGGAAGCCGCGCTCCTCGGTCATGGTGTCGGTCGTGGGGTCGCCGATGGTTGCGCGGAGTTCCGGGGTCCATTCCTCGTCAAGGAACTCGTTGACCTCGGACTCGAAGGCGAGGGCTTTGTCGCTAAATCGGTATTCCATGTGGCGTGCTCCCTGGGAGGCGCGAGCGGTCAGCGGGGTTGATTCGGTTGAATGTTATCGCAGGGAGGCCTCAGGCTTCGCTGGTGCATGTCCGGTCGAAGCCATTGTGAGGCGATTGCGGGACATCGGGAGAGGGTGATGGCCGTGCTGTTGCAGGGCGGCTTGTTGATTGAGTGACGGGGCCCTCACCCCAACCCTCTCCCTGAGGAGACCTGCGCGTAAACCGGTGGATATGCGATCATGGCCGG
>JAPPFB010000013.1 GCA_028875225.1 Chloroflexota bacterium | reverse complement strand
TTCACCCCCATCACCGTGGACCTGCTGCTGGAGTGCGGCTTCTCGCACGAGTTCAGCATGATGGAGGAGGACTGTTTCCCCTATTACCTGCGGACCGGAGATAGCTGGACCAAGATCGACTATACGAGAGATGCCGCTGACTGGATGAAGCCTTGGGTTCCCGGGAAGGAAGTCGACATCGTCGAAATCCCCCTTAGCTGGCATCTGGACGACGCGCCGCCGACGATGTTCGTCAAGACCGCGCCCAACAGCCACGGCTGGATCACGGGACAGGAGATCGGCCAGATCTGGCTCGACTACTTCGACTGGATTTACCGCAACCACGACTACGCCATATACCCCCTGGCGCTCCATCCCGATGCTGCGGCCAAGCCTCACGTCATGTTGGCGCTGGAGCGGCTCGTCGACCATATCCTCAGACATCAGGGCGTCAGAATGGTGACGCACGCGGAGATGGCTGCGGACTTTCGCAGGCGCGTGCCGTTCGGATCGGACAACACGGTCGGTGGGGAGGCCGGGCTATAGAGCGGGTCCGTCTTTGACGGACGTGCGACACGCCGCGCCACGGCCTAAGCGGAAAGCTTAGGCCTCAGCTTGTGAAACTCGGTGCGCTCCTGGTAGGCGACGCCCGCACGGAACAACAGCGGCTCCTGGAACCATTTGCCCGTCAGCTGCATGCCGACCGGCATGCCTTGAGAATCGAGCCCGACAGGAACGTTGAGACAGGGCAGGCCCGCGTAACCAAAGCCGAAGCAGTTGCGCAGGATCAGGTGGGTCGACTTCTGCAGGTCCTCTGCGTCAGTCCACTTCGGCGCAACGATCGGCGTCGTCGGCGTCAGCAACATGTCGACCTCTTGAAAGACGCGTTTGAACTGATGCTTCCAGCGGATCAGAGTTCTCAGCGCGTTCGCATAGTCCGTCCCTTTGAACGGTTCGCCGGAACGGAGGCGTCTTAGGACTTCATCGCCGTACTCTTCCGGATGATTCTTCAGGCCATCGCGATGCATGTCTGCCATGTCGATCGCCAGCAAGGTGGGACCCACGGCGACCCGCGCCTCTTCGGCGCCCTCGATGTCGATATCGACCAGCGTGGCACCGCAGGCTTCGATGACTTTCGAGGCCTCCATGACGCGTGCAACGACGTCGGGCTCACAGTTCTCGAAGTAATAGGAGGAGGGAAGCCCGACTCTGGTATTCTCGATGCCGTCTCGCAGCGTCGGCAGAAAGTTCTCCAGGGGCACGTCCTCGCTGAGCGTGTCGTCGGGGTCGTACCCGGCGATCGCGGCAAAGCCCCGCGCGACGTCCGGCACCGTCCGCGCCATCATGCCGATGGTGTCGGCATGGATCGTGAGCGCCAGTGCATTGGTGTTGGGGATGCGGCCGACGGTGGGGCGAATGCCCGAGATACCACAGAGGGCGGACGGACCCCGGACGGAGCCGCCGGTGTCGGATCCGAACGCTATGCGGCACATGCCGGATGCCAGCGCCGCCGCGGTGCCTCCGCTCGAGCCACCGGGTATCCGCGTCGTATCCCAGGGGTTCAAGCAATTGCCGTAGTGGACGTTATGAGTCGTCGCGCCGTAGCAAAACTCGGGCAGATTGGTTTTTCCGAGGAAGACAGGACCCGAATTCCTGATGCGTCGGACGACTTCGGAATCCGAATTGGCGATATTGTCCCGATACATTCCCGAGCCGAACGTCGTTCGCGTACCCGCGACATTGAGGCAGTCCTTTGTCAGCATCGGCACGCCGTGCAGGAGCCCAAGCCACTCGCCGTCATCGGCAGCCTTATCGGCCTGATGAGCCATTTCGAGCGCCATCTCCGGGGTCGTGGTCAGGACCGCATTGATTTCAGGATTGAAGCGCTCAATCACGTCGAGATAGCGCTCGGTCTCCTTGACAGAGTTGCCAATTGCCATCGCTTCGTCTCCCTTATCCGAAAGCTCAACCCCAAGTTCGCAAGGGTCTTATCCTCGAACATCCGCGCCAAATGTGTGACGAATGCTGCCTCAACTGCTTTGGGGCGCGTCTCACTCGAAACGCCGGCTTTGGCGCGTCACCTACCCTTGCGAGCCAAGCGTTGACGCGCCGTCGTCGTCTTGCGGCTGGAATAGAACTGTACCGGCCGGTGCAGTGCGCCGCAACGAAGGCGGACGCCCGCGCAGTGTCGACGCTGCGTCAGTGAGTGAAGCGCGTCTCGGTGTCTCCGGTGCCGAACTTGCGGCTGTCCTCGTCGCTCCACTCCTGGCCGCTCTCCTGGCTGGAGAATTTTTCGAGCATGTAGTCGCCGGCGGTGATCGGCGGGTATTTCGCCGGCTGGTCCGGCCCGCTGCAGGTCGGCAGACACTCGATCAGCGCGTCGTAGTTGGGCTCGATGAAGTGGCAGAATGACATGCGGTCGCCGGACGCGTGCGGCGGGTTGAGCACGCGATGCCGCGTGGACTTCCAGCGGTCGTTGGTCCAGCGCATCAGGAAATCGCCGATGTTGACCACGAACGAGCCGGGGATCGCCGGCACGTCCACCCAGGTGCCGTCCGGGCCGCGTGCCTGCAAGCCGCCCGGCTTGTCCTCGATCAGGCAAATGGTGAGGTTGTCGTAGTCCGAGTGCTCGCCGGCGCGAAGCTGCCCTTCCTTGGGTGCCGATTTCTGCTCGGGATAGTTCAGCACGCGGAGGATGCTGAACCCCCTTACGAGCATGGCGTCGAAGTGGTCCTCGGGCAGATCGAAGGCGATGGCCGCGAGCCGGTGCAGGTGCCACCCCAGCAGGTCCAGGGCCCGGATATAGTCCTCGATCGTCTGGCGGAGCCCCGACGGCTGCTGCGGATAGATATTGGGCGCGTAGCAGGGCGCGGCCGCCTCGGTGTGGCAGGACGGATGGTCCGGCACGTCGATCGGCCCGAACGAGATCGATTCCTTCAGGTCGGGCGGCGCCTCCACGCCGATCGTTGCCGAGAGGTGCTCCGTGCCCACCGGCTCGTAGCCTCGGACCGCCAGATCGCCCTCCGGCTTCCTGATGGCGAGCTTCTCTTCCATCGGCAGGCCGAAGAACGCCACGGATTCGCGGCGCGCCCTATCGATAAGCGCCGGGTCCACCCCGTGACCCGAGACCATGAAGAAGCCGATCCGCTCGCAGGCTCGGCTGATCTCATCCGCGACCCGCCGCTTGTCGGCAACGTCGCCGGCAAAATAGGGACTGAGGTCGATGAGCGGAATCTCCGCGAGGGATCCGGTCGACATGGAAGCTCCTTTCGCTGCGCTTCTGGCATTTCGCCGCCACCGCCGGCGCCCGAGGACGGCGCCGGTGGCAGAGCGGCCCGCGTACTCCGTCTATTCCGCCGCCGGCGCGCCTTCGGTCGTGCCGTTGAAGGGATGCCGGCGTTTGAAGTCCTCCGCCATCTCCCGCATCGTGATCATGCGCACACCCGTGTGCGCCAGCATGTGATCGAAGAGCCGCTCCAGCATCATCAGCACCTGCGGCTTGCCCGCGCAATCCGGATGGATCACGCAGGTATAGATCGCATAGTCATAGTGGCGGTAGATCCAGTCGAATTGGTCGCGCCAGATATCCTCGACATCCCGTGGGTTGACCCAACCGTGGCTGTTCGGGAAGGTCTTGACGAACATCATGGGCGGCGCGTCGTCGAGGTACCAGCTCGCCGGCAGCTCGACCA
>JAPPFB010000003.1 GCA_028875225.1 Chloroflexota bacterium | reverse complement strand
CTCCTGGCCGGGTTCCAAGTCTGGAACTCTCAACCTATGCGCTTCTTGGCGCACAGCCGCCCTTCAGTTGGCCTCCGAGTCTCATGGGGTGTCTTCTCTCCGTTGGTCGCCGGCCTCGACGAGGCCGACCAGGTGGTCTTCGAGTTCTTCGGCGATCTGGGCAGTCTGCCAGTCGGACTGCGGCCGCTGGAGCCACCAGCGGGCCGTCTCGTCGGGGCCCTGGCGGACCGTGACGATGATCTCGTTATCCGGTGAGTCGGTCACTCGCCGCCTCCCCCATGCCGCTGAAGCAGGTTGAGCAGGTGGTCGTGCAGGTCCTCGTGGACCTGGCCCTCGATGTACGGGGCGTCTTCGTCCAGGTCGAGGTTGATGATCTCGGTGATCTCCTCGCCCGTGACATCGTCCTCGCCGGCGCGGGTCTCGACCGTGACCGTGACGTAGCGGTGGCTCATGCTGCCGCTCCGTTCAGTTCGCGCGGCAGCCCGAGCGCGCCGTACCTGACAGCGGCCGAGAGTTCGCTCTCCAACTGCTGCGGCTCGTGGTGGCAGTACCAGGCGTGCAGGCCCTCCGACTTGAGCGGCCGGATCGCCTCGTTCTCCAGGCCTTGCTTCCAGAGCCAGTCGGCCCAGCTGCGGTGGATCGGCAGATCGGTCCGCTGGTTGAGGAAACGCAGGTGCAGCGCCGAGGCGTCAGCGAGGTCCGGGGTCAGCAACAGGAAGGCGTCGCGCTCGAATGAGAGCTCCGCCATCTGCGTGAACACCATGGCGTGCCAGGCGCCGGCTTGCGGCAGCCGCGCGATCTTCGTCTTCCAGGTGCCGATGCTGGCCTCTGGGATCTGGCAGCGTTCGTAGCCGCCCTCGTGCAGGTCGTCCACGGCGCCCTTGATCAGGAAGGCCGGGCTGGGAGGCGAGTTGAGCAGCGCCGCCCAGATCGCCTTGAGCGAGGTCTGGGCGCCGACCATGGAACAGAACCAGAGCTGGTTTTGCTCGGGGTCGGAGGCGAAGGCGTCACAAGTGGCGGAGAACCCGCCCGCCGTGATCGTGTAGAGCTGTGTGCCGGGATTGTCTCCCGGAGGAGACGCGGTGGGGGTGTCGAGCATCGCTCGTCCTTTCGTTGAGTCCGGTAGGTGAGAGGGATGGGTTGAGTCCGCCTAGAAGAGGCCCTCGGTCTTGAGCGAGACCCAGTCGTCCGCGCCGATCACGACGTGGTCGAGCAGCTCGATCCCAAGTAGCTCGCCGACCTCTGCCAGGTCCTTGGAGAGCTTGATGTCGTCGCGGCTCGGCTCGGGGTCTCCCGAGGGATGGTTATGGACCAGGACGATGTGCGGCGCCGCTTCAATCACGGCGGGCCGGAAGACCTCTGCCGGTCGGACCAGCGCCGCGTAGCCGTTGCCCTGATAAATCGTGCGCTGTCCGACCACGCGGTTCTTGCGGTCGAGCAGCAGCACCCGCACCTGTTCCTGGGCAAGGCTGCTCATCTCCTCGCCCAGCAGGTCGACGACCGATTCGGGCCGGTAGATGATGGGCATGTCCAGGGGACGTTCAGGCCGGGTCTCGACCTCGTAGCGGATCGCGAGCTCGCCCAGCACGTGCAGGTTCTGGCGCAGCGCGTCGAGCAGCGCCTGGCGCTCGGGGTTGTCGGTCGACGGGATCGATGGGAGTTGGTCGGTGGTGGTCACTTCGGGGTCCTTTCTCTTGCGTGGGATGCGAAGCAGGGCCGCATCCCACGAGGGAGCGCGGCCCCGCTTGCCCCGCACCTGATGCGGGGTGATGCGCCTCTGTTGAGGCGTCGATGAACGATGAAGGTTTAGAAGGGCTGATCGCCCTCGCTGCCGGTGCTGCGACCGTTGCCGTTCCCGTTACCCGAGCCGAGGAAGATCACTTCGGAGGCGTGGATTTCGGTGCGGCTGCGGCGCTCGCCCGCGTCGGTCTCCCAGCTCTGCTGCTGCAGCCGGCCCGAGACGTAGACGCGTTCGCCCTTGCGGACGTACTCGGCGACGGCCTCTGCCTGCTTGGCCCAGCAGACGACCGTGTGCCAGTCGGTCTCGTCCTTGCCGTTCTCGCGGCGGCGGTCGGTCGCCAGCCTCAGTTGGACGACGGCGGTGCCGCCCTGGGTCTGGCGCAGCTCGGGGTCGCTGCCGACCCGGCCCAGGAGTTCGACTCGGTTGATGGTGCGTGACATTGGTGCGCTCCTTTCTGAAGAGCGTGTGTCGGCGCGGGTAGGCCGCGCCCGTTTAACGAGGCGGGCCCGCGTCCCCTGAGGGAGCGCGGGCCCGGTATGCGCCCGGTCGAGCGGGCGTCGATTCGACGGGTTGGTGAGTCAGCTGACCCGGAGGTACTCGCTGACACTCTCGGTCACGATCTCCGCGCGCTGTTCCGGTTCGAGCAGCGCGTTGAGGCGCTGGTGATCGACCGAGTAGCGGCGGCTTGTGACCACGCCGACCGTGCGCTGCTTGGCCGATCCCTCCAGCTTGGCCTTGGTTTCTCCCCTCCCTAGGAGCCAGTGCTGGAGCGTTTTGAGCGCGCCGCGCTTGTCGGCTTCGAGCGACTTGATCCGAGCCTGGGTCCGCTCGTACTCGCGCAGCGCCTCCCGCGCCTGTTCGTCCGAGACCGGCTCGGCCGGTTCGACGTCGTATTCGGCCTCGCCCGCCTCGCCGGGCTGGCAGAGGTTGAGGTAGGGGCAGCGCTGGCACTGCCAGTCCGAGGCCGTGAAGTCGCGTTCGGGCAGCGCCTCCGGATCCGGTCCGCGCTCCGCGTGGTGCTTGGCCAGCGCCTCAAGTCGACCCGTAGCGTTCCGCCATGCACGTTCGGCTCGGGCGGCCGGAATGACTTCGTGGTCCCAGACCCGCGCGCCGGTGTCCAGCGTCGCGATCACCACGTCGCGGCACTCGCCGAAGAGGCCCAGCGAGTAGCAGGCCGCCTGGGCGACCGACTCGGGGTGGCTGCGCTCGGCGCCCAGCGTCTGCCAGCGCTTGAACGCCTTCGGCCCGCGCGTCTTGACTTCGATCACGAGGTCCTCAGCCGGACCGACCGGTTCGTCTGCGCCGAACAGGAACTGTTCGACGGCCGCGGCATCTCCGCCCTCCGAGGGCGGGCACCCGGTGGCGTCGGGATGGCCGGTCACGGTCAGCCCGGGGGCGGCCTCGACCGTGACCGACATAGGATCGTCGCGGTCGGCCGCCGAGACGCGCCAGCCGGCACGGCGCATGGCGCGGACGACAACCGGTTCGAGCGCGTTGCCCGCCTCGAGCAGGGTCAGCGACTCGGGCTGGGTTGGGTTGGTGACCGGTTGCTCTGTCGCGGTGTACCAGAGCGCGCGGCGGCACTGGCCCAGGGCCGAGGCGCGGATTTCGAGCCCGCCCGCGACGAAGCGGGCGGCGGGGCGGCTGAACACGTCCGTGGACGTGGCTGCGGTGGTGGTCATGTGAACTCCTTTCAGGGGTCCGGTAGGGTGGGGCGGGTTCGACGCGGCTGGTTAGCCGGCAGCTCCCTGCATCCGTTCCAGCTTGTCGGCGGCCGAGGCGATCAGCGGGTTGAGTTCGGCCGGACCGAGTTGATCCAGCCCGCGACCGGTCTTGGTCTGCACGGCCGAACGGACCTGTTCCTCGGTGAAGCCTTGTTCCGTGCTCAGTTCGATTAGCTGGGCGCGGAGGTTGGCGGCGTCGCGTCGATCGTCGTCAGACGGGGCAGCCGGTTGCACGACCCGTCGTCGCGGCTGCTGCGAGGTGTTCCGTTCCGCCGCCGGCTGCGAGCGGGATGGCGGAGTCGATTCGCGAGTGTCGCTGTTGCGGGTGCTGGTCGGCGGGTCGCCGTAAAGGCCGTTGCCGAAGCGGTCGCCGAAGCTGCGCAGAGCGCGCTTGAGCGCGTCCGTTACGGCGCCCTTGTAGGCGGTCTCATGCCCTTCCGGCGTCTCGTCCGTGACCGGCTGGAAGCCGACATCGGTACGCGCGGGCGCGCCTGGGACGGTGACTCGGACGACTGCCGAGTAAGCGGCCGTACTTGTCACCTCGCCGGTGCGCGAGTCGGTTAGGTCGATCTGCCGCAGGGTCACGTCGCCGAGCAGTTCGTATCCCCAACCGCCGAACCCGAAGATCCGGTTGGCCTGGTCGATCGCCGTGTGACCCTCCACGTAGTCGAATTTCCTGCCGCCGCGGCCCTTGCGCTGCGAGACCAGCTGCGGGTCGAGCGGCTGGCCCAGGGCTTCCGTGACGCGGGGCGCGAGCGCGTCCCAGTGCAGGGCCTCCGGCGCGGTCTGGTTCGGACTGTTGTCGACGCTGGTCGGCTGGTTGCCCCGCGCTCGCGCGCCCCCCGATCGAGTCGGGGGCAGGCTGTTTCCATTGTTCTCGGACTGCGACGGCGTCCGGCCATTGCCGTTCCGACGAACCGCCGTGGCGGCCGCGTTTCCGTTGCGGTGGTTGCCGTTGTTCATTTCTTGCTCCTGTTCGGGTGGTGGGTTGGGGTAGGTGCGGCCGTCGAGATAGGCGGCCGTGCGCCGTGCCATGGGCACGGTCGGGCAGAGGCCATACGCTGGCCCTCCGTTCGGTGACTGAGTGGTTGATGGGTGAGCGGGACGAGCCCCGCGATGGATGTGTTCCTACTGGGCAGCCCGGGCCGCACGGTGCAGCGAGTCGAGGAATCGCGAGCGACCGTCTGGACGATGGCCGAGGTCGGCGACGTCGCCGACGCCGTCGGGCAGCGTCGCGATGCGGGCGCGATGAGGTCCAAGCAGTTCGGCGAGTTGGCGAGCGGCGTCCGAGCCGGCTAGGTCGGCGTCGAAGACAACGAAGACGCGGGGCTGTCCCTGTAGGGCGGAAGCCAGCCGGTCCATCCCCTGGGTACCGAGGCCGGCGACAGCGGGCAAGCCCCAGGCGGCCAGCACGAGCCAGTCAAAGAGGCCTTCGGCGACGACGATCCATGGTGAGCCTGTTGGCAGCTGCGAAAGACCAAGTACGGGCTTGGGGCCGGGCAGCGCCTGGAATCTCGGCCGCAGCACGGGCCAGACGGCGCGGCCGGCGAGCCAGTGGACGCGGCCGCCGGCCAGTTCGGGCACGACGATCATCCCGCGGAAGCGCTCGAGGCCGTCTGAGGCCAGGCCGCTCGCGAGGATCCGCCGGTCGTCGAAGCCCGCCTGCACGAGCCACTCGCGCAGCCCGCGACCGCTCGCATAGCCGAGCCCCAGGCTCCGCGCGGCTGCGGCGTTGATGCCGCGCGAGGCGAGGTAGGCCTGGGCTTCCTCGCAGAGCCAGAGCTGTCGCTGGTAGCAGCGCATCGCCGTCGTCAGCAGCGATGCATCGCGGTTCGGCGCGGGGGAGAGCGCGGTTGGAGCTTGAGGCGGGATGACCGTCGCCGCCGCGGTCGCGGGCGACGCTTCCAGCCGGCGGATCGCCTCGGGCAGATCGACGCCGTCCGCGCGCTGGATGAAGTCCAGCACGTCGCCGCCCTCGCCGCAGCCGAAGCAGTACCACTTCTGCGTGTCGGCGTAGACGGTGAAGCTTCCCTCCGATTCCTTGTGGAAGGGACAGAGACCCTGGCGCACTCTGCCCCGTCCGCGCAGCTTGACCCCGTCGGCCTCGACCACATGGCCCAGTGGATGGCGCGCCTTGAGCGCGGAGATGTCGACTGGTGCGCTCAGCGGCATGACGTACCGCGGTTCCCGAGGGGTCTGAGTCCTCGCAAGCAGCGCCTCGAGACGACCTTGCCCGGCCGCCAGCGCATGCCCAGAACGGCCTCGATCTGCAGCGCGGCGGTGGTGTAGGGCGTCAACACGGCGGCCCGTCCGCTCGCCGGGCTGTAGACCAACGCCTCCCGATCTCGGTGTCGTCTGCGGGCCAGGTCGAGGAACTCGGCGAAGGCCCAGCGCCGCTCCCCGTCCGTCGCCACGCTGAGGTCCAGCCCGGCGAAGACGGCGAGCGCCTGGTCCAGGTCGCCTGTCTGTCTCAGACGGCGCGCCTCGTGAATGCTCCGGGCCGGCGATGTGATCGGCTCGACGGTCTCGTCCAGGCCGAAGATGGCGTCGATGATCCGGTCGACCAACTCCTCCAGCGTCGGCCGGGGAGCGGTCATGGTGGTGGCTGCAGTCATCTGGGTTTCCTTTCCGTGTGCACCTGCGACTGCGGGTGAATGCGCGTTGCCCTGGGGCAACGACGAAGGGCCGCCTCTGGAGAGACGGCCCTCGGGTTTGGGTGAATGAGGTGGGTACGACTTAGCGCGCTCGACCTCCTTTCGCGAGCGAGCGGCGGCGGTTGAGCAGCAGGCGATGCGCGAGCCAGCCGACCCAGGCGAGGCCAACCGCGTTCAGCGCGACGACTTGGAGGTCGTAGCCGAAGACGAACGGCGCGGCCAGCAGCAGGACGATGAACGGCGCGAGGGCAAGCCGCCATGAGTGGCCGCCCGTTCCGTCCGTCGCGTCGCTTTGGTCTGCCGCCGCTTGCGTCGGGGTCGAGGAGTGAGGCTCGGTTGTGTATGCCGACCAGATCGACTCACCGGTCAGCAGTTCCAGCGAGCGGATGATTCGCTCTCTGGAGCAGCCGGCCGACTTGCAGCGGACGTCGATCCCGTCGCCATCGGGCCGCTGGCGGAAGGCCGCCAGGTCCTGTTCCGAGTCGTGGCAGACCGCGGCGGTCCAGAACCAGCCGCGCTCGAATCGGACCCGCCGCTCGGGCGCGATCAGTTCGGCGATCCGGGCGGCCGTGGGGCCGGTGTAGCGGCTCCATGCCCCGGTGTGCGTGGTTGTTGCCTGGTTGACGTGTTCCATCGGGAACTCCCTTCGTGTTCCTGCGCGGTTGTGAATGGTGGTCTGTGTGGGTGGCTGGCGACCGGCACCGGCATCCGGGGCGCAGGTCTTCGCGGTTGGCGGGTGGTACTGGCTGGTGGACGCACTCCACCCGCGGTCGGATGCCGAGACCGGCGGGGGTCTGGAGTGCGGTGAAGAGGGGGAGGGCGGTGCGGCCGAAGCGCGAGGGAGAGCAGATGTGCTCAATCAGTCGGGCTCAAGGTCGGCGCGCGGACACGAAGCGACCGAACTGCGCCATTCGCAATCCGGTCAGATCTCAGTTCCGGGGCCTGGGGCCAATTGGCGTCCGCCCGTGTAGTTCCGCTTCTTGAACCGGAGTCAGGGCGAGCAGACCTCATCCACTGACCGATTCGCGCTGCGAAGAGCGCCTGTGTCCCATCTTGAGTCCGGACCTGGGAGAGCAGACCTCATCCAACTTGCCGGTCTCGGGTCGGGGACGAACCCTCCAGCGTTTCTGGGCGGGAAATGCTGGCAAAGCCTGAAACCATCTCCAGTAGTACGCCCGTCCCATAGAGATAAACAGGGCGCGGGCGTCGGGTTTTGGGAAACTCGCATTGGACTGGTCTCAGGTGGACAACGTTGAAACGGCCGGTGGCTCGTTCCCGGATCGTCCTATGCTCTGCGGTCGGAGGCGCGATGACGATCACGGCGAAGCAGGTTGAAGCGGCCTTGGCCCGGGCCGAACCGCAGGCCGAGTATCAGCTGAACGGCCTGGCGCTGTTGGCCGAGCGGGCCAACGGTGAGCTCGACGCCTGGGGGCACGCTGGCCACGAGGTCACTCTCGAGCGGGTGATCCCCTACTTCGGCGACCCGAGCGTGCTGCGCTGGGCATTCTGGTGCGAGACCTGCCACGTCTCGCAACTGGCGCTGTTGACACGACCAGAGGCGGAGTGAGCGCGCCGGAGCGAGGGCTGTTGAAATGAGACGGGCCAATTCAAGCGACTCGAGCGATCTGCTCTGCCAGCGCTGCCATTCACCACGAAGATGGGAAACACGGTCTGTTGCAGCCAATATAGAACCACATGTGCTAGTTGACATATCGTCTTCGGCAGTGAGATAGGGGGAAACGATGGCTCAACAGACCTGCAAGTGGACGGGTTTCAGTGGCACCGAGTACGAGTACTACATCTACGAGATCGGTCAGACCTTCGATGCCGTTCCCGGCAACTACATCTTCGCGAGGGAAACCAGTCCAAACCGCTTCTCTCCGATCTACATCGGGCAGACCGGGGACCTCTCGGAGAGGTTTGATAGTCACCACAAAATGCCCTGCATCAGAAGAGCCGGCGCTACTCACATTCACGCCCATAAGAACAGTGGCGGCCAGGCCGCACGCCTGGCCGAAGAGAGGGACCTCATTCGCGCTTGGAACACCCCATGCAACGATTGAGGCGGAACACACACACGAGCGTTCACGCGGCCAGAGTCCCTAGGCCCAGCACCCTCCGCCACCAATAGCGCCACCGCGCCCGTCGCAGATTGCGCCGCGCCGTCCCCAGCCGCTGCTGCCGTCGTTGCGCCTCCCGCCGTCGCTGGTCCCACTCCCAGGGCAGCCGACCGGGTGGCAGGGTGAGGCGGCGCTCCTTGATCAGCTCCAGCTCCAGCTCCAGCATCCGCACTTCAGCCTCCAGCCCCTCGACTGAGGGCCAGTGTGCCTTGAACCGCTCACGTTGGTCTCGCCATTCGGCTATGAGCGGCATCGCCTCGCCGAAGACCGGCTCGTCGTCGGGCAAGGGTTCGACGGTCACCACCTGGGGATAGGTGCGGTGGGGACTCCTAAGCGTCGAGTGCGTCGAATCGGATTCCGAAGCCGCCCCACTTACCTCAGGTCGAGTCCAGGCCAGCGTCTTGACTTCGTCCCGCAAGCCCGCCAGTTCCTCACCCAGTCTGCCGAGACCACCAGTCAGTTGCTCCTCTACGTCCTGTAGGCGCCGCTCCAGCCCTTCCACCCACAGTTCCAACTCCAGGCGTTCGCCGCCCGCCGCCTCCCGTTCCGCCGCCAGTTCCGCAGCTTGTCGTTCCCGTTCCAGCGCGTCCTTGAGTCGCGGCGTCAGCCGACCTGCCTCAAGCGCCCGCCAGATGGTCTTGCGGTCGACGCCCAGCTTGGCGGCCGTTTTGTTCTTGCCCTGCTCCTTGTGCATCCGCCGGAGGAACTCGATCAATGGGTCCTTCTCCTGACCGACAACCCCGTCCGGGCGGCCGGGTGGAGCGTCCCCCGAGTCGGAGTCGGTCGCCTGCTGTTCTTGCGCCTCGTCCTCGTCGTGCCCCTGTTCATCCACACCCCCTTTCGCCGGGCAGTTGGGCGGAGTGGAGCCTAAGGCGGCGTCCTTCACTTGCCGTTGTTGCGCGTCATGCCTGTCGTGCCCCGCGTTGTCCATAGCAGCCTCCTTCGTACTTCGTTGATGTGAGCCAGCTGAGCCAGCCGGTCTGTTGATGGGGTGGCCGGGCAGGTGCAGCACGGTGCCCGCCCCGTCGCCCGAAGCCCTTGTGACCCCGTCATCCCCACCCCGGCTGGTGTGGCCCGGTTGACAGAGGCCCTCCCGGACAGGGCGGCAGGGGTCCGGTAGGGGGCGCCCCACCCCACCCCGCGTGTTCCAACTGCCCCATTTGCCGCCCCTTCTGCCCCACCAGCCCGGAACCAGCCCTTCCACCCCGCCCCTCCAAATCCACCTCGCCTGGAACAGCGTTCGTTCAGTCCTGGACTGGAGATCATGCCGGTTTGCCCCACTGCCACAGGACGGGGATTCCTGTACACGCCCATGACACCACGAGCACGTCTGGCTCGTACAGGGCGCGGACGCCGTGTCACGCGTGTCATGGCGCGCGCGCCCTGTTGCCGGCCGCCCCGGCCCTGCACAATCTCACTCCTACGAACACCTGTGCGGTGAGGAGATCGCGATGAGGCAACGAATCCGGAAGATGCGCCAGCGGGGCAAACGCCTTGCGGCAGCCGTCCTGGCGCTAGCGGCGTTGGTACTTGCGCTGGCCGCCTGGCAGATCGCGGACGCCCAGCAGCCGCCTTCAGGGACGCAGCTGGAGTGGGTCAACGAGGACGAGGACTGGATCGAGCGCAAGAAGCACGGCCAGTTCCGCGCCCGGCCGATCTTCACGGCCCGCCTGACAACCCTCTACTACGGCATCCGCGACGCCGACACGGGCGAGTGGCTGACCTCGATGTACCGAGTCTCGGGCGGCGAGACGGAGCGCGACGAGGGCTGGGAGTACGAGTTCGACTACCCCGCCCTGGACGAACAACCAGCGCTCGACCCGGACAGGACCTACCTCATGGTGATGCTGGCCGCGACCGGCCGGCAGCCGACCCCGACCACGTTCTACGCCGTCGTTCCCCTGCACCAGCCGGGCGGCCTCTTGGGCAGCCTCCTGCGCGCGCTCGACCCGGACGGCTGGGCCAAGGCGGCCGCGCGCTGGGTGATCGAGGGCGTGCACGGCACGCTCTGCGGCGTCCTCACCGCGCTGACCTCAGAAGAGCCCGCCGGCTGCCGGGACGAGGAGTAGTCGGATGTCAGACATCATCACCGGCACGCCCGCCGACCTGACCTACGGCCACCTGCTGGTCCAGGAGGCCTGGCTGGCGGTCTGGGTCGTGACCTCGGCCGCGCTCGCGTTCATCATCGGCTGGATCGGCCTCTCGCTGATTACTCAGGAACCCCTGGGCGCCAGGCAAGCCGGGTGGCGCGAGCTGATCCCGAGGCTGGTGCTGGGGGTCGTCGCGGCGGCCGCCTCGCTCTGGTGGTGCGCGCTCGTCATCGACGTCGCGCACGCCGTCTCCGGGTTCATCGCGGTCACGCTCGATGTGACGCCCTCGGATCTGCTCCGCGCTCCCGTCGAGACCTTGCTCACGGCAGTCGAGGGCGGATCGGTCGGGCTCGCCCTGCTCCTGGCCCTGATCTATCTCATCTACGCCTTCTTCTGTCTCTACCTGCTCGTCCAGATGGTGCTGAGGCTCGCCCTGATCGATCTCTTGCTGGTCCTCGCGCCGGCGGCGATGGGGCTCTGGATCCTGCCGCATTCGTCGGGCTGGAGCCGGCACTGGCTCAGGCTCTTCGTGACCACGGTGTTCCAGCAGGCGGTCCAGCTGATCGCGCTCGCGTTGGGCATCGGCTTTCTCGCCGAACTGGCCCCGATCGGCTTGTTCGAGCCGGTGCGGGACCTGATCTGGAAGCTCTTGATGTCGCTTGCCTTCATCTATCTGGCCACCCGCGTGCCCTCGATGCTGGGCAACTCCAGTCCCTTCGACGCCTGGCTGCAGACGCTCTGGTTCGGCCTCTCACTGCCCGCCACGATGGTCCGCTCCGTCGCCTCAGTCGCCGCCATCGGCGCCGGCGGCACGGCCGCGGGCAAAGCGTTGTCCAGCGGAGGCGCCGGCGGTTCCTCGGGCGCGGGTGGGGCGACCCGCTCCGCGGCCGAGCTTTCGACGCCGCAGGGCGGCGCGGAGCCGTCCGGCCGCGGACCCCGGAGTCAGAACGAGTAGCGGACCCGCGAGTCCCGAATCGAAGGAGGTGCGCCATGTGCTGAGTAGGGACCGGTCCCGCAAGGGGCAAAGAGGCAACAAGCGCCCCGGACCTGGTCCGGGGCCGGTCCCGCATCAAGTGCGGGACCAGTTCCAGGAAAGGAACACCACTCATGGATGACCTGACCCAGACGATTTCGAACTTGGTCGGGATTTTGTTGGGCGTGGTCGGCGGCGTCGGCGTCGCCTACTTCGTCTTCGGCGCCTACCAGTACCTGACCGCCTCCGGCGCGCCGCACCAGATGGAGCGCGGCAAGACGGCCATGCTCACGGCGCTGGCCGGGATCGTGCTCGCGCTGGTCGCCTTCGGCGTGGTCGAACTGGTGATCGACGCGGTCTCCAACCCGGTCGTCACGATCGACACCCCGCCCGACCCGGCGACTCCCTAGCGGTTCCCTAGAAAGGAGGGCGCCTCATGGATGAACACGAGGTGCCGACCCACGTGCAGGCCGAGGACCGCGTCCTGCTCTGGTTTACCTTCCCCCAGATCGTAGCCCTGACCGCGGTGGCGGCGCTGGCCTACGGCGTCTACCAGATCGCCCCGTTCGGTCCCGAGGCGGTGCGAGTGGGCCTCGGCCTGGTCTTCGCCCTGGTCGGCGTCGCGCTGATCGTGGGCCGGGTCGGCGGCCGCCGATTGCCGGCGGTGGCGGCCGACCTGATGCGCTTCGGCTTCGGGACGCGGCGCTTCGCCGGTTCACCAGTTCAGCTGGTCCGGGCCGAGCCGCCCGCGCCGCCCGTGAAGCGGGGGGCTGTGATCCTCGACCCGGAGACGGCCGGCAGCGCGTCGCCCGGCGCCCCTGCGGCGACGCAGGAGGCTGTGGAGATTGTGACGCAGCAGGCCGCCTCACAGCTCGGTCCGATCCGGCGCGGGGCGCGCAAGCTGGCAAACCTGAAGCGCTCGCCGCGCCCCCGGACGCGAGGCGAACGGATGCCGCTGCGGCCGCGCAACTGGTTCCGCAAGCGCGATACGAAGCAGCAGGCGAAGCGGGAGTACGACGACGCGCGGCAAACCATCGCCCGGGAACAGCGCGAACACCGATCAAGTTGGTGGCCCCGGGTCCTGGGCGGGGCCGCGGCTCTCGCGGTGGTCGCCTCGGTCGTCATCTGCTGCCCGCCCCTGGCCTCGGCCGATGATGGCGAGCAGGAGACCTGGACTTCGGATGAGATCGAGTTCGACCCGCCCCCGCTGATCCCCGGCAGACGGTTGTTCATCGAGCGCCTGACCGTGACAGCGTCTGCGGCCACGGTCGTGCTCAAGGCGGCCGCCAATCTCGAGGTCGAGGTGCGCGCGTTCGGCGGCGCGGATGGCCGCGAGCCCAAGTTCCAGCGCGAGAACACGCTGGGCCAGGGCGGGCGGTTGAGTTACCTGCTGCCGCTCGACGGTCCGGTTCCCTCGTTCACCTTCGCCTGGCGGGATGAGCACGCGCAGGCCGGAGCGCTCTCGCTCGCCGGGGATCAGCTGCCGTATCCGCTGCCTGCGGTCGAGGGCGAGCTCTGCGACCTGCAAATCGTCTCGCTCATCTGGCGCCCTGATCGGATCGAGGGCGGCGTGCGCTCAGGCTGCGTCGCGACGCTCGAGGAGCGGGTCGAGCTACAGACCGCAGCTGGTTACCGCGCACTGAGCCAGACGACGCTGCTCCAGGCGCAAGTGACCCGCGTCTCCGGGACGCTCACCGTCGCGGCCGGCGGGCACGAGACCACGGCCCTGTTCGTCCCCGACGGCGAGACCCGCTTCACGCTGGCGCAGCCGGCCGAGAGCGGGATCCTGGCCGTCGAGATCACAACGGAGCTGAGCGCCGACTTGCGCATCGCGCTGCCGCCCCTGGTCCAGCTGACCCACCACCCGCGCTGGGTCGAGCATCGCACCGAGACCGTCACCCTGACCCGTCCGGGAACGACTCAGACCGTCACGGAGACGATCATCGTCGCCGACCCGGACGGCAAGCCGATCCCCTGGACGGTCTCCAGCACGCTCTCAATCCCGTCGGCCGACGTGCAGAAGGACGTGACCCTGGAGATCGTGCACGACGAGCACGTGCGGGCCGAGCTGGTCCAGCGCCCCGATCTGAGCAAGACGCGTTCGGAGTCGCTGTCGCTGGTTTCCGCGATCGCCTCCGACGACGCCTACCGCGCGCTGCTCGTGGAACAACAGCCGGAGCGTCCCGTCTCGATCCAGACGCGGCTATCCGACGCGGAACTGGACGAGCTGTTCCAGATCCTGGGTTGGGGGCCGTGATGCTGCGGCAACTGATCGCGATCATCTTTATGGGCGCGGCGGCGCTGCTCACGACCGCCGCCGCGCCCGAGGTCGAGGCGGCCGAGGAGGCGATGCTCGACGCCTTCGACGCGGCGCTCACCGCCGTCGCCTACGCCGCCTCAGGGCTGGCCCTGTTCGGGCTGGTCTGGGCCGGCTTCCTCCTGATGGCCGACGGCGCCGAAGGGCGCGGTACCCGCGCCCGCTCGGCCGTCTTCCTCACGATTGCCGGACTCGGCGTGGCGCTCTCGGCCAAGGGCCTGGCGGCGCTGATCTCGGCCGGCGTGATCCCCATCCCGCTTTCCTGAACGAATGAGACTCTGAGATGAAACGACTGTTTCCCCAACCGAATCCCGCAGCGGCGTCCCCGGAGGAGAACCCCGCACTGCATCCCTCACCGGCTGACGAACCCCGTCCGGCGAAGCCGTTCCCTGAGCTGCCGCTCTGCTTCTCCTTCTCGCACGTCGAGCCGGACGGCCCCGTCCGCCTGGATGGCGTAAAGCTGGCCCTGACCGAGCTGATGGGCCTCGAGCTGGACGCGCCCAAGCTGGGCGCCTTCGCCGGGCTGCTCAACGCCTGCGACTTCCCCCTCCAGCTGCTGGTGCGTCAACATCCGCCCGACCTCCAGCGGATGCGGCATGAGCTGGAAGAGGCTCAGCCCGACGACCTGCCCGAGCAGACCCGCGAAGCGGCTCGTTCGCAGCGACGCCTCCTGACCGAGTTGGAGTCGCGCGAGGGCATCCTCGATCGGCGCTTCTACGCGGTCTGCGAGGAGGAGCACGCGCAGGAGCTGCGCGGCCTGCTGGCCCGCTCCGGACTCTCGCTCCATCCACTAGAGCATGAACCGCTCCATCGCCTCGTGATCGCTGCGGCGCTGGGCGGCTCGCCCGCCCGCACCAGCCGGGATGAACCGGTCGAGGTCCAGCTCAACCAACGCCACATCCGCTTGGGCGAGCGTCTGGCCCGTTCGCTGCACCTCAGCAAGTGGCCGCGCTCCCTGGCGCCCGGCTTCCTCCAGCAGCTGATGGCCACCGGGGCGCCGATGGATATCGCCCTGCACCTGGGCCCGATCCCATCGGAACAGGCCGCGCGGCAACTCGAGTGGCAGAAAGTCAGGTTCGAGTCGGCCCGCTCGCTTTCGCTCCGCCGGGGCAAGACGATGTCGCCCGAGGCCGAGATCGCGCTCGAGGACGTGAGCCGGCTCAGAGACGACGTGCAGCGCGGACGCGAGCGGTTGTTCCACGCCTCGCTCTCCCTGACCCTGCACGCCGACGACCTCGACACCCTGGACGAACTGACCCAGCGCGCCTCGGCCCACTTCGCGGCCGCGTTAGGCCAGCTTGACCCGCTGCCCTTCCGCCAGCGCGAGGGCCTGCTCTCGACCCAACCCCTGTCGCTCAATGCGGTCGCGGCCTGGCGAACCCTTGACACTTCCTCGGTCGCCCGCTGCTTCCCCTTCTCGCCGCCCGACCTCGACACCCGCTCGGGCGCCCTCTACGGGATCGACATGCGAGCCTGCGCGCCGATCGTCTACGACCCCTGGGACGGGACGCATCTCAACGCCAACACGGCCGTCTTGGCCCGCTCGGGCTCGGGCAAGTCGTTCGCGACCAAGCTGGGCGTGCTCCGCGGACTCTGCCGCGGCGTAGTCGCCTACGTCATTGATCCGGAGGGCGAGTACGCCGACATGGCCCGCTCAGCCGGCGGCCGCGTCCTCTCGCCCGGCGTCGCAGGGCAAGGCATGAACCCGTTCGTGCTCGACCGCACGGACCCGGAGGAGCTGCTCCAGCGGATCGGCTCGCTCAGGCGCCTGATCGAGGTGATGGTGGGTGAGCGGCTCTCGGCCGAGCGCCGGGCCGCCTTGGACCACGCTCTGGCCAGCTACTACGCGCGGCCCTCGGAGCGCACCGGATTCCGTGACTTCTACCGCTTCCTCGAAGAGGACGACCCCGAAGGGTTGGCCAAGCTCCTGCGCCCGTTCGCCTCAGGCAGCCTCCGTCACCTGCTCTCGGACGAAGGCGACGACCTCCTGCACAACGAGGCGCTGGTCACCGTGTTCGACCTGCGCCTACTAGAACCCGAGCTGCGCCCGGCGGCCGCGATGGTTTGCACCGAGACGGTCTGGGCCGCCGCAGCTAGAGATCCGCGTCCGCGCCTGCTGGTCGTGGACGAGGTCTGGTCGATCATGCAGCACCCCGAAGGCGCGGCGTTCATGGTCTCGATGGCCAAGCGGGCGCGCAAGCACCGGCTGGGTCTGCAGTTCATCACCCAGGACGTGCAGGATCTCCTGTCCGAAGACCACTCGCGCACGATCACCGGGCACTCCGGCCGAGCGCTGCTGCAGAACGCGGCGTTCAAGCTGCTCTTGCAGCAGGACGCGGCCGCCATCTCGACCGTGGCCGACGCGTTCGACCTGCCCGAGGACCTGCAGCGCTGGCTGGTCTCCTGCCCTCGCGGCGACGGGCTGCTGCTGGCCAAGGGCGAGCGCTTCCCCATCCGGATCGAGGCGACGCCCGAGGAGACCGAGCTGATCGAATGGCGCCCGGGACGGCACTGAACCCTCAGCCCCGCCAATCCACGAACCAACTCCGAAGGGACCCACCCCATGAAACTCAACCCATTCCGATGGCTGCCGCGTCGTTCTAAGCCGTCCGGGCCGGTGCTGCTCGCGGTCACCCCGCCACGCACCGGCCAACGCACGCTCTTGGGCGTCGAGAACCTGCTCCAGTCGATCGCCGTGCCCGAGCCGTTCTCGCTTGAGATCGCGAGCGACGAGAACGGCGTGTCGCTGATGGCCCGCTGCCTGGACGGCGAGGTCGTGCGCCGCCAACTTGGCGTCCACTACCCGCAGGCCCGGATTCGCGAGCTCGGCCCGCAAGAGGACCCGATGCGCATCCAGGACGATGAGCAGGCCTGGTCGATGACCCTGCGCTCCTCCGGGCCGGACTACGTCCCGCTCCGAGTCTTCCGCGACGACGACCTGCTCGACCCCGGCTCCGACCCGCTGCTCGCCCCCCTGGGCGCGCTCTCCGGCCTCCGCACCAGGGAGCGGATCGTCTCACGCATCCTTTTGCGCTCGCTCGGCCCCGGCTTGTCGCGCGCCTACCAGGAGAAGCTCGGCGAGCGTCCCGGTCAGCCTCAACGGGTCCCGCAGTCCGCCCCGCCCGCTCGTGGCGGTCCCGACCCGCTGGCGCTGACCGTGCTCGGCTTGGCCGGTTTCGGCTTCTTCCAGGGTTACAGCTGGCTCCAGGCCGGCGAGATCTGGAATCTGGCCGCGCTCTGCGCCGGGGCGGCCGTCGCCCTTATCGGCGGCGGTTGGGCCTGGCGCCGCTGGAACAAGGCGCGCAACCGCTACTACGAGCCGCAGCTGATCAAGGAGAAGATCTCGCGGATCGCATTCGAGGGCGAACTCGAGGTCACGGCCATCCTGCCCGGGACGGCCTCACCGGATCGAGCGGCCGAACTATTGGAGCAGGTCGCCGCCGCCTACCGCCACTACGACCATCCCTCCGGCGCCAGCTTCCAGGTCGGACCGCTGCGCGAGGTCGCGCGGGCTGAGCCTCGCCTGCATCCCCGCCCACCCGGCCTCTTCCGTCGCAGCAGCATCCTCGGCGTGCGCGAGCTGGCCGCGCTCTGGCATCCGCCCGGCTCGGGCGACGAGACCCACGACCTCGAGCGCTCCGGCTCGAAGGTGCTGCCGCCGCCTGCCCGGGTGCTCACGGAGGGCGCGTTGGTTGGGATGACGAACAGCGATCACCCGCGCGCGGTGCGGTTTCCGGAGGACCTGCTGCGCCGCCACCACCTCTACGTGGCCCGCACCCGGATGGGCAAATCGACCCTGATGCGCCACATCGTCGCGCACAAGCTCCAGCGCAAAGCCGAGGGCTTGGACCGCGACGCGATCGTCGTGGTCGACCCGCACGCCGACCTCGTCGCGGCGCTGCTGGAGCAGGTGCCGGAAACCCTCTCGGGCGACGTCCGCCTGATCGATCTGTCCGACGACGAGCGGGCGCCCGGGATCAACCTGCTCGACGCCCGCATCTTCGCCGATCGCGACCGCACCGCCGACGCGGTCGTCCGCGTCGCCCGCGGCCTGTGGGAGCAGTGGGGGCCTCGGATGCAGTCGATCCTCGAGCAGACCGTCAAGACCCTGCACGAAGCGAACAGCCATCCGCTGACCCAGACGGAGCAGCAGTACACCATCCTCGATGGCCTCCGGCTGCTCTCCGACGCCAGTTTCCGCGACAAGGTGCTGCCCCGGCTGCGAGATTCCTACCTCCTTGAGTGGTGGGTGCGCGACTTCGGCGGCTGGCGCAAGGAGTACCAGGCCGACGCCCTGGCCCCGGTCAGGACCCGGCTCAACTACTACTCCTCCTCCACTCGCGCTCGCGCGATTCTGGGCCAGCCGAAGTCCACGATCGATCTGCGCCGGACCATCTTCGACGGCGGCATCCTGCTCGTCTCCACGGCCCAGGGCACGGTCGGCCGCGACGTGGCCGCCCTGGTCGGGGCCTCGGTGCTCAACCTGGTCGACTCGGTGATCCGCGAACAGGAGCGGCTGCCCCTGGACCAACGCCGCGGCGCCCTGGTCGTGGTCGACGAGATGCAGACCATTCCTGGGGTCGAGTTCGAGTCGATGCTCTCGGAGTTGGGCAAGTACGGCGCCTCGTTCGTGCTCGCCACCCAAAGCCTGCGCAAGCTGGACGACCTCTCGCCGACCATGCGCGACACGCTGCTGGCCAACATCGGCTGCCTTGCCGCATTCCAAGTGGCCGGAGCAGACGCCCGCGAACTAATCTGGGAGTTGAGCCGCGAGCGGTTGTCGGAGGACGACATCGTCTCCCAGCCCGTGCATCACTGCTATGTCCGCGCCACTGTCGGCCCGGAGCGCCTGCCGGCGTTCTCGATGACCGTCGCCAAACCCAGGTTCGGCAACCCGGAGCAAGCCGAGCGTATCCACGCGGCCGCCTCGGCATACACGACGCCCTTCGAAACGATCGAGGCGCAGCACCCGGAGCGGATCGAGGTCCTGGAGAAACTGCGCAAGCAATCCCGAGGCGTCAAAGAAGAGGAACCGGCTCCCGTCCCTGATGAGCCGAAGTCCGCTAAGCGCCGGAAGCAGCGCAGCAAGCTGGTCTCGCAACTTGAGAAATCCAGCTAGTCCCAACACCTCGGCCAACTGTTGTGGTTGGCAGGGGCATTAGTATTGTTCAGTGTGTCTCTTGGCATACTCGACGTGTAGAGCAGCTAAAGCCGTTGCACGCCACCCCATTGACGCGGCGAACTGCAACTGATCAGCCAAGGTCCTGGCGTACGATGATGGGGCTTCTAGCGCGCTAAGGCGGAAGTTCCTCCGAATGCAAGACAGCAAGACGGCGGATCCAGAGTGCTCCCGCGGCCCGAACATCAAAATCGTCCGCCGACGCGCCAACGTTGAGGCCATCAGCTTGTGCTGTCGAGAGAAAGGAATGAGTCAATAGCTCGGCGTTTGTCATTACACAGGTCCGTATCACCAAACAAAGCGAAGAGCACAACAGTTCGAGGCACTCAGCACATCCTGCCAAAGAAAAGTGCGTGTTCACTAGGACCGCCGCCGTCTCTATAGCCAATGGCGCGCGGATTAATGTGTGCAAGAGAACGACGATGTGGGAAGCTGTACGAACGAACAAGGCGCCAACCAAGACCGTTCAAGATGTCGGTGGTGATGGATGGGAGATCTATGAGAAGTTCCTTGTAATAGGATCCTTGTACGACGATCCCAATCGCGCCTTCGGGAGCGGCGACGCGGCTCAATTCGCAGAGAGATGAGGCGAAGCTGTCTATGTACTGTGCGAGCCACTTCGCATAGTAAGTAGAAGAGGCCTTTGAAGGATGACTGCGGACTAACTGAAGAGTCCGTCTCGCTGTCTCTCCGACAACTGAAGTAAGCGCTACTTCCTTTGTGGGAACAGTTGTCGTTCCCATTAGGCGACGTCGCAGCTCTGTCTGCTTGACGGCATTGAGACCAAGAACGGATAGCTCTACCCGCGTCGCCATTGCATAGTCAATGCGCGTGCAATAGGGTGGTGAGCCTAACACTAAGTGTGGCTCTGCGCCCACTTCGCTAAGTTCTGCCGAGTCACCCAGGAAGACGTTCGATCGCCCAGCGTCTCCCTCCTGCAATGGTGTCGCCGCCATGCCAGTGTCAACCAATGCCCCCTTCATTTCTTCCCATTCAAGAGAAGCGTGCTGAATGCCGTCTCCTGGTTTTGTCCAAGTTGGATTGGAGCTGCGCCACGCAACTGCGGCATTGCGAACGATCCCAAATAGAACCGTAAGCCAATATGACTGCGCGTGATCGAGGTCTGAGACATCCTCAATGTCTAGACGATTCAGCCCAACCAGCCAGGATTGAATGGACCGCAGGCGACAAACACTTGCGGCGTCGAACCATTCCAGTAGGGGATCGTCGTGTTGAACAGCTGTAGCGGCATGCTTGAGCTGTCTGAGCCCTCTCGCTTGCCGGTGGATCCTGTCCGTGTCCCTTTCCGTTAGCAGTGAAGCCCTGGCAATCGCCACCATGGCCGGGTTCAAATCGACCCCAACGCACCATTTGCCCAGGGTCGCGGCGACGGTCGTGGTGGCTCCGCTGCCGTTCCACGGATCAAGGATTAGCTCGTCTTCCGGCCATCCATTGAGGATGTCGCGCACAAAGTCGTGAGAATAGCCGGCGTAATATCGGTAGGCGCCGGTAGCGCGCTGGAGTTTCGGGCCGGTCACTTCAGCAGGGAGCCAAGGAAAGCTCGGATTGGCCATTTGCGTGCTAGACATGCCGAGGGCCTACCCTTCCTTGGCTTTTGCTGGGCAGTCTATAGGGCCGGTCGTTTGCCCGACAGAAGAGCACAGGCGCGTAGGAGTTGGCGGCCCGCGCGTCCGAGGACTCCTCTCCGAGCGCGATTCTTACATCCGCAGCTTCAGAGGATCCCCGTTTGCACATCTTGGTGAACCGGCATGGCTGGCTCAGGGTATACGAGAGGAATGAGTCCCGCCCCAGCGGTTGCGTCGCCCCGACAAGTTAGCGATTTCGCTGGCGGCTCGCAACCATCGGCCTGGCAACTAGTCGACTCCGATCGTCTTACCAGGATTCCTAGCCTGCCACTCCTCATCGCCACGAAGCACCCCCGAACGTATCCATAGCTCGTATTGATCCCTCATCACAACGGCCCTCGCCTCTACCGCAGGCTTCTCCACAGAGGCTTGTGTAATGTGCCTCTGAAAGTCAACGAGATAGCGATACTCCGAATCGACATCCAATCCCTTTCCGATCTGCCACTTCAGACGACTTACCAAATCCTCTACGAACTCAGCGAAACTCTGCGCGGCGGAAACTGAGTCGATTCTAAGATCCCAAGCCAACAACACAGTCGATACAGCGATCGCGCGGTTCTTCAGGATGCCCGGGTCAGGGAATCCGCTTACGAGTACATCCAACAACTGTTCGACGCTTGCTACAATGCTCCGTTGCCGTTCGTTCATTGTCGTGCCTTGTTTGAATAGTCGTTGCAAATCGTAGTGCCGAGTCCTGGTGTACTCTTCTCGCGCTTCAAGTGATTGGATTTGCGCCAGAATTTGCGCCGCAAGTTGTTCTGGAGCATAGCGTCGTGTCGGCACGCCCAATGCTCTGAGGAACTCATGGGAGCCTAGGCCGTCTTCGGCGAAGCACACGTCCCGTAGGTCACCAACCATCGCATTAAGCTTTTCTCCTGAGTTGATGATTGTACCCAAGTTGAGGCGTGTAAACTGCAGATTGAACTCATGCGCTTCCTTACTCTCGGAGAGGTTCACAATGGTGATCATGTACTCCAGGAACTGTTTGACTAGTTGCTGTGCGCCTGGGTCCGAAGATGCATGCAGTTGGGCGAAGGTCTGACCGTCATACACGGCGAGTTGTGCGTCCGCTTGAGACTCTGCCTCAATCTCGTTTAACGCGCGGAAGGGAAAGCCATTATCTTCGTCTTGCGCGTTAACACCCAGGAAGGACATTATTGCCCCAATCCTCTGCCGGCCATCTACACAGTCGATCTGATCATCGTCGTGGGTATACAGGTAGATGGACGCAATGTCAAAAGCCCTCATCATGGAGTCAATCAACCTTTGCTTCTCGTTGCGACTCCATAGATTCGGCTCGCGCTGGTACTCTGGGAAGTTAATCCTGTCGACCATTGAGCGAAGTTGCTGCACTGACCAGTGGGTGGTCTCTCTTTGCATGTCACTGCTCCAAGAACGCCCTGATGGCTCCGGCTGTTGTATCTAGGCTTCCAAGGTCACTGTACAATAGCTCTGCCTTTTGGCGAAGCCACACTTCAAACCAGTTATGAGAGCTGCCGGCGTGAGTAATCAACTGAGCTTGCTTCTCGGAGTTAAGCGTGCTGAAGTCTTGCGGCGCTCCGCCGCCCCATTCGGACACCAGCTGACGGCCAATCTCGTCTATCTCCAACATTGAGTGAGGCTGTAGATAGGGCAACGTCTCTGCCATCACCTTGGCGTTCTGCGGAGAGTCGATTATCTCGACCTGATAGGGCCGATAGGACGATTGGACATGGATGGTCGAGAACAAGAGAGAGATGAGATCCCAGTCGTTGCCGTCCAGCCTGCAGCCGATGATTCGCAGGATGTCGCACGCCAGCACCTCCCTGGCGATCGCCCATATGGCATTGAACGGATAGCGCTGCTTGTCCTTTTGGATTCCTGGAGGAATCCATAAGGGAGGCTCCCCTGAACCGACTTCGATTGGCCAGGTGTCCTGCCAATCAAATGAGCCATGAAGCTTAAGCACGGTGATTGACTCTTGTGATGGAGTAGGATTGGGTAGTCCCAGGTCGAAGCCCATGTAGACTGATTCAAAGTGCGCGGCCTGCAGTGCCTCTTCCACATAGGAATCGTAGTTAGTCGTCAAAATGCCCTTGAGATGCTCTCGGTTATTTTCAACTTTGTGAAAGTCGAAGAGGGCGGTGTAGAGATCGATAGGATTACGATCCAAGTCCTGCCTAACTTCCAGTAACCTCTGTCGGAGCACCTCCTCAAAGATTTGCCGTAAGTTGTCGGCAAATTGCCGATGGATGAGTGACGGCGCGTTGTCGAGAAACGTGATTACATGTTCGTAGTCAGTGTCATCGTCTATGATCGTGTTGACTAGTTGCTTCAGAGTGTCGTGGTCAGCGTACTCTAGGTCTAGGAGCTGCTGAACGCGGGCCTTTAGAGGAGGGTTGAGGTCGCGCATGAGGAGACCGTGATGGCTTCCGCCGCTCTTTGCGCAAGCATGTGAGGCACCAGCACCAAACAAGTACGCGACGTGAATGGGAGTGTTAGCACTGTCGTTCATTTCACCCCAATTGCCCCATCAACGAGAAGTTGGACACGAAGGAACGTGTAAGACGGCACACTGGGATTGAGGGGGTGTCCTGAATCGCATCTCAACGGCCGTTCTTTCGTGTGACACAGCAGGTGCGAGGTGATTCCTTGGCGTGCGGAGTCAACATACAGCATGAGGCGAACCAGGGTAAAGGTGCTTCGCAGTCTTTTCGGGCTACGAGCCGAAGGTGACTTCATTCGACCAAGGACACACTCGACTCGCATTGTCTCGGACCTTGGGGTTAGCCGAGATACTGCCTGATTGCATTCATCGCCTAGAAACTGATCCAGCGATCGCTCGGAAAGTGATCCACTTGTGGACACTGCCAGCAGGTCCGGAGGGGGCCGGACGCTGGGGGAGAGGATGCTACGGATGCAGGATGTGCACGTGCTGAGGCACCAGGTCCTTGTCGAGGGACGGAGCCGGATTCAGGTGGCGCGCGAGCTGGGGATCAGCCGCAACACGGTCAGACGCTACCTGGGGTTGCCGGAGCCGGTCCGGCGTGAACAGGGACCTCGGCGGCGGTCGGTCCTCGGTCTCGGTTGGCCGTAGCGCGATGGCGCGGGTCGAAGGCGCCTGCGCGTTGGACGCGCTTTCGCACTGGGTACTCGGTGCCCAGTCACTGGGCCGGGTTGCGGGCGACTGCTCGGATTGAAGTGGACGAACTTACCCTCTCCTGCCGCGGCGAACAGGTCAGCCATCCACGTGTGCGCTTCGGCGGCCGTCGGGTGCGCTACCGCCACTACCTGGCCGAACTGTCCCGCAAGCCCCAGGCGGTGCGTCAGGTCGACCCTGAGCTCATGTCCGAGTTGGGCGAGCCGTTCGCCCGGCTCTAGCGCCAGTGGAAGTCTGAACAGGGCGCCCAGGAGGCGGCCCGCAGCCTGGCCCGGCTGCTACGCACGCTGGACGCGCACGGCGAGCAGCGGCTACTCGCGGAGGAGGATCCGCCCGGGCCGGTGGCGGTCCCGGAAGCGCTGCGCGGCTACGAGGTCGAGACCGCCTCGGCGGCCGACTACGATCTTCTGCTTGAGGCGGTCGTCGGATGAGCGGCACACTCAATGATGCGGCCCGCGCGGCCGTGCTCGACGCCCACTGCCGCGAACTCAGGCTCCCAACTGTCCGCCGCCAGTACCCCGAACTGGTCCGCCAGGCCGCGCACGACGGCTGGGACTATGAGGAGTTCCTGCTCCAGCTGCTCGAGGCCGAGGTCATGGTCCGCCGTGACGGGGCCGTCTCGCGCCTGCTGCGCGGCGCGCGCTTCCCTGACCTCAAGACCCTGGACCAGCTCGACTGGCACGCGTTGCGTGGGATCGAGCGGCCGCAGCTCGCCCAGCTCGCCACTCGCAACTACCTCGAGCGCGGCGAGGACGTCGTGATCGCAGGCCCGATCGGCACCGGCAAAGCCCACCTGGCGATCGCGCTCGAGGTCGAAGCCGTCCAGCGCCGCCAGCGGGTCGCCATCAACCGCGCCGCCAACCTCGTCCGCGAACTGCTCGAGGCCCGCGACGAGCGCACGCTCACCCGCCTGCATCAGAGTTACCTGCGGGTGGCCCTGCCGATCGTCGACGAATTCGGCTTCGTGCCCTTCGACCTCGCCGGCGGCGAACTGCTCTTCAACCTCCTCGCAGACCGCTATGAACGCCGCTCCACGATCGTCACCACCAACCTCGCGTTTTCCGAGTGGGTCCAGGTCTTCGGCGACGAGAAGCTGACCACCGCGCTGCTCGACCGCCTCGGCCACCACGCACACATCCTCACAACTAAAAGCCAGTCCTACCGGACTCGTCGTCGGTCCACAGCCTGAACGGAGGTGAAGCCACTCCAAACGCGACCACTTCCTTCGCCCCCAAGTGGGTCACTTCTTCACCGATGAGGTGGATCACTTTCCGAGCGATGTTGACAGTTCCATTTCCGGCAGCCTGATAAGGCTCAGCCGCCGTTAGCGCAGTGCGCACCGTGACCGGCAAGCGATCCTCAGTTTCATCTGGGGCGTCGCCTGAGCGCCCGGGATCCTCGACTTTAGGGAACCACCCATGGCCGCACCTAAAGGCCAACGTTCAGTGGTGCAGCCGAAGTGTCAACTCCTTGGTTCTTGCTGCCAAGAAGTTAGGTGCGCCAAAGACTTGCCGAGCCGCATACGGCCAGCCTCAGATGCGGCAATCTGGCTCCGGACGCTACGGCTTTCCCATACGACACAGTTGATGTACCTGCTCCCTCCGTCTACCGCGATCGATCTCACTTTGACCCGATAGCTGCTCCCTTTGGTTTGCCGCCTCTTAGGTCTCCGTTCGAATACCCAACACGTCATGGAACGCCGGATGCACTACGAATCCCACACCATCCCCGCCGGTTCGTCTCGCAACTCTTCTCTCCCTTTGCAACAATATTCGTCGTGCCTCTTCGTGGGGTGGGTACTGAACACGTGCATCGCTGACAACTCCTAGCACATTGATGTCGCACAGTAACTCCAGATAGACCTCTGCACGAGCCTTCGGAACTCCAGCAGATACGATATTGCTTAACGCCTCCTTCTCGGACAGCTCCGCATTTGAGCCAGCGAGCTCGATCAAGACTGCTTCCAAATGACTCTCTTCAGGATTCTCCTCCAAAAGGACGGACTGAAATGCGCTTCGAGAATATGCTTGATAAGCCGACACAAGATCGGTGGACCTCACTCTGTCACTTCCACGCCTAATGGCGGTGGACACAGCCTCTCTCGCGAAAACCAAGATGTCCCGAGGTCGAGGCAATGATCTGGTTTGGATGAAGTCCCTAGCCCGAGTCCCCTCCACCTGTTCGAACAGCTTCTCCCATACCGCAAGAGCATTCAACTCGGCCGTACCCCTATGGACCAACCTCTGGTCGAGCACTCCCATTAGCTCTTCTGTATCGCTCCATGCGATCCGCCGCACAGGCAGTTTGTCAAGCTCAGCTGATACGAGTCCAAGATGCGAGAAGATGTCGCTCCTGATGAACATCACCAAGGATAGTTTGGAATCCGGCGCCTCCCTTTGCCGTCCTTGAAATGCATCCACAATACTCTGTGCAACATCGATCAGACCCCGCAGAAGCATCGCTTGAATGTCAACATCGGATCCTACTCCCCATCGATCATCTAGCTTGTCGATCAATACTAGCACTTTGTCCTTTTCGTCGAACACATCGTGGAGCCGGCGCTCCAACTGTCCAATATAGCTCTTATGGAGGTGCTCGCTTATGCGCAGACGCTGTTGTCTCGCGCTGCTATCCACTCCCGAAGCCGACAGCGCTCCAACGGCCTCATTGACACGTTCAGAAAACGGAACAAGCATCACGCGCTCATAGGGTTGCAAGTAGTCCAGGAGCCGTGCCTCGGATTCCGTCGGCGAAATGTGCGCTGGCCTGTTCTTGATGTCGCTAGCTACACTGTTCGCAATCTCCGTGTACAAGAGAAACTTCCACAGGCTCTCAATCAAGAAACCCCTCTGGGCCACCTGCCACGCCTCATTCAATAGCGCGATCAAGCCCCCTAGCTCGTAACCGACCGGCTGGACCGTGCAGACGTGCACTCGGCGGTTAGTCCGAAACACATCATCCAAGGCGTATAGGGTTGCAGTCTTACCACTGCCGCGGCGGCCAACAAAGATCGACAAGGGCGCTTCCTGAGCTCGGTAAAATGGCTCGGTCTCGACAAAGTACCTATCGAGCGTCCATCGTTCATTTTCGGCAACAGGCTCGCCGAGCGACAGATCGCGTAGTTCGATGTTGATCGTCGACTTCGGCCTCTCTTGCGTTGTTCTTCTCCGTCGGCGATAGGGTACTTCCAAAGAATCGATCCACTCGCGAACAAACTCAACACTTGAGCTCGCTGTGCTATGGGAGCGAAGCAGCCCTTGGTAGTCCGTCGGGCACTTAAACGGTTCGTGTGCGACCATCAAGAGCTGTTTGCTCATGCCGTGAGCGAGTCCAGCAACGAACGATGCTTTCGCATTGTGGCGATCAGCGTGGGTGTGATTGTCGCTAAGCAGGTGAACGAGAACCGCGTCGGCTTCTTGAATGTTCTCCACATACCAGCTTAAGGGTGCATCACTGTTGTCGATGGGATCATCAACCGCTATTGAAGTGGCGTAACGACTTGACATCAAATACTCGGAAACCTTGATCACTGCCGACGTGGTAGTGGGTGGCTTCAAATGCAAGAGGGATGAGTGCTCGGAACGCAATGGTCGCCTTGTATGCTCTGTTGGAAGCAGCAAGTCGTCGAGATTGTCCCAGGGAGCGTCGCCATACAGCGCATCTGAAAGGTCAATATGATTGTTGTACTCGTGGTAGCCAGCGTTGAGGATGTGAGTATACTGTAACCTAAAGTTCGCCTGGGCAGTAGAGAAGCTGGGATTCAACGAGAGCCATACTGGCTTATGCTGGGATACCGCATATCCCAGCTCGAAGGCAACGTTGCAGTTTGGAAGCGTCACGTCGAACGCTACGACATCACTGCGGTCGATCGCAGCAGTGATCTGCTGGAGTAGGTTCTTGCCAGAGACGTGAAGGTCAGGCCAGGGAGTGAACTCGAGGTTCATGCCGCGGGCTCGTGTTGTGGTCCGTATCTCAGCGATCGCCTCCGCTATCGTTTCCGCGAGATCGGGAGGATCGGCAGGATAGGCATAGAAGACTCTCCTGGTGGGGGTCTTGCGGCGCCTCTGGCGTTTGGAGTGGCGGCCTTTGCCGGTTCGTCCAGCGCGACTCATTGGCGGCCCCCTTCGACGTATGTGGAGTGCATTGTATGGGGGGATTTCACAGGGGCAATGTGGAGGAGAAATATTGGGCAGCCTAAGCAAGTCGCAGTCTGGGGCGCGTGCAAGCGGAAGTCGGTGCGCATTCTGTGGGACGGAAGGACGGAGTGGGTGAGCGCTGAGACTCTGCTGACCGATTTCGGTCTTCCCCGAGAGGAAGCAGGACACTAGTACTTCGAGACTGGTCAAGACTCAGGCCGCTCGGGGAGTCATGTGACCGCTGATTCCTGAACTGTGTGAGCGTGAGCGAGTGGTCAAGACGATGGATTGCGGATAACGGTCTACTGGGCGAGGCAGCACAGGCGCGACAGCGATATCGGGCAAGCCGCCGCCCAGTTGCATGCCGAAGGGCTACCTACCCTGCCGGACCAATCTACTGGCCGACGCGGCTCTACTGTACACGCTTCCGCTGTTCGATAAGACCACGCGGGAGCGAGCCGCCCTTGACCCCGCAAGCACCCGCCTAGGGCCACCATGCTGATGGCTTTACTCAGGGTCCGTCCCGAGCCCCTGCGGCGAGCAGGTACAGCACAGTCCCCAAGGCTCAAGCGAGTAGGTCATTTTCTTGCACAAGAGAGCTCTGTCGCGCCGAGACCTTTTGCGAAGCAGGAAGGTCGGACTCTCAACGCTGACGAGCTAAGTCGGCCACCGGGATATGCTCGCAACGCTGAGCGAGACAGCCTGAGATGACGTCAACAATGTGTTATCGATTCGAAACGCTGCCTGCAATCATCCCGATCGCCGGAGCTGCGCTTGACGCCAGGACCTGACCTTGACTGCCTCCCGCCGAATCGAGTTCGCTGCCTTTTGCGCCATTGCTGTGTCGCCGACCGGACCCGGAGTGGCGATCTTGCCCGATGTGCGCGGCTTCTCTCGCTTCTACGAGGAACTCGCAGTCCGCTTCGCCAAGATCGGTGTCGACCCCGTAGCGATCGACTACTTCGGCCGCACCACCGCACTTTCAAGCCAGACGCCGATTTCGACTTCGGGCCCAGTGTGCAGGCCACGACGCCGGCGGGCATTGCCGCTGACAACTCAGTGGAGGTCGCATTGCTCCGCGCGAACCACCCCGACTGTGCCGTGATTGTCGTCGGGTTCTGTTTCGGCGGCAGCAATAGCTGGTTGTATGCCGCCTCCGGACACAGACTCGCCGGCGAGATCGGCTTCCGTGACCGCCCGATGGCCGATGCTCTACACGGTCCTGCGTCGGCGAGCAGTGTGGCGGAGATCACGTGCCCCCTTCATGACCTGTTTGATGGAGCCGACCCGCTGATCCCGCCGGAAACCATCGCTGAATGGGACTCAATCCTCCCAACCTGCGGGGTCAGTCGTGGCATCGTCATATGAGACGGTGCCCCCACGTCTTCTTCTTCGACCGACCCCATGGCAAACACTTCGACGCCAGCAACTACGTCAACTGGCTCAACGGTCGGCAGTTGCGCCCCTAGGGCCTGCCTCACAGCTCCAACGGAAACGTCAAATCGAAGGTTCTTGATTTCAGGAAGTTTGGTGAGCTCTCGGACGCTTTCGTGTGAACTCGACGTTCGATTGGTCGCGCCCCTCAACAACTCGGTCTCGGAGGCATGTGAGAGTCGTGCCGATGCATCGAGTCCCGATGTTTTCCGACATCGCTACCGGAGCGGGAATGTCAACTCAGGGGTTCTTGCCCTTAGAACGATTGTCGAAGTTCGGCCGCCTGAGAGAGGATGATCGCGCTGGCCGCGCTATTCGTGGGCCGTAGGGAGTCAGACGACCCCTACGCAGTGCTTTCAGGCTGAGCGCTCTGGGAGCCAGGAGCTCCGATCGCGCCGCTCTGAGCTCACGAACGCAGCTTCGCTAAACGCTTGCCCCGCTCGTTGGGTGCCTGGTTGGCGTTCCTATGGCGATTTTTCGCCGTGAGCTGCAGCGACGCGTTGAAGCGACGCCGGCGGGCTGAGAGACAGAATCATTCTCGCTGCCTGCGTTGCCGGCTCACTCTGCATTGACACGACACCGGCTCTAGAACCGATTGCGACTATCGCAGGCGACGGTCAGAGTAGCCCCGGCCTCGACGCCGTTACCCCGAAAGGTCGCGTTGTGGGGGACGGTTCGTCAACGCGGAATGCGCACTGTATCGCCTGGTTGGATGACATCAGGATTCGGAATCTCTTCATTGTTGTGCTCGAAAACGCTCTTCGGATCGACGCCATGTGCCAGCGCGATGCACCGCATCTTGTCGCCCTCCTGTACTACATAGGAAGATGCGGGCAGCGGTATCTGTGACCCATCCCAAACAGGAGTGCTTTGACACATAGCACGGTCGCGTTCAGTGATGGGAAGAGGCTCCGGCTCGACAGGCGGCTCTTCTTGTTGCTCGTCTACCGGCGTTGTCGGGCGAACTGGCGTACTAGTCGCCTCCTCAGCAACCGAAGTGCCGTCCTGAAACACAAACACCCCGATAAACACTGCGGCACTCAAGCCGGCTACGCCGCCCACCACGACCTTACGGGGCCATTTCTCTTCCAGCCAATCGATGACAATGACCCTCGACAACAGATAGTTGACGAAGACCATAGCGCCCAAGCAGATCCAGAACATCCACACTCGTTCGATGTCTGACATGGGAAGAAAGACTGCGATCAACCACGAGACCAGCCCGTTCAGCAAGGGTGCGATCAGCGGTCCTCTGAGCGCGCCGGACATGTTCTTGCTACACCTTGCCCCTGAGCCGAACCTCCTCCTGTAGAGGAGATCACGTCCCATGCTACTCAAACGACAGCCCGGCTATCTGTCCCCTCGCGACGTAAGTACGGGCGAGATGGAGCAAGTGCAAGTAAACGACATCGAGTTTATGGCAACGGACGCGGAAGCCACCGACGCTCTTGGGCCGATCAAAGAAGCGTTCGAACAGGATCCTAGCCCTGAACCCGCGCCGTCGAGCAGACACCGAAGGTCCGTATGCTCTGGTGGATGTGGCGACGCGAGAAGATTCCAGCGGCTTGTCGGGGCGTGTTTACGGCTCGGCCGGAACTCGCAGACACAATCGGCTAGTAGCGAGAGGCGGCCGCTCCGCGGACCGAACTGTTCGAGCAGATGCTGGCCTCGAGGTGCGTTGCTGGAATGGGCCAGCGTTAGGGCCCTGACCAGGGACAGCTGGTCGTCTCACGCTCGCAGGGCCTAACCCACAGAGGTCAAGAGATCTCGCAGCGTCTCTATGCGGCTACCACCCAAACTCTCGCTGACCCGCAACGCCGTACGCTTGTGCAACACGAGGAAGCTGCGTGGCGTCACCTGAATCGTCTCCTCGCCCAGTTTGTCCGACTGTGCAATCGGAACATCCGGCGCGATCGGCAGCCACGAGTTTCGCCCGCGGACAGTTCGTCCACTGGTGACGCCTCAACTGCCGATGACGAAGTCGCCAATCGAAAGTGCGACGACGCCAAAGCGTATACCTCGCCGAGCCAGCAGTTCCATTTCCTTTCGTGGGTCGATTGGATGCTGTCCTCCGGCGAAGGTCGCTCGGTTGCTCTGCGAAATGTCTTGGACCACGCGAACAAATTCCTGCCTAGAAGCAAGCTGTTGGCCCTCCAGCAGCGATATGCTGAGTTCATCGGCTCGGTCACGGAACCGCTCGGCAATCAGTTGCGGTTGGTGGTTGCTCTCACCGAGCGTGTCTTGCGCTTCCCTTATCCAGCGAGCCTGGATCACGCTCAAGCGCTTTCAGGTTGCGACAACCTGTCTCGGGAGCCTTGGAGGTGCTAGAGCAGATTCCCGCCAGCGGCTAGCTAAGTCAATCCCTTCACGAACCGCGACGCAAGCCAATTTGTCAAACGCAGCAAGTGCTTGCTCGGTCTCGTCCGACTTCACGCGCGCGACGGTGCCGTCAGCTTGCGATGTGTAGCCGATCCGCAGATTCGCGCCCCTTCCGTCAAACGCGGCGCGGGTTGAAATGAACCGCACCCTCTGGTCACTTTTGGAGCCGACCCACAGCTTGTCATTTTTTTCCGGAGCGAAGTGCGAAGGCAGCCAGCGCGGCACCTCGTGGTGGCGTACAGACCATGATGAAATCTCAGATCCTTCCTCGCACGGGGCGGGTGCGTCGCCGAGTCCACCCAACGAGTTTGCGACCGCGGCCGAGCAGCCAGCGCTCCTAGCGGCTCGAGCTCGGCGCTCACGAGTCAGCGGCTATGGCTCAGGCGCCGGAGATGTCATCGCTGGCCGATGGCTATCACGTTGGTCAATCCCAGCCGTCCATCCCGGCCCGCCTCACAGTTCCAAGGGAAACGTCAACTCGAAGGTTCTTGCTCTTGGGAAGCTTGGTGGAGCTCGCAGAACTAGAAGATGTCGAGGTTGTTCGAGCGGGCGGCGATCCCTCGGCAGTGGTAAAGCCGGCAGAAGACGCACCCGTGCGATCTCCATGAGCAGGGAGTGCGTGAGCCGCCATCCGCCCGGAACCGCACACCAGAGCCGCTTGGGCCGAGGTCGCCGGATTGAAAGCGGGACGAAGCATCGTCTTGCTCTGCCGCCGGCCTTTTGGAGGGTAGGCTTGGGCCGCGCAATCCAACGCGCACGTTCCGATAGAGGAAGCGAGGCGCGGCAATGGCCGGGCAGCGGTCCGCACTGAGTCGGATGGTCAGGCACATCGAGGGTCTGTGGGACCGCTATCGTCATCGTTGGATCGCCGATGACTTTGGAGGCAAGGACTCGCTGCTCAGCAGGGCCTACGTAAATCAACTGATTGCCGAGCACAACGTCGCCTATTCGATCTGGAGTAGGCGCCAGGAGTTGGCCAGGCGGCGCGTGTGCCGCTGGGGAACGGTCCTGGAGTACGTGCTGGTTTCCGCCGCAATCGGCTAGGGCATCGGAGCGGGGGCGACAGGGGAGTTCTGGCTGCTGGTCGTCGGGTCGACGCTCCAGGGTGTGGCGCTCGTGGTCGATTCCATCCGCACGAAGAACCGGTGCTGAACTCCCCGCTGGCCCGACAGCAGCCGCGTTTCGCGAATGATCGTCGGAACTTTGATGGAAGATATGTCGGATCCTCGAGTGGCGAACCGTTGACGGCGCCGGTTTTCCGGATAGCGGTCCAGATCGAGGCTCTGCGCCTCGGGCGGCGAGCCTCATCACCGCGCCCGAGCCTCTCGCGTCTCCCTTCCCCGAGCTGTTGCGATGTTGTGGGCCTGAAGAGGCGAACTGACAGGCCTCGAACTCTCGGCGTACCGGATCGTGAGGTAGCTGCTCGAAGGTGGCTGAGCCACTCGAGCCTCGCATCGTGTGCATTGGTCGAGGGTCGAGTACCCATTCCGATTAGTCACGGCGACTTCGCCGCCGTCGTACCGCACTCTCCCGCAGCCGAGCCTCGGCCTGCACGGGCCTTCGTAGCGACGGATCTGCCGCAGGTCCATGACTTCAGACGCTCTAGTCCAGCTGACTGGTGTTCCAGAACGGGCACGCACATTCTGTTCGGCATCAACTGAGCGCCATAAGCTGGTCGCGGTGCCCGTCCCAAGCGCAACAGGACTCTACTGCGCAAGTCGCCGTCGTCAAGAACCCCTCGGCAGCATTCGAGATCAGATTGGACGTTCGAGTGACCGACGCACTCGTCCTTCAGGAGGGCTTTCGATACGGTCCTACAGGTGCCGTCATTCGCACAGCGTTCTTGGACTTCCGCAAGCCGGCGGCGCGTGCGCCGGTGCACAACCTGGTTAAGGTCTGCGAGAGCGAGTTCGCGCTGGAGTCGTGCGGAAGCATTCAGATCTCCAAGCCCGAGGCCTACAGGGATGAAGGCGAGACTCTGCAGTCCGACCCGGAAGAGGCCCGCCCGTCACGGGTCGAAGCGCTGGAAGAGTCCATAGACGATCCGCAGGAACTAGCTGAAGCGAGCCTGCGGGATGCGGAAGCGAACCGGGCCGCCAAGCTCGTGGGTGCGAGCATCAGGCGCCAAACCACCAGTGTGACGACGCGGCGCACGCGTACCAGTTCGTTGGAGTCGGGCCGTTCGGGCTGGATCTACAGCACGGCGATGGAGCCCAGCGACGCCCCGGAGGAGCGCTCGCTACTGGATGCCCTTCCCGCTGAGAACGACCACTATTCCTTCATACGCAATCGAAGCGGATTCGCTTTTGAGTTGGCGCTCGTCATTGCCGCTCACAATGGGCCGCGAGGGCGCTCCGTCACGGTCTCGGACAAACACGGCGATCGCCAGCTGACGGCCGAACGACCCTCGCAGATAGTCTTCCACGGACCGGTCATCTATCTCCCCGAGCCGTACGAGTTCGTGTTCGAGTATCAAGCAGGTCACTCCGAACGGGGAATCGACGACTTGCTGGTGCCGCTGTTTGTCAAGCGGGAGAGGTACACGGGTCAGCGGGAGTACCGGTTCGTCGTCTGGTCGGAGGCCGAGCCGGAACAGCTTCGACTCATTCTGCCCACTTCTCCGGGAATGCTCGCCGCAATGCAGGATGAGGTTGGCCAATCTCGGGGCTGCGCCATTCCGCTCTACTAGAACTCAGCGAGGACACCGAAGGAGAGATGCTCAGTGCGGCCCGATGATGAGGAAAAGCGACCGACCGCCACCGAGGATCCCTGGAACCGACTGGTGCATGATGCCTTGAGCCTCATGGATCATCCCGCCACGCCAGTCGCACCGCACCACGACCGCGACGATGATCCAGTGCGCGGAGTCGACGACGAAACCGAGCGCGTTACGCGCGCACTTCGGGCCGCCGTGAACAAGATCCCTGACTCATCCCTCATCCAGGCAAGTAGCTCCGCCTTTCACATCCAGCCGCTGTTGGAGGAGTTGTGCAGGGTCTTCGAGCGGCCGGTGAAGACGATCGCGATCAGCAAAGATGGATACGTCACGGTCAATCTGGCCACCGATGAAACGGAATCAGGAGAAGCGCGTCTCGCCATGGGACCGCACGGCGAGGGCGCAAAGTACGTCAGGAGTGAGAAATCTCAACGCCACGGCTTTCTTTCGAGTGAGACCGCAGCGTTCCTCAGCAACGAAGCGATTGGGGAACTGGCGAAGGCGGGACTCAGACTGAGAGACCGCTCGCAGGACATCCTCTCTGAGCCGGATGCCTCGAGCTGATGCGGATGGATCAGGACCACGGCGACCGGACTCGTGGGATGGCCCGGCGACCAGGGATGGCCAACTCCTCAGGCGATGCCGGGGTTGGAGTTGTTGAGGCAGGGCTAGGCGGTGTCAACTGCTGCCCGGGAGCGACCCTCCGGATGCACGAAATCGGCTCCAGACGGATGTTGCCGATGTCTGACAACGTCAATGGAACTATATTCTGACCAGCTGTGACTGACTATCCGATGGGGCTCATGGCTGTTGGGCGTCGGACAACTGTTCCAGGGAGTAGTGCTCATGGTCTATGCAATGCAATCCGCCCTGGACTTCTCGATGGCCCGGCTGCAGCGAAATCTCGCGACCAGTGACTGGCAGGTCGATCGAGACCCTTTCCGACCTTCGAGCGTGATTGCCAAAGAACGGGTCCCTCGTGGTGCATTCTCTGACAGCGTCCGCCCACCAATCTCGGTAGGGGTCCTGAGAACATGCGACGCAGAGTCAAAGGGAGCGGCTCCTTCAAACAGAGGAGAAACGATTCACAGCAGCAAGACCTGCGCACGGATGCAGCGGTCACCGTGCACGCTGTGCTTGCTATGCTGACAGAGGTGACGACATAGCGCGTCTGTCAAGTACGTCACGGAGACAGAGATGGTGATCGAAAAGCAGATTCAAGAGTTGCTACGCGAAACGGCCGAGTCGGCCGCCGACAACAGTGAGTTGGAGCATTGGCAGACGTGGTTGGAGTTGGCGGCCTCCGCCTGGGACGGACGGCCGCTCGGCGCTGCTGCGTTGCCGAAGTGGTCGCCGCAGGGCGCGACGGCCCTGCTTGACCTTGCGGCGACGATGGTGGCGCGGCATCCCGATTGGCAAGGATCCGAGCAGGATGCGCGCGGTTGGATGACGATGCTTACGTCGAGCGGCGAGATCGCCAGGCAGCTCGGGAGTGAGCCCCGCGTTGTGCATCACCAGCTGATGAGTGCCGTCGTCGACCAAGCCAGGATCCAAGGCCAGGTCATACAAGCAGTCTGGCGTGAATCGATGTTGAACTCCGGCGCCGCAGCCGAAGCGCTGGGGTCGAAACCGGACAATCGAGAGCGGGTGCGGCAAGAGCGATTGCGGTCGGCGTTGCTGGGCCTGCCGCAGGGTGCCCGGTTCCTCTATCCGCAGTTTCAGTTTGACCGTGAGCGGCGCCGGATCTTCCCAGAGGTAGAGGAGCTGAACCGCCGTCTCGATGCGCTCGGGGATCCTTGGGGCGTGGCCTCCTGGTGGGTTGGACATCACGATCGATTGGGCGCTCGACCGATGGATCTGGTGGGCACCGCTCGAAGCTATCAGTTGCCTGAGGTCGCGGACGCGCTGTTCGAGCCGATCGGGTAGCGGCCCTTGTCGCCCAAGTGCGAACCCCCGACCGAGTTGAGCGGCGAACCGCGGCTCTGGACGCTGCGCCAGGGCAGTCACCTGACGCGCATCCATAGTGCGCAGTATCGGGTCACCGAGTTCAATCCCCGATTCGCGACATCCGATTTCCAAGGCGGCCGATTCGACTCGATTCCCTCCGACCCCTATGCATTCCTCTATGCGGCGAGCGACGATCCAACCGCTTTCTGTGAGGCGTTGCTGCGGGACGTTTCTCTTGACGGCGACAGCGCCAGCATGTTGCCCCGCGCCCAGCTCAAGGGAAAGCGAATCGGCTGGTTGTTCAACAGCGAGGAACTCGAGCTCGTGAACTTGCGCTCTCGGGAAGATTTGGCCCAGATCGGGCAGGATACGTGGCTCATCCAATCCCCTGCAGAGGACTACCATCTCACCCGCAAATGGGCCTCGGCGATCCGAACGTGGGCGCCTACGGCTTGCGGCTTGACCTGGCCCTCACGGCAGGAGCCCGACGGATTCTCCTACCTGTTCTTTGCCGACCGCTGCCCTGAGGGGAGCTTGATCGAGCTCACGGAGGGCTTGCCGTTGGACTCAGTGGAGCGCTCGCTCGACTCCGTCATGGGCGCGCTGTACCTCAATGCGTTGCTCGGGCGCTACAACGCGACAGTGTCCCCGTCGGCCTAGAGCGGCACCGGTGCCTTAGGCTAATCCGCTGCGGTCATCGCAGTGCCGGAGCATCGAGCTTCTCAGGACTGGGGAACATGAGATCTAGAAGCGCTCTCAGAATCTTATCGTCTCGCAGCTCATCAGGCCGGCGTCCAAGCTGCCGATCCGCCTAGCAAGCGCTTTAGGGGCTGATTCCCCAGCTGCGGAAGGCGGAATCGCGGCGGCCTTATCGGCGATCGAAAGCAACGTTGAGGAGTTCGGCTGTCTGTCGGCCGCCAGTCTGTGCGCTGCGATTTCCCGCTACTCGCGCAAGCTGCTCAGAGATCTAGGGGGAAGGTCAACTCGAAGGTTCTTGCTTTTAGGAAGTTTGGTGGGCCTGGTCACTTCAATGGGCGCGATCACTCTTCAGCGACTGGACGCTGGAGACCTGTCCGAGCCGGCGCAGCAGCTCGCAACCGACCAGCGCATCGCTGAACTGTCCAGACGCAAATCGGATGATCAGCTCGGTGCGCAGATCAAACCAGGCGAGCGGGGAGACCCTGCCACTCTGTCAAGCGAGTCGCCACTCGCCTCCTACCCCATCTCCTGCAGCGCCTCGGTGCGATAAGCCTGCAGCGTGATGACCGGTGCGTCCCAGAACAGCGCGCTCAGTGCCACACCGGACAGCTCAACGCGCTGACTTCCAGTCCAAGCCAAGACCAGCATTCCGACCTCGGGCAATCGACAATGCCGGTTCCAGATGATGTGCCACATGACAAGCTCGGCTACCTGCCAGCACCACGATCGACGAACCCGGACGATGTCCAACAACGCGTCCGTCATTGCCATCGGGCTCATCCTCTATCCTAGTCTTGCTACGGCGCCATCTCACTCCGCCAGATCCGTTCGTGAACACGGATCTGCCCTCATTCAAACGAGGATGGACCCACAGACGTCAGTTGCTGTACATCCTTAGAACGCAGTTAGCTTAGGACTAGCGCACATGACGGCCTATCACGTTGTCTGGGACAATGTCCCTTTGTTTCTCCACTCCGTTGCGGACACTGCCATCAGACTCTTTCGGACAATAGCTGACATTGACGACGCAGATTGCTTACTCATCCAACTTCCTGAGAATCTAGAGACAATTCCACAACTGCATGTTCATTCACCCTCGCATAGGCTCGCATGGTTGGATGACAGCACTTTTGCCGACCTCCACAAGAAGGCGTCACTAGATGCGCAAGCGGACCCGCGGTACTCGTACCAGTATCCCGACGAAGCATATGCAGCCGCCAACCAAAAGAAACTCTTTCACCAGGCCCTGAAGGCAGAGGTTACGGCACGTTTGGACGAACACCCCGACAAGCCCAGCGATTTGCAGTTCTTTGTTGCTCCCCCAACAAACTCCTTCGGACACTTTGCATGCGTAGTCTTGTTCCTAACGGTTGCTTCCTCGCACGAGCACCATTGCCTGCAGACCAAGGAAGTCACCGTGGGTGAGGACTTAATCTATAATGTCCGGACGTCACTGGTGGACGCGGTCGCACAAGAACTGTTTGAATGTGCGAATCAGGAGCTTGGCAAACAGAATCCGGATATCATCTTGTTTGCCTCCATCCCACCAATGCTGCGCAGAGCTGGCCAACGGCTGGCAGAAGGCGCGTTGTGGCGGGTACATGGTACTACAGCTGGTCCTGCAAGTGACCTGTTTGATACTTGTTGCTCGCTGTCCACGTTGCGTTACGAAGGCGCCGTGGGCGAAGGTCGTCTAGTCTTGGCGAGCACGTCCCACAACGCTCTGCGTTCGGAAGTGTCTCTTGTCGAGCCGATTGAACTTCGAGATTTGCGAGGTGTCCGAAAGCTGCTCGAACTCTCGTCGGAGACCATGGTCCTTCACTGCGATGGTACAAATGTCTTTGGGCTTGTTGGACTTGACGAGTACGATGCTGAGGGTGAAGATTTGTATGTTGTACATATCGAGGGCGATCGACGGTGGAGCCTGAGTCACGACAACAAACTGCTAATGAATGTCCGGGACGGCATCCCGTCGTTGCCGGCTGCCAATTCTGTTGAGGAGGAGCTGCGAAAGGCGCTATCACAGGCGTTCGGCAACCTGGATGACGAAAAGGTGGAGATGATCACAGCGTTGGTGCAAGCGGCAAGTGAGGAAACAAGTGGTACAATGGTAGTTGTATCTTTAGCAGCGGCGGAGGAAGCGGAGAGACTATCGTCGCAGGGCAACTGTATCGTCCCACGCAAGGTGGACAAAGAGATGTTGAAACATTTGACCCCCATAGACGGTGCCCTGCTCTTTGATCCGGATGGGGTGTTGCACGGGATTGGCATGATCTTGGATGGTCAGGCAACTACGGAAGGCGATCGTTCCCGGGGGGCGCGCTATAACTCGGCGGTGCGGTATATCAATGCAAACCGGGGAGTGAGAACGGCGGTGGCAGCGGTGGTGTCCGAGGATGGTGGAACGGTGGTCGTGGTTTAGTGCAGGTGGGTGAGGTCTGTGTCGTTGGTTCGCTCAGGCGCGAACTGTTAGTGTGACATGCAGGTTAGCTTTCGAAAGCGGTCACCGACCTGTGAGACACGCGGACTACAGCAAGAGTGTCGATGCACATTTCCAAGAAGCATCAGGGTGCGTAAGGCGGAGGGAATAGTCTGCGACAATTGGCGCCGAGTGCAAGAGGTGACTGCGACGGTGGGGTCATGAGGTGCAGGCTTCAGGTCCTATGAGGTCCAGAGATACCACGACTGAGAGGGACCGACGACGCCGATGCGTGGAAGGGGAGTCAGCCGACTCGCGGCTACGTCAGTGCCTGAACGACTTCCCAAGCCCTATCAACGTCCAACCGACTCGATGCATAGTCCTTGCCCAGCAACTCGTCGCTCAAGTACCAGTGGTGCTTTTCTGTCCGTTTGTTGCGGATGTCAGTGGCGAGCCCCTCAAGATCCGGCCTGCCGAGCGATGCAAGTTCCTTCGCTACCTTTTGCGCGAACTCGGCAGACATATCAGCGAGGTAGATGGTAGGTCCATAGGGGACGAACTCGAGTCGCTTCGACAGAAACAGCAATCCCAGGGTGTTGAGTGCCCGGTCGCCCACCCATGGGAAGACCCAGGTGTTGCGTCCTTGGGGCAACAGGAAGTGCCTATCGAGTTCCATTCGGCGGAAGGTCGAACGAGCCTCGGCGAGGAGTTCTCGTCCATTCGCATCGAGGAAGGAGGGCATATCGCTGTCCAAGTAGACCCGGCGCATCTCCTGTCGAACCCGATCGTGAATCAAGGCGCCACCATTGACGAACCACGGAACCCGGCCACCCGCGGCGGGCGTCAACTCGGCCACTCGGCGTTCCTCGTCAACCGACATCACCTTCCACCGGCGTCCCGCGAATGTGACAAATGAATCGATGACCAGCGGATATGTCACCGGCAAGGTTCCGAGCGTGCGCGTTCCCGAGACGAGACGCCACTCGTCTGGCGAACTAAACGCAGCGTAGAAGTCGTAGTGATTGACGAGGCGTTCACCGCCCAGATCGAGAACGATCGTCCCATCATGGGTCTGCGTGATGAGTTCATGACTGGCGAGATCACGAAGCAGCTGCGCAAACGTTGGCCGCTCGACTGAGGCAAAGGGACCGGTAGCGCACAGCGCGTGGAAGGCGTCGGCAGCACGGACTCCGCCATGCTGGGCGATCAATGAGAGTAGTTGCTGCACGAGCGTAGACAGATGGAGGGCCATCTCGGGAGGAGGCTCGACCCAGCCCTGCACTAAGAGCCGGATCATCGCGACCGTCTGGACGAGCGAGATGCGCAACTGACTAGGCACGGAAGAGTTCTCGTTGATTTCCTCTTCTTGGATGTAGATGCGGATGATGGACGGCGCGTCGGCTGTCCGCCCCGATCGCCCGAGGCGCTGCTTGAGCGACGCGACTGAGCTCGGCGGTCCGATCTGTGCGATCGAATCGACGCTGCCGATGTCGATGCCCATCTCAAGCGTTGTCGTTGCGACCACCGTCGTTGGTCGCGGTCCCCTGAGGCGGTCCTCCGCGTCCTCGCGGATGTCCCGGGAGAGTGAGCCGTGATGGGGAAAGAACTCGTTCGGCAGGTTTCCTTGGTCTGCGAGGCGCCTCAGTAGGTCGGCATAAAGTTCGACGTCGGAGCGACGATTTGCAAAGGCAAGGTTGGTCGTACCTCGGAGCGTCCTGAAGAGATGCTGAGCGATGTCGATATCGTCGCTCGCGGCTAGCTCTTCCATCTCCTCGTCGGAGTTGTCGCTGGCTTGCCCCGCCTGGACTGGCGCTTGGGAGCGTTGTTGAATGTAGCCCCGGACCTGCAGCTTGACTTCGCGGCCCTGCGCCGTAGATGTGATCTGCTTGACCTCAACACCGCGTCTTGGTCGCAGAAACTCCGCAGCTAAGTCGGTGTCGCCCAAGGTCGCGGATAGCCCGATGCGAGCAATTGGCCTACCTGCCGCAAGCTCGAGGCGGTGCATCAGAGACTGAAGCTGACGTCCACGCTCAGTTCCGATAAAGGCGTGCAACTCGTCGACCACGATGAATCGCAGATGTTGAGCGAGCCCCGGCATTGCGGTGCCGCGGGTCACGAAGAGGGCCTCAAGCGACTCCGGAGTGATCAGCAGTGCGCCCCGTGGTCGCTCAACCAGTCGCCGCTTGACGTGAGCGGCGATATCACCGTGCCAAGGTGTCACGGGCCCGTCGATCACATCGAACAGGGATTCCAGCCGAATCCGCTGATCGTTGATCAGCGCCTTGAGCGGGGCGATGTACAGGACCCCAAGTGCGGTTGTAGCGGTGTCCTCGAGAGCGCTGCAGATTGGCAGGAACGCCGCCTCCGTCTTCCCGGAGGCCGTTGCCGAAGAAATCAGAACATCGTTGCCCTCCAGGATCGGCCTGACGGCCCGCTCCTGAATGTCATGCAGCGATGGCCAACGTTGCCGCCAGACCCAGCGTTGAACAGGCTCCGCCAGCAGGTCGAATGCCGCGGATCTCGATTCGCTCATGAACGCTCTTGCCTGACAGCTCCCTATAGGCGCAGGGTGACGAGCTCGTCATCGGCTGGGTCGACCGGAGGTGGTATCGGCTCGCCCGTCACTGCTGAGTCGGAATCTGGCCCGATGCTGACCGCCGCTACCAACTCGCTCCATGATGTCGAAGGATTCTGCTCTAAGACTCTGAGCAACTGGACGAAAGCGCGAATCGAGTTTCGGGGCGTCTGGAAGTAGGCCTCGCCAACGTTCTGTGAGCAGTGCTCCATGAAGGCATGCAGCGCCTCATCGGGCAGCGCGTACTCATGCTCGTCCCCTCCGGCGTGGACGTGTCGGAGCTTGGTCAGAACAACGAACAGCTCTTCAGGACTGAGGTTTGCCAGACGCAAGACTGGACCCGAAAAGTCACGAACTCCGGCCGACGCAAACATGTTTTCGCTTAGTCGACTCTGGAGGGCTTCATAGCTGTACAAGCCCCGGCGTGTATCCGTCAGAAACTCGGGAGTGCCGGCCATGAGGAAGCCAAGATTCGCCACGGAGCCCTGGAGGCAATCGTTCAGAATCCTGAGGATCTGCTCATAGTTGCTATTCCGCGCCCGAGTGTTCGCCAGCTTGTAGAGATTCACCATCTCATCGAAGGCGACGATCAAGCCGCCGTAGCCGGCCAGGCGCACGAACCGGGCCAGCAACTTGAGCATGTCGTAGATGTTGCCGTCGTCGATGATCGTTCTGACGCCAAGATCTCGGCGAGCGTCTGTTTTGGTCGAATACTCGCCGCGCAGCCAGCGAACGGCCGAGTTCTGCAGATCGGCGTTGCCCTCGTCGTGCCCGCGCCAATAGGCCGCGACAACGTCGGCGAAATCGTAGCCGCCAACCAGCTCAGATAGCTCCAGCAGGTGCTCACGGATGACGGACTCGGTCTCCTCACCCGACTCGCGTGCCGTCTTGTGCGCCTCACCGATGAACCGCTCGACGACCGACTGCAATCCCCCGCCGTCGGGATGCGATCGCGTACTAAGGTTCCTCGCCAACTCGGTGTACAGACTCCTGCCCTGTCCGCCCGTCGCGAAGATTCGGCGATCAGGCGTGAGGTCGCCGTGCATAGTGACCATCTGCTTCTCCAGCGCGGTGGAGCGGATCAGGTGCAGAAAGAAGCTCTTGCCGCTGCCGTACTCACCAATCACGAAGCGAATAGCGGACCCGCCGTCCACGACGCGCTCCAGGTCCCGCAGCAGGGCCGAGACCTCCTGCGCGCGCCCAACCTGCACATGCTGGAGGCCTCGACGCGGCACCACTCCGGCGGCAAGCGACTGCAGGATCGCATCTCGGTCCCTCGGGCGAATCCTCGAGCTAGTTGTCATTGAGCAACTCCTTCAGGGCGTACTCATTCATTTCCAGCGGGTCGTGTCCTTCGATCAGTGGATCGTCGCAAAGCGCGAATGCAGCCTCATTGATGGCTTCTATCGCGCCCGCAGGCATGAGTCCGAGTTTGGTCGATGCTTCCTCAACCTCGCTCCGCGGCCAGTTCTGTCGCGAGGCCAGGAAGCGAACGAGTTCTGCATGGGCAGGATCAAGCAGCCCGCCGGCGATCTCCGCTGTGGTCGGCACTAGGTCCTCCACGTCAGCATCGTCTTCGTCTTCCTCCGCTAGTTCCGGTTCCGCTGGGCCTTCGAAGATGTTTGTCAGGATCCTGGCCACTTCGCGAGTGTCATTCATGATCGCCATGATCTTCTCTTGATCAAGTTCTACGATTTCAGGGTCACGACCTTGCGCTGGCGGCGGCGGAATCCTGTGGCCCGTGGGCTCATCCGGCCGCAGCACTGTCACGGGTTGGGTTGGCGGCGTCGAAGCCAGATCGTGAATGTCTCGATGAAGTTGGTCGTCTTCGAGCCCGAGGAGTTTGTAGACGCGATTCAGCACCTTGACCTCATCAGAGCTGACGACGCCATCGGCGCCCGCGATTGTGATAGCGAAACGGGCAACTTGGCTCCGTTCCGAAGCAGAGAGGGCGGCCATGCGGGACTTCATGCGAGCCAGCGTGGGAGGCTCCACGAGAAGCCATTGCAGGTAGGCACGCAGCCGAGTCCGATCGGCCGAAGACAAGTGCAGCGACTCCTCCAGGTGAGCTTCCAGCAATCTCTCTTCTTCGGCGCTAACGGTCCCGTCGGCAGCGCTCACTGCAGCACCTAGCTGGAGCAGCACTGTGGCTGCCTGATAGCGCTCGCTCGGTTCAACGTCCTCCGCATCGAGCCGAAACACCGCCGCATGTTGGTGCTTCGTAGGATTGACATTCGAGTAGCGAATGTCAGGGGTGATCCCGATGCCTTGGCTTTCGAGCAGTTGGGCGAAGGAGGTTGCTTCCTTGGCGGTGAATGTCCCTGCTCGCTGGCTTGGAAAGCCTGTTATGAGGCTTTCGACCGGCACAGTTGCGACTTCGCCTTGGCTCAACGCTGCCTGAACTCGCCCCCTAAGCTCGTCAAGATCCTCAGTTTGACGCTTGCTTGCGAGCTCTTTCGGCAACAGGGCGATCGCTCCAAGACTGTCTCGCTCCTTGTGCTTGCCAACCCATCGACTGAACGAATCGAGCTCCTCAGTCGCCACTTCGGCAAGCTCCTGCAATTGCCGCACAGGCCGTTTCAGTCGACTGACATCAGGGACATCTTCAGCCCGAATCGTCACCTGAGAGCCAAAGCTCGCGCTGGCGGGTCGATATGCGTGGGACAGCGTGGTCTTGTTTCGGCGAATGGCAATCCCGGAGCCGTGGCGCTGTTGATATCGGAGTTGGAAGAGTTCATCAAACTCCGCTTCGCACCGTACGGCGGGTGTTCTCAAGGACGTCTCCGGGTGCAGGCGCAGCCAGGAGAGCGCCCAAGGCGCCGATACTGGGTCCCCCGACGCCACGAGCGATCCCAGTCCGAGCTTCAGCTCAAGTGGTAACTCCCAGCTTCTGCGCTCCTGTGGGGGCTCCAAGTGTGCGAAATCGAGATCAGAGCGCAGGCAGTTGACGACTGAGAGAAACTCGCCGGCGTAACCCTTGAATGAGTTGTTCTCTCCGTACAGGGCGAGAAGCCGCTCGACCTCCGCGATTAGTTCTCGACTCTCGTCGCCGCCTAGGTCCGTGCGATCAAGGTCGAAGAGGACGCGCCGTTCAATCCCATAGAAGAACAGAAAGACATAGCCGATGTACGCACCAGCAGGTCGGCCCGCCGCCAGCCAGTCCAGATATGCGGCGCGGGAGTTGTAGGGAATATCGCTGTAGGACGGCCAATATCCCATGTATTGGCCTTCGATGTCTGGATGACGGTCTGCGACCGGGAGTGTGGGATCAATCAGGGCCGGTTCAATCTCCACGTATCGCGAGATGCCGCGTAGGCCGGAGCCGACGTAGACCATCCCGTCGGTGATTCGGCGTCCTTGTACCTCGACTGCCTCCTCCGGCTGAACCCAAGTTGCATCTCGCTTGACGGCCGGACTTCGCTTCCGCCTTGGGGCCTGTGTAGTGGAGCGCTGCGTGCGTCCCCTCGGAGAAACGCTCTCAAAACGAGTTGACCTCTTCGATTCTGAGGCTGCCCTGTGCCCATTCGTGCTGGAGGATTCCCGCTCCTTTGGAGCGTCAATCGGGCTTGGCGGGACCGAATCTAAACCCAGTACCCGCATGACCAGTCGTAGGAGGCTCATGGCAATCACTCTCTCCAAGTCGACACCGATGGAGGCGACATGTGCGGTCTATCGACGAGACCCTCCCTGCCCAAATCAACCATGATCCGCTGGATCCCTGCGAATAGAACGTGGCGATCCGGGCTGCCTCGGCTCTTCTCGGTCTGCAGTTGGACTCTTCCCTCGGCGCACTGCCGTTCGTCGACGCATGAAAGGCGACTCGTGCAGACTAAGGCCGCTGTCCGTTTCAGGGGACAAATGCGTCTGCGAGCGATTCGCATCCTCAGCATCGGTGGAGGTGGCATCCGGCAACGGTGGAGAGAGAGCCCCTTCCCTTGGGACCTGGCAGAGACAACGTGGGACTCTTCTGCCATCGAGAACGCGATATCCGCGTCATACCACCAATCGGGAGTTCGGTTGCCAGACTCGGCACGAGGCAAGTGCCAGAGCTATGGGTGCCCGCCGGTGTGCCATTACGCGAAGGAGCACGCATGCGTGGGGCAACTGTGCCCCAGCCGATTCACCCGGTATGCACTGCCGGAGCGATGCCAAGGCATCCCTCTTGGCGGTCACCCCTCAATCAAGAAGATGCGGGCAAGCCTGGGCCTTGAGATCCTGCCTCACAGGTCCAGCGGGAACGTCAACTCAAAGGTTCTTGCTTTTAGGAAGTTTGGTGGGCCCGGAACCTGATGGCCCGGCTGTGCGGGACGTTCAGCCGGCTCTCGCGCAATGAGGAGTTCAATCAGGGCGCGAAGGAGGATGCCAGCACTCTTGGGCGTGTTCACGCTGATTCGTGATGACGTGGTCGCACTTGCTGAGCCGACCTAACTGGCTCACACCCTTCGGTTCAGCTGAGACTGGCTAAAGGGGCAACAAGATCATGTGGCTCGGGGGGAAGCACCACGACCACTCGCTTTCTGGCACGTGTCAGAGCGACGTATAGCACACGTGACGCCTCAACAAATGGCTCGCCAGCACGATGGTCTGCCAGGTAGTCCCCTGAGCGATAGATGAGGATGACCTGATCCACCTCGCGTCCCTTGGTTTGGTGGAAGTTCATAATCTGGACAGGGTGTTGCTCGAGGTAGTCATTGCCAACTAGGACAGCAGTTCGCTCTCTGTCGACTTGCGCTACTAGTCTCTCGATTAGAACGGCTTTCGGCTCTCCAGATCCTGCCACTCTCTGAGCAATCGCAGCGAATCGTTGAGCCGACACCTGCCATGGCCTGTTGCCGCTCCCAAGCGCGAGCCTCTGCCACGCGCCGCAAGCTGTCTTGATCAGCGCCTCGAGTCCTTCATCGGATGACCTCACGAGGCTCTCTTCGATGTCTTGAAGTCGCACGAAGAACGCGGCGGGCAATGCTGGTTCTCCGAATGCCAAGCCGCTTGCAACATCTGGAGGCCTCCGACCCCGAGTGCAGGCCGTCAGAAAAGTGGCTAGAGCCTGGTGCAAGCCAGAGGCGTCTCGGTTCCCGGCGCCGAACTCGACGAGAGCGGATAGGGCGGCTAGTGCTTCACCCTGAGCCTCTGGGAGACCTACGAGAGAATGCTCTACACCATGATTGGTGAGTTGGGTGCCAAGACCTGCCACGCTCTCATTTGAATGGGCGAATATTCCGACTGAACTCATTCCTAGCTCCCTCGCAACACCCAACTCGTAGTCCAATTCATCCATGACAGAATCGTCAGGCACGTCGCTCCTCACGGCAAGCGCATTGAGCTCAATGGCTCGACTTATCTCAGGCGACGAGAAATTGCGCTGTCGAATCGCTTCGGCCATCGCAGGGATACATCCGCTTGGGTCCCGGTACGAGTCCGGCTGTAGATCGATGACTGTCTGGGCCCGTTGACGAGCATTCTCAAGCCGTTCGGGGCTGACGCCGGGCACAAAGGTGTAAATCATCTGATTCGGATCGGCGAGGAGAATTTGCCGTGCGTGGTTAGCGAGTAGGTCTAGCAGCTGTAACTGATCCGTGCTTGTGTCCTGAAATTCATCGCAGATCACTAGGGGCCACCGCCTGGCGACTATCGCACTGATTGCCTCACCCTCCAGCACCCGAATCGCCCTTGGGATAAGTTCGTCGTATGAGTAGACGGTAGGGTCTGCCCCCATCAGTTTGTTGCGAGCAGCTGACTGAACCTTGGGAAGTGAGGGGCCGAAACCACTGTATCTCCCGAAATCCTGAAGAATCCGAAAGCTGAATGCATGGAATGTGGAAATCTCGATGTCCTGCCTGACCCCGCCGAGCCTCCCTCGGGCTCTCGCTGCAATCTGAGTCACGGCGGTTCGCGAGAAAGTCAGGAACAGCACTTTCTGGTGCGCTCCGATCTCTCCTCGTTCTATCGCTGCGTGCGCTGCCCACAATGCGGCTGTGGTCTTGCCAGTCCCTGCGCCCCCTAGGACAAGAATCGGGGAACCAGTGGCCGAAGCGACTGCCGCTTGCTGGGGTGACAGATCTTCGAGGTTCATAACTGCTGATGTCCCTGCAACCTACCTATTGCGGCCAGGAGGCTTTTCTCCAGCACTTGATGGGCAATCGCCGGGGAACATCTGAATGGCAGGGCCTGGACAAACTGAGCGTGAAGGCCTCCTGACAACTTCAGCATCCGCACAGCTAACTTCTCGAGGTCTGGATCAGTTGCCGCGGCAACGTCTATCGACAAGCCAAATGCCGAATTCAAGTCGACAAGGACGTTTCGTAGCGTTGTACTTGGTACACCGCTGACCAGCGCACGTTCGATGGCCACCCTATGCGGCAGCCGCACGACAGCATCAGCCGCATTGAGATTCGCGCGCAGCTCTTCCTGTGTTTGTGCATCCTCTCCGTCGTAATCGATCACACAAGCCACACGGAATCCGAGTGCTCTGGCAGCGTCAGCTAGGCGGGGAATCGCCCCCGAACCACCGGATGAATCTGCTGCTCCGGCATGGATTAGGTGCACTCCATGTGCTCCAGGTGGGTGGATTCCCTCCTCCTCGTATAGTTTCGCAGCCAGTGCCTGATATGCGGCGTGATCGTGAGGTCCCTCAACAATGATGAGTGCCCGCGCTGCGAGCGCTGGCAAGAGCTGAAGCGTCGTGTGGCGCGCTGCCAAGCGCTCGGCTTTGCTGGTCGGTTCAGTTCCCCGAAAGGCTGTCCGCAGTGAGTCATCGGCCCTAGTCAGCCGCACGATCTCCGAGGCTCGAAATCCTTCCGCAACGGAGGCTCTTCTCGTCGAAACCCAGGCTTGACTCGTCGATTTTCGCAACATCTGTGCCGCGAAGCCTGCAGATGCAGCATCCATTCCCTCTCCGAAGTCATCGACGACGATGAGGTCGACACCATTCTTGGTCGCTGCCAGTGCCTCACCAGTTGCAATGAGCGCTTGAGTCGTCGATCCATGCCGACTCAAAGGCAACTGTCCAACCTCGTCGCCCAAATCAACGTTGGAGCTGAAGGAACGGAGAAGTGAGGCCATTGAACCGTCGTCGGGAACGAAACTGACGTGGTCGCTCGGCGGTCGGTCACCTAAACGCAGCGGGAGCGCGACATCGCGGAAAACTTCGAGCAGAGCTGCCTGCACTTGAGAGCTATCGGTGAGATGATCTGACGCGGTGCGAATGTCCTCGATTACTGCCTCCAAGGTCTCAGGGAAGTCGTCCCCTTCTACCAGTGATAGAACGTTCCGAAATGCAGACCTTGGATTCAACCGGAGTGGGTTGCCGGACGAGCCTATTCGCTCAAAGGGCAACGCAGCACGGTTCGTACGCGAGACCCTGGCGAAGTCGCCAGTTTCCGGAACTGAGAACTTCGGGAAGTCCACCCAATGATCGGCGGCATGCTCTTCCTCTTGCCACTCAGCTCGGTAGCAGAGACGAACCACCGGCTCGCTAGTTCCGGGGATCTGCTCGCCAGGACCAGTTGGGGCAAGTAGGCAGTGACTGTCTGAGTCCCAAAACTCGATCTGGTCGAAGAATCTCTGTTCAAGCTCCGCGCCCAGATCACCCAGGACGACTTCTACCTCCGCGCGCATTGAAGTGTCCCGGCTGAAAAAGTCCAGGTCCCCCACAAGGGTCACTCTTGTGGAGTCAGGGTCGAGGACCCGGGTCAAGGCCTCCACGACATCTGAACGACCGGCACGCGGCTGACCAATGAGGAGCACATGACCAGAAGGCTTGACGCTGAGTGAACGAAACCCGCGGAAGTGCCTAATGTCGAGCTGACGGATCTGCACTCTGACTCCTGTTCTCGCGGATATCGCTCGGCCTTAGCAGCATCGTCTCCGCGCTGTCCGCTCCTTGCTTCTTCCCGCAAAGACGCTAGCGCGTCGGTCCGTGGAGGCTGTGCCTTCCAGACTCCACACTCGATGCAGACGACGCAAGATGCAAGCAATAGGGCGGCAACGGATCCTCATTCCGCTTTCCCTGCGAGAGTCGAGCTGACCAAGGAATGGCGGTCTCCTCTCGAGCTGTTCCAGTCTGCGGCACGATGGCCAACTCGAATGCTCGAAGTGCCCGCTGCCACAGAGCAGCAGGCCGTTCACGAACTCCGTCGGGAGAGTTGCCGCCGTGCGAGGCGACAGTCACCTTGAGACGAGCATGCTAGGCACGAGCTTGCACCACCCTGACCTTGGCGCACGACCATGGACGTATGCGGACGCACGACCTGGGAGACCTTGGAGTCGATGTAGTGCTGAGCGCCGCTGGCCTTAGATCGGGCGTGGGGCCGGTTGCCACACGGAATGCCGCGTGCCACTGGAGTTGCTCACGTGAAGTTTCTGATGACCTAAGGCCGGAGCCCTTGACTGCGCCCGATGCAGGCCCAACTTCGTCTAGCATCCGAACGACGTGCGGTGCCACCACTCGTGTCGGGCACCTCTCTCAATAGCCCGCCGCCCAGATCAGCGAGCGGTTCCTTCTGCTTAGCCCTTGGAACCGCATCGACAGAACTCTTGATGCATTCCACGACCGCTGAAATGTGGAGCGCGGTTCACAGCTGCAAGGGAAATGTCAACTCGAAGGTTCTTGCTTTTGGGAAGTTTGGTAGGCCATGCGGCACAGATCCGAGAGCGTGGGTTATCAGCATGAGTCAGTGATGCCGGTTCAGCCGTTGGCGGAGCTTCCGGCCCGAGTCTTCGAACCGCCTTCCTTGCTCGCAGGGCTCCGACGGCCGGCAGCCGCCGCGATGAACCCCACAACCGATGCTGTTGCCTCGGCGCACATCGCTGCTTCTCGGAACATCGCGCTGCGACGGTGCTGCAGCCCGTTCGCCAGGTCAACGGCTGCTTTCGCGTACTTTCTCGCCGCTTCGCTCGATCTTCCCCGAAGGGCGACTGAGAGATAGGCGTCGAGCATGCCCTTGGTATCCGTGTCGCTGATCCGGCGGACGTCAGACGCGGTGTGGAGTTCTGGATCAAAAGCCGCCTGCGCGACGGAAATGAGCGTCTCCCGGCAAACCAGGCCCACTGCCTGGAAGTCCTCCTCGGTTGCAGCCGACGCGAGCTTGCGTCGTACGCCCTGCATCTGCCTGTCAACCAGCGCCCATCCAGTCGGACCTTCGAAAGCAACGGTCCCCGCCCATGAGTCGAGAGAACCTCGGTCGACTCGAAAGACGACTTCGTTGAGCTCCATCCCGTGATCTCGGGGCGGCCAGAGCTCGAGCATCGCCTCCAGAATCCGGTCGCATTCGGCGGGAGGGAGCGATCGGAGTGCTTCGTAGTCGGCGAACGGCGCGTAGATTTCCGCAGTGGTCAGGTCCGAGTACCGGAGACTGCCGAACTGACCGGTGCCCTCGAACTCCACGTGCGCGCTCTCGAGCAGCCCGGAAAGATTCACGTCGCCGCGTTGACGCAAGATTGCCTGGACGGATTCCATTGATTCCACGCGCACCTCGATTGACTGGGCGGTCCCACATCTTCACTTGATTACTATGCAGTCGTTGCGCTCGCGCGCTCGGACTAGATCCAATCTTATGCACCCGGAGCAGCAGACCGGGTCGGCATCAGTCCCGAACGCGAGGCGGCCTGCTGAGCCGGAGGAGCGTCGAGGAGGGTCTCCGGGGGTAGGACGACTTGGGCACGCCGCTGATGCTTGAGAGGATTTCATCAAACCCGCCTTGCCGATTCGATAGATGAGCTGGTGAGATTTCCTCTGCACCTGTGCCAGTTGCTATCGACTTGGTCCAGGTAAGGGGACTCGAACTCAGGGGGGACTGGTGCGCTCATGAAGTTCTGAGCGGACGCCTACAGCGCGATCTCCCAGAAGAAAGTTCGCAGTTCGGTACACGACGGCCCACCAAACTGGACAAGATTGAGATTGGCGCGAACTGGGACGCTGTGAAGAGGACCCACCGGCTGCGGTAGACGCTCGCCGGGGTTGGGCGTCAGATCAGGTTGAGCAGCGTCTGGCGGAGTTTCTGTTTGGCCTCGTCCAGGTCGGTCGCGAAGTCTTCTTCGGGCACGTCGTCGAGCAGGGCCATGGAGTGGATCCGCCTGCCCACGTCTTCGGGCATGCCGGAGATGAGCACCCGTCTGGCTCCCTGCGACCGGGCGACGTGGATCAGATCGCTGATCGTCACGGCGGCCGAGTCGTCCAGGAACCGGATTCTGGACATCTCGAAGATGATCGCCCGGTGCTGGCTCAGGTCGGCGCGCAGCACGCGGCCAATCTGACGAGCCGAGGCCATGGTCACCCGGTCGGGCAGGACGACCAGCCCGCTCCTCGCGCTGAAGCGATCGTCGTCCACCATCTCGTCCTGGTTGAGTACGCTCGCATCGAGCAAGGGGACCGATGCCAGGGAGCGCATCTCGAGCGCTTCGAGTCGGCGCGCATTGAGCAACCAGGCCACGACCAGGCCGATCACGAGTGCCGCGGCCAGGGTCGTCAACACAGAGAGGATGACCGTCACCACGAGCACGATTGAGAAGGACGCAGGAATCCGGTGCAGCCGGAGCATGAACCGCCAGTCGATCAGGCTCCAGCCGGCCGCAATCAGGATGGCGGCCAGGACGGCGAGCGGAATGTGTTCCACCAGCGGTCCCAGGAAGACGATGACGGCGAGCAGGAATCCAGCCACGGTCAATCCCGCGACGACGGTGCGCCCGCCGCTGAAGATATTGACGAAGGTGGCGGAACTGGCTGCGCCCGACAGTCCCCCGAACGTCGCCGCGATCACGTTGCCCAGTCCGAGACCGAACAGGGTCCGGTTCGAATGATGCTGGGTCCCGGTGATCACGTCCATGTTCAGTGAGACGACGAGGATCGAGATCGAGCTGAGCAGGGCGAGCATGAACGCGGGTTCGATCGCTCGCACCACAAAGCCGGCGGAGAGGGCGGACAGACTGATGTCCGGCAAACCGAGCAGAACCTCACTGACGACGGGCGCCGAATCGAGCCACAGCGCGCCAACGGCGGTGCCGACCAGCAGCACGACGAACGAACCGGGCAGCAACCTCGACAGGCGTCCGCGCCAGAGCGCGCCGAGGACCAGGCAGAGCAGCGCCAGGCTCAGTGCGTCGACATTCAGGTTGCGGATCGCGTCCGGCAACGCTCGGAGGTTGTCGATCAGCCCCACCCCGCCGGTGGCCACGCCCAGCGCGGGAAACACCTGGCTGGCGATGACGAGGATGCCGAACGCGGTGAAGAACCCCGAGATCAGGGATTGCGGGACGTAGGTGACATAGCGACCGAGCCGGAGTGCAGCGAAGACGAGCTGGATCGCGCCGGCCATGATGCCGACGGTGGCGGCCTCCGCCAGGCTGGACGCGTAGTCGGTCACGACCACGGCGACGATCATCGCGACGATCACGTTGGGCCCGGCGATCACACCTCTGGCGCCGCCAACAACGGCGGAGATCAGCGCCGTCGCAAAGGCGCCGTAGAGTCCCGCAGCGGGCCCGAGACCGGAGAGAATGCCGTAGCCCATGGCGATCGGCAGGGAGACGACGCCGGCGGTGATTCCGCCGAGCAGGTCTCCCCGCAGGTCGTCGATGCCATAGGTCGGTCGTTGAAAACTGAGGAACGTGTTGAGAAACGTGATCGCAAGTTGCTCCCGGACCTGCGTTTGGACAGGTCATTGGCTCGGCAAGGAGCTCGGACGTCCTGAAGTCACTCCACCGCGCGCGCAGGCAGCCGGGCGATCTTCTGCTTGACCGCCGCAACGTCCTCCGAGGTCGCCCCACGAGCAAGGAGCATGCAACCCAGGCCGGCATTTCTCAGGATCTCGAGGTCGCTGGCAGACACATCGATGGGACAGAGAATCGCCAGCGGAATGCCCGTCAACATTTGCAGTCGCTGCATATTCGCGCCATCCCGCAAGCTCAGCGGAAACTGTGGCGCCGGGGCGAGGGCGGTGGGCCCGAATCGGGCCAACGCGCGCAGGGTGGCTTCATCCATGTCGGTGTCCAACAATCGCACGACAATGTCGAACTCCGGGTCGAGCGCAGCGTCGGCCTGCGCTTCGTCGATCGTGCAGGACGCGTACGACGCGCCCCGCGCCTTCGCCATCGCGACCCGGTCGGTAGTCAACACCGTGAACCGGATCCCCCAGATCGGCACGTCCGCTTGCTCGATCTCCGCCGCATCGTCCTCGTTGAACGCGATGCAATGATCGGCGCCGGCGACAAAGCCTATGGTGCCGACGAGCACGTCGGGTTCCCGTTCCACTCCGCCGGCCTGGGCATCCCGCTCCTGCCGGCCCTGCTGCAGCCGGGCGCTGATTGCTTCTGCCAGTTGTCCCATTTCAGTACTCCTTCCTGGTACTCCGTCCTGGTTCGCGCCTCAGAGAGGCTCCTAAGGTGACGTACGCGCATTCAGTCTCGACAGCTGGCGCCGCGAATACTGCCCAGGTCGCGAAACCACAGGGGTCGAGCTACGACATGTCGTCCGTCCTGTTCTCGCGCCCATCCGATGGCTGAGGTTTGGCCATCCGGTAGCCGACGCGGGCTTCCGTGAAGATGTAGGTCGGATTGGAGGCTTCGTCGCCAAGTTTGCGTCGGATACTGTTGATCGCCGTGCGCATGGGCCGAACATCGTCGCCCGCCTGCAGACCCCACACTCGACGCAGGAGTTGTTCATGGGTCACCGCGCGCCCGGCGTTCGACGCGAGCTCGACCAGAGTCCCGTGCTCCATGGGAGTCAGAGAGACCGACTGACCGGCAAGGACAACCCGGCGTTCGTTGAAGTCGATGACAAGATCGCCCTTCACGTACGGTTCCTCAGGCTCAGATCCCGCTCGTCTGCGCAGGGCCGCCCCGATCCGCGCGCCGAGTTCCGTCGCCGAGAAAGGCTTCACGACGTAGTCCTCAGCTCCCTCTTCGAAGGCGCGGGCGATCAGGTCGTCCTGTCCGTAGGCCGAGATGAAGATGACAGGAATGTCCGCCATTGCGCTGATTTCAGCCATCAACTCGATGCCGTCGGTGCCCGGGAGGCGCAAGTCGAGCAATGCCAGGTGCGGGCGTTCGTCTCTCATGAGAGGGAGCGCATGCTGAGGGTCGGTCGTCACAATCGGCTCGTAGCCGGATTGGATGAGAGTCGAGCGGATGTAACGGAGCGCCGCGGGGTCGTCGTCCACCGCGAGCACGCGAAACCGTTCCTGATCCTTGGGTCGCTCGGAGGCAATGGTTGGCTGGATGGGACGGGCGCGGGAGGTCGCCTCCGGCGTTCCCACAGTGGGGATCGTGAAGGAGAACCGGGCGCCGGTGCCAGGTCCGTCGCTCTCCGCCCAGATCCGGCCGCCGTGCGCCTCGACAATGCCCTTGCAGATGGCCAGCCCCAGGCCCGACCGGGCCACGTCGCGCTCCCGTTCCTCGGTGGTAATGCCTGAGAATTTTCGGAACAGGCTCGGTAGCTGGTCGCCGGGCACGCCGCTCCCCTCATCGGCCACCGCAACCGTGACCTGGATCTCCCCTCGCTCAACCAACACCCTGATCGGAGATGTCTCCTGAGAGTGTCTGGCCGCATTGAACAACAGGTTGTTCAAGACCTGCACCATGCGCAGCCGGTCGGCCATGACCAGAGGAAGCTCTGGTTCGAGATCGATCAGCAGAGTGTGCCGACCGCCTCCACTCTGGAAGGCCTCCCTGGCTTCGCCGATCAGGGTCGCGAGATCCGTGGATTCAGGAGCGACGCTGAGGGTCCCGGTGTCGATCCGCGCCACATCAAGCAAGTCGGCGATCAACTCCCGCATCTGGTCGGTCTGGGAGTCGATGATCCGGTGGAACTGGAGAATCTCGGCCGGATTGAGAGGACTGGAGGGGTTCAGGAGCGTGGTGATCGAGCCCTTGACCGAGGTCAACGGAGCGCGGAGTTCGTGGCTGACCATGGCGAGAAACTCGGCCCGCAGGCGCTCCAACTCCAGCATCGGCGTCATGTCCTGCACGGTGATGACGTACTTCTCGACATCTCCGTTCTCGATCCGGATCGGAGTGGCGTTGATCAGGGTTGTGAGCTCGCGATTGCCCGGCGTCGTCAGCGTGATCTCTTCTCCGCGTATCGTCTTGCCTGTCTGGAGGACGTCTACCAGGGGACACTCATCCAGAGACGACTCGCGACCGTCCGCGCGATGCAGCGTCAACATGGTCAGCAGTTCGGCCGGCGAGTGACCGGGGCTGAGGATGTCAACGAGCCTCCTCGCTTCCTGGTTGACAGACACCAGGGCCCCTGTGTTGGCTTCGAGGACGACGACGCCGACCGGGGCCGTATTGACCAGGGTCTCCAGATCACCCCGCGCCCGCTGGACGTCGCGGTGCCGCCGGGCGTTGACGATGACCAGAGCCGCCTGCGAGACAAACATGACCAACGTTTCGGCGTCCTCGTCGCTGAACGTCTGGTCAGCCTGGTCATGGCCCAGCCAGACGATTCCTACCAGTTCTGCGCAATGTCGGATTGGCGCGGCCAGACCGGAGTACACGGTCATGGGAAGTTGGCCGTCCAATCCGACCGTCTCTGCGTAATCGCAGTAGCTCTCCACCCGCAATGGTCCTTCGAGGCGGCTGAAGTGCTCGAAGATCCTCATTCCGTCCGGCAGTTCAACGAGCTCGTTGTGCTCTGCCTCGGTCGTCCCGGACGTGAGAAGCCCATCGAGACTGCCGCTCTCACTCATCGTGGCAATCACGCCGTAACGGGCATCGGTCAGGCGCCGTGCTTCGTCGATGGTCTCTTGCAGGACGACGCTGAGCTCGAGGCTTTCGTTGATGCGCAAACTGGCTTCGCTCAGCTTCGAGAGGCGCTCCCTGAGAGCCTGGGTCTCGAGCGTTGGCGACCTGTCTTGCTCGCCCATGGCGACCCCCGTGCTCGGCCAGTTGGTCGGCGCTGTCGCCAAACACTAACGCACCGATCACTCCATGTAGAGATAATCTTACAGTAGGCTCATATCTCTCCTGTCTCTGAAGATTGATGTTGTCCAGTCTTGACATACCTCACCTGCAGATTGAGCGCTCTTGCCCCTGTGTGTCTGCCTCGACGTCGTCTGAGCCGTACCCCTGATCAACCTGACCGGCGCTCTCAACGCCGACGGCACCCCGCTGGTACTGCGCTGGACGATCTCGCGCGACGGCAGACGGCGAAGGTGAAGGCTGAACCAGGAAGGCTAGGATGTGTCGCTGGGTCATGTCTCGCTCGGGTGGGAGTGGACAGCTCGGGATGTCCTGCTTCGAAAGACGAGCCAGAAGCTGAGGGCTGCCACGAGCAGCAACACAGCTGCTCCGCTGTAAAGTCCTTGCAGCGCGGCGAGGCTGGCGAATGACAGCCCAATCAACGGACCGAGAGCGCTGCCCAGGTCGAGAAAGGTCGCGTAGGCGCTGAGCACGGCGTTGCGACGGTCGGGCGGGGCGAGGTCCCCGGCCGTCGCATGCAGCGTCACCGTCAGCGCGGTGGAGGCGACGAAGGCAAAGAGTACGGCTGCCAGGATCAACCAGATTGAGTTGGAGGCGGCCAGCACGATCAGTCCGGCGGCGCCGGTCGCAAAGCCTCCGCTGATCACCGTGACGCGGCCGAAGCGGTCGGACAGGTAGCCGAACAGGGGCGAGAGCGGCAGCCACTGCGAGCCGAGCAGAATGCCGGTTGCGGTCGTGACCCCGAGAGCGACCCCGAGGACCGCAATCTGTTGGCCGAAGTGTGCGCTCAGATAGAAGCCGAGCGAGGCGGTGACCAGGCCGGAGAAGACGAGCCCGGTAACCAGGATCGCGCCGCAGGTGACCAGCAAGCGCCGGTCTGCGAGCACCGCGCGGAGGTCGGCGCGTTCGGACTTCTGCGGTGTCGATTGCCCGGCGAGCGCTGGTCGCCGGCTCGTGAGCGTCCAGGCAACGGCGGTCCCTGCCATCACGGCGGCGAAGAGGGTCAAGGTCAGCTTGTGCCCGAAGAGGTCGGCGAGGGCCGCGCCCAGCAGCACGCCGCCTACCGATCCCATCCGCACGATCGCCGAGTAGGCGCCCATCAAGAGCCCGCGGTTGTGGTCGCCGGCCTCGGTCAGCACGGTCCAGAAACCGCCCAACCGGAGGATCGACCAGCAGAACCCCCAGCCCATCCTCGCCGCCAGCAGCAGTCCGAAGGCGGTGGACCAGCCGTAGCAGAGCGTGACCACGACGGACAGCAACAGGGCCGCGATAAAGGGGCCGCGTCGGCCGAACCATTGGAAGATCACGGCTGCCACGGAGTTGGTGACGAGCCGAATCAGTCGATTGGCGGAGAGCAAGATGCCGACCGCCGGCAGCGACAGCATCCATGATTCGGGCTGCGAGGGCATCACGGCGTAGAGCATCGAATCGCCGAGCAGGGTCGACGCAACGGCCAGCGCGACGGCGATCACCGGGAGCGGCAGGCCGCGCAAGGCTCGCCTCTCGGCGGCGAGATCGCTCATCGCCGCAACGTAACAGGCAACGAGGATTCTGCCGGGCGCAGTTGAGTCCTCTGGCCACCAAACTGGACAACATCGAGAACCTTCGAGTGGAGAGCGTCGCTGGACCTAAGGTGCATACCCCATGGGCGCTCAAGTGGACTGCGTGTTGGCTCGGGCAGAGCCGCGTCTGGGGCAATCTCCGCTCGGCTTCACCCAAGCATGTGGCGAAGTCAGCCTCGTAGTCATCGTCAATCAAGACGGTGGACGGGGTTCTGCTGCTTGCATCTATCGACAGGCGGGCAATGATGAGCCGCCGCGAGCGGGGAGCATTGGAGGTCTGGAACCGCTCCACGAGTTCACAATCCTTGAAGTGTGCCGCAAAGATCATGCAAAGCCCTGGTTCACATGCAGGCGAGTGAGTCGGGCACGGCAACTGTTGAGATCAACAGGCCGCGCAACGGTTCGCGATCGCAGAAACGATGTCGCCAACTGGAGCGCTGACCCATATTCAGTCGATCGAAGCTGACACAGGCTTCATGTTGGCTGGAAGTTTCGGGTCCAGCTGTCGGATGCATTCCACTTGTGGTCCACCGCGCGCACTAGTGATTGTGTGAGCCGATTAGGTCGCGGCTGCGTCGACGGTGTTGGGCCAAACGCCGAGCGAGATTCTGATCTCGTTCAGCGACATACCTGAGCTGATGGTCGCCGCAGCCTGGAGCGCGTCGCCTTCGCTGACGCCGCGTTGGCCGCGAATCTCGTCGGAGAGTTGCAGAGTCATGCGAAGACGCAGGTTGGCTGGAGTCGGGGAGGCCATGGATGGTCCTTTCAGCTATCAGTCGGCTGGCGAAATCATAAGCACGCTCCCAGCCGTCGAAAAGAGCGTTCTGATAGAGAGACCGATAGCGGATCGACCCCCGGTCAGTGGTCCATTGGATGGGTAGTACTAGCGATCGCCTTCGCTCGCGCGCATCCAGTCCGCGGCGGTGAGGTCCGTGTACATGCGCCGCCTCCAGAGCCACCAGCGCACACGGGGCATTGAGAGTGCCAGCAGGGAAGCGCCGAGCAGGCAGGCTGCCATCGTCAACAACCCTCCCTGCGGCCCGAGCGAGTCGACCAGTGCGCCCGCGATCAGCGCGCCGATCAGGATCGTGCCCTGGACCAGGTTCATCAGGGTGAGCGCCTGTCCACGCATTTCTTCGGGAGCATGAGCAAGAAGTGCGAGGTTGGCCACGGTGGCCATGTTGTAGACGCAGGCAGTGGCGAAGAACACGCAGACAGCGGCCACTGCGAGGTGAGGCGCCAACGCGATTCCGATCAGGGATGCGCCGCCTGTGGCGATCAGCCCGACCATCAACAGGTTGGGCGAGCGGATCTGTTTCAGCGAGGCCAGCCATACCGCGCCCACGGTTGCGCCGAGACCGCCGACGGCCGCCAGGTAGCCGACCCACGAGCGATGCTGCCCCAGTTCGTCGATCACCACCAGCGGCATCAGCACCGCCTCGTAGGGCTGGAGGAACATGTAGGACATGGCCGTGATGACCAGCACCGCGATGGGCCAACGTGTCTCAATCGCCCATCGCGCGCCCGCCGTGATCTGGCCAAGGATGGAGTGCACCTCCACATCGCCATCCGACCTCCGCTGCTGCCGAGTCTGAATCCTCGCTCCAAGCAGCGCGGCCAACAAGCTGAAGGCAGTCATGAGACCGAACATCCAGGTGAAGTCGGCGATACTCAACAACAGTCCGGCGAGAAGCGCGCCACCGATTTTGACTGATGTCTGTCCCGTCTGCGAGAGTGCCGTGGCCGAACGAAGATGGGATGACTCGACGATCACCGGCAGCAGCGCCCGTCGCGCGAGATTGAAAAATACGAAGCCGATGCCGGACAGCGCCGACAACGAGATCACCTGCCAGCTCTGGGCCTGGTCGCCGATCAGCAGAACGAAGAGCACGCCGGATGCTACTGCGTTGGCCAGAAATGAGCCGATCAATACCCGCCGATAGGGATAGCGATCGACGATCACACCGGCGAACGGCGAGAGCAACAGATTGGGCGCCATCCAGGCCGCGAGCACCGCCCCCAGCAGGACGGCTGAGCCGCTCAGTTCGACGATCAATACGGCGCGGGCGACCAGTTCCAGCGCCAGAGCGGCCGAGCGGACAAAGGTCGCTGTCCAGAGGACACGGAAGTCGCGATAGCGGAACGCGGCGAAAGTCTCCGGATTGAACAATGGGCGCTCCTCGACGCTCGCCAACCTACAGGCTTCCGGGCATTGTGCTTCCGGGCATTGTGATTGTCAGCACCAGTTGCACGACAAGGAACGAGTCCAATAGCAACAGAGGGGGACGAAGCTTCGCTGGTCTTGCAACAGACGCATAACGTCCTCCTGCTCCTCAGTTGAGATACAGCATTTCACTGCGCGCGTGAGTTGCGATAGAAGAGGCCGACCGAAGTGGGCGTTCACTTTTGCTAGCTGCGCTTGTAGCGATGTGCCCGCATGACATTGGTACCAGTCGCTCTCGTTGGCGCTGGCGAACCGACGTACATTCGCAGTAATGAAGGACGAACAGCTTCAGGCAACGCGACACAACCCACTCTGGTCGGGTCAGGATCGTGCAACCCACGATGCGCGCGAACGCCCGTCGCACCTGCGACGGGCCGTCGAGTACGCCGTACGGAACGGCCTGACGCCGGGCAGCCTGGGCGATCCGGACGTTGTTCTCTACGCGATCCGAATCTCGCTCTGGGGCCGCTGGTTCATCTGGCTGGTGGTTGTCTTTCTGACCGCGTATCGGCCGAGCTTCTGGTATCCGGACATGGCCGAAGCGCTCGTCCTGCCGATCCTGCAACTGTTGGTCAACGGCCTGGTCCACTATCGGCTGCGCCAGCGTCGACCGATCACACAGCGCCTCTTGCTGTTGCTGAGTGCCAGCGACGTGGCCCAGATCACGTTTGCTGTCCTCATCCTCGGCGGATACTCGAGCTTTGCCTTCGTCGCCTTCTACCCGGCGCTTGGGGTGTTTGCCGTGCTGTTCCCATCGCTCTCGGCCACGCTCGGTTGGACAACGTTGGCTGCGTTGCTCTACATCGCTGCCTGCCTCTGGACCGGCGCCGGACTGAGCATCGATCGGGGTCAGGAGATGGTCCTGCTCGGTCGTGTCGCCATGATGTACGTCGTTGCGGTTGGGATCGGCATGATTGTCCGCTTCGAGCGGCTCCGCTGGCAGTCGGCGCTCTCACGAGAGCAGCAGTCCCTCAACGAGCGGATCCAACTCTCCCAGAGGATCCACGACACGACCGCCCAGACGGCGTCGATGATCAACCTCGGCATTCACCGCGCCAGGGCCCTGGCCGACGAATCCGATCATGAACTGCAGTCCACGCTCGATGCGACCGCCGAACTGACCAGGTCGGCGATGTGGGAAATGCGCGGTCCGATTGATGCCGGGCACATTGTCGAAGGTCGGGAACTGGGACGGGTTCTGTGGTCGCACTGCGCGACGTTTGAGCGGATCACCGGTATCCCCACTTCACTCTCGCAGTCGGGGACCGAGCGAGCCGTGCCGACGACGGTTCGCTCCCAACTGTTCGCCATCGCCCACAACGCGCTCACCAACGCCTTCCTTCACGCTGATCCGAGCAGGGTCGAGGTCAACCTCAGCTTCACCAACGAGCAGATCTGTTTGCGGGTCGCGGACGACGGCGTCGGGCTGCCAAACGACTACGCCGCTCGCGGACGCGGGATCCTCGGCATGAAGGAGGATGCAAGGACAATGGGCGGGACGTTCAACGTGGACGGCGCGGGCCCCGCGGGCGGAACGCAAATCACCTGCATCGTCCCCTGCGAGCCGAACAAGGGCGGAGATTTCCATGTCAGAGACTGAGTCGTTCACAGTTCTGATCGTCGATGACCATCCGATCATGAGGCAGGGGCTGCGCGACGTGCTGGAAGGCTCTGGACGGTTCGCCGTCGTTGGCGAGGCCCGGGACGGCGAGGAGGCGCTGCGCGCTGCCGCCGAACTCAAACCGCAAGTCGTCGTGATGGACGTGATTATGCCGCGTAAGGACGGGATCGACGCCTGCCGAGAACTCATGGCGTTGCTGCCCGATACGCGCGTCATGATGTTGACCGCCGCGGCGCAGGAGGATGCGGTCATCGACGCCATCGCCGCTGGCGCCACCGGCTACCTCGAGAAGTATGCGCCGCCGCAGGAGTTCGTCGACGCAACGCTGGACGTGGCTGCCGGACGCCTGCGCGTGCCCGACGAGGCCGTTAAGCGCGTGTTCGCCATGCTCAGGGGGGAACGACCGCTGGAGTCCACGAAGCCCCTCGAACGACTGACGGCGATCGAGCGGGAAACGCTGACCCACTTCGCCAGCGGAACGCCATATGGCGAGATCGCCAGACACCGGGGCATCAGCGTCGTCACCGTGCGCAACACCCTGTATCGCATCCAGGACAAGTTGGGTATCGAGACCAAGCCGGAACTCGTCATCTGGGCCGTACGCAATGGTCTGGTCGATGACATCGTGGTCGGCATCGACGAGCAGTGATGCAAGTCTCCTCCGTGTAGAACCTCCGTTGACGAGCCCGTCGCAGCTCGGTTGCCCTGGCAGCCACGAGCGAACGCTCGACGAAGCATTCAATCGCTACATCGCTCTGGTACGAAGCGAAAGTCCGAGCTGGCAATTCTGATCTGTTGCCGCGCCAATGCTCGAAGTGAGACTTCGACGCAGGCGTCCCCAGGAGGATCAGAATGCATTTTCACGTCGAGCGGGCTCAGCTGCTTGAGCGTCGAACTGCCATCGCCGCTGTTGTTCTGATTGCGGCGGTGATCGCCGTGGTGGCGCTGGTCCTGACCGGCCGAGACGCGCGCGGCCAGGAGCCACGCGCTGACGTCGCTGCCGAGGTGCGCATTGCGGCGCAACGCCTGGAAGACGGCGAGGTTCGATTCGGCCTGCGAGTGCGCGACAGCAGCGGCGAATGGGTGGAGCCCATGACGCCTCGAGCGCATCGATTCGATCCTGCCTCCGTCTCCGCCGGTCGTTGGCTGGTCAGCTCTCCGCTGACGCTGGAGGTCGACAGAGCCGGACACGGCCGGCTCGCGCGCAGTGACCAGTTCGAACCCTCGCCGCGCGGCGACGTGAAGCTCGTCAGCGGAGTGGAAGGCTGGGCCGGCGACGCGCACTACTCCGCCTACCACAGCGAGGATGGCGACCTCGTGACCAGCGTCTCGATGTACAGCACCTCGGTCGGCACGCCCGACGGCGAACTTCGCACGACCATCGCCTGCCGGGACGGCGAGACCTCGGTCAGCATCGGCGGTCTGCCAGGCAACCTCAGCATCGGCGCGCTCACGCACCAGATCTCGGTGGCGTGGAGCGTGGACAATGGGACGCGGCACAGGGAACATCGCGCGCTGACATCGGGCGCGAGGGGTCCCGAGCTCGTCGACAGCACTGAGAGTCGGCTGGCCAGAGCGTTGCTCGGCGTCGGTTCGCACCTCGCCCTGGCGATCGGTACGACTCCGGAGCTCACGGCCAACGTCGACCTTGACGCGCTGCGCGCGCTGCCGGTCTACGACAACCTCCGTCACTGCGCCGGAGAGGCGGTCCAGACAGGAAGCACCGAGTTGCGCATCCGCGCGCAGGTCCGCGTCGACCAACGCATCGAGTTCGCCGTCCAACAACGAATCGCCGGCGGCTGGAGCGACAACATCCTGCCCCGAGCGCGTGTCATCGCGGCCTTCGGGGAAGCGACCGACTGGCTGTCCTCGACCCCGGTCTCGGTGCGGGTCGCGTTGGATCCTCCGCTGGCGATTGTCATGCCCGACACCGTTGTACGCCGGGCCCCGGAACCGATCACGCCCGTGTTGCGCAACGGATATCGCACCAACTCGCTCGCCTATGGCGTGCTCACGCAAGACATCGAGGGCTACCACCCGACCAGGCTGAACTCCGCGGCGGTCGCCTTCAGCGAGCAGGGATTGCAACTGCGAATCGAATGCATCGGGAACGAGCGTCGCGTCCTGCTGGCGGACTTGCCATCCGACGCAAGCGGCAACATGATCCTGTACTTCGACGACAAACCGTTGTTGGCATCGTGGAACACAATCGAACACAACGGCGCCACGGCGCTGAGGCCAAGCGACATCGATCGCACCATCCAGCGCCTGCGCCAGGCGCGGTCTCTCTCCGTGCAACTCGGACCAGGCGACGCTGCACCGATCACGTTGAATCTGATTGAGCTATTCAACACACCAGTCCAGGTGAACATCGATCAGTGCGGGAACTATGCGGTACCGCATTGGCAGCCCGTGACGAAGTCGCTGTTGGTGCACAACGAACTCGGCGAGTACTACACGGTCTCTTATCCGGAGGGCAACGACCCTCAGCGAGGCAGTCAAGTCCGCGTCGCGGCGGTTGAGGGAACGCCGGCGGCGGGAACCGACCGCCTGGACCTGGTCATGACATGCCGTTCGGGTCGTGTGACGTTCGACATCTGGGGACTGCCGGCCTTGGACCAACCGGATGCGATCAGGCTGCGGATCGACGGCGGCGAGTGGTTTGCCGAACAGGCCCGCGTCTTTGTTGGCCCGGACGGCACCGCATCTGTCGAGTTCAGCACCGATTTGGACCGCCTCCAACAGGGTCGCACGCTGAGGTTTGCATACGGGATCGAAAAGCAGGCGCAGGGCGCCTTTGACCTCACCAATCTGCTCGGCACGCCGATCCATGCCAACTTCGACAACTGCGGTCGGGACTACTGGCCGCCGGCACGTACCTACGTGCCTGTGGTCGCTGCTCAGGAGCAGAGTTCGAGACATTTGTCGTATGTCGCGCGCAAGAACTTCGACGATACCGTGACTACTAGTGTCGCGCTGACTGCGGCGGATGTGCCGGAACCTGGCGAAACGATCAGCCTGCAACTCCATTGCTTCGAGAGCTCTTCCCTAGAGACGCAAGTCATCGTACCCCTCGTCTCGGAAGCGGGCGGCATCGAAGTCACACTGACCATTGACGACCGACCCGCCGACACGACCAGCTGGACGTTGTCGCCAACCTCAACGCGATCGTTCCTGTACCCGCCATCGAACGCTCAGATGTTGGCCCAGCTTCGCGGGGCGTCGGTTGCGATCATGGAGGCGCCCGGCTTGCTCCCGGAACCGATCCGGTTCGACGTCGGCGGCTTGTTCGACACGCCGGTGCAGAGCAATATCGACGAGTGCGGCTACTACAGACCCGGCGAGGTTCGAACGCAGCCCATCCCGCTGAATGCCTACGACGTAGGAATCAGCTACGACCCAGAGCGCGGCCTGACGCTGATCAGGTTGTGGGAACGCACGCCGGGCAGAGCGTCCCAACACCAGGCGCTCACGTTGGAACAACACCACCGCGACGGCTCTCTGTTGATTGGACTCTCGATGTTGTGCGGGCCGTACGGCGCGAGACTGTCGATCTCCGGCCCCGTCCTCGAGTCGCTGACAGGCGAACAGGCGGAAGTGGAGTGGCGCCTGGACGGCGCGATCGCGCAGCGGGAGACCTGGAACCTGATCAGTGTGCCTGGGCGCTCCCTCAGTCCGCAACGGGCGCGACCGGTAATGGCGTCCTGGCGCGAGGCGTCCGAGCTCGAACTCAGCCTGCTCGGCGCCGAACCGGCCGTTCACCGATTCCATCTCGAGGCGATGTTCGACAACCCGGTCATCGACACGCTCGACGAGTGCCTGGAGATGCCGATTGCGTCCCGGCAGCCTACTGTCACAAGCATCCCGCTGACGATGAACGGACCGCTCAACTTCGCGGCGACGGGCTTCGACGGTTCGGGGTGGCTCACCAGTTACGCCGGCCTGGCGGACACGGGCGAAGCGCCGGCGCAGGCGGGCGCGCGTGACTTGCGCTCGATCCTGGCGTTTTCGTGTGGCATGGACGGCTTGGACATCGCCATTGACAGTCTCAATCGAGCGCAGCGGACGTACATCCAGGGCGACACCGTGGAGGTCACCTGGAACATCGACGGGCGCTCGCGGACCGAGCGCTGGGCGGCCTGGACGCAGTCGCTTGCCTACGTCGTCTCACCAGATGACGACGCGGAGTTCTATGAGGCCCTCAAAGACGCGCGTACGCTGACGATTCGGGTCGAATCGGATCCACCAATCAGCAAGACCTACGAGCTGGCCAAACACGGCTTCTGGAGCACGCCGGTCCTGCCGAATCTTGATGCCTGCGGCGGCTGAGGCCGCTCGGGTTCCGTTCGAATCGGCCCGGCAAGCCGGCGAGAGGAGATGCGCAGCTCGACCACATTGAGTTGGTCACAGCGACGGGACAGGACCACAGAGAGACTCTGAGATTGATGAACGCCCTACCTCGCCCGTTCAGTAGCCTTCACTCAAGACCTTGCTGACAACGCTGGAGCACGTCATGAGCCTCACCCGGATCGCCCCCGACCTCTGGGCCACGCCCCACCACCCGGTCGAAGACTACGCCAACACCCGCGCCTACCTCTTGACGCGGCCGCAGGGCAACGTCCTCATCTACGGCCTGGGCTTCCAGCGCGACGAGGCCGACGAGGACGTGCTGGATGAGATCGACGCGCAGGGCGGGGTCGAGCTGCAGATTCTCTCGCACGGCGATGAGGCGAGCCATTCGCTCGAAGCCGTGCGCGAGCGCTTCGGCTCCCGTCTGGCCTGCAGCGCGGTAGAGGTCGACCAGATCGACAACTACGCCGACGGCCTCCACATCGACCTCGCCTGGGATCCCGACTGTGCCGATGAGACGTTGGACGGCCTGGAGATCATGGCCACGCCCGGACACACCAGGGGCAGCATTAGCATTCGCTACCAATCGCCACACGGCCAGACCTACCTCTTCACTGGTGACACCATCGTGCCGAAGGACGACGGCAGCTGGGTCGTCAACGTGGCCGAGCAGCAGGGCGGCACCGCCGCCGACCTGGAACGCTCCCTGCTCGCGCTGCGCGAGCAGTCCTTCGACCTGCTCGCGAGCAGCGCCTACGTCGGTGAGACCAGCACCGCCACGCCGTCACAGGAAGAGTGGCAAGCGATCGTCGACCACCGCCTGGAGCGTCTCCGCGTCTGGGCCGCCGCCCGCGCCTGAGAATGGGACAAACGCCGATCACGAATGGGCTCTCGGCCTGGGGCCTGTTCACATGAGCTGGAACATCCAACGAGATTCCGTCATACCCGCGCTTGTCGCGGGTATCTCGCCGCCTTCGGCACGAACGTCTGTGTAGCACACGGCGAGATTGCCGCGGCAAGCGCGGCAATGACGGAATATTGGGCCCGGCAATGGCCCATATGAACACGCCTTAATTCGGTGTCACAACCGGCGCGAACGCGCCTGAGCCCAATCTCTTGCCGGTCCGCGGGGAAGCCCGGGCAGCTGGGGAACAGGGGAGGCTCCGCGGCGCGTCCCAGTCGACTATCTTCCTGGCGATCCTGAACGCATTCCGGGAGGTTCCATGGATTACGGCATTGCTTTCCCCTCATACATCGACGCCTGGCGCGACGCGGCCGCAGCGGAAGCGGCGGGCTTCACTCATGCGTGGTTCTTCGATTCGCAGCTGATCTACAGCGACGTCTACGCCACGATGGCGCTGGCGGCCGAACACACGAGCCGGATCACGCTGGGCACCCTGGTCTCGATTCCCAGCAACCGGTTGTCGGCGGTGACCGCCTCGGCGATCGCGACGATCAACTATCTGGCGCCGGGCCGGGTGATCCTGGGATTGGGCACCGGTTACACCGGACGCAACACCATGGGCCTGCCGGCGGTGCCGGCGGCGGAGTTCCGTGAGTACACGCAGCAGGTCCAGGGTCTACTGCGAGGTGAAGAGGTGTTGATCCGCGAGGGCGCGCGCGAGCGCTGGATTCGGCTGCTGCACCCCGATCGCGGCGACTTCATCAATATCGACGATCCGATCCCGGTCTATCTCGCCGCGAATGGACCGAAGGCGTTGGCGGCGACGGGCGAGCTGGCCGATGGTTGGGTGACCGGCGCGCTCACGCCGAATATCGAGATGGGATTCGAGGCGATTCGAACGGCGGCCGCCGCCGCCGGTCGATCGACCGATAAGCCCTACACGGTCGGTCTCACCAGCGGCTGCGTGCTGCGAGACGGAGAGTCGCTCACCTCGCCGCGAGTGATCGAACGGGTCGGTCCCAACGCGCTCCCCGGTCTGCATGCGATGTGGGAGTCGCACTATGGGCCGGGCGCGAACCTGGGGATTACTGATCCCGACGCAGCGGCCGCCTTCCATCAATACATCGTGGAGTACGGCGACGCTCGCGGCAGCCAGCCCGATCGGCGCTACCTGGATGTCCACACGGGACACATGGTCTTTCTCAAGCCGGGCGAGGAGCAGTTCATCAGCGAGGACTCGATCGGCGCGACGCTGACCGGCAGGCCAGATCAGATCATCGAGCGGCTCGAAGCGATGGAGGCGGCCGGGATTGACAACGTGGCGATCGCCTGCACCAACGCGGCGGGGGCGCGCGACCTGATCGCCGATTTCGGCAGCGAGGTGATCGCCAGGCGGTCCACCAGCCCGTCGTCCTAGACGAGCGCCTGGTAGGTCATCTTCATGAACCTCCGGGTCAGGTCGGCCATGCCGCCGGGGCGGTTGCCGTAGAGGAAGACGTGGTTGAAGAAGCAGCCGACAAGGTCCTCGATCGGGTCGACGAAGAACCAGGTCCCAGCCGCGCCGCCCCAGCCGAAAGTGCCCGGCGAACCGGGATAGAAGGAACGCTCGACCGACTTGCGCACCGCGTAGCCGAGGCCGAAGCCGTAGTTCGGGATTGGCAACAGATCGATTTCGCGATCTCCGAGGTGGTTGGAGACCATCAACTCGACGGTTTTGCGGCCGAGGACGCGGGCGCCGTCGAGCTCGCCGCCGTTGAGCAGCATCTGGGCAAAGCGGGCATAGTCGGGCGGGCTGCAGAGAATGCCACCGAACAGGCCGTTGCCCGAGCGCAGGTCCCGCGAACGGGAACGGACTTTCTCGGCGGTCTCGGGCCGGTCCCGGGTGATGAGGTTGCCCTCGCCGTCCCACGTGTGGTCGGTAACGAGGCGGCCCGCGTCGGCGTCGTCGCAGTAGAAGCCGGAGTCGTCCATGCCCAGCGGGTCGAAGAGGCGCTCGCGGAAGAGTTCGTCGAGGTCCTTGCCGGTCAGCCGTGTGAGGAAGAGCGAGAGGACGTCGAAGTCGGACCCATAGTTCCAGCGGTCGCCGGGATGGGCGTAGAGCGGCATGTCGGCGATGGCGAGGACCATCTCCTCGTAGCTGCGCGGCGGATCGTTGATCAGGGTGTCGCCGGGCATGAAGCCGCTGCCCTGGGAAGAGCGCATGAGCAAGGGATAGTAGGCAGCCGGGAGTTTGCCGATCGCGGGCAGACCCGAGGTCATCGTCATCAGGTCCATGATCATGATGTCGCGCCGCGCGGGCTCGACATTCATGGGCGGGAAGGCGCCGCGCAGGCGATCGTGCGGCGGCGTCTCGATCGTGACGAGGCGGTTGGCGAACTCGGGGATCCAGCGAGTGATCGGATCATTGAGTTCGAAGGCGTTGTCCTCGAACAGGCTCATCAGGACGACCGCCGCGACGGGCTTGGACTGCGAGTACATGCGGAACAGGCTGTCCATGCCGACCGGGGCGTCGCGCTCGACATCGAGCGTTCCGGCAGCGTGGCTATGAACGAGCTTGCCGTGGCGGAGTATGATCGTGGCCGCCCCGGGCAGGTCTCGCGCCGCGACTGCGGAGTCGATCATGCCTTCGATCAGGGAGAGGCGATCGAGGTCGAAGCCGACGGCGGCGGGATCGCCGGTAGGCAGCGTGTCGAGTGAACTCACGGACTACGCCTTCAGCTTTTGGACGGCGAAGAGTTGCTCGTTGCCTCGGGGCTGGACCTTGCCGGCTGGCCAGCGGACTCCGGAACGAACGACGCCCGCCGTCTGGATCTCCACCAGGGGGAGCATGTAGTAGCCGAGGGTGTGCTCGATGAACAGCTGGCTGATCAGCTCACTGCGCCTGTTCGGGTCGAGCTCCAGCCGCTGGGCCCGCGCGAGCGCCGTGACCTCTTCGCTGCTACCGAGTGTGTAGACGCCCTCCGGCAGGATGGAGATGTTGACGGTGGTCTGGATGTCAGTCCGCTGGCCGTCGATGAACCACCAGATTCCCGGCGCGCCGTCGGTTCGGCCGGCGCCGGCCTGTCGGATACCGGCATCCGTGAAGTACTCCGAGGCGGGGTACTCCTTGATCGTCAGCCGGATGCCGATCGCCGCGAGGTCCTGCTGGACTGCGAGCGCCATCTCGGGGATGCCCGGGGAGAAGCCAATGACGATGTGGAACGTGGTGTCGAAACCGTCGGCGTAGCCCGCCTCGGCCATCAACTCCCTGGCCCGGTCGGGATCGTAGTCGAACATCAGGCCCGCCGCCTCGATCTCCTCCTCGGTGGGATAGCCGAAGGCGCTGCGGCCGGTGAACATGGGCTGCTTTTCGGTGCCGGTCAGGAGGCCGTCGATGATCGCCTGGCGGTTGACGGCGATGTTGGCCGCTTCCCGGACGCGAATGTCCAGGAAGGGATTGGGCGAGCCGTCCTCGAACACGGGGTTGTTGAGGTTGAACCTGGGCAGCATGGTCGTGGCGCCCTGGTAGTGGATGGTGTAGTCGGGGTCGTCAATGAACCCCTCCACGTCCTTGGTCGCCAGGCCGTAGACCACGTCCAGCTCCCCGACCTCGAGTCCTGCGATCTGGGTCAGCACCTCGGGCCGGATCAGGACTTTGAGGTCCTTGTGGAAGGGCACATGCTTGACGTTGACCGGGTGGTCGAGCGGCTTGAGGTGGTCGTCGAAGCGGGTCATGACGAAGTCGGTGTCGTCGGTGTGACTGACGAACCGATAGGGGCCTGTGCCCATCGGCTCGCGGTCCATGGCCGCGTCGCCCACGCTCTCGACGTAGGCCTTTGAGAAGATCGCTCCGACGGTGGAGGCATTGGGCATCTGGTTGGAGACCCAGGCAGCATCGGGCGCGCTGAGTTCGACCTTCCAAGTGCGCTCATCGACCGCCTGGCTGCTGACCCAGTTCTGCGAGCCGAACGAGACGCGCGCGCTGGTCCAGCCGGCCGGGTGATCGGTCGTCTCGCCGCCCTGGTGGTACTCGGCGATGTTGCCCATCCGTTCGTAGGTGAAGACCAGATCCTCGGCGGTCAGGATCGATCCGTCGTGGAACAGGGCGGGCATAACCTGGGCGACCATCGTCACATCGTCGACGAACTCGGGCGCGATCATGTGGGGGCGGATGGAGTTGTCGTCCGGGTCGAAGACGATCCCGGCGTCGTAGACGTTGCCGTGGGAGATGTAGTTGACGTGGCTGCCCGAGCGGATCGGGTCGAGTCCGCCACCGTCGCGGGCGACCGCGGTGGTGATCGTGGCGTCGAGGTCGATGTCGGCAAAGGGGGCGGGAGCGACGGCCTGCTGTTCGGCCTGTTGTTGCGCCTCTTCCTGCGCGGTCTGTTGCTGGGCCTCGGCCTGCTGGGCCTGCTGCTCGGCCTGTTGTTGCTGTTGTTCCTGCATGGCCTGCTGCTGAGCGGCCTGCTGCTGGGGCTGGTCCTGTTGCTGCTGCTGCGCGGCGGGTTGTGGCTGGTCCTGCTGTTGCTGTTGGGCCTGGGCTGCGGCCGGCTGGGCGTCGTCATCGTCGTCGCCGCAGCCGACCAGGGCGAGGCCGGCGGCGCCGACGCCGGCGCGGGCGCTGCTGCGCAGCAGGGCTCGCCGGGTCAGGTGCTTGCGGGACATTCGAGTCCAGTAGTTTCTCTCGGTCATGTCAGTCTCTCCGCTGATTCTGAGCGGCAAGATTGTTCGCCGCATCGAAACAGTTCGATTCTCGGAAAGTATCGCCATTTCGGAACGGGCTTTCAATCCTGGTGGCACTCTCCTTCTGAGTGGCGGAGGGCCCTCACCCTACCCCTCTCCCTCGGGGAGAGGGGATCGGAGGGGGAGAAGGGGCCGGAGGGAGAGGGCAGGGGCGGGGTGGTTTGTTTAGCATTCGGATTGCAGGGTTGGGTCCGGATTGGCCGGACTTGAGTCGGGGTTGTTGTGCAGTTCTGGAACTACCTGGTGGTCCGGCTGCTGCAGGCGGTGGTGGTGGTGTTCGTGGTGGTGAGCATTGTGTTCTTTGTGGCGCGGCTGGTGGGCAATCCGGAGGCGTTCCTGCTGCCGTACGAGGCGACCGACGATGAGATTGAGACGATCCGCGATCGGCTGGGGCTGAACGACTCGCTGATCGTGCAGTACGGCAACTTTCTGTGGGACCTGGTGAACCTGGACTTCGGGACGTCGTACCGGGGGGCGGGCACGTCGACGATTGCGGCGATCGGCGAACGGGCCGTGAACACGCTGAAGCTGACGGTGGCTGGGATGGTGTTCGCGGTCGGCCTGTCGATTCCGCTGGGCATTGCGGCGGCGCTGCGGCGGGGCAAGGTGACCGACTGGATCGCCAGATTCCTCGCGGTGTTCGGTCAGGCGACGCCCAGCTTCTGGCTGGGTCTGATGGTGATCTTTTTCTTCGCCGTGGAACTGAGATGGTTCCCGACCGGCGGGGCTGAGGGTTTCAGGTCGCTGATCCTGCCGGCGCTGTCGCTGGGTCTGCTGGAGATGGCGGCGATCATGCGGCTGACCCGCTCGGGGATGATCGACGTGATGGGTTCCGACTTCATCACCACAGCGCGGGCGAAGGGACTGCGCGAGCGCACCGTCATCATGCGCCACGCGCTGCGCCACGCGCTGCTGCCGGTGGTGACGATTCTCGGGTTGGGATTGGGCCGCCTGATTGCGGGGGCGGTGATCATCGAGGTCGTCTTCGCCTGGCCGGGGATCGGCCGGCTGATCATCGACTCGATCGTGCAGTCCGACTATCCGATGGTGCAGACGGCGATCATCGTGCTGGCCGCCTCGATCGCGCTGGCCAACGCGCTGGTCGACGTGTCGTACCGCCTGATCGATCCGCGAATCCGCGCCGGAGCGATCTGATGAGCGAGCGCACTGCGGGCATTGATTCACCGATTGATGTGGAGTTCGAGGAGCCGCGCGGGCCGTTTCGCTGGCGGCGCTGGTTGGGGCTGTCGCTGCCGCTGGCGATTGCGTTGGTCTTCGTCCTGGCCGGGGCGCTGGCCGACGTGCTGGCGCCGCACGATCCGAGTTTCGTCAATCTGGGCGCGCGCCTGGAGCCGCCGGTCTTCGACGGCGGCACCTGGGAGCATCCGCTGGGCACGGACGATGTGGGGCGGGACATCCTGAGCCGGCTGATGCACGGGGCGCGGCTGTCGCTGATCGTGGTGGGGATCGTGGTGCCGGGCTCGGCCCTGTTCGGCACGCTGGTAGGGATGACGTCGGGCTGGAAGGGCGGCGCCACCGGACAAATTTTGATGCGGATCGTGGACATTCAGCTGGCGCTGCCGGGGATCCTGTTCGCGTTGCTGCTGGGCAGCATCTTCGGGCCGAGCTTGCGCAACGTGATCATCATCCTGCTGGTCTGGACCTGGTCGGGCTATGCCCGGCTGGTGCGGGCGGAGGTGCTGTCGTTGCGGGAGCGGGACTTCACCACGGCGTCGCGCGCGTTGGGCGCGGGCGGCTGGTGGATCATGCGCAAGCACCTGTTTCCCAACGTCGTGAACACGGTGGTGATCATCATGACCCTTGAGGTGGCGATCGTGATCCAGGTGGAGGCGGCGCTGAGCTTCCTCGGTGTAGGCGTGCCGGCCGGGACGGCCTCGTGGGGTCGGATGATTACAGAGGGTCGAGAGGTGATGATCGTCGCCTGGTGGCCAATCTGGCTGCCGGGTCTGGCGCTGTTGATCATCTCGCTGACGGGGAACCTGATGGGGGACTGGCTGCGGGATCGGCTGGATCCTCGGTTGCGGCATCTGCATTGAGGTTGCGTTGATTGCGGCGGCCGGGGACCCCCTTCAGTCGCTCCGCGACAGCTTCCCCCCAGAGGGGGGAAGCGCAGAATTCAAGGGAGTGCTTATCCTGTGACGACTATGACTTCTGAGTTGCCGCTGCCGCTTGATGGGGTTCGGGTGACGGATTTTTCGTGGATTGTGGCGGGGCCTCAGGCGACCCGGATCCTGGCCGATCTTGGGGCGGATGTGGTCAAGGTGGAGAACGAGTCGTACCTGGACTCGATGCGGATTGGGCTTCGGCAGGATCCGAAGAACCCTTCACTGAACCGGTCGGGCTTCCACTCGAATCTCAGCAGGAACAAGCGCGGGATTACGGCGAACCTGTTTCATCCCAAAGGACGCGAGGCCGTGGAGCGGCTGCTGGCGGAGTCGGACGTGGTGATCGAGAACTACAGCGCCGGGGCGTTCGGGCGGATGGGGTTTTCCTGGGAGCGGTTACAGGAGATCAATCCGTCGTTGATCTATGTGTCGGTGTCGGGCTTTGGCCATGTGGGACGCGACGCGTCGTACACGACGTGGGGCCCGAGCGCGCAGGCAATCTCGGGAGCGACGGCGATGTCGGGGTTGGCGGATCAGCCTCCGGCGGGCTGGGGATTTTCCTATCTCGACCACAGCGCCGGGTACTACGCGGCGATCGCGGCGCTGATGGCGCTGCATCATCGGGCGCGGACCGGCGAGGCGCAGCACGTGGACATGTCGCAGATTGAATGCGGGATGGTCGTGAGCGCCGTGCCGATGCTGGATTACCAGGTCAACGGGCGGCGCTATGTGCGAGTGGGGAATCGGTCGCGGTATCCGTCGACGGCGCCGCACAACACGTATCCGTGCGCGGGTGATGATCGATGGATTGCGATTGCGGTTGACGATGAGGACCAATGGATCTCGCTGTGCGAGGTGCTCGGGCTCGACGGATTGCTTGAAGATTCCCGATTCGCGGACATGGCTTCTCGGAAGGCAAACGAAGATGCGCTGGACACGGCGATAGGAGCAGTGACCTGCGAACGTGAGCCGTTTGAGCTGATGATCGAGCTGCAGGCTCGCGGGGTCCCGGCGGGGGTGTGCCAGCGGACAGATGACAAGCAGGAGCGGGATCCTCAGTTGGCCGAGCGCGGGTTTTATCCGACCGCTCCGCACGAGGAGCTGGGCGAGCATCGCTATGAGGGTCTGCCGATGCAGTTCTCGGGGGCCCGCTCGCGGATGGATCGGGGTGCGCCGCTACTGGGTGAACATAATCATGCGGTGCTGACCGAGCTGCTGGGCTACAGCGACGAGGAATTTGCGTCGATGCTGGCGGAGCTGGCGATCTGATGACCACGTCGGACAACATTCCCAACAACGCGCTTCCTGGTCCGCTTGAGGGTCTGCGTGTGCTTGAGGTCGGCGATCTGGGCGAGGTGGCGGGAAAGCTGCTGGCCGACGCCGGGGCCGATGTGATCCGGGTCGAGCCGCCGGGCGGCGGCAGGAGCCGGCATGTGGGTCCGTTCGTCGATGACGATCCGAGGCAACCGTCGTTGCTGCATGCGTCGCGGAACACGAGCAAGCGGGCGGTGACGCTGGATCTGACGCAGCCGGAGGGACTTGCCATCTGGAAGCGGCTGGTCGGACTGGTCGATGTGGTGATCGATGCGACGTCCCCGACGTTGCTGGATGAGCTTGGCGGCGGCTGGGAGTGGGCGCAGGCTCAGCCGGAGTTGGGCGACTGCGTCTGGTGCAGCATCACACCGTTCGGTCGGACGGGTCCGCGGCGTGACTGGGCGGCGAACGACCTGGTCCAGCTGGCGCTGGGCGGGCCAATGATGAGCAACGGCTACGACGACCACAGCTTGCCGCCGATTCGTCCGGAGGGTGAGCACAGCGTCGCGGTGAGCAACGAGTACGCGGTGTCGGGGATGTTGGCCGCGCTGTGGATGCGGAATGCGGGGCAGCCAGGCCAGCTGATTGATGTATCGATCCATGAGTCGGTCTCGGCGACGACGGAGGGCGCGTTCCCGAACTGGGAGTACTTCGGCCGGCTGGTGCAGCGTCAGACCGGTCGTCACGCGTCGCCCGATCCGACGGCTGCCTGGCAGTTCCTGGCGGCGGACGGGCAGTATGTATGCCTGATCAACGGCGGTCTGCCTCGGGGGAACGCCGCCTGGGACGGGCTGCTCGACTGGATGGACGAGCACGACGCCGCGGACGACCTGCGCGACGAGCAGTACCAGGAGCTCTTGTTCCGCGATCCTCGGGCCAACCCCGAGGGTCGGCGGCATGTCGCCGACACGATCGGGAAGTTCGTTCAGAGCTTGCCTGCTGAAGAGGTGTATCGACGGAGTCAGTCGCTGCACTTCGCCTGGGGGATCGTGAGGAGGCCGGAGGAGAACCTGGATGACCCGCACTGGGAGGACCGCGGCTTCTTCTGGGAGGGGGAGTTGCCCGGCGTTGAGGGCACAGTCCGGTATCCGGGGGCGCCGTATCGCTTCACCAGGTCTCCGGTTCGGATGCGGCGTCGGCCGCCGCTGCTCGGCGAGCACAACCATGAGGTGTATGTGGGAGAGCTGGGGTTGACCGCGGAGGAGTTGCGGGGCTTGCTTGAGTCTGGGGTCGTTTAGCCCGGTTCGGGGATGGGCAGACCTCGCAACCGCGAGAGATCGTCGAGGAAGCGGCCCAGCATCGTCGCCGTGGCGCCGAAGATCCGGTGTCCCTCGTACCAGTACTCGCGCATGTGGAAGACTTCACCGTCGCGCTCGCGCCGCTCGAAGGTGATGTTTGCGGGATCGAGCAGGTGCGAGAGCGAGGGCGTGATGATCTCTCCGACTTCGATCGCGAGCGGGCGGAACGGATAGGGCGCGCGATCGATCAGGCCGACGTAGGGCGTGACGTGAAAGTTGGACATGGTGCGGTAGTGAGATTGCTCCGCCAGCACCTCGACGTGCTCGGCTCGGAGGCCGACCTCCTCGTCGGCCTCGCGCAGGGCCGCCGCCATGGGATGCTCATCGATGGAATCGAGCGCGCCGCCGGGAAATGAGATTTCGCCCTTGTGGTGCTCGACTTCGTGCGAGCGCACTGTCAGGATCACCTCGGGGTCGTCATAAGGCAGCAGGCCGATCAACACCGCCGCCCGCCAGCGCCCGATGTCCGGCGGCAGCGTCTGGATGTCGTGCATCGACGCCGCCTCGCGAACCTCGCGGATCGCGGCCGATTCGTGTTCTCGGTCGACGTAGTCGGTCATCGTCCTGCGGTCCGCTAGTGCGTGCCCTGTGCCGCCATCACGGTCGGCATGCCCTGCATTCCGCGCAGCGTGTTGATCTCGCCGCGATGCCCGTTGAAGTGTCCCATCATGTGCAGCGAGATCGCCTCGCCGACACTCTCGGTGCCGTTGCGAGCCGGAATCTCACGTTCGAGATCCTCGTCGGTCGCGTTGGCCAGGAAGTCGGCGGTGCGGTCGAAGACGGCGTCCTGGTAGTCGGCCAGCGCCTGGATGTCGCTGATCTGGATCTGCTGGGCCTCGTCGTCCGACATGTTGGTGCCGAAGCCGTCGAAGGGCAGCCCGGTACGATTTGCCCACTCTTCGCTCCAGACCGGCGCACCGCCCGTGACGCGGCTGATGATCAGGTCCTCTACGCGCGTCGTGTGCCAGAGGCACCAGGCGATTGAATGGCTGCCGTGATCGGGAACGAAATGGAGTTGTTCATCGGTCCCGTTGCGGGCGTCCTTGAGGGCGGCGTGGGTGAAGGCCAGGCTGCGTTCGATGAAGGCGATGGTGCTCATGAGAATCCTCTGCACTGCTTCTGGTTCATCAGCGAGTCTAGCCCGCCGCCTTGCGATCGGACGCGGAAGCGCGGCTACTCGTCCTGCGGATAGAGCACGACGCGAACGAAGCGGTCCATGGGCAGATAGCGGCGCGCTGCAGCCGCCACCTGTTCCAGGGTCAGTTCGTCCAGCCGCGTCTCGAAGCTTGAGACATCCTCGAGCGGATCGCCTCGTTGGCGGGTGTTGACAATCCGGTTGAGCCAGAAGCCGTTGTCGCGCAGATCCTCTTCACGATCGGTCCGCAGCAGCTCCTTGACGGTGTCGAGGTACTCCTGTTCGCCGCCTGCGCGCAGCCAGTCCATTTCGCCCGCGACCTCACCGAGCAGTTCCTCGACCCGATCAGGGTCGCTACCGAAGATGATGAAGAAGAGGAAATCCGAGTCAGGCAACGCCGTCGCCCGAGTGCCGACCTGGATGGCGTAGGTGCCGCCGAGCTGCTCGCGGACGCGCTCGCGCAGGCGAATCTGCAAGACCTCGCCGGCCGCGGTCAGGGCCAGCGATTCGTGACGGCTCCAGTCCATTTCTCCTGAGAACGCCCAGACGGTGTTGCTCCTGGGCTCGATCCCGATGCGCACTTCTTCGTCAATCACTCCCTGCGGGCGGTTGACGCCGACGCTCCGCCAGGTCTCGACTCGGCCGGCGGACGGCAGGCTGGCGAGATAGGTTTCGGTCAGCGCGCGCAGTTCGTCCCAGTCGAACGCGCCGACGAAGACGAAGGTCGAGTCGCTGATATCGGCAAACCGGTCCGCGTACACGGCCTCGGCCCGCTCGAAGTTGAGCTCGTCCACCACGGCCACGGAGAGCGGGCGTCGGCGCAGATGACTGCCTCCGAGCAGCGTGTTGACCCGGTCGAAGAGGACCCAATCGGGTTGGGTCGGGCGCAACTCGGCCTGACTCCTGAGGCTGGCTTCGAACGTGGCGTAGAAGTCGGGATCGAAGCGCGGTTGCGTTGTGTAGAGGACGCTGAGCTGGAAAAGCGTTTCCAGATCCTGCGGCGAGGCGCTGCCACGCAGACCTTCGAACAGCTCGTCGATGTAGGGAGTTAGCGAGACGCGCTTGCCGGCGAGCAGCTTGTCCAGCGCGACGAGCTCGTGAGGCCCCACGCCGCTGCCGGCCGCGATCTCGGCGGCGTATGTGGCCGAGACGAAGTCCTCGTCGGCGACCAGGGAATGGCCGCCGGGGCTGAACGACGTCACGCGTACCTCGTCGTCCTTGAAGTCGGTTTGCCTGGCAATCACCGTGACGCCGTTCGAGAGCTTCCATTCGACCGCATCGATTGATTCGATCGTCGTCTCGGAGACGATGCTGCCGGCGGTCGGGATCTGCGCAAGCAGGGGGACGTCGTCAAAGGTGTCCGCGTACGGTTCGACGACCATGGCGCCGGCGTTGTCGAGCTGAAACTGCAACGCGGCAGCGAGCGCTTCGCCGCCGCTCGGATCGATCTCCTCGGGACCGAGGACCAGCAGCACGGTGTTCTCGGAGCGGATCCAGGATGCCGCCAGGGCGTCGACCTCGTCCAGAGTGATCAACGGCAGCACGCGCTGGTACAGATCCCATTCGGCCTCCGGACCCGGGACCGGCGCGTCGCGGCGATAGTGCTGTCTGAACCCCTCAGCGACCTGGGTCGACTCGATCTGGTCGCGCTCCGCGTACCGGCGCTCGGCCGAACTCAACAGGTTGGCCTGCTCTCGATCGAGTTCACTCTCGGTGAACCCATGCTGGCCGGCGCGCTGCATTTCCTCGAGCAAGGCGGCGAATCCCGTTTCGACGCCGTCGGGCTCGGTCACGATCGCGAACGTCAAAATGTCGAATGGATCGACAAACTCGCTCCGTCCGCTGCCCGACCACAGCCACGGCGCGTTGGCCTCCTGGCCCCGCTCAAACAGCCGGGCATTGAGCATCATGAATGCCAGTTGCTCGGCCACGCTGCGTCGGAAGGCCGCCAGATCCTGACCGATCTCTCGGTCGACCTTGCGGACCAAAATGCTCTGTGTGCCAGGAGCCTCGGGATCGGTGAAGACGTCGACCAACGGCGTTTCATTGTCCGGCACCTCAAAGCTGGGACGGTCGGTTGGCTCGCCGACGGCCGCGCGTTCGTATGGCGATTCACCTTCCGGGGGCGGCGCGAAGTGCTGTGTGATCTTGTCTTCAATGACTCCAGTGTCGAAGTCGCCCACGGCGACGACGGCCATCAGGTCGGGTCGGTACCAGCGCTCGTAGTAGGCCACCAGCTGCTCGACCGGCGCATGCTCAATGACCTCAACCAGCCCGATCGGTGCACGCTCGGCATAGCGCGACGAACCGAACAACAGAGGGTTCAGGTTTCTGAAGAAGCGAGAGTCGAACCCCTGAGACAGCCGCCACTCTTCGAGGATGACGCCGCGCTCCAACTCGACTTCTTCCGGTTCGATCGAGATCGCGAAGGCCCAGTCGCTGAGGATCTGGAACGCCGTCTCAAGAATCTCCGGGTCATCGGTCGGAATCTCGAGCCAGTACACCGTGTAGTCGAAACTCGTGCCGGCGTTCAGGTCGGGACCGAAACTGCTGCCGAGCGATTCCAGGTAGTTGACGATCTCCTGCTTGGCGAAGCGCTCGGTGCCATTGAAGGCCATGTGCTCGACGAAGTGGGCCAGTCCGCGCTGTTCTTCCTCTTCAAACAACGAGCCTGCCCGGACGACGAGCGACAGTTGCGCTCGCGCGGGGGGCTCCACGTTGCGTCGGACGAAATAGGTCAGTCCGTTGCTGAGCTCGCCACGGATCGCGTCCGGATCGAAGGGCAACAGTTCATCGGGATCCCAGTCGACGACTTCCGGCTCCGGATCCGCGGCTGCTTGTTCAGGGGCGTCCTCTTGCTCCGCTGCCTGTGCCGATTCCGTGGCCTGTTGCTGCTGATGGTCGGCTTCAGCCTGAGCCGTGGCAGTCTGGGCCGACTGCCGATCTGCCTCCGAATCGGGATCGGATGGATCGGACTCGGTCTGCTGCGCTTGCGCCTGCTGCGCCGCCGACCCGGGGACCGACGGCTCCTGTTGTCCCACCTGCGGAGGTCCATCATCGGAGCAGGCTGCCAACACGGATGCCAGCAGGACGGCGGCGCAGACGGCGGCAACAGACTTCAACATCACGATGCGTCCCTCCGCAAGCGGCTCCTGGAGACCGATGAGTTAACAGACATCGGTCGTTATTGTCTCGTAGACGGCGTCTAGAGACAGTCCAAATGTGACATTGGCGCGTTCCCGCGTCGGGAAGCCGGCGCCGCGCCAGTCGCGGTAGCGTCCTAAGCCAGATGATCCGCTCCGCGACCTCTCTTGCGAGCTCCGTGACGATATTGGTCCTGGCGATCGCAGTCGTGCAAGGGCTGCAACTGTTGCGCGGGTTGCTCGCCAGTCTGTCGGTCTACCTGGGACAGATTCGCGACGTCGACTCCGCCACGCTCGCAGGCGTCATCGTCCTGATCTTCCTCTCCGGGTTTGCCGCGCCGGTTGTCCGACGGGTGGTGGGCGGGCGGTATTGCCTGGCGTTCCTGGCGGTTGCGCTCGCGCTGATCCGGTTGGCCGAGCAGCTGGCGCCGACTCCCGACGCCAGGCTCGCAACGGAGATCGCGGGTGTCGTCGTCTGGCTCTGGTTGCTTCAGTTCGTCGCATCCATGTCGCTGCCTTCCGCATCGGGATCGGACCGGGGACGAGCGGTGGTCGTCATCCTGGTTGGATTGACGATCGACACCGCGATTATCGGCGCGTTCGCCACGCTCGATCCCGGCTTCTCGAGGGCGCTCGCACCTCTGCTGTTCACCATTGCCCTGGTCGGCGGCCAACTGGCGCTGATCGCGTGGCTGGCGCGAAACAGAAATGCGCCGGATTCGAGCGGCGAACTTCCAGCCTGGTCCTGTTGCATCGGTCCGGCATTGGCGCTCGAGATACTGCTCTTCCAGAATCTCGCGCGACATGTGGTGCTCGTCGGCTGGGAGTTGCCGGCGACATTCACCTGGCTGCTGACCGCCAACCTGTTCGCGGTGTGGATTGCGGCGTTCTGCTCGGTTCGCGATTCAACGCCGCCGCGCTGGGCGATGCTCGCAGCGTCCGCAATCCTGGTCGTGTGTGTCGTTCAGCCGGAGCATCGGGTCTGGGCGGGATTCGCCGCCGCGGCCGGACCGGTTGCGATCGGTGTGCTCCTGGCGGGGGCCCTCGCATCCAGACTGTCCAGAGGCTGGGGCTGGTTCAGCGCGGCAGCCGGGCTGCTCGCGATACCGCTGGTGTTGTTCGGGTGGTACGCGCCGTATCAGATCGATGTTCCGGCGCCGCAGATCACCTTCCCGATGATCGCGGTTGCGCTGCTGGTGGTCAGCGGTTGGAGGGGACGAACAGGCTCGGCGGCGCGATCGACGGAGTCGGGCAGGGAGACGCCTTCGATTCGTCGTTCATGGCGACGCGCAGCGGTGGTTCCTGGTGTTGCGTCCGTATTGTTGCTGTTGCCACTCGTGCTTTTCGTCGCAGAGCGGTCGCCGGGAGCGCCGCCGTCGGATGACGATCCACTCACGATGGCGACCTACAACATTCACCAGGGATTTGATCTGCAAGGCATGCCCAGCCTGGAACGGATTCTGGATGTGATCGAGGAGGAGCGCCCGCACGTTGTGGCGTTGCAGGAGGTTCCGCGGGGTTGGGCGGTGAACGGCTCGGTCGACGCGTTGAGCTGGCTGGCCCAGCGTCTGCAAATGCACTGGGCCTGGGGACCCGCCGCCGACCCGTTCTGGGGCAACGCGGTGCTCAGTCGGTATCCGATCGTGGACCTCAAGAACCGGCCGATGCCAAACAACGACGTCCTCAACCTGGACCGCGGGTATTTGCTGGTGACCATCGACGTGAACGGGGAACTCGTTCAGATCGTCGCCACGCATCTGCATCACGTCGAGTGGGAGCCGCAGCATCGGATTCCACAGGTGCAGGAACTGTTGGATGGCGTCGACTGGAGTCGGCCGAGCGTGCTGCTAGGCGACCTGAACGCGCAACCCCACCACGCCGAGATTCTGATGCTGGCCAAGGCCGGACTCTCTCCTGGTCGTCCAGCAGTGCCCACGTTTCCGGCCGATCGACCCCGACGTCAAATCGACTACATCCTGGCCACCACCGCCTTCACGGTCGTCGAGCTGCGAACCGTCGACACCGACGCATCGGATCACCTGCCACTCTTCGCCACGCTGATTCGCTGAACGAACGGGAATCGTGACTGCGTTCGGCTGTTGACGCTAATGACGCTACGCCGATTTGAAGCCCGATCCGTACATCAGGCTGCCGTAGTGATTGAACCAGCGTCGCGCCTCAGGGTCGTCGAAGGGGTATTCGGCTCCGAGCTGGCGGGCGGCTGCGAGGCCGGTGACGAAACAGGTCTCCTGGCTGTTGATCAGCGTGTGGGCGCCGCAATGCCAGGTTCGCCGGTTGCCCTGGATGAAGCGGAACAGGTTGACCAGCAGTACCACGTGTTTGACGTCGTGCACCACGTGCTGGAACCATCGCCGTGCGATGATCTTGTCCTGGTCGATCGGCGTGATCGGGTTGTAGGTCACGAGGCAGGGCCTGTCGGAGATGTTGGCCCAGGGTTGCTGGTTGTGCATGATGTAGGTGATCTCGTAGTTGTCGGGTCTCGCGCCGTATTGCTCGATGTGATTGCTTCGCGTGGTCAGCGCCTGCACGTCGCTATCGGGCAGAACGGACTCGTCGGAGTGGACGATCGCGTGGTTGTGCAGTTCACTCTCGTATCGGATTGAGGAGAGGACGTAGCGTTCAAGCAGATTGGGCCGGTCGAGCATCATCAGGGTCTGATTGGCGTTGCAGGCGAAGATCACCTCGTCAAATGACTCCTGGACACCGGCTTCGTCCTCGACGACGACCTCAGAGGCTCGCCGGTACACCTTTCGTACTGGTCGTCCGAGATAGATTTGCTCCCGAAAGTCGGCGGAGAGGCACTCGTAGATTCGGCGGGTGCCCTGATCCCAGGTCTGCATGGGAGTGGCCGACTCGATGTCGAAGAACTCGAGGTATCTAGAGAACAGCGCGGCGGGCATGTCGAAGACGTTGGTCGCCATCAGGAAGTTGACGAACATGGGCTTGAGCACCTTGTAGCGGAAATCGCCTGAGAATCCGCCGGCGTTGAGCACGGAACCCATGCTGATGTAGTTGAACGGGTTGAGCGCGTTGAGCAGCTTGGATCGGGACCGGGTCAACCAGCCGAAGCGGTGCAACAGCTTGAGCAGGCGCTGGAAGCGCGCGATCTCTTCGCCCAGTTCCGCGCGGATATCGGAGTCGAAGTCGTGGGCGTACACCTGTCCGCGGTACTTGACGCTGTAGCTGAACCGCGTCTCGAGCAACTCGATCCCGAACTGTTGCATCAACAGGACGATGTGGTGGTAGACCGAAGGAATGCAGGCCGTCACGGAGATATCGAAGGGGATCGAGCTGCCGTCCGCCTGCGGCATGTCGGCGGTGACGGCGTTGCCGCCCAGCTGATCGTTGGCTTCGAAGAGCCGCACGTCGAAGCGGTCCGGTTCGCGGTTGAGCGCCCAGGCGGCGCCGAGGCCCGAGATCCCGCCACCGATCACGGCCACGCGCCGAGGCGAGCTCGTAGTCATGCCAGCTCGGCGGATCTGACCGGCTCCCGGGGCAGTTGGAGGACCTCTTCCTGCTGGGAATAGAACTGGCTGCAGTAGGCGCGGAACGACATGATTTCGCCGTCGGAGCGGCACAGCCGGGGGCGACGGCGGTGCCGCTTTCGGCTCCAGATCACGACATCCTGGAGGACGTCGGTGCGTTGCATGTTGATCACGAATCGATTGGCCAGCGGCGCCCGCCACCTGGTTGGGAGCAATCGGAGCGCGCGGCCGCTGTTGTTTGGGCTGCGGATTTCCTTGACCTGGTTGACGATGGAGAGGTCGATCAACTCGCCGTCGATCGGAGTCGCGAGAATCCAGAGGCGGACATCCATCCCGACGCCGTGCTCTCGCACCTCAACGCAGGAATAGCCCAGTCCGTAGATCTGGGCGCGGGCGCTGACGTCGACCTCGACGTTCAGGATCCTGGCGATCTTGCGCCGGCTCTTGAAGTCGAAGCGGCTTTCCATGTACGGACCGTCGACCACGATGGGGTAATCGCCGTTGACGTCGTCGTATCCATGGACGTACTGCAGGTGGGCCAGGTCAACGGAGTTCTCCGAGGTCTCCTGCGGGTGGCCGGGAAATCGCAGGGTTCTGATCTCGATGTTGCTCCAGCCGGCCTGATCCGGCTCCTCTGCAGGGAGGCGCCATTGCGGCTCCCGTCCGCCCAGGCCCCACCAGGCGAAGATCATGCCGCAGATCTCTTGCGTTTCGAATGTCCTGAGCCGCGCCGATCGAGGCGGCGGGGCGAACGGGGTCGCCACGCACTGCCCGGACGCATCGAACTCGAATCCGTGGAAGGGACAGACCAGCCGGCCATCGCACAACCGGCCGCCGGCGTCCGGCCCCAGGTATGAGCCCAGATGCGGACAGTACGCTTCCGCGACGCACACTCGCCCATCATCGTCGTACCAGACAACGATGTCCTCGCCCATCCAGGTCAGCTGCAGGAGTTCGGCCTTGCGCACCTGCCGGCTGGTGGCCAGGAAGTACCAGCCCTCGGGAAACGGGGAGGGCGGATCCGAATCGACTGCATACTGTTGCGGGGCAGCCATCGTCGGTCTTCCTCGTCTCGCCGCCCTGAACGAATCACGTCCCTGCCGGGCAGGTTCCCTGTAAGAAACGTTAACGGGTGGCCCATTCAGTGTGGCATGATCGGGATTATGTACGTGCTCAAAGGGCGTGTTTCAGAACGCCTGGCTGCAGTTGTCATATAGTGACGACGATCTGGGTAGGAGCACGTCGAGACATATCGAGGGCGTGCGCCAGGGTATGTAAGGGGCGTGAACGATGACGCTGAGGACTGCTGACGCGCCGGCGCAGCAACTGACCTTGCCCCAGGAACTGGTCCTGATGCTGCTCAATGAAGAGAGCGGCTATTTTCGCCAGGTGCGCGGCTGGAACCTGAACTGCGCCATGGTCGGCGCGGGGCTGGCAGAGCTGTCACTGATCGGCCGCATCGATACCGACATGGATTCCCTGCAACTGCTCGACTCGACGCCGACGGGTCACGCCGCATTGGACCCGATCCTGGAGGCGATCGTGGCCGAGTCGGAGCAGCACGACGCCCAGTACTGGGTCGAGATCCTCGCGCCTCGGGCCGACACCTTCATCGACGTTGCCCTCGATCGCCTCGCGGAGATGGACATCCTGCAACACCACGAGGGCGAGTTCTGGACGCTGACGCACTCAGCCTGGCAAGCCGATCAGGTCGGCGAGACTGGGATGATCTCGGCTGCTGGATTCGTCAGGTCGCGCATCGCGCGGGTCATCTTCGAAGATGAGATTCCCGACCCGCGGGACGCAATCCTGATCTCGCTGCTTAACACCTGTGATGTGCTGCGTTTCATTTTCCAGCTCGAACCCAAGGATGAGGAACGAGTCGAGTTCGTCGCCCATCTCGACCTGCTGGGCCGGTCAATCTCCGACGCCGTTTCCCTGAATCTGACCAGCCCGCTGGTCCGACAGTCGGCACTGACGAGGTCGATCCCGAAGGTCAGCCTGTTACGCCTGTTGTTCAATCCGCATGCCCGAACCGGCAACATCCCCGCACTGTTCGCGAGCCTCGCCGAAGAGTACGGTCCGGTCTTCCAGTTGGCCCCACCGTTCCAGGAGCCGACGATCCTCCTGGCCGGCCTGGAGGCCAATCGCTGGGCTCAGCGGGAGAGCAGGCGTTTCCTGACCTCAACCAAGTATCTCAATGACCTTGAGGAGGAATACGGCGCCCACGGGATCCTCCCGTCGTTGGACAGCTCCGATCATTTCCGCATGCGCAAGGCGATGCAGCCCGGCTTGTCTCGGGCTCGACTTGAGAGCCAGCTAGAGGACCTCTATCGCCTGATGCGGTCGCACATTGCCGAATGGAACGTCGGAGACGCGATGCCCGCGAAGACGATGTCGCGGCTGCTGACCAACGCGCAGATCTCGCCCGTCCTCGCCAGCGTCGATTCGCAGGACATCATCGAGGACTTGATCGCCTACAAAGAACGAGCGCTCAACACTCGTGTTGCCAAGCTGATGCCCAAGTTCTTGCTGCGAACACCGGCCATCCGGCAACGCGCCAAGAGCATCGAGGCAATGCTTGAACGGGTGCAGCGCGCCCATACCCCGGCTCAGCGGGTGGATACGCCACGCGATATCGTCGACGACTTGCTCAGCCTGCATGCGAACGATCCACAGCTGCTGCCCGAGTCGAGTCTCAAGTTCGCGCTCTCCGCCCCGCTCCTGGCCAGCATGTACCTGGGCGACACGCTCGGGTTTGCGCTCTACGCGATGGCCTCACAGCCGGACCTCTACCAGAGAATCCAGGCCGAGGCTGACGCAATCTTCGCCGACGGCGATCCTGATGCCGAAGTGTTCCAGGGTCCCGAAATCGACGTCACCCGCCGCTTCGTCATGGAATGCCTGCGAATGTACCCGGTGGTTCCCGGCTCGCTGCGCAACGTGATGAACAGCTGTGTCGTCGGCAACTACGAGCTGCCGTTGAGCGCTCGGGTGCTGATCGTACAGACCGCCGCGCATTACATGAGCGACGTCTTCCCCGACCCACACACGTTCGATATCGATCGATACCTGCCGGGTCGGGAGGAGAATCGCACCCTCGGTTATGCGCCATTCGGACTCGGTACCCACACCTGCCTCGGCAATCGTTGGGTGGAACTGCAGATGGCGGTCAACCTGCTGATGGTCGCGTACTACTACGACATGGAAGTCCGGCCGACCGATGCCAAGTTGCGGATCAGCCCCTTCCCGTCCCTGACGATCAGCAACAAGGTGAAGTTCCACATCGCCCGTCAACGTCACGAAATCCCGACCGGCGATGCGCCGACCGGTTCGGCAGCAGCCATGGGCTGCCCCGTCCTGCACTAGTCGTCCGAGTCTCAGGGGGGATCAAGACGGGTTCGATTCCCGTTCGTGTCGCTCCTGCGTTTCGTCGATCGCCTCGTCCAGGTCATCCCACATTCGCTGCATCGCTGATCGCAGCCGCATGTTCTGGAATGCGCCCCAGACGGTCATCGTTGGCGGCACGACGAGAATTGAGACGATCAACGAGTAGGCGATCGTAATCGCGGCGGTGATCCCGAACTGCTGCGACGCCAGCAGCGGCGAGGCGATTAGCACTCCAAGACCGAGCGCCGTCGTCAACGCCGATCCAAGCAGCGCCGAGCCGGTCGTGGCCAGGGTGCGAATCGCCGCCTGCTCCGGATCGCGTAAGCGCGTGAATTCTTCCCGATAACGATGGATCAGATGGATGGTGTAGTCGACGCCAATGCCGATCGACAGAGCCGTGATGATCGACGTGACCAGCGAGTAGGGAATGCCGAGCAGCGCCATCGTTCCCAGGACCCAGATCAGGACGAAGATGATCGGCACCACGGCGATCACTGCCAGCACAGGCTGGCGATGAGTCGCCCAGAAGAAGATCGCCAGAATGCCTAGCGCCGCCGCAATCGTGATGCTGATCGCCTCCGTCTGGCGATCAGTGATGGAGTCGGTGATCGTTACTCCGATAATTCCTTCGGAAGTCGCAGTGATCGCTTCGTCCGTACCGACCCAGAGCGCTTCCAGTTCCGGTTGCACCTGCCGCGCGCCGACCGAATCACCCGACATCGTGGGGAACTGCACCAGGATCGTATCGAGTCCATCGGGATTGTTGACCAGGGCATGCGAGAGCGCCGGTTCCAGGGTTTCGAGCCGGTTGAGAATCTCTTGCATCAACGCCGGATCCAGCTCCAGTCCGGCCGATGCTTCGCGGAACATCGCCGCCAGTTCCGGGTCGTAGTTGTCGGCAGGATCTCCGCTGTCCATAACCCAGTCGCGAACGATCAGCTCGTAGGAGGTCTGAAGCGGGCCTGCCGCAAACGCCGGGCGGCTGCCGTCGTCCTCAAACACGGCGGCCAGGTCGCGCAGATTGAGCAGCGTTCTGGTCTCCGTGGCCTCGGCCTTGATCAGCACGGAGGTCACCTCCGCCGGTCCTCCGATCGCCGCGTCGAGCGTGTCCCAGTCCTCCAGCACCGTGCCACCGCGCGGGAGGATATCGCGAATACTGAATTCCGACTCAAGGTCAGACGCCGCCACGCCGAAACCGATGGTCACCGCCAGGACCACGAGAAGGAATGGAGCGGGTCTGAGCGCCACGTTGGCGCCCAATACCTCGGCCGCTCGCGCAACGCCGGGGATCGCCTGCGCGATCAGGCGTTGCGGAGGCAACGTGCCCCTGGATTCTCGACGGCCGTCAATGATGGCGCGGCCCGCCGGAACCAGCGTGAGCATCACGAACAGGCTCATGCCGACCCCAAAGGCGGCGACCACGCCGAAGTCGCCCACGATCTCCACCGGAGAGAAGAGGTTGGCCAACAGGCTGACCATCGTCGTGACCGCGGCGAGCAGCAGCGGTATCACCACATGCCGCATTCCCGAGCGCACTGCTTCGAGCACCGGCACTCCGGTGGCCCGCTGCTCCCGGTAGTTCGACACGACCTGAATGGCATAGTCGACCGTGAGGCCGATGATGATGATCGGCACCAGCGCCGTGAGCGCGTTCGGTGGGCCAATCACGCCGAGCGCGCCCGGGCCGAGCCATCCCTCCAGCCCGACCACCCAGATGATCGACAACAGCAGCCCCACCAACGCGAGCACGAGGTCCGACAGCGTTCGCAGGAACAACAGAATCAGGACGGCGATCAGTAGCAGCGCCACGCCGATCAGCGGCGCCATGCCGTCCTCGGTCGCTTGTTTGTACTCGTCCTCAACGACGATCGGCGACACGCTGCTGACCTGGAGCGGTCCCTCATCGCTCGTGGCCATCTCAGCGATTCGGCGTTCGGCGTCGCCGACGCGCTCGTCCTGGGTATTGCGCAATCGAACGGTCGCGATCGCGACGGCTGTACCGTCGACGTCCGTTCCCGTGAACGCATCGATGATTGGCGCGAACTCCGGAGCTGCGCCGACGGCATCGATTTCCGCCTGCGAGACGGCATCGAAGTTCTCCACGCCCAGCGCAGCCTGAATCAGTTGAGCCGGCGAGATGATCGCATCCGTGGGCGTCAGCAACATCGCGACATCGGGATCGGAGGCGATTCCACCAAGCAGCGCGCTCATCTGAGCGAGCCCCTCGGGTGTCAGGGATTCTCCCCTGAACACAAGCGTGACCAGTCGCACATCGCCGGAGGCCTCGAAGTGTTCGTTGATTTCTCCAATCGCCGCGACGATCGGACCATCCTGCGGCAGCAACGCCAGGTCGGTGCCGTCCACGATCGGCACCCGACGATCCGCGCCGGCGGCGAGGATCACGGTGATCAGCAGCAACACCCCGATAGTGACCCAGGGTCGAGCGGTGACCAGCCGGCTCAGGTTGCCAAGAATGTCATTCATGTTGAGCAACAGGATAGGAGCGCCGCTTCGAGTCGCAAACAGCGCCTGCGTCTCAGGACAGGCTGAACCCCTGATAGCCGTTGGCGGCGACCTCCGCCAGCCGCTCGCGGTATCGCGGCGCGCCACCGGGGTAGATCATGTAGCGCTGATGGTCGTGCTTGCCGTGGCCGTCCACGTTGGAGTTGTATCCGGTGAACCAGCTCTTGATTTTGCTCATCAACTGGAACTGGTACATCTCCTGGACGTGCTGCCGCCACTCCTGCTCGGCTTCGGCCTGCGCCTCGACCCGGTGATACCCGTGGTCGCGCATGTAGCCGAGCAGATCCGAGATCCAGTCCACCGAGGTCTCGATGCCGCGCGGATAGTTGGTCGACACGGATCCGCCCTGAGGACCGCTGAGCATTAGCAGATTCGGAAAACCGGACGTCTGCATGCCGAGCAGGGTGTCCGGGCTCTGCGCCCATTTGTCACGCAGCGGCAGTCCGCCCGTGCCGGTGAAGTTGATGCGATCAAACGCGCCGGTGATCGCGTCGAAGCCCGTCGCGTAAATGATCAGGTCGAACTCAAACTCCCGATAGGAGGTCCGAATGCCGTTCGGCGTGATCCGCTCGATTGGCGTTTCGTTGATGTCGATCAGATGCACGTTGTCGCGGTTGTAGGCCTCGTAGTACTTCGTCTCAAGCGGCACTCGACGAGTGCCGAAACCGTGGTCCTTGGGAATCAACTTCTCTGCCGTGATCGGATCATGCACCCGCGCGCGGATCTTGTCTGCGATGAACTCCGAGTAACCCGCGTTTGCTTCGGGGTCGATCCCGACATCGATGAAATTGCTCATCCACTTGCTGAAGCCGGGCGTCTCGTAGAGCTGCTGCCAGAGCGCCAGGCGCTCTTCCTCGGGCACGTCTCGGAATTTGCGCTGGTCGGGCGCGTGGATGAAGCCGCCCGGCGTCTGCCGGCAGAGTTCGAAGATTTCGTCGTAGGTCGCGTGGATTTCGGCCTGGGTCTGCTCGTCGATGCGGTCGTTGTGCAGGGGAGCGCACCAGTTGGGACGCCGCTGGAAGACGGTCAGCTCCCCGACCTTGTCGGCGATCTCGGCGATCACCTGGACGCCTGTTGCGCCGGTTCCAATCACGGCCACGCGCTTACCGGCGAGATCGACCGACTCGTGCGGCCAGTAGTAGGTGTGCCAGGCGTCTCCCTCAAAGCTGTCGACGCCCTCGATCCGCGGCAACGTCGCAGCCGAGAGCATCCCGATCGCCGTCAGCAGGAAGCGGCAGGTCAGCTCGCGTCCGTCCTCCAGCCGGACCGTCCAGAGTGCGGTGTCGTCATCGAACGACGCGCCCTGCACCCTGCACCCGAACTGCATGTGCTGGCGCAGATCGAACTTGTCGACGACATGGTTGAGGTAGCGCAGCGTCTCCGGCTGACCGGCGAAATGCTCGCTCCAGTCCCATTCATCAAGCAGTTCCTGCGAGAACGAGTACCCGTAGGTGTAGCTCTCGGAGTCGAAACGGGCGCCGGGATAGCGATTCCAGTACCACGTGCCGCCGGGACCGTCGGCGGTTTCCAGGACCGTCGCGTCGATGCCCAGTTCCTGCAGCTTGTACATCTGGTAGATGCCGGCGACGCCGGCGCCGATGATGATCGCCTCGTGCTGTGGTTGATCCTGATCCGTCATCGCTCGCTCCTTCGCTCCGCTACAACGAGGCTAAACCGCGCCGAATCCGTCGGCAACGGATAGGCTGCGGTCACCGGCTATGTTGACGACTGGAACCGGCTCCGCCACATGACAATCGATCTCAACTCCATCCACACCGTGGTCGAAGGCAACGGCGAGCGCACGTTCCTCCTGCTGAACGGCGCAGGACAGAGTCTGCACACCTGGAATCATGTGGTTCCGGGTCTGCTCGGCGCGGGCCGTGTGATCCGCTTCGACGTCCCTGGCGTTGGCTGGAGCCCGTCACCTGATGCTCCCTATTCGTTCGAGCAACTCGGGCAGGCTGCGATGGGACTCGCCGAACGCAGTTGTACCGGACGTCTGATCCTGATCGGTCACGCCTGGGGCGCACGCGCGGCGCAGGTGATGGCGCGTGACTTCGACGTTGCCGGCGTCGTGATCGGATCGGGCGGAGGCAAGTTTCCGCCGCTGGCCGGCCCTGAGGACATGCGCTCGCTGTACGTCCTGGATGCGGACGAGTGGAGCCGACGCTTCGAACGGGCCTATTGCGCGCCGGGATTCAGCGCCCGCAATCCTGAACGGGCCGATTGGCTGTTCCAACTCGTTCGGGACACCTCTGTCGACCGCAGCGTCGTCACGGGGGCAATGGAGCGCAGCCCCGTCGATTCGTACTGGGGACGATTCGAGTGTCTCACCCTGTTGCTCTACGGCGCCGACGACCTGGTCGGCCATCCCGAACACGCCGAGGACTTGCACAGATCCATCCCGGACTCAACGCTGGTGTACATCGAGCAGGCCGGCCACTTTGTCGTCGCAGAGCAAGGCGAACGCTTCGCCCAGGAAGTCATCAAATGGGTCGAAGAGACGGGACTGTGAGCCCAATGGCATCGATCCTGTTGGTGCAATCCCCGTCGCAAGGAGAGTGATGACGCCATGCAGTTTCGAGTTCGCGATCGGGAAGCCATCGCCAACGGCAGAATCACGACGACATTCCGACGCTGGCGCAGCCCACAAGCCAGGGTCGGCGGCCGCTACCGGCTCGGTGAAATCGTGATCGAAGTGACGGCGGTCGATCAGATCGAAGCCTCCGAAATCTCGGTCGCCGACGCTCGCGCCGCCGGCCACGATTCGCCGGCAGCAGCCCTCGAGGCGATTCACAGTAATCAGCGTAAGAATGCCGATCCAAATGCGCCGCTGTATCGCGTCGACTTCAAGTGCCTCGGCGAGCAACCGGATCCTCGCTCGATCCTTGCGGCCGAGGCGGTTCTCGACTCCGGGGAACTGACAACCATCACTGCCCGGCTGGCGAAGATGGACGCTCGCGCCCGGCATGGACCCTGGACGCGAACGACGCTCGAGGCGATCTCCGCAACCCCCGGTCGTCGGGCGGCCGAGCTGGCCGCTGCCCAGGGCCGAGAGACCCAGAAGTTCAAGACCGACGTGCGCAAGCTGAAAGCGCTCGGCCTGACCATCAGCCTCGAAGTTGGGTACGAATTGTCGCCTAGGGGCCGCGTCGTGCTCGACGCGTTGCAGTCTGCGCCGTCGAGCGACTAGGCCTGTCGTCCCTCCACGATCCCGCGCGCAGTACTGACGACGAGCGGCATGGCCTCGGCGACATCATGCTCGTTGAGCCCCGTGGCGACAGACTCGTAGCCGGCGCGCTCGATCATTGACCTCAGGCGGCCCCGCTCAAAGACATTCAGGGTCCAGTCGAGTGAATCGCCCGCCGCGGTCAGGTCCAGCATTAGCCGCTCATCGTCTGCCTCAGGGCCGTAGTGATAGTGCGGCGCGACGCGGAAACAATCGAAGCGAAGCAACTCGGTGTCATGACCCTCGACGTCGGCACGGACTTCGATGCACAGTCCCTCGTCGCCGGCGATGTCGTCGCGGTAGCGCATGGCGAACGAGATGCCGCCAGCGTCTACACGACCCCGATCGGTTGGTTGCGTTTCACTCATGATCCATCTCCTGGCTCCGACCCGGTTCGGTCTCAAACTCAGTTCAGGATAGGAACTTGAACGCCAATCCGGGTTGTCTTGATCGATGGAGGCGCTACTCCAGCAACCGGTCAGCAAGCTCGACAAAGTCATTGACGATGATGTCGGGCTGGTACTTCGAGACCTCGGTCGGCAGCCGATAGCGATTCACATACGCCGCCCTGAATCCGCACGCCTGCGCGCCCAGGATGTCGAAGGAATGCGCCGCAACCATCATGATCTCGCCTGGTTCGCAACCAAGACGCTGAATCGCTTTGCGGTAGATCCCTGGCGACGGCTTGAACGCGCCAACCTGGTCCACCGAGATGATGGCGTCGAATGCAATAGGGACATTGTTGCCAAGCAGCTCTTCCAGGTACCACTGCTCACCGTTGGACAGGGCGACCAACCGATAGCGCTCTCCGAGCGCCCGCAGACCCTCAAGAGCATCGTCATACGGTTGCAAGCGCTTCTAGACCTGCATGAAGTCAGCGACGGCTTCATCGGTGTAGCTGACATTGTGGTGCTTGAGGCAGTAAACAAACGCCCGGCGGCAGGTCTCGAGGTAGCCGCTGTGCCCCAGCATCAGCAGGTTGTCCTGGTACTGCTCAATCCGCTGTCGGGCGCGCCACTCCGCATAGAATGCCTCGCCAGTCATCTCCGAGCCGTGCGCCGCCAGGAACTCGCCCGCCGGAGGCGCCAGGCTGCCGTTCAGATCGAGGACCGTCCCAAAGATGTCGAAGGTCAGATGCGTGACGCGGGCCAGAGAACTGTCAGCCATGTGATCCGCCTCCTCAACGAGCCGAATGCTGGCAGGCTCGCTGGAAATCATAGTGGCGGCCGAGAACCAGCGGCCTGAGCCCTATAGCTGACCAATCTCGCCTTCGTACTGTTCGGGATTGACGCGGCCGAGAAACACGTCGGTCAGGATGTTCGTTTCACGGATAGAGTCGGGCGTCCCTTCATGGACGATGCGGCCCTTGTCGAGCACGTACCCCCGATCGACGATCTCGAGCACTCCCTTGATGTTGTGCTCGACGATCAGGATCGTTGTTTCGAGCCGATCGCTGATCTCACGTACCTTCTCGAACACCTCTCCGACGACGATTGGAGCAAGCCCCAGCGTCGGCTCGTCGAGCAACAGCAGGTCGGGATTGCCCATCAACCCTCTGCCGATGGCGAGCATCTGCTGCTGCCCGCCGGACATCTGGCTGGCCATGTCCCGACGCTTGCCATGCAGGATCGGAAAGAGCTCGACGACCGATTCCAACCGTCGTCGCTTCTCCACCTCGTCTGCGAGGTAGAGACAGCCCATCTCGAGGTTCTCCTCAATCGACAGATGGGTGAACACGCGTCGGCCCTGGGGCACGAAGCAGATGCCTTCCTTGACGATTTCGTGGGTCTCAGCTTCGAGCCTGCGGCCGCGCCAATGGACTTCGCCGGCAACGACCGGCGCCAGTCCCATGATCGCCTTGAGCACGGTCGATTTACCCGCTCCGTTCGGGCCCATCACGGCGACCGCCTCGCCCTGGCTGACTCCCAGCGACACGCCGTCGAGCGCGCGTACCGCGCCGTAGTGGACGGCGATGTCGGTCAGTTCCAGTGAAACGTCGCTCGACGCGTTCATGCCGGCTTCATTCTCCGAGGTAGGCCTCGATCACTTCTGCGCGGCTCAGGACATCGTGGACTTCCCCTTCAGTCAGCAGCTTGCCGCTATCGAGCACAATCAGGTGGTCGGGCAGTTCGCGGACGATGTCCATGTTGTGCGAGATGAAGATCAACGTGTGTCCCTGATCGCGCATCCTGACCACGATCTCCTTGACTCGTTCCAGCATCTGTGGAAACAGGCCGGCGAACGGTTCATCGAACAGATAGGTCTGCGCGTTCATCGCCATCGCCCGGCCGATTTCGAGCAGCTTGCGCTGTCCGTAGGACAACTCTCCGGCCATCGCGTCGCGCTTCTCCCACATGCCGACTTCCCGCAACACGCGCTCGGCCGTCTCCCGGTGGGCGGGTTTCACGCGTTCAAAGAGGGACGGAATCAGCCGGCGCTCGGTCAGCACGACCATGATGTTGTCCCAGGCGCTGATTTGCTCGAAGAGACGCACCTCCTGAAACGTCCGGGTAATGCCGTGCTGAGGCGACTCGTGCGCCTTGACCAATCTCAGTCCGACTCCGTCGATGATCACGATCCCGCCATCGAGCGGCAGGGTGCCGCTGAGCAGATTGACGAGCGTTGATTTCCCGGAGCCATTCGGTCCCACGATGCTCGTGATGCCGGTCTTCGGGATCGCCACCGTCAACTCGTCGACCGCCCGCACGGCGCCGAAGTGCTTGGAAAGGTCGATCGTGTGAATCACGGCTGCTGACGATTCGGTCACAACCTGTACCTCCCGACCAGTCCCTGCGGACGGAAGAGCATCAACACCACCAACAGTACGCCGAGCACGACCTGGCGCGCCTGGCCAACGAACTCGGGCGGCAGGAAGGGCAGGAACCGCATGCCCTCTTCGAGCAGGACAAAGGCCATCGCGCCCAACAACGAGCCCCAGATCGTCGCCAGGCCGCCGAGGATCACGATCGCGATGAGCAGCATCGATTCGAGCAGGATGAACGAGTTGGGATCGATAAAGCTGGTCCAACTCGCCAGCAGCGCGCCGGCGAGGCCGGCCATCATCGCCGACAGCACCCAGACGGCCAGCTTGAAGTGCGTAACCCGATAGCCGAAGACGGCAATGGCCTCTTCATCCTCACGAATCGCCGTGAGCACGCGGCCAAACGACGAGGTCACGATCAACCAGCAGATCAGGACCACCAGTGCCAGGCAGATCAACGCGAAGACGAGGAACTCGACCTCGCCGTCGAGCGCCCAGCTCCCAAACGCGGGACGCGGAATCTCGTGGATTCCGAATGCGCCTCGGGTCAGCTCGCGCAGATTGAGGAAGAAGCTGAACGCAATGATCGCGAAGCCGAAGGAGACCAGCACGAAGATGTCGTCGCGGAAGCGATTGAACACGATGCCGACGCCCAGCGCGACCAGTCCTGCCAGCGCGATGCAGATCGGCAGCGCGGCGAAGAAGGGCCAGTCGGGGGTGGGAATCGATTCGGTGCGAAGCTGATCGTAGGAGGCGTCCGACGCCAGGATCGCCATCGTGTACGCGCCAATCCCGAAGAATCCGATGTGTCCGACTGACAGTAATCCCGTGAATCCGACGACGAGATTGAGACTGACGGCCAGGATCGCCCAGATGGCGAAAATGGTGGTCAGGGTGATCGTGAATCCGGCGCCCTGCCAGAGCATGAACCCCATCGCCCAGCCGAGCACCACGACCGTCGCGATGCGCTCGACATTCGCGCGCGGCATGCGCCGCAGAGGGCCGGACGCTCCCAGTCCTCGTATCGATTCGGACAGCTGCGACATCCAGCTACCTCCTCGGCAACAGTCCGTTGGGCCAGAACGAGAGGAAGAGAATCAGTACCACAAACGAGACCACGTCTTTCCACTCCCCGGCCAGGTTCCAGATGCCGAACTGCTCAATCAGACCGAGCGCAAATCCTCCCACAATCGCGCCGTAGAGGTTGCCGATTCCGCCCACGACGGAAGCGATCCAGCCCTTCAACAGCATGATCAATCCCATGCGCGGCTGGATCGCCGTGTCGTGGCCATTGAGCACGCCGGCCAGCGCCGCGAAAACCGCGCCGATGAAGACCACGATCGCGATCACCAGCGTCGTGTTGATCCCGACGACTTTCGCGACCTCTTCGTCGTCGCCGATCGCTCGCACCGACTTGCCGAACGCGGTCTTTTTCAGCAAGAGCAACAGCCCAACGAATGCGGCGATCGAGACTCCAATCGCGAAGACGTTGAATCCCTTGATTGTCGCGCCGCCGACCTGCCAGGGTGTGCTGCCGAAGACGTCCGGCAGCGGCCGCGGGGCGCTCTCGAAGACGATGATCGTGAGGGCCGTCAACGCGAGCAGCACGCCCAGCGAAGCGACCAGCATGATCAGACGCGAGTGCGTGCGCCGGATGATTTGCACGTACAGACCTCGATAGAAGGCCAGGCCGACCATTCCGGCGAGCAGGCAGGACACGACCCAGCTCAGATAGAGCTTTGAGCCGCCGGCCTGAGCCAGCGCGACGCTACAGACCACGCCGATAGCCGCGCCGGTGATTGCGGTGACGAACGAAACTCCGGACTGATTTGCCCGTGGAGCGATGCGCGCTGCCGCACGGCCAAGAATCCAGGGGAACACGACAGCGGCGGCCAGACCGATCGCCGGAGCGAAGAGCACGTTGAGGTCGTTGGGCCAGGCGAGTACCACGCCCATGTAGGCGCCCAGACCGCCCGCGACCAGAGCCTCGACGCCGAGCGCGGATCCGGATCCGAATCGTTCACGCAATCGGCGGCCGTAGAACTCCCGCAGGGCCCAGAACGCGACGCCCGCCGTGACCAGGGCGAACACGACGTTGACCGCCGGATCGTTGACCTCGTACAGCCCGCCCAGCGCCTCGCCTGAGCGCAGGTAGAAGATCCCGTACGCGCCGATGGCGGCCGCCGCGCCGTAGTACAGGTCGAAGAACCAGACCGTGCTGTAAACCAGCGTGAAGCCAATCGCGAGCAGCGCATAGATCGCGCCGACCGAGAGGCCGTTGAAGGTGAATTGCAGGGCCTGCTGCGGCGACTGGCTGATCGCCCAGGCGATGTAACCCGCGACCGCCAGCGCGAGCAGAAGCGCCAGCAGATCGCGCGGGCGCTCCGCGAACTGGCTCAGGTCAAGACGGCCGGACCAGGCGCTCACGGTCCGATGCTAGCTGCCTGGAGAAGGTCTCGAATCTGCCCGGCCTAGCTGCTGGGCGCCGGACCGAGGACCCGGTAGCCGTTGTTGTCCTCGTTGCGTTCGGACAGCGGCAGGACCTCGACGACCACGTTGGTCAACCCGACCACTTCGCCGCGCTCATCGAAGCTGTAGTTGTCGCCAATGGCGCCGCTCCAGGTGATCTCGTAGAGGCAGTCGCGGAACCCGTCGGCGTCCTGATCGTCGTTGGTCTGTTTCAGGCACTCGGCCGTGATGTAGACATCGTCGTAGGCCGAGCCGAGATACCAGGGCAGCGTCACGTAGCCGTACTTCTCCCGGAAGTTGCTCAACACATCCTGGCCCTTGTCGTTGGCCGGGTCGATGTCGGTGATCACCGCTTTCAGCCCGGTTGCCGCGTCGCCCGCGATCTCCAGGGCGGTCGTGCCGATCGGCACAATTTCGGAGTAGATCGGTCCGTCGTAGCCAAGCTCTCGGACCTGCTTCACAATCGTGCCGCCCGTGAACTCCGACTGCGCGGCGATGTGCAACGCGTCCGGCTCGGCGTTGAGCAGCTTGGTCAATGGCGTGCGGAAGTCGGTCGCGTCGGAGGCGTAGCGTTCCTCGCCTACGACTTCTCCTCCTCGGTTCTCAAACTGTTCGACCGTCGTCCGGCGCACGCCCTCGGCATAGTCGGTCGACTCCGAGATGGTCGCCAGCGTGCGGATCCCGTCGGCCCAGAGCAGGTTGCCCGTGTCGACGCCGAGTTGCGCGTCATTCAGCGAGGTGCGGAAGATGTAGTCACCGGCTTCGGCGATGTCCGGGTTGGTTGCCAGGCCCGAGAACATCACGACGCCATCCCTCTCGGCCAGCGGCGCGGCGCCCAGCATCGCGCCGCTGCATGAGGTACCGAGAATGATCTTGACGCCGTCCACGTCGGTCAGCTTGTTGTAGGCGGTGATGGCGTCCTGCGCGCTGCACTTGGAGTCCTCAACGATCAGTTCAATCATGCGGCCATTGATTCCGCCGGCGGCGTTGATCTCTTCAACGGCCATCTGCTTGGCCTGGATCGCAACGGTGCCGTAGGTCTCGCCGGGGCCGGTCGCCGACTCCATGACGCCGATTCGGAATGGTTCATCATCATCTCCGCCGCCGCAGGCCAGTGCCAATGGAGTCAGCAGCAATCCGACCACGACTGTGAGGACGAACTTCCAGGATTGTCCAGACATTGGATCCTCCAGAACCACATCTGTAAGCGATCGCTCATATCTCGAATCAGTACATCACAAAACTATCAAATCGAGGTGGTCATCGCCTGCGTCTTCGCACTGCAGCAACGCTGACAGTTGACCCGAGTATCGAGCTCGCTCACGGCGGCGCACCTTCCCCCTACAACCCCGCGACAACGCTCTGCTCACGTCACGTGCCCGATGCGTTCAGCTCGCAATCTCCAGTCCCGGGCCGTGGGGTGCGAGCACGTGTCCGTCTTCCAGAAGAGGCAGCGGTGATTCCGAGGCGAAGCGACGGTCGTCGGGAACCCAGGGAATCTCGAACCAGCGTGTCGCCGATGAGGCGAACCCATAGGCCAATGACGCGTACAGCGATGGTCCCGGTCGAAAGTTGTGGGGACTGAGCGCGACGTTGTGCAGCTCGGCCAGCGTGGCCACTCGCTGGGCTGCCGTGATACCGCCGATCTTCGTCACCTCGGGCTGCAGGTACGTGATCGCCTCAGACCGCAGCAGCCGCTCGAAGTTCTCGAGTGTGTATTCGTTCTCGCCGGCGGCGATATCGACGCCGGCTTCGCGCTTGATTCGCAGCATCGCCTGATGATCGCGCATTGGACGCACCGGCTCTTCGAACCAGGTCGCGCCGAGGTCAGCGAGTTGGCGGCCGAAGGCAATCGCCTCGATGGGGTCGAAGTGCCCGTTCACGTCGACCATGATCGCCAGTCCCTCGCCGAAGCGGCGACGTAGCCGTTCGACGTGGTCAATCGTCACCTCGTGCAGTTTGACCGCGCCGATCCCCGCGTCGACCGCGCGTTGCGTCTCGCTGACTACCAGCTCGGGATCGCGCAGCGGCGGCAGACTGGCGTAGGCGGGCACGGCGTCGTGTCGCGGGCCCCCGAGCAGCTGCAGCACGGATGTGTCCAGCGTCTTGCCCAACAGGTCCCAGAGCGCAATGTCCAGACCGGACAGCGCCATCGGAAAAATGCCCTGGTCGGCGTAGCGGTAACCCCAGTCCCAGAGCTCGAACCAGAGCCGACCGATCTCGCCGGCTTCACGACCGATCACTCTCGGCGCCAGCAGATTGTCGACCACCGAAGCGATCGGCAGCGCGCCGGCACTGGGCCGCTCCGGATTGGGAATGCCCCACCAGGTCTCGCCGACGCCGCTGCGCCCATCGCTGTCGGTCACGGTGACGAACGTCTGCGACAGGAGCGTTGAGTCGACGAGGGAAGTCTGCACCGCCGCGATCTGGCTCATGCCGCACTCCCGTTCCCGTCTCGCTCACGGCGGAGCATAGCGGGGCATTCCATCGTCTGGCCTGGATGAACCGGTTGTCGATTCATACTCCGACCGGCCGATTCGAACGCAAGGGCTCGGTCAGCCTTGATCTGCAGGTAGGGAGATGAGCGTTCCGTCTCGACCCAGGGTGACCTGGCCGTCGTAGACGTTGCGGACGCCGTCGAGAAAGACTCTCTCGAACGCCGCGCTGGGTAACGCCGGAACGATGTGATAGAGCAGCAACTGCCGGGCGCCGGCTTCCGCAGCAGCGCGGGCAGCTTGCACCGGAGTCGCGTGATATGACGGGACGTCGCGCATGATCCTGGCCGCGCGAGTGTTACCGGTCGACTCGGCCGCGGTCGCGATCCGCTCGGTCATGCTGTTCGCGAGGGCGTCATGGACGAGCAGATCGACGCCCTGCGCCTGCCTCACAAGATTCTCGGAGTAGGCGGTGTCGCCGCTCACGACGATCGCGCGTCCTCGATAGTCGATGCGATAGCCAACCGCCTCACAGACCGGCGCATGCGACACGCTGAACGCGCTGATTCGAACGCCGTCGTCGTTCTCGAGCACGAGTTGAAGCTCGCTATCTTCTGGCATTGAGAACGGCGTCGCGTTCAGTCCACAACCGTTCGGTGGCGCGATCTCAGTTCCATGATGCGCAGTTCGATAGGCGGCGTCGGCTGCGTAGGCTCGATTGAACCCCGTCACGACATCTTCAACCACTGACGGACCATGGACGGGCAACGGCTGCTCGCTGCCGCTGGTGACCCAGCGCAGGACGCCGAGTTCACCCAGGCCGTCAATGTGATCGGAATGCGCGTGGGTCAGAAGCAGCGCCTCGACTCGGCCGACGCTGACCCCGAATCGTCCCAGATTGCGCGCACCGTTGGTTCCGGCGTCAATCACGTAGAGGTGTCGACCCGCTTGCACGGCGACGCATGGCCCCGAGCGATTGATGTCGGGCAGCGGGCCGCCGGCCCCGCACAGCAGGACATGAATGCCGTCCGGCAGATCCGCCAGCGCGTCACGTGCCTGATTACGGATCACCGCGCGCTCCAACAGGCGCAGGCTGACCCGCTGTGGCATCAGAGCCAGGACCGGTGCGATCAGCAACGTGAGCGCCTGGCGAATAACGCGGGAGATGGTCTGCGGCCTCATTGATGCTCAGAGTCGATGTGTTGCCGCCTCAGAAGCCGACGGCATGGCCGCGGGTAGCGTACTGTTCCGGCGCAGTCGCGAGCGGCGCTGGTTCATCGCGATCGGCAGCGAAGGAAGCGTCACCTGCATGCGAGTCGTCTCATCGCTCCCTGATGCGGCGCTGTCTATATTCTGCTACAAGGCCGCGGGCGGACGAGTTGTGCGGCCGATACCAGTGTGACAGGGGGCAGCGATGGCCAAGCAAGGCGTCGAGCCGGATGAACTGACTCAACCCTTCTGGGATGCGGCGAACGAACAACGCCTCGTCATCCAGAACTGCGTCGACTGTGACCGACTGCAACATCCCCCGTCTGCCACCTGCCGCGATTGCGACGACGGCGGGAACCTCGAATGGAAACAGGTCAGCGGACGCGGCAGAATCTATAACTACGGCGTCGTGCACGACTGTCCGGTCCGCCTGCTCCAGGAGGATCAGCCGTTCAATCTCGCGGTGATCATGCTGGACGACGATCCGGGAGTCCAGATGTACTCGCACCTGCCCGGCGTGCCGGTTGACGACGTGCCAGTCGGCGCGGCCGTCGAAGTGATGTTCGAGCCCTCGGCCAACGGTCAGCTCGTGCCCGAGTGGCGAGTAATCGACGGCTGATCCCGGACCATCTGACAGCCTGCTTGGCTTGGAGTACATGAATGACTACACCAACCGCACCCGACGCCATGTATCGCAACGACGAAGGGCTAGGCATCTGGGAACACCGGGGCAAGGTCGCCGCGGTCGGCGTCGGCCATGCGCCGACGGCCCGGCGCTGGGACGGCCGGCCTGAGACCTGCGTCGGCGCGATCACGATTGACGCGCTGCGCAAGGCGATCGCCGACGCCGGCGTCGCGCCCGACCAGATTGACGGCCTGGTGGTTGTGCCCGTGACGACGACCGGCGCCTTCTGGGAAGCGGGCAAGTCGCTGCCGATGGACGTCATCCAGAGCTTCAATCAGACCGACGACCCGCTCGATGGGATCGCCAAGCTCAGCGCCGAGTGGCTGCTGGCGAACATGCCCGAACTGACCAACGTCCAGTTCACGATGTACGGGCCGGGCTGCATGTCGAATGCGCTCAACGTCACGGCCCAGGCTGTGGGCGACGGTCTGACGCACACCTGTCTCGTCGTCAAGAGCTGGCACAATTTCGAGGGGCGCTACTACCAGGGCGGGGCCAACGCCGGCAATGCCCTGCCCGGGACCCCGGCGATCACGCAGCTGTGGGGCGGTCCCGCCTCATACAGCACGGCGCTGCAGTTTGCCGAGTATTGCCGCAAGTACGGCAAGCACCACGACATGATGGCGCCGTTCATGGAGAATTCGCGCCGCAACGGACTCAGGTTCCCCGAGGGCTACTGGGCCCAGCATCGGCCCGAGGAACTGGGGCCCGAGGACTACCTCGCCTCGCGCTGGATCGCGAAGCCGGCCAACCTGTTCGACAACGACATTCCGATCATGATGTCGGGCGCATACCTGTTCTCCACCGCCGAGCGCGCACAGGACATGCAGCAGAAACCGGTCTACATCCTCAATCACGCCTCCAGCAATACGCGGCCCCGTAGCCTCGTGCCCACGCTGGATGAGGTGGAAGCCGACACGGCGCGCACCGGCCGCAAGATCTACGAGGGCGCCGGGATCACCGCCGAAGACCTCTCCTTTGAGAACATGTACGACGGCTTTTCGCTCTTCCATCAGTTCCACCTGGAAGGGCTGGGCTATCGCGGGATCAAGTTCGGCGAGGCGCTCGACTTCTACCAGACCGACATCAGCATCGACGGGCCGAACCCGGTCTCGCCCAGCGGAGGCAACGTGGGCAGCGGCCGCAGCCGTGTCTGGATGCACACCGATTGCATCCAGCAACTCCAGGGCCGAGCCGGCGCGCGGCAGGTCACCGGCGTTAAGCCGGAAGTAGGGGTCTCAGGCGGACCGATGCCGCTCGGAGGCAACTACACCGTCTGGAGCGCCAGCCCCGACTAGGGCCTGTTCACATGGGCCGAAGGGATACAAGAGACTCCGTCATACCCGCGCTCGTTGCGGGTATCTCGCCGCGTCCAGCACGGACGTCAGCACCCATGATTGCGAGATTGCCGCGGCAAGCGCGGCCATGACGAAGCGTTGAGCGAGGAGAGTCGCCCGTGACAATTCTGATCAGCTTTGACATTGACGGCACGCTGGAGGTCGGCGATCCGCCCGGCCCGCTGACGATGGACATGGTGCGCCTGGTGCGCGACAAGGACTTCCTGATCGGCAGCTGTTCCGACCGCACGCTGAGCAGCCAGCGGGCGCTCTGGGCCGACCATGAGATCGAGGTCGACTTCGTCGTGGGCAAGCACATGCTGCCCGACGTGAAGGCTCAGTTCGAGGCGGATGTGTATCTGCACATCGGCGACCGCGAGGACCTCGATCGCCAGTACGCGCTCAAGGCCGGGTTTGATTTCCTCTGGCCCGACGAAGCCGTGGCGCATCCCCACTTCCAGCCGGAACGCTGACCCCCTCTCCCTCTGGGAGAGGGCTGGGGTGAGGGCCTGCAGACCCTGTCGTCTACGTCTTCGCCCGAATCGGCTCGTCCCAGTCGATGCCGCAGTCCGAACACCAACGCTTGAGCCAGATATCTCCGGCTTCGCTCTCGTCGCCGCGTTCCGCGTGGATCTGACCGCCGCAGCGGCACGCCCGGGGAAACGACGACAGGCAGCCGCCGCACTCCGCCTCGGGCAGGTGGTCGTTGAGAAACTGAGGGTGCGTGGAGAAGCCCATCCTCGAACATCTCTCCATCCCCGACGCCTTCGGAGTGCCCAGTCTAGAGCGCGGTCCAAGGGTGAAACCTGCGATTGGATCTCCATAGACTGACCCCGGTGGTCGCAGACTGGCGCAGGAACCTGAATGAAGAGGGAGGATGGGGATGACGGACCGGTTCGCAGGCAAGGTCGTGGTGATCACCGGAGCGGCCGGCGGCATTGGCCGAGCGACCGCCGTCCGGTTTGCCTCGGAGGGCGCCCGGATCCTGGCCGTCGACCTGCCCAACTCGGATCTCGACGAGACCGTGGCCGCGGTGCGACGTGCCGGCGGTGAGATTGCGACCTGTGAAGCTGACGTCACCGTGGCCGGCGAGGTTGACGGCTACGTCCAGGCGGCGCTCGACCATTTCGGACAGATCGATGTGTTCTTCAACAATGCCGGGATCGAGGGCTGGGTCGGATCGCTGCTGGACTATCCGGAGGACGAGTTCGACCGCGTCTTCGCGGTCAACGTCAAGGGCGTCTTTCTCGGCCTGCAGGCCGTCGGACGCATAATGCAGGCAGCGGGTCGCGGCGCGATCATCAACACGGCCTCGGTCGCCGGGCTCCAGGCGACCGCCTCGGCTGCCGCGTACGGGGCCAGCAAGAGCGCGGTCGTGGGGCTGACCAAATCGGCCGCAATCGCCCTGGTCGACGATGGCATCCGCGTCAACGCCATCTGCCCGGGACCGATCGAGACGCGCATGATGCGCGCGATGGAACGGGGCGTCAATCCGGACGACCCGGAGGCCGTCCACCGCAGCCTGTCCGCATCAACGCCGATGAGACGCTACGGCGAGGCCGAGGAGATCGCGGCGATGGTCGCCTTTCTCGCCAGCGACGACGCCTCCTACATCACGGGCGGAATCTACAACGTCGACGGCGGCACCCGCGCGAACTAGAGTTCCTAAACAAGCACCGTCATACCCGCGCTTGCCGCGGGTATCTCGCCGCTTGCAGCACAGACGCCGACCGCAGCAAACCCAAAACGCTTGCATACCTGTCCCGCCCCCCCCCGCTGCTCAATCACTGGCGCAAAACGCCCGACGCGCACCTCACCTTGTGACCTTGATGCACCACGGCTAGCATCGATTCCACCCCAAGGAGCACACCATGGCACGAATCGATATCGCCCCGGGTAACGGCGAAGAGAGTACTCGACTGTTCCAGTCCCGACCCGAACTCGGCGCGGCGATGTCAGCGCTGTCGCGCGCGGTCATCGAACACAGCCAACTGCCCGTCCGTGAGCGAGAGCTCGTCCGCATGCGCATCGCCGAGATCAATGAATGCTCGGTTTGACTGGCGACTCGCTCTGCATCGGCGATGCAGAACGGCCTGACTGAACAGGAATACACGCAGGTCTCGGACTATCGCGAGAGCCCGCTCTACACCGATCGGGAACGCGCCGCGATCGATTTCGCGGAGCGCTTCTGTTACGACCACTCGTCGATGGACGACGACTACTGGGTCGGCCTACGGTCGTTGTTCGCTGACGACGAGATCCTTGATCTCTCCACCTGCGTCGCCTGTTTCGTTGGCGGTGGCCGGCAGTTGGCGGTACTGGGCATTCATCGCGAATGCCCGACGGAAATCCCCTAGCCTCGCGACAGGAGTCGGATCATGCCTGTTACCTTCCTCGATCCCACCGCCGAGGGCGGCGTGGAGATTGAATCGTACGAACTCTTTGCCGACACGAGTGGCCCGATTGTCGTCGGCCTCGTCTCGAACGCGTTCCCCGACGGCACGGAGTTCATGCACAAGCTGGAGTCGGAGCTCGCGTCGGCGATGCCTCGGGCAACGTTCCGCCACTACCAGAAACCCAACGTCGCACCGGTGACCGACGAACAGGTCGCGGCGATCACCGAGGAATGCGACGTCGTGCTTGCGGCCTGGGGGCATTGAGGCGGATGCACGTCCGGCACCGTGCGTGACGGAGCGATCTTCGCCAGGGCCGGACTGCCGGCCGTGGCCATCGTGACCGAGGCGTTCGTCGAACTGGCCGCCTTCACCGCCGAGGCCGTGGGCATGCCGGCGATTCCACGCTGTGTCCTGCCGCATCCCTGCTCCGGCACCGGAGACGAGAATCTGGCCCGGGTGGCCCGCGAGGCGGCGCCGGGCATCATCGAGTTGATCGAGGGACGCCGGCTGTGAAGCTGCGGGCCACGCGCCACCAGGCCCCGGACGAGGCGTCGGCGCTCGAGCTCTTTCACCTGCGCGAATGGACTGACGGCCTGCCGGTCATAATCCCGACCGAGGCTCGGGTGGAGTCCATGCTGGCGGGGGTGGAACTCGAGCCGGACATCATCGTCGGCCAGATTGGACCCGGTGAAGCGACGGTCGAGAAGATCGCAATCAACGCCGTCATGGCCGGTTGCCGGCCGGAGCACTTCCCCGTCGTGCTGGCCGCCGTGCGGGCCGTTGGCGATCCCGAGTTCGACATTGACAACATGCAGTCGACGACCCACGGGATGGGGCCGGTGATCATCGTCAACGGCCCGGCGCGGGAGGTCTGCGGGCCGATTGCGTCGGGTTGGGGCGCGCTGGGTCCCGGCCACCGCGCCAACGCCAGCATTGGCCGCGCGCTGCGGCTGTGCCTGATGAATATCGGCGGGGCCCGGCCGGGTCACGGCGACATGGCGGCGCTGGGACAGCCGGGCAAGTTCACCTGCTGTCTTGCCGAAGACGAAGAGGGGAGCCCGTTCCCGCCGTTGCACACGTCCTTCGGCTATGAGGCCGAGCAGTCCGCCGTCACGCTGGTCGGCGTCGACGCGCCGCACTCGGTGATGATGCAGACCAACGACGACGATCCCGAGGCCCATGAGCGCATCCTTCGCGTGGTCGCCGGCGCCATCGCCATCCCCGGGGCGAACAACACGCAGATCGGGAAGGGCCCCGTGATCGTCGCCTTGAATCCGGTCCACGCCGGCGTTCTGGCCTCGGCCGGACTGGGCCGTGACGACGTCCTCGACGAACTGACCAGGCGGGCCGTGACTCCCAGCGCCACCATGCGAGGCTGGGCGACGAAGCGACGGATCCCGGACGGTGGCGGCGATCTTCCGGCGCTGCGCGGGCCGGAAGACATCGTGCTGATCGTGGCCGGCGGCAGCGGCATGTACTCGGCGGTGTTCAGCGGGGGCCTGGCCGGATCGACGCATCCCGTGCATGCCCCGGTCGAGTTCGACTTCTCCTGCGAGCTGCCCGGACTGCCCCCCGTTTAGCGCTCTAGCCATTGGGAGTCGTCAACACGACCTGGCCGTTGCGGGCGACGGTGAGGACTCCGTCGTCCGGGAAGCGGGCGATGAACTCGAGATCCTGGATGACTTCGAGTTTCCGGACTCCCTTGACGACCCACATGTGCGGTCCGACGGTGACGTCGATGCGGTTGATGGCGGGCCAGAGGAGGACGCGGATGTTGCCGGTCTCGGCTCGGTAGTGGACCTGCCACACGCCCTGATCGTCGTTTGGTAACGCAAACTCCTGATGTTCTGCATTGCAATCGAAGAGCGCCGCGATGGCGCTGATCGCATCGGCGGTGACTCCGTCGAAGGACTCGCGAGGTTTCACGGGGTGACGTCCCTCTCGCCTGGGTCGTAGAAGTTGGCGCCAGTGAGTTCGTCGGGCAGATGTTGCTGGTCGGGGGCGACGCCGCCTTCGTGGTCGTGGGCGTACTGGTAGCCGCGGCCGTAGCCGTGGGCGGCCATCAGACCGGTGGCGGCATTGCGCAGGTGGAGCGGAACGGAGAGCGCGCCGTGCTGGCGCACGGCTGAGGCGGCTGCGCCGTAGGCTCTCATGGCGGAGTTGCTCTTGGGCGCCCGGGCGAGGTAGATGGCCGCCTCGGACAGGACGAGGGTGCACTCGGGCATGCCAATCAGGTGGGTGGCCTGCTGCGCGGCGACGGCGACGGAGAGCGCCTGGGGGTCGGCCAGGCCGATGTCCTCGGCGGCGAGGATGACGATGCGGCGGGCGACGAACATCGGGTCTTCGCCGGCCTCGAGCATGCGGGCGAGCCAGTAGACGGCGGCGTCAGGGTCGGAGCCGCGGACGGACTTGATGAAGGCGGAGATCGTGTCGAAGTGGGCGTCGCCGCCCTTGTCGTAGGGCAGCGCGCGCTGGGCGACCGACTCCACCGTCTCCAGGTTGACGACGCCGTTGCGGGATCGGGCGTCGCGGACGGCGGCCTCCAGCGCGTTGAGGGCGACTCTGGCGTCGCCGGCGCCGTAGGTGGCGAGGGCCTCCAGCGCCTCCGGTCCGACTGGCGGCGCACCTGGCGCCAGTCCGCGATCAGTGTCGTTGAGGGCGCGGATCAGGAGCGACTTGACGTCCTCGTGTTCGAGTGGTTCGAGCTTGAACACGCGGGCGCGGCTGAGCAATGGGGCGACGACTTCAAAGGAAGGATTCTCCGTCGTCGCGCCGATCAGGGTGACGGCGCCGTCTTCGACGGCGTGGAGCAGCGCGTCCTGCTGGGACTTGTTGAAGCGGTGAATCTCGTCGATGAAGAGGATCGTGCGGGCGAGACCGTCGCGTCGTCCGGTCTCGGCCGAGGCGATGACCTTGCGCAGGTCGGCGACGCCGCTGGAGACGGCCGAGAGGGTGGCAAAGCGGGCGTTGGTGACGCGCGCGATCACGCGGGCGATCGAGGTCTTGCCGCTGCCGGGCGGTCCCCAGAGGATGCAGGACGGCGGTGAGTCGGACTCGATGGCGCGGCGCAGCGGTGCGTCGGGTCCGACCAGCTGGGTCTGGCCGACGATTTCGTCGAGATTGCGCGGACGCATTCGCGCCGCGAGCGGAGCCGAGCGGTCGACGGCCTGGGCGTCGTCGAACATGCCGCGCGAGCCGAGCATGTCGGGGTCGGATTGCGGACTGCGCCTGGTCATGCGTGCCATGTGTCGAGGGTAGCCGGGGAGGGTCAGGTCCGATTCCAGTCAGCGAAGAGTCTGCGGACGAGGGGGTCGTCGGGCGATAGCTCGCGGCGGTTGTTTGGAGGCGGCAACGGCTCGGGGATTGGGAACTGAGGCTGGGATCGCTGCTGAGTGCGGGAGTTGGGCCGGGGTTTCTTTCGTTTTGGTCTCGGCGCGGCCTGTACTGGCGGACGTTTGGGTGATTTGCGTTCGGATTTGTTCGATGTTGGACGATTCTGTGCGGATTTGGTCGGTTGGTGGTCGGGTTTGGGTTGTGGTTGGACGGGGGTGGTCGGGGATGGAGTGGCTTTCGCGGTTGTGGCTGTGGGCCCCCTCCGCCCCTTCGGGGCACCTCCCCCAGAGGGGGAGGTCTGGGAAGGGTTCTGGGGAAGGGGTTGTCGGAAGTGTTCGGTGCGGAAGGCTTCAGGGTCGGTGAGGTATGGAGTGAGGTCGTCGATGCCGTTCTCGTGCATGGCCATGTAGAGCTCTTCGAGGGCTTCGAGGTTCTTGAGGGCGTCGGCTTCCTCTTCCATCGCGACCCGGCGTTGGCGTTTCTGGCGGCGGTCGGCGACCTGGTCGAGGGAGTTGACGAGGAGGCGGAGTTCTCGGGCGGCGGTGATCTGCTGTTGGTGCAGGTCGGGATCGGGGTCCTGGAGGGCGGCGACGGAGTGGACGAGGAGGTCGGCGGCGAGGGACTCGGTGATCTCGGGGCGGTTGGTTTCGAAGTCGCGGACGTATTGAGCGGCCGTAGAGTGGGCGCAGTTCATGCGCTGGCCGATCTGTCGGTAGGTGAGTCCCTGGCAGCGGAGGCTGTGGGCTCGGAGGCGTTTGGCTCGTTGGGCGGGGTTCATTGGGGGCGTCTTTCCTCTAGTGGTGCGGCTTTTGCTCAAACATATAGGAACATGTGTTCTTTGGAGAGTTGCGTCGGCGATGGTTTAGGAGGCGGGTGGCGGTTGGCTGAGGCGGGGGTGACGCTTTGGCGTTTGCGATGTTGGGTGGTCTGGGCCCCGCATCAAGTGCGGGGCATCGGAAGGGGGTGGAGGGGGAGAGGGGGTTGGAGGAGTTAGATGAGGCGGCGGCCCTGGCCTCGGCGGGTTTGGGTCCAGGATTCGAGGAGCATTTCGGCTCGGCCCTGGGCTTTTTTCCAGGCGACTTCCTCGCCGTGCTGGTTGAGCTGGTCGGGATGGGCCTGGTTCCAGGCGGCGCGGACTTCGTCGGGGCGGAGTTCGCCGACCATGGCGCCTCGGAGGAGGGCGAGGCGGAGGATTTCGGTGGCCTGGTCGTGGGGGATCAACGGGGCGCCGCTCGATCCGGGCGGCTGGAACATCATCACCGCGGCGTCGACGAAGCCGACGAGGGAGTCGGGATCGACGCCCTGGAGGCCGTGGAGCACCTGTTCGGTGGCGCGTTTCTCCTGGACGTATGGCTGGACGGCGGCCTGATCCTGATGGACCTGTCCGATGAGGGTCATGGCGAAGCGCTGGCGGCGCTGGCTGAGCAGGGCCATGCTCCAGAACGCGGGATGGGCGAGGTTGGAGAGGTCCCAGCCGCTGACGCCCCAGTTGCCGGAGCGGCCCTTTTTCCTGGGCAGCTGGGTGGTGAAGTCTTCGGCGGCGATTTGCAGGATGCTGCGGCGGATGCGGTAGGTGTTGGGCCGTCGGTCGATGGCTTCGGCGATGCGTCGCAGGACCATGATGTCTCAGGTTATCGAGTGGAGTTCAGCCGACGAGCGTGACGATGGTGACGCCGTCGCCGCCCTGCCTCGGCTGCGCGCTCTCGAAGCTGGTCACCAGTGGGTGCTTGCGCAGCATCTCGCGGACGGCGCGGCGGAGGGCGCCGGTGCCTTTGCCGTGGACGACTTCGAGCCGGTTCTGTCCAGCGCGGTAAGCGACGTCAAGGAAAGAGTCGACCATGGGCAGGGCTTCGTCGGTGACGCGTCCGCGGAGATCGATTTTGGAGCCGGGGTCGACCGGTGGTCTGGGCATGTTTCCGACGGTGGCGTGCATACCGCGAAGAGGGCGGTCGTCGGACGAAGTTCTGGCGCCCGGCGGCGCGAGACGTTCGATCTGTTCCACGCGGACGCGAGTACGGAGGGCTCCGAGCTGGACGTCGAGCGCGCCGTCCTCGATCGGGGTGAGGACCTCGCCGGGTTCCGGGAGACCTCGGAGGTAGATGAAATCGCCTGCGGCGAGTTGATCGGGCTGGAACTGAGCGTCTTCGCGGACGGTTGGGGTTCGCCGGCGGCGATTGGCTCGCTCGCGACGGACGGATTGCAGGCGCTCGCGGCTGTCGTCGGCTCGGCGTTCGGCCAGCGTTTCGGCCTGTTCGCGGGTGTGCTGCTTGTCGAGCTCTTTGAGTCCGGCGCGGATGTTTCTGCGGAAGACGGCCAGTTCGTCCTCCATGGCGCGCTCGGCGCGAGCGAGGACGGCGTCCCGTTCGGCCTCGATGGCGTCGCGTCGCTCGGCCAGGCTGGCGCGGATCTCCTCGGCTTCCTCTCGGGCGATGCGTTCGGCGCGGACCTGGTCGGCGATGGCGTCGCGTTCCTGTTGCAGTTCGCCGAGCAGCTGTTCCATCGAGGCCGTCTCGGACGGAGCGGACTGTCGGGCGCGATCGAGGACTCGCTCGGGCATGCCGAGCCGCTGGGCGATGGCGAGGGCGTTGGAGCGTCCGGGCGTGCCCATCAGCAGTCGGTAGGTCGGCTGGAGCGAGACGGCGTCGAATTCGGCCGAGGCGTTGACGATCCCGTCGGTGGCGTGGGCGAAGACCTTGAGCTCGCCGTGGTGGGTGGTGGCGACAACCATGCTGTCAAGTTCGAGCAGTTCCTGCAGCAGGGAGCGGGCCAGCGACGCCCCTTCGCCGGGGTCGGTGCCGGCGCCGAGTTCGTCGAGCAAGACGAGGGTTTGCGGGCCGGCGGACTCGATGATGCGGACGATGTTGGTCATGTGGGCGGAAAAGGTGGAGAGGGATTGCTCGATTGACTGCTCGTCGCCGATGTCGGCGAAGACGTTGTCGAATACGGGGATTTGGGTGCCCGTCTCGGCGGGCACTGGCAGTCCGGCCTGGGCCATGAGGCAGAGCAGTCCGACCGTCTTGAGGGCGACGGTCTTACCGCCGGTGTTGGGTCCGGTGATCAGGACGCAGCGGACGTCGGCGCCGAGCGCGGTGGAGATGGGGACGACGTCGCCGGTGAGCAGCGGATGGCGCGCGGAGTGGAGGATGAGGTCGGTCCCGGGTCCGCCGACCCAGTTCAGGTGGTCGTCTTCGGCGGGCAGGGGCGCGTCGAGTTCTGCGGCGAGGCGGGCCTTGGCCTGGGCGAGATCGATCTGCGAGAGGCAGCGAATGGCGGCTCGGATGGCGCCGGCTTCCTCGCCGATGGCAGTGCAGAGGGCGCGGAGGATGCGTTCGACCTCGCGCTGCTCCTCGCGGCGGGCTTCGCGGAGTCGGTTACCCAGTTCGACGACGGCGAGCGGCTCAACAAACAGGGTCGCGCCTGAGGCGGAGACGTCGTGGACGACGGAGGGCATCTGGCCGCGCAGTTCCGCCTTGATCGGGATGACGTAGCGGCCGTCGCGCTCGGTGATCAGCGACTCCTGGGCGACGCCTTCGGAGACGGCGTGTCGGAGGGTGCGCTCGAGCTGTCGTTCGAGTCGGTCCTGGACGGTGCGGACCTGGTCGCGGGCTTCCGCGAGAGCAGGGCTGGCGTGGTCGGGGACTTCGCCACGCTCGTCGATGGTGGCTTCGATCTCGCGGATCAGCGGGGAGAAGTCGGCGATGCGATGGGCGATGCGGGCCAGCTGCGGCAGTTCGCGGGAGAGCGGCGCGATCTGGTTGCGGGAGTGTCGCGCGGTGCGCAAAAGGATGGCGACCTCGAGGATGTCGCCGGTCGGCAGCACGGCGGAGCGGGAGGCAGCGAGGAGCGACCCTTCGATCTCGGGGGCCTGTCCCATGTGGAAGTGGGGCTTGAGCCTCGAGAGGGCGCGGGCCTCGGCGGTGGCGGCGAGTCGCCGGCGGACCTCTTCGAGGTCGGATGACGGGGTGAGTTTGAGGGCGAGGTCGCGGCCGCCGGGCGATCCGCAGAGGTCGGCGAGGCGCTCGATGATCTTGGGGAACTCGAGGACGGCGATGCTCTTGGCGTCCATGATCAGTGGGTTCCCGGGGTCGTATCCACCAACGCGGTGACATAACCGACGCCCCAGGGATGCTCTGAACACAGGATACGTGGGATTGGGTCCAACTCCTGTAAGGCTCCCATCAGGATGAGTGTCGGCGAGATGACGGATTCGTCAACTTCGCGACGGAGGGATTCGTCCAGGGTGATCAACGTCTCGTGATCCCAGTTGCTGAGGGCGGTTTCGTAGGTCTGCTGGACTTCTTCTCCCTGGGGATGTGCTCCACGGGGCGAGTCATCGTTGAGGCGGTGGACGGCGTCGCCGGAGGCGATGATGGCGGTAGGCTCTGACAACTCGGAGAGGGCGTGGCCGATGGTCTGGCCCAGCCGGTAGTGGTCGGCGGGTGAACGGAAGCTGGTGCTGACGACGCCGATTGCGGGCGGCAGGGCGTCTCCGAGCAGGGTGATCGGCACGCCGACCGAGTGGTCGGACTGTTCCCAGATCGTGGTCCGCGTGAGCGGGAGGTCGGCAGACTCGGCCGCGGCGACGAGGCGTTGCGCGATCTCCTGGTCGATTGGGTGCTCGAATGTGAGACCGGGATGGCCGAAGCGCTCGAAGTTGCCGGAGAGGTCGGCGCCGAGCGTGTGGAATCGGTTGAGGGTGACGATTCCGTGGGTGGAGATCAGGAGGAGTCGTTGGACGTCGAGTTCTCGTAAGCGAACCGCGACGGTTTCGTATGCGTGCAGGGTTGCCTGTACGTGGGCTTCGCGTCCCTGCGCGATCTGGGGCAGGAGGATGGGCGGATGCGGGAGGACCGCGCCGAGCACGATCACGCGTCGCCGCCGACCAGTTGCCTGAGGGCGGCGATGACTTCGGCGTCCTCGCCGGGCAGCACGGTGCGCGGATCGAGGATCAGGCGGTCGCGTTCGACGCGAACGATGATCGGGACTGGTCGATTGCGGAGCTGGCGGGCGGCGTCGGTGGGATGCGAGTGCGGGAATGTCCAGACGAACGTTGGGCGAGATTCGGCGGGCAGCGAGCCGCCGCCAATGGCGGAGTCGGCGGGTTCGACGTCGCCGGCGCCGACGGCGGAGCGCCATTGTTCGGCGCGCTGCCGGAGTTGGTCGGGTTCGGCAGCGATCATGCGCCAGATGGGGACGGTTTCGACGGCATCTCCCAGGAGATAGTGCTGGAGGGTGGCGCTGAGTCCGGCGATGGCGGCTTTGTCGGGTCGCAGAACGCGCATCAGGGGATGGGAACGAAGGCGGTTGACCGCGGCTTGCTTGCCGATGATCAGGCCGGCCTGGGGTCCGCCGAGCAGCTTGTCGCCGCTGAACAGAACGAGGTCGGCGCCGGCTTCGATGCTGTCCTGTGGTCGTGGTTCGTAGGCGAGTCCGAACTGTCGGGTGTCGAGCAGGCATCCGCTGCCGACGTCGTCGATCAGCAGTGTCGGCAGTCCCCTCGTGTTGCGGTCGGCAACGTTGCGAAGCTCGGCCAGCGACGGTTCCTCGGTGAAACCGACGATGCGGAAGTTGGAGGAGTGGACTCGCAGAATGGCCGCCGTATCTCTGTGCAAGACCGCGGCATAGTCGGCGGCTCGGGTGCGGTTGGTGGTGCCGACCTCGACCAGCGTGGCGCCGGCGTCGCGGAGGACATCGGGGATACGGAAGCCGCCCCCGATCTCGACCGCCTGGCCTCGGGAGACGATCACCTCACGTCTACTGCACGACGCGGCCATGACGAGATAGAGCGCGGCAGCGTTGTTGTTGACGGCGATGCCGGCTTCGGCGCCGGTCAGCGCCTGGAGCAAGGACTCGAGGTGCTTGGCGCGCGAGCCGCGTTCGCCGGCGTCGAGATCGTACTCGAGGTTCGAGTATCCGGCTGCGGCTTCGGACATGGCCCGGGCCGCGGCGTCGGAGGCGGGGGCTCGTCCCAGATTGGTGTGAATGACGACGCCCGTGGCGTTGATCACTCGGCGCAGGGACGGCTGCAGCTGCACACTGAGGGCGTGTCCGGCCGACTCGGCGATGTCGGCCGGGGCGAATGCGGCATCGGCGCCGTTGCCGGCGCCAAGCAGGGCGCGGGCGCTGTCCAGCTCGGCGCGGACGGCCTCGACGACCTGCGGTCTGGGCCATTGCTCCAGCACAGCCGTGAGGGCGGGCTCCGAGAGCACGCGGTCGACGCTGGGCAAGGAGCGCAGTTTGTGCGACAGATCTGCGGGATGGTTGGATGGGTTCGACATGGTCCACGTGGGTCGCGCTGATACGATTCGACCAGCGACGAACCGCTCAGTGTTTGGGCGCTCCAAAGACACTGGACGATCCAGTGACTCCATTCATCGTAAAGAACGGTGTGAGTTAGCAATGTCCACGAATCTGCGCATTCCCGGTCCGACGCCCTGTCCGCCCGACGTCCTTGCGGCCGCTGCCGGCGAGATGATCAACCACCGCGGACCTGAGTTCGCCGAGCTGCAGGAACGACTGACGGCGGGCATCCAGCCATTTTTCGGCACCGACCAGGAGATCCTGCTGATCACCGCGTCGGGCACGGGTGCGATGGAGGCCGCGATCGTCAACACGCTCTCGGTGGGCGACAAGGCATTGTGCGTGACGGTGGGCTCGTTCGGAGATCGGTTCGGGACAATTGCGGAGCGGTACGGGGCGGACGTGACGCGCTCCGACATCGAGTGGGGCGAGGCGGCGACGCCGGAGCTGGTCGCCGAACTAATCCAGCAGGACGAATACGACGCGCTGTTGATCACGCACAACGAGACCTCGACCGGCGTGACCAATTCGATCGGCAAGATTGCGGCGGCCGTGCGCGAGGTGGCGGATCCGCTGATCATTGTCGATGCGGTGTCGTCGCTGGGCTCGATTGAAATGCGGATGGACGACTGGGGGCTGGATGCGGTGGTGACGGCGTCGCAGAAGGGCTGGCTGTCGCCGCCCGGACTGGCAATGGCGGCGTTGTCGGAGCGCGGCTGGGCGGCGGCGAAGACGTCGACGATGCCCAGCTTCTACTTCGACCTGACCACGCATCACGAATACGCCGAGCGCGGTCAGCCGCCGTGGACGCCGGCGCTGCCGACGATGTACGCCATGGACGCGGCGCTGCCGATGCTGATTGCCGAGGGTCCTGAGGCGATCTACGCGCGGCACCACCGCTTTGCCTCGTGGACGCGCTCGGCGGCCAAGGCGCTGGGCCTGGAGCTGTTGGCCGATGAGCGGTACGCGTCGGACACCGTGACCGCGATCAAGGTGCCCGAGGGCATGACCGGCTCAGCAGTGACGAAGCGGCTGCGGGAGGACCATGACGTCGTGATCGCCGGCGGTCAGGGCAAGCTGGCGGCGTCGATCTGGCGGATCGGTCACCTGGGCTACCTGGACGAGGGCGAGTTCGCGGCCTGCTTCTCGGCGCTGCAACAGGCGCTCGTGGCGGAGGGGTTCTCGGCAGCGGAGGGCGCGGTGATTCCGGGGATTGACGGGTAACAGGCATATGGGCGGCCCCCTCAGTCGCTTCGCGACAGCTCCCCCAGAGGGGGAGCTCCTGGGCGTGCCGCTATGAACCGAATTCTGGTCAGTGAGTCGCTGGCGGAGGAGGGCTTGGCGATCCTGCGCGGGGATGCGGAGGTGGATGCTCGGGAGGGACTGTCGCGGGACGAATTGGTGGCAGCGATTGCTGGTTGCCAGGGACTGATCGTTCGCAGCGGAACTCGGGTTGACCGGGAACTGATCGAATCGGCTCCGAAGCTGCGCGTGATCGGCCGGGCCGGGGCCGGGGTGGACAACATCGACCTCGATGCGGCGTCGGAGCGCGGGATCATCGTGCTCAATGCGGCGGGCGGGAACACCGTCTCGGCCGCCGAACTGGCGATCGCGCTGCTGCTGTCGCTGTCGCGTCATTTGCCCGAGGCGAACGCGTCGCTGAAGTCGGGCGAGTGGAATCGCTCGGACTTCGTCGGAGCCGAGTTGCGCGGCAAGACCGCAGGAATTGTCGGGCTGGGGCTGGTCGGCGCGGCGGTGGCGCGGCGGCTGCAGGCGATGGAGATGCGGACGATTGCGTTCGACCCGTTCGTGTCGGAGGAGCGGGCGCGCAGCGTCGGGGTGGAGTTGGTGGAGTTGAGCGACTTGCTCGCGCAATCGGATGTCATCACCCTGCACTCGTCCGCCTCGCCGGACGCGCCGCCGCTGTTGGGTCCGAACGAATTTGAGCAGATCAAACCTGGCGCACTGCTGGTCAACACCGCGCGCGGCCGGCTGATCGATGAAGCGGCGCTGTCCTCGGCGCTGGATTCGGGCCGGCTGGGCGGCGCGGCATTGGACGTGTTCGCAGTCGAACCCGCCCACGAGAATCCGCTGGTGGCGCATCCGCGCGTGCTGGCGACGCCGCACCTGGGGGCGTCGACGCAGGAGGCGCAGGAGCGGGTGGCGGTCGATATCGCCACGGAGACGCTGAAGGTCCTGCGCGGCCAGCCGTCGCAGGCGGCGGTGAACGCGCCCTTGATCGATCCGGAGTCGCTCGAGGCGGTCGGGCCGTATCTCTCGGTGGCGGAGATGTGCGGACGGCTGGCGACCCAGCTGGCCTCGGGCCAGTGGCGCGACATCATCATTCGCTACCAGGGCGAGATCGCCAACCATGACGTGACGCCACTCAAGGCGTCGGTGGTGGCGGGTCTGCTGGCGCCGATCTCGGACGAGCACGTCAATCTGGTCAACATCAACAACGTGATTGCGCATCGCGGCTGGCGCATTGTGGAGCGCAAGTCGCCGGACGCCGAGCCGTACACGTCGTCGATCACGGTGGAACTGCGAACGTCCGCCGGGCAGACCTCGCTGATGGGCACGCTCGAACACGGGCGGCCGGCGGTGGTGGAGATCAACGGCTTCTACGTGCATATCAGGAGTCCGCACACGCGCCCCGGCGAGGCGCCGGATCACCTGCACCTGCTCGTGCTGCGCAACGAAGATCGACCCGGCCGAATCGGTGAAGTGGGGATGGCGCTAGGCCGGCTCGAAGTCAACATCGCGGCGATGGACGTGGGCTTCAGCTCGGACGACCCGTCGGAGATGTCGCTGATGGCGCTGACGATCTCGCGGGCGCTGTCGCTGGAGGAGGTTGGGGTGATCAACGCGATCGACGGGGTCGAGGACGTGTCGCAGGCGCAAATGTAGGAGGCAGCATCCCCACAGGAGAAATGGACGAAATCCCTACACTAAGTCGCCCCCGCGAAGGCGGGGGCTCTCAGACCAGGTAGGCAGCGATGGCCCCGCCTGCACGGGGCCGACTTTGGTTGGCTTATGCACGAGTTTCCAGAGGTAGAGTGAGCCCTCGCTCAGTCCAGGGCGTGGAGGACGAGGCCGGTGGGGAGTTTGGGAACGAAGTAGGTGCTTTTCTGGGGCATGAAGCTGCCGGCGTCGGCGGTGTCGATCACGTCCTGGAGCGTGGGGGCAGGGAGGACAAAGGCGGCGTTGGCGGTTCCGCTGGAGATTGCCTGGAGCAGCTCGTCGAGGTGGTGGGTGTAGCTGACGGCCCGGCCGCCGGCGAGCGCGTCGGCGTCGATACCGAGCAGCGGTTCGAGGATGACGTGCTGGAGCACGGCCGGGGCGAGATTGCGCCAGGCGTCGGGGACGTCGTCTGGCATGGCGCGGGCTGCGGCGTCGGTCGGTTCGAGCAGCCATGCTCCACCATTGGTGACGAGTCCGATGGATGAGCTGCCGTCGGGCAGGCGTGCGGCGATATCGGCCGAATCCGACTCGCTGACGCTGAAGCTCCGGCCAAGCTGGGCCACCAGGCTGGCGGGGACGTCGGCGTGCACCACGCGGTGGGTCGCGCCGACGACCAGCGCCGGATCGCCGGCGCAGGCGACGCCCATCAGCACGCGTCGCGAGGCGGGACGATCGTCGATGGAGGCAAGCGCCGACTCGTAGCGGTGGTGCCCATCGGCCATGTAGATCGTGTCGTGGGCGAAGGCGTCGCTGATCCGCATGACCGTGTTGGCGCCGTCGATGCGGCGCAGGGTGTGGACGTCGCCGGCTGGATCCGCGCCCTCGTAGAGCAGCGGGAGCTGGAAGGCGATATCGATCATCTCGGCCAGTGCGCCGTCGGCGTCGGGCGCGAATGCCATCAGTGGCGAGACGTCGGCTCCGACGACCGAGCGCAGCGCGGTACGGGTCGCTCTGGGTCCGGGCATGGTGCGTTCGTGGGCCATGACGCCGTCGCCCCAGGGCCTGAGTTCGACCGCGCCAAAGATGGCCCGGCGGACCTGGCGATCGGGGCCGTCGGCGAAATGGTGCTCGTGCAGGTAGTAGGATGGCGCGTCATCCCGGACGATTGCGCCGATCGAACGCCAGTCGCGAAGTATCTGTGCGGCGGCGGCGATGTCATCGCCTGCGGCAGTCTCGATGTGGGCGATCTGGTACGGGCTCGAGGCCTTGAGCGCCGCGGTCTGGGCGGCGTCGACGATGTCGTACGGCGGGCCGAGGACGGCGCCCCAGTCGCCGACGACGTCGGGGTCGTAGCGCAGGCCTCGGAAGGGTTGGACGTTGACCATTAGGTGGGGGTCCTTGTTCGGCAGGGGATCGAGCGGGTTCCCGCGTGAAGCGGGGACTGGGAAGATCGTATCTCACGGGTTTGCGCGGTCGGGGGATTGGTGCGACGCTGAGGCGCATGCCGAACAAGCCGGGGCAGGGCGCGACGCGATTTTGCGTGTTTTGCGGGATCGCGGACGGCTCGGAGTCGGCGCTGTTCTTTCGCGACGGCGAGCGGCGGTTTACCGACTCGCGCCGAGGAGACCCGTCGGCGCCGTGGTCTGAGGATCGGCCCGACGTGTTCGTGTTCGAGAACCAGTTCCTGTTCTTCGATCTGACCTCGCTGGTGATCCCGCAGGAACATTCGGAGTCGGTGATCCCGTTCTACTCGCAGCAAAGCGAACTGTGGTCGGACCTGGGCGAAGTCGGGGCGACAGCGCGGGATCACGGTTTGCAGACGGTCGAGTGGCTGAGTGATCGCAATGCCGAGCGAGCGCCGGCAGGCTTCCGCGTGTTCTGCAACTTCGGCTCGATGGGCGAACAGTCGCAGCCGCACGCGCACCTGCAGGTCCATGCCGCGAAGGAACTCGATCGCTCGCGCTGGTCGCCGACCGGCGAGCCATGGCTCGAGGCGGTGACGAAGAATGGGTCGTCGATCGTACACGAGACGGACTCGACGATCTTCTACGACGCGCTGCCGACGCTGGAGGCGGGGCGCTCGAACCTGTGGCAGGTGACGGTCTCGGTCGGGTTTACTTCGCCGAATCGTTCATTGCCGAAGATGGCGCTGCTGGCGGTGCCAAAAGAGCCGATCTCTCAGTGGGCGATGTGGGAGGACGTCGGGCAGCTCGGCGCCGATGTGGTTGAGTACGGGGCTGAAGCGTCGCCGGGCGGATTCCGGGTGATGAGCAACTTCCCCGGTCAGCAATCCGATGAGGAGTTCGGTCCGGCGCATGTGCTGCTGGTCGGCGGCAGTCACCTGGGTTTGTACGCGGACTATTTCTAGGTGATTCCACTTCCGATGCCCCGCGCTCGACGCGGGGCCCAGTGCACGCAGTTTGATTGGCGGAACGGCGCGCCTCAACGCGTTGGCGTCGTGCTCGTGTGCTCTCCGATTGACGTTCGAGGTGAGCGCGCACAGCATGCCCGCCTGGACGGCTGAGGTCTGGGCCCCGCGTCGAGCGCGGGGCATCGGAAACGTTGACTATCGATGTGCGGACAAAGCGGACACCTGGACGGCAAAGATTTCCTCAAGCACCGATTGCGCGGCGGTGACCATTTGAGTGAGTTGTTCCGCACTGAATGATTGACCCTCGGCCGTGCCCTGGACCTCGACTAGGCCGCCCGAGGCCAGGCCGACGATGTTGCAGTCGACGTCGGCGGTGGAGTCTTCGGCGTAGTTGAGGTCGACGAGGACTTCGCCGTCGATGACGCCGACGCTGACGGCGGCGACGGCGGAGGTGATGGGCGATTGGTCGTAGGCGAGCTTGCCAACGGCCTGGTTGACGGCGACGTAGGCGCCGGTGATGGCGGCGGTTCGCGTGCCGCCGTCGGCGTCGAGCACGTCGCAATCGACGTTGAAGGTTCGCTCGCCCAGGGACTCGAGGTCCACCGCTGCGCGCAGGCTACGTCCGATCAGGCGCTGAATTTCCTTGGTCCGGCCGGCCGAGAGCACGCGCTCGCGGTTGGAGCGGGTGTTGGTGGCCGCAGGCAGCATGTTGTACTCGGCGGTCAGCCAGCCGCGACCGGAACCGCGCATCCAGCGCGGGACCTGTTCCTCGACCGTGACCGCGCAGAGGACTCGCGTATCGCCGAGTGAGACGATGCAGGAGCCGTCGGCGTGCTTCTGCACGTCGAGTTCGAAGCTGAGCGGACGTAACTCGTTGGGCCGGCGTCCGTCGATGCGTACCATGCGTAGAGCTTAGGAGAGGAACGACAGATGGCAATTCAGGGCTACTCGGATTTTGATGGGTTGGAACTGGCGCGGATGGTCGCCGACAAAGAGGTATCGGCGATCGAGTTGCTCGAGGAGGCGATCGAGCGAGCGGAGCGGGTTAATCCGCAGATCAATGCGGTCGTCTATCCCTACTACGACGAGGCGCGGCAGCGGGCATACGCGGGTCTGCCCGACGGTCCTTTCACCGGCGTGCCCTTCCTGCTCAAAGACCTCTACCTGCTCTACGCCGGTCAGCCGATGAGCAACGGCTCGCGCATCTTCGCCGACTACGTCCCGGACCATGACCACGAGATGACGACGCGCTACAAGGCCGCCGGTCTCTCGATTTTCGGTCGATCGACATCGCCCGAATTCGGGATCACCGCCACGACCGAGTCCATCGTCCACGGCAAGACTCGCAACCCCTGGAACCTCGATCACACGGCCGGAGGCTCCTCGGGCGGCGCAGCGGCAGCGGTTGCGGCCGGCATCCTGCCAGTCGCCAACGCCTCGGACGGCGGCGGCAGCATCCGCATCCCCGCATCCTGCTGCGGCCTGTTCGGCCTCAAGCCGACGCGCGCTCGCACCCCTGCCGGACCGGACGTCGGCGAGGGCTGGGCCGGACAGTCGACGATCCACGCCGTCTCCCGCAGCGTCCGCGACTCGGCCGCGCTGCTCGACGCCACGGCAGGTCCCGACCTCGGCGCCCCGTACTACGCTCCGCCGCCGGAGCGCCCCTGGCTCGACGAGGTGGGACGGGACCCGGGCAATCTGCGCGTCGGCGTCATTACCACCGCCTTCAACGGCGTCGAGACGCACCCCGACTGCGTCGCAGCCGTCGATCACGCTGCCGATCTCTGCCGGCAACTCGGGCTGGAGGTCGAGGAAGCGGAGCTGGAGATTCCCGAGGAACTGCGCATCGCCCTCTGGAATGTCGTTCGCCCCAGCACGCTGGTCGCCGTGCAGGACCGCGCGGCCCAGCTCGGACGCGAACCCAATCCCGAAGACGTCGAGCCGATCACCTGGCAGATGATCACCTCGGATCAGCCCAGCGCCGCCGACTACATTCGCGCCACGCGAGCCGTCCACGCGATCGGCAGGCTCGTCGCCGGCTTCTTCACCGGCTATGATCTGATGCTCACGCCGACGATGGCGATGCCGCCCTTCCCGCTGGGCCACCTCAACCTCGACCGCGACGACATGCGCGCCCAGGGCGAGGACGTCGCCTACACCGTGGCGTACACATCGACCTTCAACTCCGCCGGCAATCCCGCCGCCTCGATCCCGCTCTACTGGAACGAGGACGGCCTGCCAATTGGCGCCCACTTCGTCGCCCCCTACGGCGACGAGGCGTCGCTGATTCGGATCGGGTCGGCGCTCGAACAGGCGCAGCCGTGGGCGGGTCGGAAGCCTCCCGTACACTCCGACTAGCACACGACCACAGAGGGAGGCCCCCTCAGCCGCTTCGCGGCAGCTCCCCCGGAGGGGGAGCTCTTGGAACCAAGGAGCCTTGAGATGAGAACCGCAAACGCGATTGCCGAGATGTTGAAGCGGGAAGGGGTCGACTTCGTCGTCGGTTATCCCGTCAATCCGATCTTCGAGGCGGCGGCCGAGGCCGATATCCGCACGATCATCGTGCGCCAGGAGCGCACCGGCATCCACATCGCCGACGCCTTCGCGCGGATGAACTCGGGCGACCGGGTGGCCGTCTATCTGACCCAGAACGGTCCCGGTTCGGAGAACTCGTTCGGCGGTCTGGCTCAGGCCTGGTCGGAGTCGGCGCCGATGGTCGCGATTCCCGGCGGCTACGCGCGGGCGCAGACCAACGTCGCCCCCAACTTCTCCGGTCTGGTCAACTTCCAGCACGTGAGCAAGTGGACCGAGCAGCTGACCGACGCCAACGACCTGGCCAACGCCGTCCGCCGCGCGTTCACCCACGCCAAGAACGGCCGCCAGCGACCGGTCGTGCTGGAGATCCCCGGCGACCTCTGGGGCGCCGAGATCGAGGAACCAATCAACTATACGCCGACCCCGGCTTACCGCTCCGGTCCGGATCCGGCCGACGCCCGCAAGGCGGCCCAGACGCTGGTCAACGCCGAGCGCCCCGTCATCTACGCGGGCCAGGGCGTCCACTACGCCAAGGCCTGGGACCAGCTTAAGGAGCTGGCCGAGTTGCTCGAAGCGCCGGTCACGACCTCGCTGCAGGGCAAGAGCGCCTTCCCCGAGACGCATCCACTCTCGCTCGGGTCCGGCGGCCGCGCCTTCCCCAAGGCCGTGCACGAGTTCCTGCGCGACGCCGACGTGGTCTTCGGCATCGGCTGCTCGTTCGCCAAGACCGGTTTCGGCCTGCAGATGCCCAAGGGTCCGTACTACATCCACTCGACCCTCGACCCCGAGGACTTCAACAATGAGGTCGAGATTTCTGAGGGCGTCGTCGGCGACGCCGCGCTGGTGCTGGACGCGATCATCGGCGAGGTGCGCGAACTGATCTCCGGTCCGCGAGGCCGCGCCGACGCCATTGCGGCAAAGATCGCCGAAGTCAACGGCGGCTGGCGCAAGGACTGGGCGCACAAGACCGACTCCAACGACACGCCCGTCAATCCCTACCGCGCGCTGCGCGATCTGCACGCGACGCTGGACGAGACGGTCGGGATCGACAACGTCGTCGCCACCCACGACGCCGGTTCGCCGCGCGACCAGATGTCGCCCTTCTGGAACTCGACGACGCCGCTGAGCTACATCGGCTGGGGCAAGACGACCCAGCTGGGCACTGGTCTCGGCTACGCGATGGGCGCCAAGGTCTCGGACCCCGAGAAGACCTGCCTCAACGTCTGGGGCGACGCCGCGATCGGCATGACCGGCATGGACTTCGAGACCGCCGTGCGCGAGAACATCCCCATCCTCAGCGTGCTGCTCAACAACTTCTCGATGGCGATCGAGCTGCCAATCATGAAGACCGCCACCGAGAAGTACCGAGCCACCGACATCTCCGGTCACTACGCCGACATGGCCAAGGCCTTCGGAGGCTACGGAGAGCGAGTCGAGTCCCCCGCCGACCTCAAGGAAGCCTTCAAGCGAGGCATCCGAGCCACCGAAGACGGCCAGCCGGCCCTGATCGAAGTGATCACGTCAAAGGAGATCGACTACTCGGTGTTCCGCTAGGCAACAAGAGCTCCCCCTCCGGGGGAGCTGTCACGAAGTGACTGAGGGGGCCCGCCGCCTCATGTCACCGTCGCGCCGGCGCCCACCCCCGTCATTCCCGCGCTTGCCGCGGGAATGTCGCCAAATCGAGCACCGACGCTTCCGCACTCCCTGCCCTTCTCTAGAGGGTGCGCGGGCGGGAGAGCCGCCCCTCCACCCCCGTCATTCCCGCGCTTGCCGCGGGAATCTCGAGGATTCGAGCACAACCTCCCGCGACTCGGTCACAGGCTACGCTGACATGGCAGTAGGGGAGGACTGACTTATGCCAAGGGTCTGGCTAGTGAGGGCTGGCGGCTCGAACGTGTCTTGGCTTGATGACTTCAAGAACGCTGGGTACATCGGAGTCGGATACAACCTTCAGAAGAATCTGACCGGGTTCGTGCCGCATGAGGAAATCGAGATTGCCTATCGGGAGGCGAACCCGGACAAATCACATCAGCCCACCATTTCCAGAATCGTGAATCAAGTCGAGGCATTTCTGTTCGAGATCGAGCACGACGACCACATTCTGACGCCGACTCGCAATAGGAGGGTGCTGATGCATGGCATCGCTAATGACTCCCCTGCCTACTTCGAGGCGATGGCGATTGGTGGTCTCCCCCATCGGAGGAGTGTTTCATGGGTTGATGATGGCATCGAATTCGCACAACAGGAGCTTGAGGATCTCGGCATCTACGGCTACAGGGGTACCGTCAAACTCATCAGCGAGGTCAGCGACAGTCTCTGGGAGAGGTAGCTCAACGGGTGACCTCAAGAGTCGCCCCTACGTTAGGAATCTGCGCGACATCTGATGTAGGGGCAACCCTCAGGGCTAGCCCGCCGACCCACTCGACTGCGCAGGCGGTCTGCTGGCAATGTGCCAACGCCACTACATCCAACAGTGCTCTCCGTCTTCATCGAGTCCGCACTGCCATACATTTGGATAATCCATTCGACATATAGATCTCGAAAGCGCAGCCTCATGCCAACCCTCACCCATCTAAACGCACCGACTGTCAGCTCGACGATCCGATCGAACGCAGCCGAACAGAGGCGAACGCTCGCGAACGGCTTCCTGCTCCTCCGGGACACCGAAACAACCCGAAGAGACATGAAAAAAGCTGAAAGACCTGAAACAGGAAACCCCGTAAAGCACTGGAGATCATGGGATTTGCCACCCCTGAAAAAGGATCTCCGAACACCTGAAAACCAGCGCCCGAGAACCTGGAACAGGAGAGAAACAGCGAAGCTACTCGATGATCCCGTCCGCCTCCAGCCGCGCCACATCCTCCGCCGGCATACCCAGCCAATCCGCGGCGACCGACACGTTGGACTCGCCGAAAACCTCCGACCGGTTGTAGACCGTCGCCGGCGTGCGCTCGAATTGGAGCGGGAGGCGGTCGACCTTGAGCGGGCCGATGATCGGATGCGGATCGTCGAAGTCGAAGTACATCTCCGCGTGGGCCAGCTGCAGATCGTGCTGGGTGAGGTCGAGGCCGGTCTGGACGACGCCGGCGGGGACGCCGGCCGTCTGGCAGCGATGCATCAGCTCGTAGCGGTCCTGGGTTCGCGTCCACTCGCCGATTCTGGCGTCGATCTCCGCTCGCCGCGCGTTGCGGGCCTCGGCTGTGGCCAGGGACGCGTCGTCGAGCCAATCATCGGCGTTCATCAGCCGACATAACGATGCCCACTGGTCGTCGTCGACGACCGCGATTGCGCACCACTGGTCCTCGCCGCGACAGCGATAGATCGCGTGCGGCGTCCACGACTCCCAGGGTGGGTCGTTGCCGACGGGACCTGCGGCGACGCCGTTGGCGAACCAGTCGAGCAGTGCGGGACCGGAGAAGTTGACGCCGACCTCGAACTGGCTCATGTCGATCCGTTGGCCCTGGCCCATCGAGCGACGGGCCTCGAGCGCGGCGAGCACCGCGACCGCGCCGTGCAGCCCGGCCATGTGGTCGTTGTAGCTGAAGCCGATGCCGATGTCGTTGCGTCCCGCTACGCCGGTCAGGTAGGTCAGGCCGGCTAGCGCGTGGACGGTCGGCGCGTAGGTGACGTAGTTCGACCACGGCCCCGTCGTGCCCATGCCCGACATGCCGATGTAGACCACGCCGGGATTGTCGGGGCTGACGGCGTCGTAGCCGATGCCCCAGCGGTCAAGCACGCCGACGGAGAAGTTGTCGATCACCACATCTGCCTGAAGCGCTAGGTCGCGGGCAATCTCGCGCGCCTCGTCGCGGGCGAGGTCGAGCTGGAGGACCCGTTTGTTGCGGTTCCAGAGGGCGTGATACGGACTGTCGGGCCCGCCGGCCAACGAGACCCGTGTCTCGGACATGATCTTGACGACGTCTGCGCCCATGTCGCCGAGGACGCGGGTGGCGAAGGGGCCGGCGAGGACGTGGGTGAAGTCGAGGATGCGGATGCCTTCGAGTGGACCGGTGGTCGCCCGGCCGCTGTGGGGGAGCCTCCCTCTGTCCCTTCGGGACATCTCCCCCCGCTCCGCGGGAGGAGAATCAGAATTGGCAATCTTCCACGGAGTCTCCGAGAAGTGATACGGCGCGCCGGGGCCCGGGACGGTGGCGTCGCCGACGGGGTACGGAGTCCACCAGCTTCGCGCTTCGAGCTGCGGGTTGGCGGCGACCTCTGGCGTCGTCATCACCCAGCCGTAGGGATGATGCCGGGCCTGGGCTTCGTGGAAGAAGGATTCGACCTCCTTGCCGCTCACCCAGTCACGCAACGTCTGCATCGTGAGCTGGATCATCTCGGCCACATTGGCCGGGTCGCTGAAGCGTTCGTCCAGCAGCTCCATACCGAGCCCCTCCTCGACCAGCCAGGCGACCTGGCGGGAGAAGTCGGGCGTCGGCGTGATCATGATCGAGCCGCCCAGGGCCTGCATCACGACATAGGCGTTGGACCAGTGCAGCGAGCCGCGGCGCGGCAGCACCGGGCCGTCGGCGAAGGGCACCTGCTCGTGGTGCCAGGCCCACATCAGCACGTGCTCGAGGATCGTGCCCAGCGCCTCGTGGACGCTGAGCCGGACGATCTGGCCCTCACCCATCTCGCGCGCGTGCCGCAGCGCCGCCAACGCGCCGATCGCGGCGTAGGTCCCGGCGACAAAGGCGTACTGGTCGCCGTAGAGCTTGAGCGGGGGCGTGTCGACGTCGCCGGACGTGGCCGCAACGCCGCCCAGCGCCTCGGCGATGAGTCCTGGCGCCGCGTAGTCGCGCCAGGGACCGGAGCGACCGAAGGAGGTGACGTCGACGATGACAAGTCGGGGATTGGCTTCCAACAGCGCTTCGGGGTCGTCCAGGCGATCGCAGTCGAGAATGACGTCCGCGGACTCTGCGAGCCTGGCGACCCCGTCAGGCTCCTCGGTTCGGAACTGCCGAGAGCTGGCGAAGAACGCGTGCCAGAGCGATGCGCCGTTGTCGTGGAACGGAGCCCGTTGCCGGAGCGGGTCGCCGCCGGCAGACTCAATCCTGGACACGTGCGCCCCGAGATCGGCGAGCAGTTTGCCCGCGTAGATCGCGCGGTCGTCGGTGAGGTCGATGACTCGGACGTTGGCGAGAGGACCTCGTCGGCTGTCGGGCATGGCTGAGATTGTAGTGGCCAGTTTCGGCGGCTCCGCGTCCGACTCCCTCTCCCTCTGGGAGAGGGCTGGGGTGAGGGTCCCCTAGCGGTACTCGCAGGGCCCTCACCCTCACCCTCTCCCGCGGGGAGAGGGGACCGGAGTGAGCAGGGACTGAGGATTGCCTCTGTTAATCTGGGATGACGAGGCAATCGAGGTGGGAGCGTTCCGATGGACTTCAAATTCTCGGCTGAGGACGTGGCGTTTCGGGAGGAAGTGCTGGACTTCCTCGGTGAGCAACTGCCGCCGGGTTGGGCCGATCTGTCGGAGGGGCCGGCCGAGGATGGGGCGGCGAATCGGGAGCGCTGGGAGTTCACACGGGGATTTCACCGGGCGCTGGCCGAGCGCGGTTGGCTGACGCTGGGCTGGCCGCAAGAGCACGGCGGCGCGGGCGCGGGGCCGATCCGCCAGGCGATGTTCAACGAGACCATGGCGCACCATCGCGCGCCGGTCTACAACCAGGGCGTCGACCGGGTCGGGCCGACCGTGATCATGTACGGCTCGGACGAGCAGAAGGAGTATTTCCTGCCGCGCATCCGCTCGGCCGACATCCAGTGGTGCCAGGGCTTCTCCGAACCGGGCTCGGGCTCCGACCTGGCCTCGCTGCAGACGCGGGCGCAGCGGGACGGCGACGACTACATCATCAACGGCCAGAAGATCTGGACCTCGGGCGCGCAGCACGCCGACTACATCTTCATGCTCGCGCGGACCGAGCCCGACGCGCCGAAGCATCGCGGCATCTCCTTCTTCCTGGTCGACATGAAGACGCCGGGGATCACCGTGCGTCCGCTGGTCAACATGGCCAACCGGCACCACTTCAACGAGGTCTTCTTCGAGGACGTCCGCGTGCCGGCCAGGAACATGGTCGGCGAGGAGAATCGCGGCTGGTATGTGGCCACCACGACGCTCGACTTCGAGCGTTCGGGCATCTCGCGGGTCGTCTCGGGCGTACGGCTGCTGGGCGAGCTGACAAATCTGGCCAGCCAGCCCGGCCCGGACGGTCGGCGTCCGGACGAGGACCCGCGCATCCGGCACCGGCTGGCCGATCTGAACATCGAATTCACCGTCGGCCGCTGGCTCGCCTACCGCGTCGCCTGGATGCAGTCGCAGGGCCTGGTCCCGAACCACGAGGCCTCGATGTCGAAGCTCTACGGCACGATGATCAATCAGCGCCTGGCCGGCATGATCAACATGTTCGGCCTCGGCGGCGCGCTCTCGGGCGAGCAGGCCCACGCCCCGCTGCACGGCCGGATGCCGGACGAGTACCTGAACTCCGTGCCATTGACGATCGCCGCCGGCACGTCGGAGATCATGCGAAACATCATCGCGACACGAGGTCTGGGTCTGCCGCGGTAAGGAGCGCCGGTGTCGGAGCCGAACTGGGCCAACCAGACAATCTGGACTGGTGACAACCTCGACATCATGCGGGGGATGAACTCCGCGTCGGTGGACCTGATCTATCTCGATCCACCATTCAACTCGGACCAAGATTATGAAGCTCCAATAGGGAGTCCAGCAGAAGGGGCGCACTTCAAGGACATCTGGACACTTGAGGATGTGGACCTCGCTTGGCATGGCGAGATCGCAGATGTGGAACCCGATCTTTACCAAGTGATCGAAGCGGCCGGCGCAGCTCATGGTGACAGCATGAAGGCGTACCTGGTGATGATGTCCGTGCGACTCTTAGAGATGCGCCGCCTGCTGAAACCGACGGGCAGCATTTACCTCCATTGCGACGACTACGCGGATGCGTACCTAAGGCTGACGATGGATGCGGTCTTTGGGCAGGACGCCTTCTGCAACGCAATCACTTGGCAGCGCCAATCGAGCAAGGCCTTGAGCATCCGCAAGTACGCTAGGAACTCCGACCGCATTCTGTATTACCGCATGAGCAAGGACTCGACCTGGAATCAGCAGTACGTCGAGTTCAGCGAGAAGTACTTGGAATCGTTCCGCTACGAAGATGACCTTGGCAGATACAACACACAACCGCTGACGGGTGGGCGACCTGGAGGCTCTGAGGCTTACGGTGAATTCAAAGGCGTCTTGCCGTCGGTAGGGCGCGCTTGGGCACCGCCACGCCGCGAGAAGTTTCCGCCAGACGCGCAACGCCTCTTGCCGGGCGACTACGAAAAGCTTGGCCAGATTGAGAAATGCGAAGCGCTGGATGAAGCCGGACTGATCCACTGGTCCAGCAAAGGTGTTCCTCGGTACAAGAGTTACCTCTCAATGCGCGAAGGGGTTCACGTCGGAGACCTCGTCATCGACATCTTTCGCGTGACTGGCCACGAGGATGTTGGCTACCCGACTCAGAAACCCGTGGATCTTCTGCAAAGACTCATTGCCGCGTCATCTGATCCAGGGGATGTGGTGCTTGACCCGTTCTGCGGTTGCGCTACAGCTTGCGTGGCGGCCGAAGATCTCGAGCGACAATGGGTCGGAATCGACATCGCCCCTCGCGCAGCCGCTTTGGTGGTCCAGCGCCTCAAAGATGAACTCGGACTCTTCTTCACGGGAACGCACAGAACCGACATTCCCCAGAGAACCGATCTGGGCCCGGTCCCTCCTCCCGCCTCAGCAACAAATCGACACGTCTTGTACGGCCAGCAGGAGGGCAACTGCAACGGCTGCCTTGCCCTCTTCCCGTTCAGGAACATGACCGTCGATCACATCGTCCCTCGGTCGCGCGGTGGCACGGATCACTTCGAGAATCTGCAACTGCTATGCGGCGCATGTAACTCCACAAAGGGCGTCGGGACGCAGGAGGAGCTGGTTGCGAAACTGACGGCGCAGGGCATAAGACGGTAGGTAGAACGTATATTGGACTTTGCCGACGGTTCCTCGTACCATAAGCGCAGGAAGGAGGCCATTATGGCCAGTCCACGGAAGCGCGAACCCCAAGACACCAATCGAGATGGGAGAAACGATCCTCGTCTCGTCGGACGAGACTCCAAGGGTAGGTATGACAAGCGGTCCCGTCCGCCGGCGCCTCGAAAGAAGTAGTCAGACGCGGCGCACGTAGGCGTTGCCGAGGGCGCCCCAACTGGCGACGAGGAAGGGGACGCAGTAGGTGAGGGGGATCTTCCAGGCGAGTTCGGCGGTGCCGTCTCCGGCGACGATTACGGTTCCCTGGTTGATTGCGACGAGGATGGTGCCGACGACGGCTGAGGTGATGATGGAGCGGCGCAGCATGCCCCGGTTGCGGAAGGCGCAGCGCCAGCATTCGCGGCCGCTCTTCATCTGGAAGTGACGGCCGGGATTGGCCTCGTCGAGATGCGGGCAGAGCGGCTGGGCGGTCTGAGTTGCCTGCGACATTTGGCGGTAGGCTAACGTTCGTGCGGCCGCTGAATATCTTCTTCGACGTCGACGGGTGCCTGGTCTCCTGGAACCTGCACCTGCGGCCGTACGCGCGGGAGGTGCTGGAGCGGCTGCAGGAGCGCGGGCATCACGTGTACATGTGGTCGGGCTACGGGGCGCGGCGCGAGGTGGCGGACAAGCACGACCTCTGGCCGCTGCTGGCCGGAATCATGGGCAAGCCGATCTTCCAGTACCGGCAGCGCCTGCACCTGTTCACCGACATCGTGCCCGACTTCATCATCGACGACCATCGCGAGATTGTGGAGGCGCTGGGCGGCGCGGTGATCAAGCCGCCGCGCGAGCCGCTGGCGCGGGATCGGGAGATGGTCCGCGTGTACCGGCGGATCTTGGAGTACGAGCGGGAGCACCGGCGGCGCTGGGCCTAGGGCTTCGGCCACGCGACGGGCGGGCTCCCTCAGCCGCTACGCGGCAGCTCCCCCTCTGGGGGAGTTCTTTGCTAGCTGGTTTCTTCTTCGGGCGGCGGGAGTTCTCGGCCGGTGGGGTAGGTGTCGAGGCTGGTGTCGAGCCATGAGGTGCTGAGGTGGTCGGTCGACCAGGCGTAGTCGAAGAGGCGCGGGTCGGGGTGCAGCCAGGGTTGGTGCAGGCCGAGCTGGATGCCGTTGAGCAGCGGGATTCGCCACTGGTGGGCGTCGCCGCTGAGCAGCAGTTCCTGAACCTGGTGGGCAAGCTGCTGGCGGGCGGCGAGGTCGAAGGTGGTCGACATGTCATCGATCAGGGCGTCGAGCTCGGCGCTGGCGTCGTCGCTCCAGTGACCGTCGCCGTCCGTGCGCAGGGTTCGGCGCCAGTCGTCGGTTGGATCGGCGCCCTGCGGCACGGCGCCCCAGCCGAGGAAGCAGAAGCGCTCGCCTGAGCGAAGCTGATCGATCGATTCGGCGAAGGGGCGGTTCTCCAGTTCGACTTCGAGTCCCGTGCCATCGGCGATCATTGCGCGGAGCGCCTCGCCCGAGCCGGGGAAGAAGCCCTCGAAGATGTCGGCGACGACCAGCGGCAGCGGAACGGATCCCGCGGTCGCGCCGGCGGCGCTGAGCAGTTGCGCGATCTCGGCCAGGTCGGCATCGCGATCGCTGTGGTAGCCGGGATGTGCGGCAAGAGCCTGCCCGCTGAGCGCCCAGCCGTCCAGATACCAGGGCAGCGGTCCGGAGGCGCGGGCATGGCCGCTGTAGAGGCGCTCAATGAGCCTGGGACGATCGATGGCGATGCCGACGGCTCGCAAGATTCGGGGATCGGCGAGCGGGGACTCGGGGTCGGCCGAGAGCGGCAGCAGCAGTTCGACCGGCGCCGCGAGCGGCAGTTCGTAGGTGGGATGGTCGGGATACTGCTCGCGCAGCGCTTCGACCGACTCATTTGAGAGCGGATAGTCGGCGCGATCGACGGCGGCGGCGCCGTAGAGGCTGACGATGTTGTTGGCGTCGCCCGAGGTGAAGGTGACGCCTTCGGCCCAGGCGGAATCGTCTCGCCACCAGTTGCCGGAGCGGGCCAGCGTCAACTCGAAGCCGTTGTAGAGCAGCGGCGTGTAGGGACCCGTGCCGCTGTTGAGGAAGACGTCGGAGGGGTCGTCGCGCCAGGCGTCTCCGAACTGCTCGGCGGCCTCGGGACTGGTCATCCAGGCGAAGGGCGAAGCGTGGACGGAGGCGAGATAGGCGGCGTCGGGTTCGGCGGTCGTCAGCGTGATCGATTGGTCCGAGGTGGTCTCGGCGGAGGCCGTTCGGTCGTAGGCGTTGCGGCGGAAGAAGTGCGGGTCGGGGAGGCCGCTCGCGTCAACCGCGGTCTGCTGGCGCTCGATGTTCCAGCGGATGTCCTCGGCGGTGAAGGCGCGGCCGTTGGCCGGCTCGTGGTCCCAGAAGACGGCGCCTGGATCGACCGTGAAGACGTAAGTCGTCTGGTCGGGCAATTCGGGCAGGGCGCAGAGGTCGGCCTCGAGATCGCCCGAGGACGCCGCGGCCGGCCGGATGAGACGGTTGTACATCAGGCTGTGGGCGGCCTGGGTGTGGCGGAAGCGGGAGCGGTGCGGATCCCAGCGGTCATGCCGCTCGGTCGGCAGCCAGCTGCGGATGATGCCGCCTTGGAGCGGTCCGCTCGGCGGCATGGCCTGAGCGGCCTGCTGTTCAGTCGTTTGAGATTGCTGTTGGCTGGACTGTTCTTGAACCTCGGGCGGCTCCGGCGGCTCATCCTGCTGAGACATCGCCTGCTGCTGGCGCTCCTGCGGTTCGGGCTCGTCGTCGGAGCAGCCGACCAGGGCGAGTCCAACGACGCCGACTCCGGCGCGAGCCGAAGCGCCGAGCAGGGAGCGGCGGGAGAGCCGCCGGCGGGGCAATCTGGTCCAGTGAGCGGCGGGTGTGCTCGTTGACATACGCGTTATCGTATCCGCGATTTCTCTATGGGGGCATTGATCCGCACGGACTCGGGCGAGAGCGGGCATGGCGGGGCCGGGAGCGGGTGATCCGCGAAAAAGAAAAAAACCGGTGGCAACAAAGGCGGATAGGCCGTTGCCTGCAGTTACAAGGGATCGTCGTCCTCGTCGGAGGATTCGTCATCGAGCGGCGCGGCCCCCGCCTGCGCGGGGGCGACTTCTGTGGTTGCGGGGGCGACTTCTGTGGTTACGAGGGCAGGGCCTTCCCAAGCAGGGGAGGCGTGGTCGTAGAGGTCTCGGAGGTGGTGTCGGGCGACGTCGTAGGGGTCAGTGGCAAGGTAGAGCTGGTGGTTTTGGCGGGCGCGATCGTTCGGGGCGAAGAGTTCGCGGACGACGGCGTCGAGGGACTTGAGGCGTCGGTAGGCCGGGGCGTCGGAGTTGGCGTGCCGCCAGAGGCGGTCGATGCGGGCTTTGAGGTGGTAGGGGTTGGGCATGGCTCGCGCGTTCTGCTTGTAGAGGACGTATGTTCTGATGGTAGCGCGATTGGTTCGGGGCGGCTGGGCCCCGCATCAAGTGCGGGGCATCGGAGTTGGAGCCGGGCATCGGAGTTGGTGAAGGGCATTGGAAGGGCGCAGGGCATCGGAGTTGGTGCGGGGCATTGGAAGGGCTCGGGGCATCGGAAGGGGCGCGGGGCGTCGGATCGGAGGGCGAGGGCTGGGGTGTTCCGGAGGCGAAGGCCTAGACGAGAGCGGGTTGCGGGGCGATACTTGTGACAGCCGGTCGACAGCATGCCGGGCGCGACGAGCGAAGGGTTGATGCGATGCCGCCTCTGGTTCCCTCCTTCATGATGCCGCAGTGGCTCAAGGATGCGCCAATTCCGATCCAGATGGCGCTGCTGTTGCCGGGGCTAATCGTCGGCAACATCCTGGCGATCGCCGTGCACGCGATCATGATCAACCTGGGCGCGGGCAATCAGCACCTGTCGTCGGCCGACGGTGGATTCGACGCCTGGCTGCTCTGGATCATCATCGGGGCGGGGCTGTTCATCGGCCTGGCGGCGGGCGGCTTCGTCTACATCGGGGTCGGTCTGGGTGCGGACAAGGAGTCCGAGGTTGAGGACGAGGCCGAGTCGGGGATGCTGGAGTTGTAAGACCACACAGTCATTGCGCGCAACAGCAAGTGCCCCCTCATTTGAGGGGGCACTTTCGTGTCGAAGGGGGCGGGCCCCCTCAGTCACTTCGTGACAGCTCCCCCGGAGGGGGAGCTCCTGGTCATGCCTGGAGTTCGGCGGCGAAGAAGGCTTTGAGCTTGTCCCAGGCGTCGGCGGCGGCTTCGGGATCGTGGACCTCGGGGGAGGTGTCGTTGAAGAAGCCGTGGTCGGAGTCCGGGTACATGTGGACCTGGTTGCGCACGCCGGCGTCGTTGAGAGCGGACTGGATGCCCTCGACGACCTCGGCGTTGATCCACTCGTCGCGGCCGGCGAAGAAGCCCATCACGGCGCCCTGAATCTGCCCGGCGTCGCCCATGCCGGCGCCGGGCACGCCGTAGAAGGGCGCCGCGGCGGTGACGGCCGGGTTGTTCATGGCCAGCAGCAGCGACATGCCGCCGCCGAGGCAGAACCCGGTCACGCCGATCCGGTCGGAGCGGACATCGTCGCGCGCCTGCAGCGCCGAAACGGCGCCGGACATGTCGACCAGCGCGTTGGGCTCCTGCAGCGTCATCATCAGCTTCTGCGCCTCGTCCGGCTCGGCCGTCACGGCGCCATGGAAGAGGTCGGGCGCGAGCGCGACATAGCCCTCGGCAGCGATCCGGTTGGCGATGTCGCAGATGTTGGGGTTGAGTCCCCACCACTCCTGGATCACGACGACGCCGGGATAGGGTCCGCCTTCGACGGGTTTGGCCAGGTAGCCGGAGGCGGTGCCTCCGTTGGCGGAGAATTCGATGGTTTCGTGGGCGAGGATTGCCATTTGATGTTCCTTCAACTGAAATGCGGGACGAGGGGACCCCCTCTGTCCCTCCGGGACATCTCCCCCGCTCCGCGGGGGAGAAAAGAAGCTGGGGCGGCACCTGGGCCGGCCTAGCGGGGGCTTGGGCAGGCCTATCGTGGGGCCTGGGCGGGCCAGGGGTTCTTCTGGGAGCCGAGGTAGGACTGGGCTGCGACTCGGTCGAGTTCGTCCAGGCTGAAGCTGGTGCCGGAGGCGTAGACGGCGGCCTCGACGGTGGGCAGGTTGTACATGCCGACCTCGTTGCCCCAGACGAGGAAGTCGCGGCCGTTGATGTTGGCGGCGGCGTCGGTGCAGAGCCAGACGACGAACGGGGAGACGTTCTCGGGCGCCATCATCGCCTCGCGGTCGGCGCCGAAGTCGATGTCGCCGGCGTCGCCGGCGGCCAGTCCCGCTTCGCGGGCGCGTCGCTGGGCCTCGGCCAGTTCTTCGGTCAGGGTCAGGCGCGTCCCGGCTCGCGGCCGGATCGCGTTGGCGGTGACGCCGTAGCGACCGAGGTCGCGGGCGAGGGTGCGGGTCAGGCCGACGATGCCCTCCTTGGCGGCGGCATAGTTGGCCTGGCCCATGTTGCCCAGTCCGGACTCGGATGAGGTGTTGACGATCCGTCCCGAGCGCTGCTGGCGAAAGACCTGCGAGGCGTACTTGGTGACGGTGAAGTGTCCCTTGAGGTGAACGTCGACGACGACGTCCCATTCCTCTTCGGTCATGTTGAAGACCATCCGGTCGCGAAGGATGCCGGCGTTGTTGATCAGGATGTCGAGCCGGCCGAAGGCATCGAGCGCCTGCTGGACCATACGCTCGCCGGCGGCCATGTCGGCGACGGAGTCGTAGTTGGCGACGGCGTCGCCGCCGGCGTCCTTGATCGCGGTCACGACCTCATCGGCGGGGCCGGCCTCGCCGTCGAGTTCGCCGCCCTGGGAGCCGCCGTAGTCGTTGACCACGACCCGCGCGCCCTCGGACGCGAGCAGCAGGGCGTGTCCGCGGCCAATGCCGCGTCCGGCGCCGGTCACGATGGCGACGCGGCCATCAAGTCGATCACCCATGGTTGGGGTCCTTTCTCGAAGACGTTGATTCCGCAGGCAGGATACAAGGCGAACCGACTCCGGACCCGTCGCGGAGGCTCTGCCTGGCGCGCCGACCGGGGACGCGCCGACCGGGGGCGCGGCGAGACGGGCCAGTTACTTGACGGAACGGCGAGCTTCTTGCTAAAGCGGTAGTGGTGGTTGGACGGGTGGGCTTCCCGAGTGAGGGTGTGATGGTTACGACATCGGTGGCGTCGCCGGCGGCGGCGCATTCCCTGCTGGTCAATCCGGAGCGGGCCGGCGCCGAGGCGACGCATGGGCGGGCCCCAGACCAGGAGTACGGCCAGCGCGTCCAGGCGGTCGCCTGCTCGATCCTGACGCCGTCGGGCGCGCTGCTGGCGCGAGCGCTGGTCAGGCCGCGTCCGGCCTCGCTGCCGGAGGACACCTACGCGGTCGAGGTCAGCCAGGTGGAGCCGGCGGGCGCGCTGGAGCCACTGCTGCGGACCAACCCACAGGTCGTGCTGCGGATGCCGCACGAGGCGCAGCTGGCGCTGCGGATCGACCACATCATCGGTCCGCGCGATCGGCGCACCTACTATCTGCAGACCCTGGCCGCTTCGAACGACCAGGGAGCGACCAGATAACGACTGGACAGCGATTAGGATCGAGGCAGACAGCAGCCTTCTGGAAAGAAGAGATTGATGGATTTCGTGGAGCTGGCCTCGGGGCTGGAGTTTCCCGAGGGGCCGATCGCGATGGATGACGGATCGGTGCTGCTGACCGAGATCGCGCGCGGGACGCTTTCGCGTGTGACGCCCGACGGTCGGGTGGAGGTGGTCGCCGAGACCGGCGGCGGCCCCAACGGGGCGGCGGTCGGTCCGGACGGACACGTCTGGATCACCAACAACGGCGGCTTCGAGTGGGATCGCTCGGGCGGCCGGCTGTTGCCGGCCGGACAGGCGCGCGACTACACGTCGGGCTCGATCCAGCGGGTCAACATCGAGACCGGCGCGGTCGAGACGGTCTACACCGAGTGCGACGGGGCGCCGCTCAAGGGACCCAACGACATCGTCTTCGACGCGTCGGGGGGCTTCTGGTTTTCCGATCTGGGCAAGAACCGCGAGTACGACCGCGACCTGGGCGCGCTCTACTACGCGACCACTGACGGCGGTCATATCTCCCGCGCCGTCTTCCCGATTCCCGGCGGGGCCAACGGGGTGGGACTCGCGCCGAACGACACGCATGTCTACGTCGCCGAGACGCCGACCGGCCGGCTGTTCGGCTGGGAGATCGCGGATCCGGGCGTGCTGGCCTCGGACCACGCGGCGGCCGGCTTCCACTCGTTCATCGCCAACGCCGGCGGCTACACGCTGTTCGACTCGCTCGCGGTCGAGGAGTCGGGCAAGGTCTGCGTGGCCACGATCGGTCCCGGCGGGGTGACCGTGATCGATCCCGATACGGGCGAGGTCGAGCATGTGGCGGTCGGCGACGATCCGCTGACGACCAACATCTGCTTCGGCGGGTCGGACATGCAGACCGCGTACATCACGCTGTCGACGACGGGTCGGTTGATTTCCTGTCGCTGGCCGCGTCCGGGTCTGCGGCTGCACTACAACGCCTGAAGCGACACCGTCATTCCGGCGGTGGCCGGGGGAATCTCGAAGCGGTCAGAGTCTCATCTCGACCGCCGCCGATTGGTCCGGCCCTGTTCGCCTCGCACGGCCGACATGAGTCGTCGGGACCAAGGTGAGATACCCGCGACAAGCGCGGGTATGACGGGAACCTGTTTGGGCGCCGCAGGTTGTCCGCTATCGGGGGCGCGGATAGCATGCGGGGAGCGTGCGTCACGGTCTAGCGGGGGACGGGAGCAGGGATGGAACGGTTTGCCGGGCTGCTTCAGCAACTGCCGCGAGCGCAGGGTGAGATGCTGCGCGCGCTGCACCTGGCCCAGGAGGAGTTGGGCTGGATCTCGCGCGATGCAATCCGGCTGATCGCGCGGCATCTGCGGGTGTCGGAGGCGCAGGTCTACGGTCCGGCCACGTTCTACGCGGAGTTTCGGCACTCGCCGCCCCCGAGGACGCTGGTCACCTGGTGTTCGGGTCCCTCCTGCCGGGTGGTCGGCGGCGACCGCGTGCGGCGCATCTTCGAGGCCGAGTTCGGCTGTCGGCTGGGCGAGAACACGGCCGACGACGAGCTGGGGTTGTGGCTGGGTCAGTGCAACGGCACCTGCGAGCAGGCGCCGATGGTCTGGGTCAACGGTCGGGTGGTGGGGCCGCTCTCGATGGTCGATTCGGTCAAGCTGGCCCGCCGGCTGAAGGCGGGCGAGGACGTGATTGAGTGGCCCCGGCGGCCGATCAAGATCGCGCCGGCCACGTTCGTCGACGCCGAGGCGACCTACGGTTCGGAGCACGAACACGAAGCGGATGGGGCGGACTGATGAGCAGCGTCTACGACGAACTGCGCGAAGCGGCGGAGCTGGCGGCGGCGGCGCGGCGCTCGCCCGAGCGTCCGCTGGTCCGGGTCGATCTCTCCACATCATCGATCGCGGCCGAGGCCGATCGGCTCTGGGAGGCGCTCGAACCGCTCGCGGCCCAACACGATGTCGAGTTGGTGCGAGTCGGCACGCTGGGGCTGTCCTGGCTCGAGCCGGTGGTCGAAGTGGAACGGCCCGACCTCTCGGCCTCGGCCTCCGGCGGAGGCGCCGTGGTCTACGGACCGGTCAGAACGGAGGACGCGGCCGAGTTCCTCGCCGCGGCGCTGGGCGACAATCCGGCCGAGGATGCGTCCCGCTGGCTGATCGGCGCGCGCACGCCGACCGTGGGCGTGCCGCCCCTGGCCGATCATCCCTTCTGGGGTCCGCAGGAGCGGCGGCTGATGCGGCTGATGGGGATCATCGATCCGGAATCGCTCGACGAAGCGATCGCCGAGGGCGCCTACGGGGCGCTGGACCGGGCCGTGACCATGGATCCGATGGCGATCTGCGACCTGGTGCTGGCGGCCGGGGTGGGCGGACGCGGCGGCGGCGGCTTTCCCGCCGGTCAGAAATGGAAGTTCCTCCTGGGCGCGCCCGGTCCGACCAAGTATCTGGTCTGCAACGCGGACGAGGGCGACCCGGGCGCGTTCGTCAACCGCGTGCTGATGGAGTCCGATCCGCATCTCGTGATCGAGGGCATGGCGATCGCGGGCCGGGCGACCGGTTCGGACTACGGCTTCATCTACATCCGCGACGAGTATCCGCTGTCGATCGAGCGGATGCAGCTGGCGCTCGACCAGGCGCGCGCGCGCGGCCTGCTCGGCCGGGACATCTTCGGCTCGGGCTTCGACTTCGACCTCGAGATCACGCGCGGGGCCGGATCGTACGTCTGCGGCGAGGAGACCGGGCTGATCGCGTCGGTCGAGGGGATCCGCGGGATGCCCAAGATCCGTCCGCCCTTCCCCGCCCAGCGCGGGGTGTTCGATCAGCCCTCGAACGTCAACAACACCGAGACCTACGCCAACGTGCCCCTGATCGTGCAGCACGGCGCGAACTGGTACCGCGAGCACGGGACGGAATCGGACCCGGGCACCAAGATGTTCTCGATCTCGGGCGCGCTCGAGCGACCGGGCATTCTCGAGGTGCCCTTCGGGATGGGCATGGACGAACTCCTGCTCGGCTGCGGCGGCGGTCCGCCGGACGGCCACAGGCCCAAGGGGATCCAGCCGGGCGGCCCGCTGGGCGGGCTCTTGCCGGCTTCCGACCTGGGGCTCAAGCTGGAGCGCCCGCCGTTCACCGAGCGCGGCGTGCTGCTCGGCTCCGGCGGGCTGATCCTGTTCGACGAGCGCGCCTCGGCGGTCGACCTGACCAAGTACTTCTCCGAGTTCTGCGAGGACGAATCCTGCGGGCGCTGCACGACCTGTCACGGCGGCTCGCAGCGCCTGGTCGAGGTGCTCGAGCGGATCATGCACGGCGACGGTCGTGAGGAGGATCTGACGCGGATCGGCGCGATCGACCGGACCCTGCAGAACGCCAACTGCCTGCACGGTCAGTTCACGCCCTATGCGGTGCGGGGGCTGGTCAACTACTTCCGCGACGAGCTGGACACGCACATCGCCGAGAAGCGCGATCCGGCCCGGGTGGCGCCGGGACTGACCCGCTACCTGATCGTCGATCCGAGCGATCCGCGCCTGGAGGAGGCGGCGGCGCTCTGCCCGACCGCCTGCATCGCACGGGCGCCGGTCGAGGCCGATGACGAGTCCGATGAGGGGGAGGACGGCGCCGAGCGGTCCGAGGCGCTGGGCGACTGGCGGATCGATCAGCCGCACTGCATCCATTGCGACGTTTGCCGCGAGATCGCGCCGGAGGCGATCCGGGTTGAGGATCGGTACCTGGCGACGCTCTCCGTGGTCTGAGCGGCTCCCAGCGCTCGGCCTGCCCTGCCGCCAGCTGTTGCCCAGCTGTCCACCAACTGTCCACGACGGCGCGCCGCCTCGTCCGAACCGGACTGACGCGGTTCCGTATCCGATACCCAATTGATAAACTGCCTGAGCAGTTGCCCTGTAGCGGGCGACGATGATACACGGAAGCGTGTAAGATAGCGGCATGGTCACACCGGTCCGTCGGCAGTATCTCGATCTCAAGGCGCGCCATCCGGACGCCATCCTGTTGTTTCGCCTGGGCGACTTCTACGAAACCTTCGACGAGGACGCCCGGCTGGTCTCCGAGGCGCTGGACATCACCCTGACCTCGAAGCCGATGGGCGGCGGCCTGCGTTCGCCCCTGGCCGGCGTGCCGGTGCGCTCGGTCGAGCAGCACCTGGCCCGACTGGTGGCGCAGGGCCATCGGGTCGCGATCTGCGAACAGCTGGAGCAGCCGGGAGCGGCGCGGGGGCTGGTCCGGCGCGGCGTCGTGCGCGTGGTCTCGCCGGGCACGGCGCTGGAACCGGCCCTGCTCGAGGCCGGCCAGGCCTCGGCCTGCGCCGCGCTCGCCGTGCGCCGCGAGCGGCGCCGCCTGCGTCTGGGGCTGGCCGCGGCCGACATCACGACCGGCGCCTGTCACGTGGCCGAACTGGCGGGTTCCGTTGATGACGAGGCGGCGCTCTGGCGGCGCGCGGCCGACCTGCTCGAGCGGCTGGGCGCGCGCGAGCTGCTGATCGGCGACGAGGCCGAGTCGCCCCCGATCAATCTGATCGATCTGGTCGATCTGGTCGACCTGTCGGTCACCCGCCGGCCGCAGTCGGAGTTTCAGGCCGACACGGCCGGCCGGGCGCTCGAGGCGCAGTACGGCGCGCCGCCGGCGGCGCTGGGCTTCGACGGCGAGCGCGGCGCGGAGGCCCTGAGCGCGCTGGGCGCCCTGATCGGCTACCTGCGCCACGCCTTCCCCGGGAGCCAGCCCGCCGATGAGGCCACTGTCGAGTCCGCCGGCGCCGCCGACCACGAGGCCGACCACGAGGCCGAACATGAGGCGGACGCGGAGGCGCTGCCGCACCTGTCCCCGCCTCGCTGGTTCGACGCCGACGCGCATCTGCAGTGGGATCGGGCCACCGATCGCGCGCTGGGCGTGTCCGGCGGCGGTTGGGCTCGTCGGGGTGCGTCGGGTCATGGCGGGGCGGACGATTCGGACACCGATTCGCCCTCGTTGCTGCAGGTGATCGATCGCTGCGGGACCGCCCCGGGCCGGCGCTGGCTGCGCGCGGCGCTGGCGGCGCCGCTGCTCGATCTCGAGCGGATCGAGCGCCGCCTGGACCGGGTCGAGGCGCTGCTCCGGCGTCCGGCGCTGCGACGCGGCCTGGCCGCGCGCCTGCGCGGCGGCGCCGATCTCGAGCGCCTGTTCGGCCGCGTCTCGTCGGGGGTCGCGACGCCGGCCGAGCTGGCCTCGCTGGCCCGCGGGCTGGTCCGGGCCGCGGAACTGGCCGAGATGATCGAGGAGTCGACCGCGGCTGCGGCCTGCCCGGCGCTGACGCGGCTGGCCGACCGGCTCGGTCCCGCGCCTGAGGCGGCCGAGCGGATCGCGGCGGCCCTGGAGGAGCGTCCGGCGGCGGAGTTCGGCAGCGGCGTCGTGCGGGCAGGCGTCGACGCCGAGGTCGATCGCGCGCGTGCGGCGAGCGCGGCCGCGCGCGAGCGCCTGGCGGCGCATGAGCGGGCCCTGCGCGAGGCGTCCGGGATCGATTCGCTGCGGATTGGCTTTCACCGGACGTTCGGATATCAGATCGAACTGACCCGCTCGGCGGCGGCGCGCGCGCCGGAGACCTGGGAACGGCGGCAATCGCTGCGCGACCGTGAGCGCTTCTCGGAACCGGGGCTGCGCCGGATCGAAGCCGAACTGACGGCGGCCGAGGAGCGGCTGGCGGCGGCCGAGCGCGACTGCGTCGAGCGGCTGCGCCGCGCGCTGCTGGCGGAGGCGGAGTCGATCCGCCGCACGGCGGGCGGACTGGCGCGGCTCGACGCGTCCGTGTCGCTGGCCGCGGTGGCGGCCGAGCGGGCCTGGTCGCGGCCGCTGCTGGAGCACTCGGGCGCGCTGGATATTGCGGGCGGCCGCCACCCGATCGTCGAGGCCTCGGCCGCCCAGGGCACGTTTGTGCCCAACGACCTGCGGCTCGACGACGACGGCCTCCAGGCGCCCCAGCTGCTGCTGGTCACGGGGCCGAACATGGCCGGCAAGTCGACCTACCTGCGCCAGACGGCGTTGATCGTGATTCTGGCCCAAGCCGGAGCGTTCGTGCCGGCCGAGCGGGCGCGGGTCGGTCTGGTGGACCGGATCTTCGCCCGCGTAGGCGCGCACGATGAGCTGGCCCGGGGCCGGTCGACCTTCATGGTCGAGATGCTCGAGACGGCGCGGTTGCTGCACGGGGCCACGGACCGGTCGCTGATCCTGCTGGACGAGATCGGACGCGGCACCTCGACCTGGGACGGGCTGGCGATCGCCCAGGCCGTGGCCGAGGCCCTGGCCGGGGGACTGGCGGACGGGCCGGATGGGGGGCGCGCCAGAAGTCGGTCCGGGGATCCCGCGGGTTCGACCGCTCCGGCGGGGCGGCGGGCGGCGGGCGGGGCGATGCGCGCCGAGCGCGGGCCGCGGACGTTGTTCGCGACCCACTTCCACGAGTTGACGGCGCTGGCCGGGCGCCTGCCGCGGGTGGCCAACGCCGCCGTGCAGGTCGAGGAGCGGGCGGACGGGCGGATCGAGTTTCTCTACCGGGTGGCGGCCGGCGCCGCCGATCGCTCCTACGGCGTGCAGGTCGCGGCCCAGGCGGGCCTGCCCGGCGCCGTGGTCGCGCGCGCGCGCCGGCTGCTGGAGCAGCTGGAGCGCCGTGCGCGGCCGGGGGGGGCGCCCGCCGCGGGGGGGCGCGGGGCGCCCCGGGGGTTTTTTGCGCCCGCCGCGCCAGCCCAGGAGGAAGTACAGGCCGATGTCGACGTCGACGGGATCACCCCGCTGGAGGCGATCTCGGCGCTCTACGCCCTGCGCGAGCAGGCCCGGGCCGAACTGCGCGGGAAGCATCCGGAGCGTCCGGTGCGAACGGCGGAGGCGGGCTCGTGAGCGCCCGGGGCGCGATCTCGGCCGCCACCTCGGGTATGGCGTCGGGCGCCCTGACGGATGACGGGCCGGCGGCGGCGGGACGACCGGGGGACGAGGCGGCGCGCCGCCCGATCCGCGAGTTGCCCGAACGGGTGGCGGCCCAGATCGCGGCGGGCGAGGTGATCGAGCGTCCGGCGGCGGTGCTCAAGGAACTGCTGGAGAACGCGCTCGACGCCGGGGCGGGGCGGATCTCGGTCGAGATCGCCGAGGCGGGCCGCCGGCGGATCGCCGTGCACGACGACGGCCGGGGCATTCCCGCGCCCGAACTGCTGATGGCCTTCCGCCGCCATGCCACGTCGAAGCTGACGCGGGTGGACGATCTGGGACGGCTCGAGAGCTACGGGTTCCGGGGCGAGGCGCTGCCCGCAATTGCGGCCGCCGCCGGCCGCCTGCGCCTGACCACGCGCTGCGCCGACGATCCGGCGGCCAGCCTAATCGAGTTTGCCCACGGCGTCAGGTCGGGGCCGCGGCCCGGGGCGCGGGCGACCGGCACGTCGGTCGAGGTGTTCGATCTGTTCGCCGGCCAGCCGGCCCGCCGCGCCTTCCTGGCCGGGGCCCGGGCGGAGCGGGCGGCGCTCGTGCGCGCCGCCTCGGACGTGGTGCTGGCCCGGCCCGAGCGGTCGCTGCGGCTGCAAATCGAGGGACGCACGCCGCTGGCGCACGAGTCGCACGGGTCGCACGAGTCGGAAGGGCCACGCGGGCCGCAGGTGGCCGAGGGCGCGGCGCTGCCCGAGGCGGCGCTGCGCGAGGCGCTGGCATCGGTCTTCAGCCAGGACGCGGCCGAGCGCGGGATCTGGTTCGAGGCGCGTTCTGAGCGGGCCGATCTGAGCCTCGACGGAATCGCCGGCGCGCCGGACGACGCGCGCCGCACGCGCGAGCGGATCCGGCTGTTCGTCAACGGACGGCCGGTGCATGATCGGCGTCTGTCCTACGCGGTCCAGGACGCCTATCGCGACTGGCTGGACGCGGGCGCGTTCCCGCTGGTCGTGGCCCGGCTGCGGCTGCCGCCCGACGCCGTCGACGTGAACGTGCACCCGGCCAAAACGGAGGTCAAGCTGCGCGATCCGGACGCCGCGTTCTCGCTCGTCCAGCGCACGATTCGCGAGTCGCTGGCCGACGGGCGCGCGGCCCTGCCGCTGCGGCAGGCCCCGCCCCCGCCTCCGCGAGACGA
>JAPPFB010000008.1 GCA_028875225.1 Chloroflexota bacterium | reverse complement strand
ATCAACACGCCCGGACGCATCCCCTCCCACTCCAGCCGCAGCCCGCTCGTCGTCACCCCGCTCACCCGCACCGCGCACGGACCCAGACAGGCGACTGCGCTGCCCGGATCAGAGGCCTCTCCATCGCCGTTCAGCGCCTCCACCCCGATCTCGTAGATCCCCGCGGCCGTAAGATCACAGAACCGCCGGGTGCGCTTGTCCGTTGGAGCCGCGCACTCCTTGTTTCCCGCCGTTCCGACCACCGCAGCATCGATCGGGCCGCCCGGACTGACATCGATGATCTCAGCCTCGTAATCCGCGGCGCCGTCCGCCTGGGGCCAGCTCACCAACACCGAGTACGGGCCGCCGGGCGCTCCCGCCCAGGCATCGAACCGGACCGCGGCCTGAGGTGGCGGCGGTGCAGTTTTCGTGCTGGCCGGCGTGCTCTCCGGACTCGACGCGCCCTGCGCCAACGCCTGCACCGTGAAGCGATAGACCGTGTTCGGCTGCAACCGGTCAATCGTTACCGGTGGGTGATCGGTCTCCCTCGTAGTGTTGCCGTCACGATCGGCCGGACTGTAGCTCACGCGGTACGACTCGGCGCAAACTTCCGACCAGGTCAAGTCGATCGCGCTGGAGCTGATCCCACCCGTCTCGCTGTAAGGAAGCGACGGCGCGGACAGCGGCAACGTGCATGTCACATCGAGCTTGAGCGGCGCCGACGCCGTCCGGCCGACGCCGTCCGTCACCGTAATGCTCAACTCAGAGGGACCAAAGCTCGATGGGCAGCGATAGCCGTACTTCCAACTGCTGCCGGCACTCGTCTTGGTGTACGACGTGCCGTTCTGGTCGGTGTACCCGTATGGCCCACTCCCACCGGAGACCTCGAAATAGGTAACCGTGGCCTGCCCGGCAACACAGTCGCGCGTTGTTCCTAAGCCACCGACGGCCAGCGGCTGCGTCGCCGTCGCCGTGACCTGGCGCCCGCCGCCGTCCTGGCGCAGCGCCCAAACCTCAACCGAGCTCCCGCTTGCCACGCCTGGAGGACAAACCACCTCAAGCGGCGATGTTGCCGAACTCTGGCCGTGCGCGTGCACCATCACTGGACCGCCCGAATCTGACGCCAGCTGCCAGCCGATCGACACCGTGCCACCTGGACTGCACGTTCCAGGCGCCGCACTGGGCGCGATCGCGAACTTGACCGGCTTCGGCCTCGCAACCACCTGCACGGGTAGTGACACCGATCGTGATGGGTCGTCCGCTCCAGACCCCCAACGAGCCGTCACAGTGAAGTTGTCTGTGCCTTTTGTCAGTCGGCACTGGGGCAACGGCGGCGGACCCTTCAGCGTCGGCGGGGGAGTGTATCCGCCGATGATCGCCACGATCGGGGTGTTCCCTCCTCCACCTGTCGCGCTATACGTGATTGGCGGCGTAACCGAGCCCGTGAAGCAATAGGCAGGTACGATACTGGCGCTCAGCACTTCTGGACAGCCGTCTTTTCCCTGACACCAGTCGTCATCTGCATCCTCACCGTCCCAGGGCGCGACACCAACGACGTGTGCGGGATCGCCTGTCGCGACCTGCGTTCCGCTGCTGGAGCCTTGAACGGCTCCGCACGTTGATGGCGGATCTCCGGGCAGGATTGCCATCGGAGCAGAGTGTGTGACATCCTCGGTAAACGCGTTCAGTCCTACGCGGAATGCAGAGGCGCCGACCAACCGATACTCGCTCGCAATGCCTCCGCAATGGATGACGCTGATCATCTCCTCAGGATTACCATCGCCATCGAAGGCCTTGGTGGACGCGACCGATTCCCATCCGAGTTCGCTCTTGCGTTGAGCTACCACGTGCATCGCATTGTGAGTTAGCTCCTGCGCGCCCTGAGCGCCCCAATAGAAGGTGGCGTTGACGCGCCCGTTTGACGTCGCCTGCACTTCCTTGTGCATCGTCACGCGGGTCAATGGCCCGATGTGATACGCCTCGTACAGGTCGCGCAGGTCACGGCCGGTGATGTCGCCGTTGGTTTCGCAAGCAGCGGTTCCCGCTCGCGGCCGATAGCTCATGGCGGTGAAATGATCACGGAGTGGATCGACAGTGGGATCTCTCAGCTGGTCGCAGTGATCGGCATCGTCGTAGTGGGACAGTCCCAGCACATGGCCCAGTTCATGCACCATCGTGCCCACATGGTCAGGGCTGTTCGGCTGATGTGACAGTGCCTGATAGATCAGCACGGCGCTATCGCGGAGGCCCGATCCAGCCGGAGCCATTCGCCACTGAAACAGCTTTCGAGGCGGAGACTGCTGTTCTCGGAATCTGTAGCAGGCACGCGTGCTACCACTTACGGCTGGGTCGAACGTTCCACCTCTGCACTCAACATGAATGGAAGATGCGTTGATCAGGAGCGTGTTCTCCACCACCTCCACGTTTGTGCCCGCGCACGCGGGCGTGGTGACTTGTCGAAAGACGCGATAGTCGAAGAGCGCGCCCTCATCGATGTTTCCGTCGCCATCCGCGTCCGGGCTCAGCCGATCGTGCCAGACCTCTATCGCTTCCTGCAGCACTTGCAGCAGCCGGGGATTGGAGCTTCAGGTACAGATCGTCGTCGGCTTGCCCTCGATGACATTCTCGTTCAGAAAGACATCTTCGTCGTCATCTGTGTTGCTATCATCGTGAGCAGCCGGCGTTGCGGCAGAGGGAGAGGATGTAGGAAGGCGTCCGGAAGGAGCCAGCGTAGACTGTACTCGCGTTGGTGTGGTGCTGCTTGCGCCAGAGGATTCGTCTATTGCGAACCCCAGGACGCCAGCGCCGAGCGCTAGGCCCAGCGCAATCGCACTCAGCGCGCGCCGCATCTACTGAGCACCCGCAGAGGGCGGTTTCCCGAGAGACCGCATCAGATCGGTCAACAGCGAGTTCAACGCAGCTTTGACGTCTTCGTCTGTACTCCCGCTCCCTTGTACGGCGTCCGCCGGTCTTGAGTACAACTCGACGACTCGGCTATGTTCAGTGCCAGTGTCGCTTGCGATTGCGATCCACCCTCGATATCCTTCGAGAGAAAACAGGATCGTGAAACCACTCTCTCCGTGTGATTCATAGGTGTCACCGGACTCCGCATCAGCAGGAAACGTCAAGAGGAAGCCCTTGACACGATACGTCTTCCCCTTGCCGAATCGATGAGAAACAGGGGCTCCGTTAGAGTCGAGATAAACATCACCTTCGACGTTGAGAATCACGTAGATGTCGTGAGACGCGACCGCAGTCGCGCCAGTAGAATCCGTTACTGTGGCGCGAATCGCCTTCGGCCCCGAGTCGATCCGCGGGTCGCTACGGTAGCGTCGTTCATCGTACTCCGTGTAGAAGACCTCGGCGGAGGTGACGGCGCAACTCGCGTACGCAACTCCACTCGCTCCTTCGTATGGTCCGTCGCCGTCCCGTGTCTCGTTGTCTATCACGAGGGCATACGGCGGCGTTCCGCCGCTGATCTCCCACCGAACCGGGAGCTCGGCGAAGCCGTCCCAGCCTCTGTAGGTAGATCGCGTTCCTATCGCCTTGCCGTCGTCGTCATAGATGAACTCACTGCCTGCATATCCCCGGCCGCGCTCTGTCTCGCAGATCTCGGCCCCCCAGAGGCTCAGGGTCAGCGGGCTTGCCTCTTCCGCCTCCGGCTCCGGGTGGGAAGCGGAAGCGACGGCAGGCGTCGAGACAGCAGTCGCGTCCGTCTGTTGTCCGATACCCAGCTCCCTCCCGACGATCACGACGGCCACCGCCACGGCCACAGCGACGACCACGAAAAGCGTGATGTCGCGGGGTCGCAGCCGTTGCCATCTCGCCGTCATCGTCTCCCCTTTCACGTTGTCGAGGGAGCGTACCACGACCCAGACAGCAGGGCCTCAACTTGCTCAGTCGCTGTGGTCCGGCATTCGGTAGAACGATTCCAGGTGATGCACCAGTCCCCCGCTGCCACGACGCCGAGTGGGACTACGAGCACCCCTGGCGCTGGCTGCTGAACCACACCGTGTTCTATTGGTCGGCCTGCGAACATGCCCGCCGACGGCGCCTGCAAACCCAGCAGCGCGCAGGCGAGCGCTGTGCCGACGACCATTGCGGTCAGCGTGAGTTTGAGGCTCAAGGCGTGTTCGCCTCTGAGATCGGGAGCTTACCCCGCGAAGCCACCAGCGCATCGATCTCCGCATCAAGCGGATCTCGTGTCTGCGCAGCAACCGCGTCTCCGTTGCTTGAGGTCGGTCGCGTGCTGCGCGCATCCTCTTCAAGCGTCCCTAGCTTCAGAAAAACCCAACCGTTCTCACCGCTCTTCCTGACGCTGAGACTGAAACCGCTGACCCCTCCCTCGCCCTCGATGAACCCTCCGATCACGGCATACTCCAGCCCCTTGGGGATCGTCAACAACTGCCCCTCCACCCGGTAGGTTTCGCCGGGCTTCATGAGGTCGCCGGTACTCCCCACTGCGAGAATCATGTAGACCTTCGCTGTGGTCGTCGCGGTTCGACCAGCGGCGTCTGTTACCGTCGCCACAATCGTCTTCAGACCGGAGTCAACTACCGGCATCGTCCAAAAGCGACGCTCGCTTTCGTGAGCGATAAAGGAGTCCTTGAAGCGCAGTGCGCAACTGACTGACGCCGTGCCTGAGGCTCCCTTGTAGTCCTGCGAGGCGTCACGACTCTCCCCGTCGATCATCAACTTATACGGCGCTTTGCCGCCCTTGACCGTCCAGCTGACTGGCACTTCGGCGACTCCCGCCCAACCCGTCGGTATGTCCCGGAAGATCGCGTTGCCGTCTTCATCTTCGTCAACCCACCCGATGGAGTACTCGTTAGGTGAACTGACTTCGCAGGTCGGTGGCGCGGAGATGGTCAGGGCAAGGTCGCTCTCCCTAAACTCCGGCACGGCCAACTGCTCTCCACCAGCCGCATCCAGAACCGCCCTGGCCTCTCTCTCCACGCCCAACTCGCGCCCGACGACCACGCCCACGATTGCCACCACGGCGACCACGAAGACGAAGGTCGCAACGTCTCGCACTCGTAGCTTGCGCCATCTCGCCAGCATTGTGTTCTCTTTCGCGCTGCCGAGCGAGCGTACCACGATCTCGGCTCGGTCAAAGTGACTGATGTATTGTCCGTGCCCGCTCAAAGGACTATGCGTGACGCTGCTCGCGACCGCGCACCGTGTTCGGCACCAGTAACGCTTGCCACCCGCCGTCCCACCGCTGCTTTTCGACTTCTACGCGCTCCGTATCTGACAGCGTCCGCTCGACCTCAGCCTCCAGTTGCCAGGGGGCGCGGCTGCGACCGTGGCTCGCTTGAGCGCGCAGCCTGGCACCATCCAGAGCCACCATCCCGGCCGTGAACAAGTCCCCCTCGGCACACGGCCGCAGGATGTCGATGATCATGCAGACCAGGGCCCGCGCTGGGTGCTTGCGAACCCGGCAAATCGTCGCGCGGTCCGGCTGATGGTTCGCGCTCAGTAGGCGGTAGGCGATGTCCTCGCGGAAGCGCCACCATCATCTCTGGGTCTTGGGCCCGCCGTCCCTAACCGTCGTCGCAGTCAGAGGTGTGGAAGACGGAGAGATCGCGCAGTTCGACGGCCACCACGGCGAACCAGGTCAGGTGGCCCTCCGGCAGCGCGTCGCCCAGATTGGCCAGCATCGCGTATTGCTGCTCACCTCTACATGACGGATAACGCCGAGACACGAACCGACGCGTCCCCCACATGCTCCGCTAATGCACACAGATTGCCCTCTGTCTGCCCCGCGAGGAGGTCTGTGCGACAGCCTCCGCAAGCGGGACCGTTCGCCGCTCTCCGGCGAACTTCGGTCTTTGACATTCGGTCGTCGCAGCAGCGCCGTTCGCGGGGGACGCCTCCATCTCCCTCAGCGAAACGAACCTCCACGCTGTCACGCCTCCGCCAACGCGTCTGGTCAACCAAGTGTCCTGTTCCCGGCCCCGCGGCAGTGATCGCTGGATCTGGCCCCACCCCGGCTCAAATCAAGCGACCACTCCCACTCGAGAGCTCCCTGCGGTGCTCCTCGCTCACTGCTACGCCCGTTCTGTTGGGTGAGCGCAGCGCGTGCATCCGCTAGGGCTCGTCCACCGTGTCGGATGTCACGTTGAGACTCACATGCAACCGCACGGTGTTCGGTTTGACATTGGAGTCGGTGATGTCGATCGTGACATATGGGTTGTCAGAGCCGGGAGGGCAATCGAGCTCGATCAAGGAGCCGTCCACTCTGGCCGATTCGTCTCCGGGCACCCTGACCTGATACGGCGGTACGCCGCCAGTCGCGCGCCAGACAATTTGCACACGCTCGCCGGTGGTACAGGTTGCGCGCGGCGATGCGTTTGCGGTTACCTGCATTCCAACACGCTGCGGCGGCGAATCGGTGACGTTGATTCGTACGGCTGCCGTCGATCGGTGCGGAGGTTGCGCCTGATCCGTCGCGCGGAGCATGACGGTCTTAGTCCCGATCGACTGCTGACAGCGGACGATCGCTGCACCGCCTGGATCATACTGACCGTCGACGCCATCGATCGAGATGACTACTGGTCCATGCTCGCTGTAGGCCCTCCAGCCGATGAGCACGGACTCGCCCGGTCGGCAATGGCTGCTCAGGAGAGCCGCGGCACTGAACGGCAGTTGTTCCTCAACCGATCTCGCGAGAGACTCGTACTTCAGCGTCAACTCAGCCGACTGCGGTGGATCGCTGCGGTCCGAGGCGGTCAATCTGATCTCGTGCGTCCCATCTCGTTGCGGGCAGTTCAGCACGAGACGATGAGCGGACGGGTCGCGGCCGTTGACTGTGATGGTCAGTGGCGTCCAGTAACCGCCGGTCACTGACCAGTTGAGATTGACCGCAGGGCCGCCTATCGGGTTCGCCGTGGTGTATTCCCCGTCGTGTAACCTGCCCCAGTTTTCGTTCCGTTCTCGGGCTGTTTGGATGTTGTAGCCGCCGACCTGGCAACCGATCGGGTCAACGTCGGCCGTGATGCGCAGTGGCGCGAGCTGATCGGCGAGATCGGCAGGAAGCGTTGGCGGTTGGCCGACCGACGCCACAAGCGCTCGGAGCTGCGTGTGGATCGGGTGATCCGAGCCGACTGCGGGCGTCGTTGCTCGTGGTTCCTCCCCGTAGGCGCGGCCGCTCTCCGCGCCAAACCAGACGGAGGCGGAGACTCCGTCCGACCGCACCGACAGCCCAAACGCATCCTCGCAGTAGTACGGATCGTGACGGTCGTCGCCCTCGGGCGGATCGCAGCTGGAGTGCTCATACCCGCCCACTTCCGCGACGACGCCTGCTGGTATCGTCAGCAGTTGACCTGACACCCGATAGGTCTCGCCGCCGCGCAGTTCCGCGGCGACAACGTTCTTGATCCCATAGGTGTGAACGACGCCGGACGCGACACTGCCGTTCGCGTCGATCGCGATCCCGTGCACGCTGTGCAGGCCGGAGTCGCTGACGCCGCGAGTCAGGCGCCCGCATTGCACGTGCAGGTCTCCCGACGCGGCCCCGAACATCTGCCCATCGATGACGATCCGATACGGCGCGCTGCCGCCGCTGACCTCCCAGGCGACAACGCTCTGCGACGGCGACCAGTAGCTGCCGGTCTCCTCGCAGATCGCCGGCGCGATCATCCGCAGCAAGAGCGCGTTCGTACCTCCGCCAGCGACGCCCGGGGGGACCAGGTCAGACGCAGGCTGATTGATCGAGGCGACCAGTTGATCGAATGCCGCGCTCACTGCATCGGCATCGAGAGCACCGTAGGCGGAGACTTCACGACTGAACTCCTCGGCTGGCCAGCGTCGGATCCAGATGCTGGAGCCTCGACTGTTCCAGCTGCCAGTGAAGAGCTGGAACCGGTCGTCGCAGGGCGCATCGAGGTCGCGGCAGTCGGCTGAGGTGTAGTCGCCGAGATGCAGGTCGAAGGCCTCGGGAACGGTGATCAAGATGCCGTGCACGCGGTAGGTCAGCCCGGCCTGCAGATCGGTGTCGCCGGGTCCGCCATAACTGTCTGCGCGAATCGAACGCACCGCGTTCACGTAGGAAAGCGCGCCGGCGGTCGCTCCCGTCGCATCGCGGACATGCGCCTGGACAGCGAACAGGCCGGAGTCCACATCGCGTCCCGCCCAGACTCCGCAGAGCAGCTCCGTGACGCCGTGAGCCTGGCCAACGCGCGAGCCGTCAACGAACACCTCGTAGGGGGCTTCCCCACCAACAACCGACCACTCGACGCTCAATGTGAGCTCTTCGTCGCGTTCGTCACCTTCGGTGTCGCAGGTGTGGGGGACGCTGAGCACGATCTTGAGCCCTTGCGCGCTATCGATCGCCGCCCACGCGCTCGCCGCGGCCCCGGCCATCAGGAGCAGGCTGGCGAGGAGCGCGACGCCGCGACGACGCCGTGACATCGCCGCTACCTCCGCGGACGGGCGAGCTGCGCCCGGATCGCGGCGTATCGGTACTCGTCAAGGTCCGGATTCGATTCGACGCTGACTCCCATTTCGAGCAGGTGGTAGCCCGGCGTCGACGGACAGCGGATCGCCACCGAGCCGACCGGGCCGAACACGCGATCGTCGAGGTTGAAGCGAACTGCCGTTGGGCTGCCCTCGTCGTAGGAGGCCAGGACCGACGTGCTCCAGGACAGCTCGAACGATTCACCGATCACGCAGGAACGGTCTTCCGGCAGCGTCCATTGGACATAGAGAGCGCGGCGGTTTACGGCGGGCGGCGCGGACAGATGCAGTTCTTGAGTCACGCGCTGTGGAGCAGGCCCGGACTCACGAGCCTCAAGCGACAGTCGCTGGTCGTCGTTGGTGGAGTGACAACGCGCCGATTTTTTCATGCTTCCCGTGCCATAGACCTGCCGCGGCTCGCCATCGATGGTGAACCGCAGCGGCCACCATCGCCCACCCTTGACATTGAGGTAGAGGTCAACCCATCCCGCGGTGCAGACGGGCGAGGTGGTGAAGACCTGCAGACTGAGAGACTCCGAGCGATCGAGGAAGTCGGCAGGCAGGTTTGGCGCTTGACCCAGTGATGCAACGAGTGCCCGCTGCTTCAGCCGCAATGTCGGCGGCGGCTCGGCTGAGGCTGAACGGCTGAGCACCCCACCGCTGACCTCACCGATCTCCAGCGTCGCCTCCGCATCCCCATCCGACAGCACCAGGACCATGCTGGGTTCGCAGGATTGCTCTTCGTCGTCAGGATCTGAGGTGCAGTGCTCGGTGCCGCGGCGGGTCTCGAGCGTCACGCCATCGGGCACCGTGAACAGCTGGTTGCCGTAGCGATACGTCTCACCGGCGCGCAAGGTCCAGGTCCAGGTCCACAGCCGCCGGATCACATACTGATCGGCGCTGGCGACCGCAACGTTGCCGCGCGCGTCGACGACCGTGGCCTGGATCCGTTGGATGCCGGAATGGCCGGGAGGCTCTCCGAGCGCGGAGCAGAGGATCGGAGTCTCACCCGTGCGGCCCAGGTAGCGGTCCCCGCCAATCGTGACCTCGTAGGGGCCCCGTCCGCCGCGCACGCTCCAGCGGACCGGCGCCACTCCGGGATCGTGCTCGCAGATCGCGGGTGCGGTCAGGCTCAGCCGCAGGCCCCCACCCGCGCGACCGCCAGACCGCACATCAGGACGCAACCGCGGTGGGTCGCCAATGCTGGACATCAACTCGTCGAAGCTGTCGCTCGCCCACTGCTGGTGCCGCGGAACGACCGCGTTCTGATCGTCGGCATAGATCTCGACAGGCTCTCGACCGCTCGAGCCGTCAAGGACTCTCGAGTGCTCCGCTCCGCTCCAGCGATAGAGGACGATCGTACCGTAGGGCGCGTACAACTCGAAACGGTCGGCGCAATCCGGCCCCGGCGCCCCGCAGCCGGCGGAGATATAGCGGCCCAGCTCCATGCCATGGCCGGCAGGTATCGTCAGCAGATGTCCGTGCACCCGGTACGTGGCGGGACCTTTCAGACCGAAGGGAAAGGTGCCGCGTTCGTGAATGACCTGAACGATGTGCAGGTCGTGCAGCGCCACAGCGAGGTCGCCGTTGGCGTCGCTGACCATCGCCTGCAGCGTGACTATCCCCGGCGTGCGGCTGTTCGAACGCACATCGATCGCCGTCGGACCGCAGGGCACGTTGACGTGGCCGTTTGCGCCCGTTAGGGGTTGGCCATTGAACACGAGTTCGTACGGTGCCGCCCCGCCGCTGATTGACCAACTGACCTGGACTGAACCAACCGCAATTGAATCTTCAGGTCCGATCGCGGGCAGCTCGAACTCACACACGTCAGGCGCGTCGAGCGTGAGGCTCAGCCGCGACTGCGCGCTCGTCGTCCAGGCCCCGAGCGCAGCAATGACGCCGAGCATCCCAACCAAGGCCGCAACGACCCGCGCAGATCGCCAGTCCAACATTGCCGCATGTTAGTGCTCCGGCCCTGTGGCCAGCTCAACAGCGAGAGTTCCTCGCGCGGCGGGCGTTCGTGACCAGAGACGATCACGATGCCCGCCCCAGAGAGGGGTAACGAGGTGCCAGCACCGGATGTGTCGGCAGAACCAGCGCGGTCGTGCCACCGCCCACTGAGGCGGCACGGGCCGCGAGCGGGATCGGCAATGTCGGCACGAAGAGACCACCCGTTGGACAACCGCGTTCCGGCCGCCTCTGCTGTCCTGACATCTCAACGCGCTACCGGCGCATGCCGCGAACGAACGGCGAGGCGCGGGTGCCCGGGTCTTGGCCGCGAATCGCTCCGAGCGGATGGACAAGTCGGGGATTGACCCGTCAGGCGGCGGCAATCGTCGATAGCGACCGCGACGCTCCGCGTCGGTCCGAGTGCCTACGCGCAGGTTCTGCTGGTGCACAGCAGCTGCAGGTTCGAGCGTTCGTTGCCGCCGGCGCGGCTCACCGGCCACTAGCGGTCGATTTTGAGTTGGCGGTTGCTCTCCCTCGGGGACGCAGCAGCAGCTCCGCTGTTCAATGAACAGCGCGTTCGGCGCTCGCGTAGGGAAGATGACTCGCCCGCAGGCGGGTAAGCATCCACACCGCAGAGCCTGCCGTCCGACTCCGCCTCGGCCGGCAGCAAGGCTTCGCACTAGTGAGTGACCATGCGCTGCCATCGGCGGATCACCGCGGGGTGCTCCGCCTGATCAACTGGGCTCAGCAGCGCTGCCGTCAGGGGGGAGACCACGGTTCGTAGGCTGAGCGCCTGCGGCCCGTCTTCACTCCGCGGTCGGCTCTCCTCCGATGCCCTTGCGCGGCCTCTGCTCTCACGAGAGCGCCTGCACAGGCTGGACCACCGTCGACTCCGGCTGCTCTGAGCTGAAGCAGACGCGGTCGAGGTACTCCCTGGGTCCGAGACGCGGCACGCCAATGTGCCAGACCATGCAGACGTCAGGAAGCGAATCGTCGCGGCTGCTCACCCAGCCAGGCGTTCGGTTGACAACGAGCGTTCAGTAACTCCCCAAGAGGCGGTTGACGACCCCAGGCGCCCGCTCCGAGACCGGGCTCCCTGCCGTCGCGATCTCGCGCGCCTGGCGGCAGCCGCTGCCGACAACCATCCGACGACCGTCGTTGTGAGCGCGTCCGTGTGGCGCTCCAGGTACGTACGGCGTTCTGCCTCCAGCGTCACGCCGAGCATCTTCTGGGTGACGAGACGAACCAACTCCTCCGGGCCGCCCCGTGCTGTGACGCCCGCCTCCCAATCGTCACGCTCATGCACTCCACCCAGCATTCGGCATACTCCTCCCGACCAGCCTCCACCGGCTGATTCTGGAATCAAGGCGATCGTCTGCTCATCTCCTCAGGCCGCCCACAGCCTCTGGGTGTATCTCCGGCCAGAGTTACCCGTCCATGAACCCGCCTTCGAGTTCGGGTGCAGCGATGCAGCCCGCGACCTTGAGCGTCTGAATCTGTTCGGCCGGGAATCCAGAGGCCCAGCGCGTACGCAGCTCCTCGCTGAGGAACGGCCAGACTGAGTACTCGGTCCTGATCTCCCATCCCTCGGTCCCCTCGCTCGACCAGGATGCGTAGACCGACCGCAGTCCGGCCAACATCGCCTGATGGAAGAGCTGGTACCTGGCAGGCGGGGTCACCGCCTCCCACATCGCGATCTCAAGACCGAGCAGATCCAACCAGTCTGCTGCGCTGAGTTCCCGCTTGGTGGCCTCCCACAGGGCCTCGCTCAGCGCTCGAGCTGGTCCCCCGTCGATGCTGGCGAACGTGGACCAGCCCACACTGAAGGGATTGCGGCAAAAGGACCAATAGTCAGTCTCGGCATCGCCGGCCTCCATGCTGCCGCCGGAGTCGGTCGACGCAGTCGTCTGTTGCCGATAGTCGGTCGAGACCGTCTCGACTTCCATGTAGCGGTCGACCTCAACCTGGACGCCGCCGATGACCTCGATCTGCGAGACCACCGCGACGACCTTCTCGTCTTGCTCGATCTCGATCTCCCACGTCACGCTGACCGGCGACGAGTTCGCCCAGCGCCCCGAGTGAGACGCGGGCAGCCGATTGATGCGCGGCTCCTGCCGCGCTCCCCAATCGCCGTCCGGCTGTCGCTGTTGGAGCGCGAACTGGACATCGCCATCGCTCTCGCGCATGGCGTTGATCCTGACCTCAATCTCTCCCGTGCGCGTCAGCGCCTGGACACCGAGCGTGGTCAGCGCGCCGACCAGCGCCGCCAACAGCACCAGCGCAGCGATCCAGCCGCTTGCTCCGCTTCGCAGCCACCGTGGTGCGCGCATTGGGCTCTCACTCCCCCGCGACTGTCGGACGCGTTCGATCGGTCGCTAGAGGCTAGGGTACGCGCATCGCGTCCACGATGACGCGCTGAAGGAGCGTCTACGCGCCGTACTCCGTGAACGCCTCTTCATCGTCGCCCCAACAGATCACGTCGCCCCCAGCGGTCAACGCGCAGCTGAAGTCGACTCCGGCATCGTCCTCGATGTACTCACCCGCCGGCGCGTCAAGCTGCCCATCGCCGTTCGCGCCCCAACAAACGACCTCTGCGGCACGGGTCAACCCGCAGGCATGGTCGTGACCGGCGCTGATGCTTCGAAATGCGATCGGTGGCGCTTCCAGGTTGCGGGAACTAAGGTCACCCCAGCACGTCACTCGTCCGTCGCTCGCCAGGACGCAACCATTTCCCGAGCCAAGCTCGACATCGGTGAACCCTGTTCCCGACGGCGCGCCATGGCCATAGAACCGCCCGCCCCAGCACACCAGCCGCGTGTCCTCAGCAATCGCGCAGCGGTGCACCCAACTCGCGCTCACCCGACGGAAGACGCCGTCCGGTGGCTGATTCTCCTGATCCTCCTCATGCCCCCAGCAGCGGACGGCGCTGACCTTGTCGATCCCGCAACCCCTGCCGCTGTCGAAGCTGAGCTGAATGAACTCGACGCCCCGATGCAGCGCCACCGGTGACGGCGGACTCGTTCCCCAACAGCGAATCTCACCGTCTTGCCTCACCCCGCATGCCGACCGATCTCCCGCCTCGATGAACCGGTAGGGGCCGGGCGGAATCCGCCGCCCCGCCTGCCAGTACCTGCCTCCGCACGCGACATCGCCCGACGCCAGGATGCCGCAATGAATCCCGCTCCCAACCGAGATCGCAACGTAGGTAACCGGAGGCAGCGGGACCGCGTCCGGAGGCGGGATTGGTTCAACCTCGTGATCCGACTCGACGGCCTGAGTCTCGTCAGCGCCCACCTCGCTCGCCGTCTGCAGCTCGTCAGCGCTTGCTTCATTCGCTGTCTGAGACGAATCCTCAGATCGCTCGTCGCCGTTCACACAACCAACTGCGGCAGCGCCGCCAGCAACAGCGACGACCAACAGTCCCAGCAGACGATTCACGCTCTCATTCCCTCGGCAGCTCTCATCTCACCCGCACGATAGGCCGCTCATGGCTGATGGCGCACGTGGCCATGCAGGCGCGACGCCTCAACACCACGCTCAAGCACGGCATCTACATCCCTGGTCGCTCGTGACGTTGCATCTGTTCCTCCGCCTCGACGAGCTTCGCCTGCTTCGGCTCAGCTCATTGCGGCGCTGGTTGGCGCTGCCTTCTGCGCTGGTCACCATGTCTGAACTTCAGATCGGGGAGCCCGAGCGAGTCGCCGTACTCCTGCAGTTACCACAGACGCTGGACCTGTTCGACGGTTGACGCGACACCAGCGCCTCTCCTGTTTCGCGGTGCGCAAGCACAGTGGTCGCCACCGAGCTGCGCACCACATTGTGGCTCGCAGACGCGGCACTAGGCAGCGCAAGCCGATGCTCATCGAGGAGCTACAGCTCCAGTCGGAAGCGAATCTCGACGGTCCTCGATTTGTCCAATTTGGTGGGCCCTATTGGGCTGTAGCCGGCAAGTTCCTCCCACAGCCCGAAGGTGGCCTGCGCCCTGACGTGGTCCACGGTGAAGACCTGGGACAAGGCGTAGAGGCGGTGACTCTCCTCCTTGCGGCGGGTGTCTTCCTCTACTTCATATTTGTTCCGGAGGACGCCTGCGCGGACCCAATCGTTGCCGACGGCAAAATTGCGGTACCCGTTCTGGCTGGAGCCGGTCCACGCCCGCGGCTCGTGCGAGTCCCACCTCCCGTCCCAGGAGTCCCAGCAGTTGTCGGACACCCTCCTGCCGTTCAGCCAGTGGATCGGCACGTACGCGGGAAACTCGACCTGGCCGGCGCACGGGTACGAGATGGTCGATTTGGCGTGGACAAAGTCCTCGGTCGAGAACAATGGGCGGAAGTCTGTGGCGTAGGACCGGATTCCGTTGTGGCCTACCTTGGCGCGATTCTCCACACGGGTGATGTAGACCTTGATATCGCATGTCGATACCGTTCGAGTTTGTCGTGGATGCCCCGATTGTTTCGCAGCAGACCCGGCGCAGCCACAGGCGGGAGGCCTGGATCGATAAGGTTCGATCGTCCGCAGGCGCCACATGGAGTTTCGCGCAGCCGGTGCACGGGGCCGTCGCCATCACCCTGACCTCTTTCTTCTATGGCCGCGGGCTTGACGTGGACAACATCCCCAAGTGATCGAAGTCAAGACGCGCAGCGCGCTGGCATCGAGTTCGCAACTGGACCGGCTGGCCCAGGCGATCGAGCATCGGCCGGGCTGGAGCTTCGAACTCGTACTCGTGGCCGAGCCGGACCGGTTGGAGCCGCCGCCGGGAGCGAAGCCGTACGACTCCGGCGCCCTCCGCTCGCGAGTCGAACCAGCCCAGTCCATACTCGAGGCGGGCCAGGCCGAACCGGCGTTCCTGCTCGCCTGGTCATCCTGTGAGGCGGCGCTGCGCCTCCTCGCGGCAGAGCAGGATGGCGGCGGCGAGATCACTCCCACACGCGTCAGATGCTTGGACAGGCGGCCGCCCTCGGGGAGATCTTGGAGGGCGAGTATCGAGAGTTGCTTCAGCTGCAGCAGACCCGCAACGCGCTGGTCCACGGACTGCAGGACGCCGATTTCAGCGCCGACCAGGCCCGCCGTCTACTGGAGATCGTGCGCGGACTCATCTCCACCCCGGCCTGATGCCCCCCCGCGCCCAGCTAGCGTCGCCCCAGCGCAGGCGGGGGCCGCATCGCGGAGGCGGGGACGCAAAGGGCTTGCACCCTTCCGCCGACGGCGAACGCCCGATTTCAGACGAACATGCGCGCTTCCTTCAACAAAAGGCGGATCGGCCCACCTCAGTGAAGGTCGAGAGGGAGGTCGGTCCCCGGCGATTCTGACACTAGGAGGAGCCATGGGGGCACATCTCGTGGATCGCCCTAGTCTGCCTGGTCGACGATCCAACTTGTTGATCCTTCAACTGGTGAGCGGTGCGCGCTAAAGGTCCTGTCCTGGTCAGTGTCATCAAGCACAATTCGATGTGCATCTGATTCGTTCTTGCCGTTAGGTCGTTCGACTTCTGCGAAACCTGAGGAAAAGTCGTCCCCGCGGTGCCGCTCGTTGACGACCTCCCCTGTTGCATAGACGCGAAACGGCTGGCTGCCCCAGAAACAGAATTGGCCGGGCCGTATCTCCTCGCCGACCACGGACGAACATTGGCCCAAGTCCTGCCACTCGCCGGCCGCCACAACTGTCCACGTATTCGTTGAGCCAGCCTCAAGCGCCTGCAATGTGATATGCCTCCCTGCTGTCACAACATCTGCCTGAAGCCATCCTCGACGTTGAAATCCGGCTGAAGACGGCCAGGTTGCGCCACCGGTAGTCACCTCGAACGTTCCTGCTCCTGGAACCGCGCATAGTCCACCGACGGTTAGTGTCAGATCCCTACTGCACATTGGCGGTGAAGCATCGCGCGCTTGAGACGCATTGCCGGGAGCGGAGTCACCGGCGGAATTAGAGGTTTCCGGCGGTCGCTCACATTCCGCTCCCCTGGTCACTGCGTCGCCCAATCTAGTCGGGCTTGCCTCTTGAATGACCCAGGCGTCTCCAGGAGTGACACCATCGCTCTCGGATCGACTGGCCGCAAACTTGCCGTTGTTGACTTCGCACCTCACGTTCCGGTCGTCGATCTGCTCGTTGATCCTGAGACCAGGTTTCATCAGCACCGCGTAGCCGTTCAGGTACGGGCGGCCCTTGTCCAACCCTGACCCAATGTCGGAGGGAATGAGCGCGTCAACGGCGTACACCCTGAACTGAGCTCCATTCCAGATGCAATACTGTCCGGGGAACACATGTAGATCCTTGCCGCACGCTCCGTTGTCGCCCGTCAACTGCCACTCGCCGGCGAGCCAGATCTCCCAGCTCATGCCGTCTTTCGCGACGCGTGAGTGAAAGCCGTGCGGGTGCCCGGCTGGTTCAGGATCCAGCTTGATCTGCGCATCGATATCCTCGCTCTTGCCGCTACCTCGAGGACTTAGCACATATGGGGCCACAGTCGCCCTTCCCGAATCGTCGACTTCGAACGTGCCGATACCCTCGACCTTGCAGCGATGATCGGGCGGGACTGTGACCAACGGATTGCCCGGTGAGTCGCTCTCCCCGTTATGCACACACTCCCTTACTCCGAGCTGCTTAGCTAGCTGCTCAATGTCATCGAGGAAGTCGAAGGCGACCAAGGAAACGACAAACGTAATCGAGCTCGCAGTGAAGAGAACTACGGCGAAACCAAACGTCAAGCTGCTACGCCGGGATTGGACCTGTTGGAGCGGCTCTTCCGTCTCCGTCCCGCTTCGCGAGAATGGCCAATGACTGATCACGAGAACCAGAAAGCCAAAGATCGCTCCGATCACGCCGATCAAGGTGAACATCAACGTCCACATCTGAACACCTCATTCCCTCCCGGACCGAGCACTGCTCCCATTCTGGTGGATCAGAGGGAGGTCCGCGGGTTCGGTGAAGAGACTGCTAGTGCATTGATGACGGCGAAGCCTCACGGCATGTAAGAGTGTATCGACAATCTGGCGGCGTCGCGCCACCGCAGCCAACGATCTACGGTGACAGCACCTGATGCGCCCGCGTTGCACCCTCGATCGTCGAGGCCGCGCAGTTTCCTTGAGTGGCGCAACAGCAAGGCGCTCCGAACCAGTGAGCGCGTGGGCGCAAGTCGCTAGGAGACGTTACAAGTTCATCTGGCGGCGTCGGGTGATACCACGCCACTGTCGCCGTCGACAAGGCTAGGGGCCTTAGCGAACCGTTTTTCCTGTCGGTGGACCACGAACTGGTTGGTCGAATAGGCGATTGAATGTCCCCCTGCGACCAAGAGACTGGCGGAGGAACTAGACATCCAATCTAAACCGCAACACGAAGGTTCTCGATTTTGTCCAGTTTGGTGGGCCTAGCGATACCGAACTGCGAACTTTCTCTTGGTCCGTTCCACTGTAGATCGGCGCCCACGATGGTGCGTCAATCATGTCGGCAGGTCATCTAGTCAGACGCTGTGCTCGCAAGGTTGTGGAAGATGAGTCCGCCACGCTCCGGGTAGCTAATGACCGCCGTTTCGCCGAAGATCGCAACAGAGTGCGGGCCATTTGGGGCGTCTCCAAGATAAGACGAGAGCTCGACTCGCCCCGTCTTCTTGTCGATGGCGACGAGTTCACAGTTGTTGCGGTTCACGGAGATGAGCCTGTCGCGATAGAGGGCCTGCGACAACGGATCTACCCAGGGGAAATGTCGATTACACTCGTTCGACTCAAATCGGATTTCATCGAGGACCTCACGCCCTAGCTCGTCCAGCCGCAGGAGTCCGCGCAGCGACTGCATCATGCCGACATAGATGCTGTGGTCGGACTCGTCGAAGCTCAGGCAGAACGGAATCGAGTCATCGCCGCGTCCGCCATTGTCCTCGGCGAGATTCAGATTGGCCAGGTATCGGCGCTCGGAGAGGTCGTAGACGGCGAGACACGCGCCCCCTCCTGTTGGAGCGATCGGAGGTGAACTGCCACCTCTCTGGATTCCGATGTAGAGGAGCGGCTTAGATGGATGTGCGAGCACGCAGAGGCAACCTCGCGCGCCCTCGGGATAGGGGACTTCGGAATAGTCGTACTCCACGCTGTCAATGACGAAGAAGGACGGGAACTTGTTGCTGGCGAAGTAGACCGTTCCCTCGTCGGGCGATGCGGCGACCGCTCCTTCGCCGCCGCCCGGGATCGATATTCGCTTGACTATTGCCTGCGACTCAATGTCGATGACCAGAACGGAATCGGAGAAGACCTGTCCGACGAATAGCTTGCCGTTCGCGCAAGCGATATTGCCGGGCAAATGCTGAACCACGCGCGGTCGTCGCTCGCTCGCTGTTCGAACCTCGTACTTGTCTAGCTCGATGATCCCGTCGAGCGTCCTCGCCAAAGGATCGACGATCGCAATGTTGCCCTTCTGAGGAGTTCCCCAGTTGCTGACGAACAATCGCCCATCATGCTTGAGCAAGTGGTGTGGTTGATATCCGCCCGGAATGCCATAGACCGGAGGGACATCTGGCTCCGGGGATGCAAGGGTAATCAGCGGAGTCCGATGCAAGTGCAGTTTCGCCGTCCGCCTAAAGTCCCCAAGCGAATCTTGTAGAAGAATGTTTGAGCTGTGTGCGGCCTCGCGTGCGCCGGACTGAAAGCCGCTTTCCGAGAAGATCACTCCTCGATCCGCTCCGACATTCTGGACAATGGACTGCAGCTTTAGGACGGCGGATTTGTCCACGCCCCTGTTCCAGAGCTTGCATTCGATGAGCCACTGGCACTCTTGTCCGAACTTCGGGAAAGTCACGTAGACATCGACATCGTGCGTGCCACGAGTGCCGTGCACCTTCTTGTCCACCTCAACCTGGCAGTCGAGTTCGCGGAACACCGCTGCCACAGCTTCCTGGTACTCGCGCCAATTCCGGAACTCTGCCTTCATTTCGTTATGGCCTCGACGAACGGACCCGAATGGTCAGCGCGCTAGGTCCGCATGCCCCTTGAAGACATCGATCTGCCCCCAACATGCCCGACGAAGCTCATCGCCTACCGGAGGAAAGCCAGCTTGAACCACCTTGAGCCCTCGCTGGTCCAGCAGTTGCACGGCCGGAATGAAATCGCTGTCGGACGATGCGAGGACCGCGATGTCGTAGGCGCCTTGCCAGGCAAGGGCGACCATGTCCGTCACGATTGCCGTATCGACGCCCTTCTCGACACGCAACCTGAGCCTGGCGCCACAGTGGGGACAGTCGTCGATCCTCCGATGGCATTGCTGGCATGTCGGCGATGGCCGCGGACGCATTTGGCTCGTGACGACCTGTATCCCAGGCTGACGATCCAACCACTGAAGCCATTTTCGTCGATTGGCGTGGGCGGGATCGCTCTGATCAAAGGAGGCGTAGACCCTGGTTCCCTCATGAACGGCGGCGCTCAACTGGCACACAGACTCCGTTTGACGCACGAGCCAGCCGATCAACCTGGTCCAGTCGAAGCCGTTCCAGGCTACGCCACGACTCCTGGCCTGAGACCTCATCGTCAGATCGAGGTTCGCTTGGTCAATGAAGATCCGTACTCGGTCGCTGCGAGCCGGCGCACTGCCTGCGGGACTCGCAGCCGATTGCGGTCCGCCGGAGATGGGCGTCATTGGGCTGCGAATCTCCTCGGAATCCGAAAAGAATTCGAGGGCCACTGAAGCGGCCCTCGGGGTTCGAAGCGGCGGTCGGGTTCATCCTGAAATCGCGCAGGAGCTTACCGTCCGCGGGTTCTATGAGGCCAGATTAGCAAGTTCCACATTCGTGTCAACGCAACTGCCGTTACCCGAAAGGCGAGGGCCTTCTGCTACCGTTTTGCTCTGTCGTATCGAGCTTGCAGCCATTGCGCCGCAAACTTCCCGACCGACTTGCCCCCAAGAGTCAGCTTGCGTTCGTCCGGCGCGGCCGGATCGGATGGACTTAGCGACTACGATGCGCCGACGAGTTGCGTTGTCTGTGTAAACGGACCGGTGTGCCCGGAGCCACTGGCGCGGCCCTTCGGTGTCGCCTCCGCTACGCCCGCAGCTGGTCCCGGACGTAGGGCTCCAACCTGTGGGCGTCTGGGTCACGGAGGTTCTCCGAGATTTGCAACCGCTCCGATCGGCGGAACAAGAGACCGTTCGCACCTACCGCCCTGACCAGCCGGCGATTGCGCCAATCGAAGGGAGAAGGGTCATCTTGCGCCGGGTGGTGAGAGCGTCCTCCAGTGACCGGGGAAGAGCAGGAGCACCGAACCGGTTCGCCGAGAGCACTCTCTCCAAGAAATCGAGGGGCTGCCGATAGAATCCGCGAATGGACCGTCCGCCGACACTTGGATGCCTATTCAGCGGCATGGGCGGATTCGCCTCCGGCCTGACTGACGCGGGCTTCGTTCTGCGCTGGGCTACGGACAACGATCCCCACGCGGCGGCGGCATTCCGCCACCGGTTCCCCGATGTGGACTTCTACGAGCGGGACATCTGCGGGTTGAGCGCTTCGTCTCTGCCCGCAGTCGACGTTCTGGCCGGCGGATTCCCGTGTCAGAGTTTCAGCCAAGCGGGAAACCGCGGCGGCTTCGAGGACGAGCGGGGGCGCCTGTTCTTCGAGATCCCCCGGCTGCTCGGAGAGTGGTCCGAATGGAATCGCCCCAAGCTCTTGATCCTGGAGAATGTCCCCCACTTGCTCCACGGCGACGAAGGCGCGTGGTTCGACGCCGTCTGCCGATCATTGCGTCGCGCGGGCTATTGGTTCCGCGCCGAGTCCTGCTGGGTCGCCAACGTCAGGAAGTGGACCGGCATTCCGCAGGACCGCGAGCGGCTGTTCCTCGTCGCTGCGTCCCGGACGCACTTCACGTACAACCCGTTCACGCCGCCCGCCCTCCCGGAATCCCGTATTGGGACGCGCACCATTCATGACATCGTGGATCGGAGGACTCGGTCTGAGGACGCTGACTACCTCGCCGCCGGCAACACATACCGAAAGATGATCGAGGCGGAGATGGCCAGTGGTCAGTCGCAGGACAACCTCTACCAGGTCCGGCGCAGCTACGTCCGAGAGAAGCCGGGCGCACTCTGCCCGACCCTGACCGCAAACATGGGTATCGGCGGTCACAACGTCCCGTTCCTGCTCGACGAATGGGGAATACGCCGGTTGCGCGTGGGCGAGGTCGCGCATTTGCAGGGCTTCGACGCCGCTGAGCCCGAACTGTTTCCCAACCTGGTGCCGACCGCAGAGCGGTACCGCCTTCTTGGGAACGCCGCCTGCCCCGAGTTGGCGCGGCTGGCGGGCGAACAGTGTTTGGCAGCGCTTGCGGAGGGTCTGGAATGAACAAGATCGGCTGGAACTTCCCGCCCACCGGAGGCGGCGTGGAGACCGGGATCAATGACGCTGGAATCGTCACATTCGACGGCGCGCCGCTGTCTAGTCTGGCTCGCGAGATCATTCAGAATTCTCTCGATGCGCGCGCCGACCCGGAGCGGCCCGTCCACATCACCTTCGAGCTGCGGGAGATTGAGCCAAACGAGATTGCGGGGGAAGAACTCGCGGAGCACCTTGACAGCTGCATAAGCGAGTGGGGCAGTGATCCCAAAGCACTCGCCACGCTGCGCGTTGCACGGGACGCACTGAACGCTGAGAGACTCCAGCTCCTTGGGGTGATCGACACCAATACCACCGGGCTTGAAGGCACCTTATGGCGCGGCCTGGTCAAGTGGGCTGGAGCGAGCGTCAAGCGCAGCGAGTCCGCGGGCGGGTCGTTCGGCGTCGGCAAGGCGGCCCCGTTCACCGTCTCGCCGCTGCGGACCGTCTGCTACTGGTCCGCGTTCGAGGACGAAGGGAGCCTGACGGAGAGGTTCCAGGGCAAAGCGGTGCTCGTCTCGCACAAGCACGATTTCGGCAGAGGACCCGAGACAACCAGCGGCACGGGTTTCTTCGGCCTCACCGACGGCTGCGAGGCGCTGGAAGGAGGCGACATCCCCAAGGTCTTCCGTCGCACGCCCGGCGGGAAGGCGGAACCGGGCACGGCCGTGTGGATCGTCGGGTTCAATCCAGACCAACACGGCGAGCGGTGGCAGCGAGCCGTTGCGCGCAGCGTCGTCGAGAGCTTCTTCTACGGCATTCAACAAGGCGACTTGGAGATCTTGCTGGAGCCCGATGAGAGCGGCGGCGGTGAGGCGCTGTGGGATGTCCGCAAGGCCGCACTGCCGGCGCTCTTCGGCCAGTTGACGAACGAGACCAAGAGCGAGGATGACGACGACGCGATCGATCGCGCACAACTCTACTGGCGCTTGGTCAACGGCGGGCCGCCGACCGCCGTCATGGACCCTCCCGACAAGGACCTGGGGCGGGTGAAACTGTGGATCGGCACGGAGGACGATTTCCCCAACGAGATTCTGCCCAGCCGAGTGGCTTTGATTCGCGGCACCGGCATGATCGTCACAGACCTGCAGGCGAAACATCGGTTTCGGCGCTTGCGCGAGTACGCCGCCGTCTGCGTGATCGACGACGACCATGCGAACAAGCTGCTGCGGGAGATGGAGAATCCAGCCCATGACCAGTTCCAGTATGAGCGGCTGCGCGAGGAAGAGCGCGATCGGGGCCGGCGCGCACTGGATCGGCTGGCGGACTTTCTTCGAACTCAGCTGAGAATCCACGCCGCGCCGCTGGCGGTGGAGGTCACCGATGTCGTCGATGAACTCGCTGAGTATCTCTTTGACGATCACCCGGGTCCCCTCGACGGCCCTGCTGCCAAAGACGGTGCGGAGTCGGCGTTCGGCCAAGTCGGCGCCGTGAAGAAGAAGCCGCCCCGCTTGCGCGTGACTCCAAGCGTGACGCTCGAAGACGATGAGCCGGTAGACGGCGAGGGCGGGGACGGCTCCGGCAAGGGCGGCTCTGGCGGCGGAGGCGGCGAGGGCAACGGCGGAGGTGGTGCAGGAGGCGGCGGGGGCGAGGGCGAGAACAGCGGCGGCGCGGGAAGCCGGGGAGGCTCAAAAGGCCGCCGGATTCTTGAACTTGGAGACGTTCGAGTCGTGCACGATCCGACTGACGAACTGCGAAGCCGCGTCGCATTCACTGCGCCTGAGACGGCCGTTGCCGCGCTGACCATTGACGAGGCCGGAGACGCTGCCGCGATAGCGCGGACAGATATCGCGGTCCTTGACGGACAGGGCCAACAAGTCTCGCTGAGCCGATTCGAGATGATCGAGCGCGTGCGCTACGAGCTGACGATTGCCGGCCAAGAGCCGCTCGCGGACGCCGCCTGGCAGGTGGGCGCGGTCGTGGAGGCGGAGTAGTGAAGTACGTCAGATCGAAGTCCTGGCCGTGGCCGGTCCTCAGGCACGGCAGCAGCGACTATAAGCGCAGCGAGTTCCAGTGCGCCCCGGAGCTGAACAAGATCGAAAACACGACGCAGCTGCATTTGGAGGCGGACTTCTACCTGGGCGACAGAAATCTCACCGATCTGATCGCAAAGGACCACGCGAGATACGGCCTGTTGGTTAGTTGTTCGACAACCCACTTCCGCAAGTACCTCGAATGCGCCGAGCCGCGCATCGAGTGGTACGCGGAGGACGGACGACTGGCGGGCCGAGTAGAGATCACGCCGTTCGTCGTAGCGCACCGCCGGATCGACAACTTCAAGGCGTCGAACTGGCACGACGACTACGCGAACCGCTCCTTCACCATCGAGCCGGGTTCGGTATTGGCCATTGACCTGTCGGTGAGCTATTGGGTCGTGGCCGCGGACGAAACGCCGATCTCATCGGTGTTCCAGGTTGCAGCCGACGAGAATATGGCGCTGGGTGCCTGGAGATGCGATTGGCAGCGGGATCCTGACCTTGTGACCATCCTGCTTCATCCCGCCGAACTGGAACGATTCCAAGAAGCGCGAAGCCGCGCGGCCGCGAGTCAAACCGCGGCTTACATCCTGAACGGAGTCTATCTGCCTGCCCTAGCCTGGCTGTTGACGGAGGCGGACCGGGCAGAACTGGACGATCTGTCGGGCGCCCGCTGGTTCGAGGCACTTACCGCCGCACTGGCGCGCGCGGAATGCCGCCCGTTGGGAGAGCGCGACTCGGATCGCTTGCTGGACGCGCAGAAGATACTCAGGCAGCCGTTCGGCAGGCTTCCGCTTCTGCAGCACCAGGAGGAGTGACCGTGGCCCCGCTCCAGTACTACACCCTGGAGGCTGTTTCGGAGTTGCGGCAGCTCGTTCAGACCAACGTTGGGTGGTACTTCGACCTGAGCGCCCCCGAGCCGATCCTGGCTGCCAAGACCCCGAGAAGAGATACGAAGCTGGAGTTGCCGCAGTGGCAGGATCTGTTGAGCATCAACGAGCATCGGCCTGCGTCGACTGACGCGGCGAACGCGCTGGCCCTGTTCGAATCCTTCTCGCAGTTGAGTCCCTACCAAGCCTCAGACCAACGAGTCTGGACGTATCTCTGCCACAACGAGTGCCGCTCCTACGTCGCCGCCCGCTGGCTCCGCGGCTATGACCCGGATTCGCCCGGCGCGATAGAGCGGGTTCTCAACCACTTCTTCGTGAGGGGGAACCGATCGCTCATTCGGGACAACGGCCTGTCGCGCCTCTGGTGGCTGGGCTCAATCGCGCACAAGGCGGATCCGGCCGAACCGCGCCGGTTTCTGGACATCCTGCTCTACCGCCAGGACGTCAGATCCGCGCTGATCGAGCGGCCCAGCGTGTCGATGAATCTCGATGTTCTGAAGGCGATCTATGCGGTGATGAAGGAGGACTTCGAGACAGAAGATAGGGCCCTGTTTCAGCGCGGTCCGTTCCGAGAATGGATGAAGAACCTCAACCGGCGCGGCGGAGTGATCCTGCTCGATGCGGTGCCACCTCCCACCCTCGATGCGCTGATTCGGGCCGAGGCGGAGCGCGCCCTTTCGGCGACGGCATGACCGACAATCTGACCCCCGAGCAACGCTCTTACTGCATGTCCCGAATCCGCTCCAAGGATATGACCCCGGAAATGGCCGTGCGGTCGATGACGCACCGAATGGGATTCCGCTTTCGGCTGCATCGGAAGGACTTGCCAGGGAGGCCCGACCTGACCTTCGCACGGCACCGCGCGGTGATCTTCGTGCACGGCTGCTTCTGGCATTGGCACCCGGACCCGGTCTGCCCGATTGCTGGCTTGCCCAAGTCGAACGTCGAGTACTGGACGCCGAAGCTGACGCGGACCCGGGAGCGCGACCATAGGCACTTGTCTGAGCTGCGCGAGTTTGGCTGGCGGACGCTGGTGGTCTGGGAGTGTGAGCTGCGATCTCTCGACTTGGTTATGGATCGAGTCCGGCGCTTCCTACTTGCCGAGGCGAATGGCCGGAATCCACGGAACACCGAGCCTTGGTAACCCAAGCGACCGACATTCGTGCACAATTCTCCGGGTTGAACCCACTTGAGAATCGTAACGGCCGGTTCCTGCGATAGATGTCCGTTCAGTAAGCGGCCGGCTGGAGGGCGACCGTTGGCAGCAGCCATGGCGATGCCTCCCAGGGTCCGCGTCGTTGGTGCCGTCCAAGCCCGATCCAGGCGCGCTCTGGGGCGTAGATTAGCGGCGCTGTCCGCTAACGAGGCAGACAGGCCCAGATGCTGCGTTCGGCGTTGCTGTTCTCGTGCTTGCCGCAGCGCAGCTGAAAGTCCGGCTCGCCGAGCCCCTGGCCGATCGAGGCGCGCACGTAGTTGACCTCGGTGTGTCGAACCCGGAACAGACCGCTCAGCTGAAGGGGCTCGCCGGCGAAGATCGCCTGACGGTTCTGGTACGTGTCGTGGGTTAGTCCGCCGTCGGTCGAGATCAGCACTTCCAGCCGGTTGAAGTAATCCTGGGCGAGATCGAACTCCGTCAGGGCCGAGACCACGAGCCAACCGAGGCTGCCGTCGTACCGCAGATCACCGTCCTGCAGGTAGAGCCATACATCTGCAGTTGCGGCCGTCGAGGGATCAACGTCACGTTGGCCATGGCCGCTACGGATCACCTCCAGCGCTTGGCTCAGAGAGGGGTCGATGACTGCGAAGATCACACCCTCGTAGGCGACTCCGGCCAGCTTCGCCGAGACCACCCCGAGCACGCGTCCGCAGGCGTCGAACAACGGGCCGCCCGAGTTGCCCGGGCTGGCCGCTGCGTCAGTCTGCAGGAACGAGACGCCGGCCTCGGAGAACACGCGCGAGACCACGCCGCGCGTGATCGAGGCCTCTTGCCCGAGCCCGCCCGGGTAGCCCGCGACCCCGATGGTCATGCCCGCGAGCGGCCCCGTCGTGCGCAAACTCAGCGCTGGGACCAGGCCGCGTGCGCGGAGGATGGCGATGTCGGCGCCCGGTTGGTAACCGACAACTTCTGCGTCGGTCGCGGGCACCAGGGCCGACGAGAGGCGTCTCGGCCTGCCCTTGGACCACGTGGGCAGCGGTCACGTACTCGTCCCCTCCCACATAGAAGGCCGTCCCTGAGCCCTGATTGGTCACCACCTTGACGGTCGAACGGCTGACGGCCACCGAGGCCCGGGTGATGTCGCAGCTCTCAGGCTGCGCCTCCGTCTGGGTCCCGCCGCTCTGGGTCATGGCATCGTCGACCCTGCTCGGCTCCTTGGGTATCTCCACCTCGAGTGGCACGGCCGAGCTGCGCAGCCAGCGGTCGACCGGGGCCTGAGCGGGGAAGTACCGTTGGCGCGGCAGGATGCCCTCCCTGGTGTTCAAGGGCGAACTCCACGCGGCCGTCGGCCAACTGGCGGGCGTTGATCCGCACGTCGGTGGTGACCGTGTCGCCGTTCGCGGCGAGCAGCACGGCGCCGGTCACGATGACGGCAGCGATTACGGCGACGACGATGGCAGGGCGGGTAGTGAGAATGCTCATGGTCTGGATCCTGTCGGGGCAGTTCTGGATTGGTGTGACAATCGCGGTCCGGCTCGCGTTCGATGAGGAGGTAATGACGTCGAAAAGGCAGGGCAGCGCGGGTCGGCTACGGCAGTCCAGACCTCTCGGTACACGGGTTGCTCGATGATATGGCGTGACCTTGGGTTGCTGACGCTAACCGGTCTTACCAGCCTTAGACATCACCGATGCCGCAACAGATAAGGTAAGGCGGTCCTCTGATCTCCGCTCGCTAGGCGCGCGTCGTTTTGCTCGCCTGCCCCCACCCACCAGCGGCTGTACCCGACCTGGCTTCCAGTTCAATGCTCCTGACCTTCGCGGCGACCGCGCGGCGGCGGCTATCCTGCCAGCGGAGCGTCTCGGCCCGGCTTCGCGCACCTCACCAGCCCGCGTCACGCGGAGGCACCGAGCAGGAGCGGTTGACGCCGTGGTCTGAGCAGATCCAGTTCTTGCTATCGGCCGCACGGTCGTGGATGAGCGGCAGTTTCCCGATCACGTGCACCGGCTGTTCGGTTGAGCTCGTCAGCCCGTCCGCGGTGGCAAGGGAGAGAATGGCAATAGGCTCGCCGACCAAACCAAATTAGGGCCTGTTCACATCACGGCGTAGTTGTGTCAGGGTGGGGACGGTCGGAGGGTGTAGTCCTGAGCGCGGCGACTGCGTTTGAGGCCGCGTCTGCGCAGTTCAGCTACACGGCGGCCGCCGCGATGTTGGCCACGCCGGTGAGGTTGTAGGCGGCGGCGGTCAGTTCGAACCAGCTTTTGGCTGCAGGCCCGCCTGAGGTAGCGCAACTTGCCGCCAGCGCCGACCGGCTTGAACCGGCCCAATGCGTCCTCGACCAGCACGCGCCGGCGCTGGCTGCAGTGGTGGCCCGGGTTCCCGGTCGCCCGATCGTTGATCGCGCTGCGACTATCTTGTTCGTTCTGCGCGATGTGCGGCGTCACCTCCGGGCCGCACAGATCCTGGCGAAGTCCCGCGTGTCGTAGGCGCGGTCGGTAGCTCTGGTGCGGGGCCCGGGCCTCCACCGGCGTTCCGGCCAGCCCGGGATGATCGCCGTACTCTCCGATCCGTCTAGCGGACCGGTTCTTGGGCGATCGGGGCGTCGATCAGCGTGAGACGGTCCGGCACCTTCCCCCCTCGTACGTCATCTCTGGGTACGGCAACTCGTCCAACCCGGCCTCTCGCGCCACCCACTCGCGCAACGCATCGATCTGGCGCCTGAGATGGGGCAGGTGTATGCGGTCGATATCGACCCCCCTGTGCTGAGCGATGAGACTCATCGCATGCGCCTCCGAGAATTCGTCCCACGGGATGGGCGTGCGAGCCGCGATCAGCAGCTCGACGAGCTCGCCGATTGTGGCCTGATACTTCGGCTGGTTCGTCATCTCGGGGAGGGTAGCCGCGGGCCTGGAAGACGTCAATGGCGCGCGGCCGCTTACTGGCCATTGCCCCCGCTGGAATCGTACCTGAGCGCGACGCCGATCTGGTCGATCCCGCCGCGGCCGTCGTTGACTTCGAGAGCGACGTGGATGTAGCCCTCGTGGATATCAAGACCGATTGTCACCGGCCGATTATGGTCGCGATGGCGGCACCGAGCGTCGGGCCCGACCTGGGATCAATCAAGTTTCGAGGCCTCGGCCACGGTGCGCAGTTCGTCGCGGGTGAAATCGAGGGTTGAGTCGTCGTTGAACAGTCCGCCGTTGAACCAATCGATTTGCAGATTGCCGAAGTATCCATCCGGTTCCCGGTCCGACATCTTGTGGAAGACCTCGCACAATCCCCTGGTAAACGCCTCCGGATCGTTTGAGCGTGAGGCAATGAACTCGGTCACCAGGTTGTCGGGAAGCAGCCTCACGTCCTCGACGAAGAGGCAGAAAAGGACGCGGTTGAGGAAGTGGGCGACGATTTCGGGCTCGTTTTCGCGATCCTGCATCGAGCGGGCAAGGTCGGCGAAGCGCGAGGCGGCGGCCTGGGTGACTTCGTCCGGCGTCTGGCGCGGGCGCAAGTCCTCCGACTCGACCATCACCGCGCGCAGGATGCGTAGGGCCTCGGCGGTCCTTTCGCCGCCAGCGGCGAGGTCGTCCAGCGTGATTTCGTGGACGCGGGGTCGGGTGTTGGTGAAGTTGGTATGGACCTCGATGCGGTCCATGTCGCTAACGACAAGGGTGGGCGGGTTCTCGAGGTCTTCGCGGTAGTCGAGCAGCTGACGGTAGGCGGCGGCGAGGTCGGCACGGTCGCCCTTGTATTCCCAGCCGAAGTGTCCGCGCTTCCAGACGTCGGCCCAACCCTGGCCGCCGGTGCTCAGCCGCTCGGCGCCGGCCTCGAAGGTGTAGGACTCGCCGGAGGGATCGGCCTCGGCTGGCGTCGGCACGCTGAGCAGTCGGCAGAGGTCGATGAAGTGTTCCTGGGAGGAGGCGCTCTCGCGCTTGGCGTTTTCTCGCCACTTGGCGGCGAAGTCGGCGGCGGAGGGCATCAACGGCATGGCCGAGTCTATGTCGCGGTCCGATAGGGAAGAGGCGGCTGGAGGGATCAGGACAGGCGCTGGATGGTCACGCCGCCCCCGTCGTGGACGTCGGCGCAGAGTCGGTAGCCCTCCAGCAGCCGCATCCCGACCAGTGGCGTCGTGTCTGCAGCTTCCACATCTACGGAGACGGGTTGGTCGTCCCAGAGCACGACGGCGGAATGGACCGGAAACTGGGCTTCGCTGCCATCCGCGAGAAGCGCGCGACCCATCATCAGGAACGGCAGCGCCAACTCGGTGACGATGGCGGGGGTGACGGTCAGAAACCCGCTGAAGCCCGTGTCGACGACTGCTTCAAGCCGTCGCGTCTCGCCCCTGCGCCCTTGCAGGTTGACAACGACGATCGCCTCGTAGTCGGCGTTCACCTGACCGGTGATCACCGAGCGCTCCAGATCGGACGCCCGCCGAAGTGGTGGAGCGCGCGATGGCCGATTCGTACACCCCACACGTCTGTGACGCCGGCGCGTTGCCGGTCGAGCTGCGCCCGCGCCTCGGTCGCCGTCTTGCCGAGTCCCCAGCAGCCGCTCTCGACATCGATGGCAACGATCTCGCCGTGGTGCTCAGCCTCGACCTGGGCGCGGATGTCGCGCTCGTAAATTTCGTCGCCGAGCCGGGCGACTTCGTCGGCGGGCCTGGTCAGTGTCATGGCGGCGTCCTCGTCGGTGAGTGTGTCGTCAGTGTCAGGATACCGCTCTGAACGCACCAAACCCGACGCCCGTGCCATGGTCAACCGGCTGAACGGCAGACACACTGGAACCGATGTACGCCCGAGAGAGAAGCTTGATCCACCGTGCGGCGCAGGCCATCGGCTGAACAGATTGAAGCGGGGCGCGAGTACCTGGGCACCCGCGCGTGGCGGCGAGGCGTGCAGCGCACCGCCGACCAGTACGGGGTGTCGCGCTCCACGCTGTGGCGGTTCCTATGGACGGAGCACGTCAGCCCGAAGCTGGTCGCCACCGTGACCGCCGAGGTCGGCGGCTCACCCTGGGAGTTGCGTCAGGCGGCCGAGCGATTGCGCCCGCTGAACGGGGCGACCGGGGCGAACCGACCGCGGCCGCGGCTGACTGGCGCTGACAAGCAGACCATCGAACTGCTCTGCCACACCCCACTGGCCACGGTCGATGAGATGGCGGCGCTGATCAGGCTGCCGGCTAACACCTTGCGGGAGCGCCTCGCGCGGCTCGCGCGAAGGGGACTCGCCGACTCGCGCCCGCACCGCCTGCAGCTGCTGGGTCCGCGGCCGCAGCGGCGGTTCTTCCCGACGCGGGAGGGCATCGTCGCCCTGGCCTCTGGCGAACGGGCGGGGATCGAGCGGCTGCTGCGGCTCTACCCGGTCTCGCGGCAGTGGTTCCGGGTGCTGGCCGAGCGTTTGGACGCCGTGGCCGCGCTGTACCGCGTCGCCTCCATCATCGCGGCGCTGGACACGAGCGACGCGCCGGTCGTCGTCACCCACTGCCGGACGGGCCCCTATGACCTCTTGCTGCGTCTACCCAGCGGGGGGACGGTCGGCCTGGTTCGACAGGGACCGATGCTGACCAACGCCAGCCTGCGCTACCGCATCCGCACCATCGAGCGGATGAACGCCCTCGAGCGACCGCTGCTCACTCTGTTGCTGACTGATTCGGAGCAGGACATGCGCCGCGTCCTGCGCGCCATTGCCGACCCGTCCGCGCACACGGAGATGCTCGTCGCGGTCACGGGCGATGTGATCGCCGGCCAAGGAGAAGGCAGGGGCGAGCCTCGGGTCTGGCAGCAGGGCGGCTACGGGTTCGCCTCGACGCCGACACTCGAGCCGGATGTGCCGTTGTCCACCATCGTCGCCCACGCGCGCCGGCTGTCCGACGCCTATCCCAACCTCAGCCGCGCACCGATGCAGCGACCGTCAAGCGCCTCCCGCAGCGACCTGCCCGACCCGGCTGAGCAGTTCGACCAGGCACCGTCGGCCCTATCCCTCAGGCTCAGCCGCGCCGAGAAACGCGCGCTCGACCTGCTCGCCGGCTGGCCGTTCTGCTCGCCCGCTCAGCTGGCCGGACTGACGGATGGCGTCTCGGAGCGCCGCGCCAACCAGCTCCTCCGCGCCTTGCGCAAACAGGGTCTGGTCCAGCGCGAGGAGCTGGGCTACCTGCTCTCGGACGCCGGCTTGACCTATCTCGCCCGCCGCGACCGCGCCGCCGTCGGCCCCACCCTGGACCGCTGGACGCCCGTGCGCGACGAAGAGGGCTACATCGGCTCGCTCGTGCAGACCGCCGCCAACCAGCACCGCCACCAGGCTGGCGTCACCGAGTTCTGCGCCCGGATCAGCGCCGAAGCCGCCAGCTCACCCGAGCACGAACTGCTCGACCTGCTGCCCACCCAGCGCTCGCAGATCAGCTACGAGCACCACTGGACCCGGTACCCGCTCTACCCCGACGCCTCGTTCCAGCTCGGCGCCCACGACGACTGGCACTGGTGCCTGGTCGAGTTCGAACGCCGCGCCACGACGCCCCGGCGCGTCCCTGAACGACTGCGCGCCTACCGCCGCTACTTCCACAGCGACTACGTCCGGCCCGACCATGGAGGGCAACTGCCGCTGGTGCTCTTCGTGTTCGAGACCGAGCGGGCCGAGTCCATCTTCCTCGACACCGCCGAGCAGGTCAGCCCCGCGCCCTTCCTGAGCAGCAACCTCGACGCCATCCGTGAACAGGGCGTGCTGGGCCGCAGCTGGCGTGCCTGGGGCGCCCGGGTCCCCGACCGCCACCGCCTGGTGCAGTACGGACAGTTGCTCGGACAGCCCCAGACTGCCCCAACCACCCGTGCCCAGCAGTTCCGGTAGGCGCAGCCCCATCCCACGCCACCCGCCGCCCGTTGCCACCACCAAAACCTGTGCTGGATACCGCCGGAGCATCGAGCGCCATCCCGGATGCCGCTCGATTGCAGTGTCGCAAACCCTGTCAGGGCTCCCTTGCCAATCGCGGGACAAATGTTGCAGCAACCCACCGGACCGCCGGCGTGGCCGCTCCCGCCGATCGGGGCAGGCCGAGCGCAAGTTCAAGGGCCGAGCATCGTCTCCTGCATGTCGAAATCGCGCCCTGCTCGACCGCCGCTGCGGTGGGATCCCCGAGGGTCACTCCAAGTCGATGTCGCGAGCCGTCGTTTTCACGTTGAGCACGAACTCATCAAGTACCTGCCGACGCCCAGCCGTTGTTGGTTCACGCTCGCGCAGGTACTGAGCCACTCCTTCCACCACGGCCTCGTCAACACCAGATTGACGCACGTCTAGCGAGCGGCACAGTTCGTGGACCGCATCGGTGACGGCCTGTCGCAGCTGTCGGCTCTTCTCGATAGCAGCGTGTGTAAATCGCCAGGAACTATTGACCACTCTTCGGCGAGATCGCCAAGAACTATTGACCACTTCGTCAAGGTCGTGACCAGTTCTCCAGGGTCATGACCAGATCGATAGACGCTTGACCAGGTCAGCTGCCGGCCAGACGACGATCGCTGCATCCGAGAGGAGCAGCGATGGCCTACCGGGAGGTGACTCGCGTGGAGATCAACGAAGTCATTCGGCGCTGGCAGCTGGGCCTGAGCCAGCGCCAGATCGCTCGCGGCACGGGGCTGTCCCGTCCGACGGTGCGACGTTATCTAGCGGCGGCAGTGGAACTGGGGCTGTGGGCCGACGGTCCCGAGCCGGATGAGTCGCAACTGGCCCGGTTGGCGGCGCTGAGTCTGGCCGGACCGCGGCGAACCCCTGGTCAAGCCAGGGGCAGGCGGATGCGCCGAGCGAGGAGCAGCTGACGCCCTGGGCGGAGCAGATCCAGGTCTGGCTGACGGCCGAACGGCTGCAGATGACGCGGATCCACGAGCTGCTCGGAGAACGCGGCTGTGCGGTCTCGTACAACTCGCTGCGGCGCTTCATCCAGCGGCGCGGCTGGCGCCGGCGTCTGGTCACGATGCGGCTGGCCGAGAGCGCGCCGGGCGAGGTGGCGGAGCTCGACTTCGGCCGGCTCGGCCTCGTGCCGGATCCCGAGAGCGAGCGACGGCGTACGGTCTGGGCGCTGATCGTGGTCTTGCGTTACTCGCGCCGCTGCTTCGTCTGGCCAACCACGAGCCAGAAGCTGGACGCGGTGCTGGAGGGTCTGGAGGCGGCCTGGGCGTTCTTCGAGGGCGTGCCTCGCCACCTGGTCTTGGACATTTTCCCGGCCGCAGTGGCGGGAGCGGACCGGCTGCATCCCCGACTGACCCGGGGGCTTCCTCGAGTACGCCCAGCAGCGCGGCCTGATCGCCGACCCGACGCGTCCGCGCCAGCCGCGCGACAAGCCGCGGGTCGAACGCAGCGTGCCCTACGTGCGCGAGCGCTTCTTCACACGTCGAAGACGGCGACCGTGACGGTCGCGGACGACGACGACGATCCGCCTGTGGCGATTCAGCCAGTGACGCCGGTGCTGAGCGACTGCAGCGGCTTGCCGACGCTGTCGATCAGCAGTCCCAATGGCGTTCGCGGCGACACATGGGTCGAATTTGAGGTCAGCCTCAGCTGCAAGCCGAGCAGCAGCAAGTCGGTTCTGCTGTCCGTGGTCCGCAGCCACTCGGACGACCTGATCTTCAGCTCGCTGAGCAGCAGCGAGCCTTCGACCACGGTCCGGGTGGCAGTCCGCAGCTCGAATGAACTGGGTCTCGCGCTCCATTGGAGCAGCGGTCTTGCGAACGACAAGGCGCAGGGCGACGTGCAGTTCAGCGACTAGCGACTAGCGAGGGGGCGCCGCGCGGCGGCGTCAGCCCGAGAGCTGGCGCTCGAAGAACTCCAGCATCCGGGTCCAGGCGGCATCGGCCGAGGGCTGGTGGCCGCCGGCCTGCATCGGCCCGAAACGAACCAAGAGGGACTGCAGGCGGCCGTACTCGCTCATGAACGAGTGGCCGGCTTCGGGGTAGAGTGTGACCTCGTGCTCGACGCCGAGCTGCTCGAGGTGGCCGCGCAGGCGCTCGGCGTGGCCCCCGAAGACGGCGTCGCGGCCGCCGTAGGCGCCGACCACGGGGCAGATGCCCTCGAGCGCGGCGGCCTCGTCGGGCACGGCGCCGTAGAAGTCGGCGACCGCGCCGACCGGCGCGCGCGCGGCGTAGAGGATCGCGAAGCCGCCGCCCATGCAGAACCCGGCCACGGCCAGGCGCGAGGCGTCGACCTCGGGACGGTCCGCCAGCCACCCGCGGGCGGCCTCGATGTCGTCGAGCGGCCGTCCGCCGCCGGCGCCCAGCGCCTGCATCGTGCGGCGCATGCAGATCGGCCGCGGGGCGCGGTCAACGGAGTAGAGGTCGGGCGCCAGCGCGACGTAGCCGTGCTCGGCGAAGCGGCGCGCAATGCGGCGGATGTCGTCGGTCAGGCCGAACAGCTCGTGCAGCACGAGCACGCCGGGCCGCGGCTCGCCGCCGCCCGCTGCGGTCGCCCCCGTCGCCCAGTAGGCGGACAGCTGGCCGTTACCGGTCGCAATGCTGACGGTTCTCTCGGGCATGGCGCGTCTCTCTTTCGGGGAGGGGATGGTGCGGCTCAATCGCTCCAGTGGGCCGGCTGACGCGAGGGAGCGGTCAACCTCAGGGGCAGGTTAGCGACCTCGCTCAGCTCAACTGCGGCGATGCGAGCAGCCGGCCGAGGACGGTGATCCGCGCGTCGCTGATGCGTGCGCAGACGGCGAGGGGCGGCCCGCGGGCCGCCCCTCGTTGCGTTCTTGCCGCAACGCGACGCTAGTCGCTGAAGACGACGTCTCCCTGCGGCTGGGTGTTCTTGAGGCCCATGCTCCAAGCGTGCGCGAGACCGAGCTCGGTCTCGCCGCCGATGCTCACCGTGACCGTCGCGGACGGGGTGTCGCGCGTCAAGGAGACGAGCACGTTCTGACCGATGTTGCCATCGCGCACCGGCACGAGCAGGATCGTCGGGGCTCTGCTTGGCAGGCAGCTGAGCATGACCGTGAACTCGACCGAGGCGTCCGAGCGGCTGGCCGCGGGACTGTTGATCAGCAGCTCCGGGTCGCCCTGGCAGGCGGTCAGCGTCGAGACATCGGGCAGACCGTCATCAACGACCGGCGGGTCGGTGTTCTCGATCGGCTGAGGCGGATCGTCGTCGTCCGAGACCGCGACCGTCGCCGTCCTGGACGAGCCGAGATCGTAGGCGGCACCGTCAACCAGCGTCGCCGTGACGGAGCCGTCGGCTTCATCGGCCGAGTCGTCGGTCGTGCCGACCGTTAGCGTGGCGCTGCCCGAGCTCGGGATCGTGACCGTCCGCGCACCGGCCGCGACGCCGTAGTCGCCGGACACGCTGATCGTGACCGTGACATCCAGGTCAGCCGTGGGCGCGGGGGACGCCGTCAGCGTGAACCTGACGCCGCCGCCCTCGGTCACCGCGCTCCCGCCCGTGATCGAGACCACCGGCGTCGGCGGCGGATCGTCGTTGTCCGAGACGGTTACTGTCGCGGAGCCGCTGCCGGTGTAGCCGCTGCCTGTGTTGATGGTCACCGTGATCGAGCCGTCGGACTCGTCGGTCGAGTCGTCGGTCGTGCTCACCGTGAACGTCGCGGTCGTCGAACCAGAGGTGATCCGCACCGTGCGCTGACCGGTCGCGGCGCCGAAGTCGCCGCTCTGAGAGACCGTGACCGTGACGTCAACGTCGGCCGTCGGCGACGGGTTGGCCGAGATCGTGAAGGAGGCCGAGCCGCCTTCCGTAATCCCGCTGCCGCCGGTGATCGAGACGACCGGCGTCGCGACCAGCTCAATGACCGGCGTGTCGTCGTTGTCGTCGACATCGGCGGTCTGGGCGCTCTGCGAGCCGATCGTGTAGCCGCTGCCTGTGGCCAGGGTCGCCGTGACCGTGCCGTCCGGCTCGTCGGTCTGGTCGTCCGTCGTGGCCAGCGTCAGCGTGGCGCTGCCCGAGTTCGGGATCGTGACCGTGCGCGAGCCGGCCGTGACGCCGTAGTCGCCGGTGACGCTGATCGTCACCGTGACCGGCAGGTCAGCCGTGGGCGCGGGGGTCGCGGTCAGCGTGAAGCTGACGCTGCCGCCCTCGGCGCCGCCTGCGGCGCTGGTGATGTTGACCTCTGGCGTCGGCGGCGGCGGAGGCGGTGGCGGTGGCGGCGGCGTCTGCTGCGACGCGGCCTCGAGCGCGGTCAGCTCGGTCACCACCTCGTCCCAGACGGGGCTGGAGTAGGTGTTGGCCATCTGCTGCGCCTCGGCAGCCGTCATCGGACCGCCCGTGACGCCGGTGCCGTCGTGCTCGCCGAAGGCGACCAGGACGCGGTTCCAGCGATTGACGTGCGACGTGCCGTGTTGCGTCTGACCGGCGAGCGTCTTGACCTTCGTGACCACCGCCGGATCGACCGTGTACGTCGTCAGTTCAACGACGGGATCGTCATCGTCGGCGACATCCGCCGTCTCGGACGACGGCGCGCCCACGGTGTAACCGCTGCCCGGGTTCACGGTCAGCGTGACCGAGCCGTCCGGCTCGTCGGTCTGGTCGTCCGTGGTGGTGATCGTGACCGTCGCCGACCCGCTGGTCGGGATCGTGACGCTGGTCGGCAGGGCGCCGAAGCCGAAGTCGCCGGTGGCGGCCACCGTCACGCTCACCGCCAGGTCCGCCACCGGGGCCGGGCTGGCCGTCACCGTGAAGCTGACAGAGTCGCCCTCCGTGCCGTCGGCGGCGTCGGTGACGCTCACCGCCGGCGTGGAGGCGGCGTCGTTGTCCGATACGGCCTCCGTGGCCGCGCCCTGGGACGAGGACACGGTGTAGCCGCTGCCGGCGTTCACCGTGGCGGTGACCGACCCGTCGGTCTCGTCGGCGTCGTCGTCCGTGGTGCCGACGGTGAGGGTGACGCTGCCCGTGGTGGGGACGGTCACCGTGCGCCGGCCCGTGGCCGCGCCGTAGTCGCCGCTCTGGGACACCGTGACGCTCACGTCGAGGTTGGACGCCGGGGCCGGGCTGGCCGTCACCGTGAAGCTGGCGTCGCCGCCCTCGGTCACCCCGCTTCCAGCGGAAATGCTCACCTCGGGCGTGGGCGGCGGTGGCGGCGTCTGCGCTGCCGCCGCTTCCAGGGCGGTCAGCTCGACAACCACCAGGTCCCACACGGGGCTGCTGTGATTGTCGGCCATGTCCTGGGCCTCGGCCGCCGTCATCGGGCCGC
>JAPPFB010000001.1 GCA_028875225.1 Chloroflexota bacterium | reverse complement strand
CCCCCCCCCCCCCCCCCCCCCCCCCCCCCCCCCCCCCCCCCCCCCCCCCCCGCAGTCGCGAGGTGCGCACGTGCCCCCTCAGTCGCTTCGCGACAGCTCCCCCAGAGGGGGAGCTCTCAGAAACGAGCCGTCTTTGACCACGTCCTCCGATTCTGCCTCCCGAATCATCGAAATCGCCGACCACGACGACGCCTACGAGTTCATGTTCTCGCAGGGCATCACCGACGGCCTGCCCGTCGTCCCGCCGACGCGTGAGCGTGTCGACCGGATGCTTGCCTGCTCGCCCGAGCACTGGAGCGACCCCCAGAAGATCGTCGCGACGCTTCCGCCCAACATGGCGCCGATGACCGTCGAAAAGGCGGCGATCAACGCCGTCATGGCCGGCTGCAAGCCCGAGTACTTCCCCACCGTCCTCGCCTCGGTCGAGGCCGCCGCAGACGGACGGTTCCCGCTCCACGGCTCGATCGCCACGACCGCCGGACTCGCCCCGATGATGCTCGTCAACGGACCGGTCCGGGAAGCAATCGGCATGAACTGGGGACTCAACGCCCTCGGCCAGGGCAACCGCGCCAACTCAACCCTCGGCCGGGCCCTCCGCCTCATGCTGCGCAACATCGGCGGCGCCGTACCGGGAGAAATCGAGCAGGCCATCCAGGGCGGCGGACACAAGTGGACCCTCAGCTACGCCGAGGACGAGGACACCTCGCCCTGGGAGCCGTTTCACGTCGAGTACGGCTATGAGCCTGACGACAGCGTCGTCTCGCTCCTCCCGATCACCGGTGGACCGCGCGTCTGCATCGATCAGTACAGCCGCAACGCCCGCTCGCTGACCGGCTCGATCGCCATGGCCTTCCAGCAGGTGCTCAAGCCCAGGGGCCAGGTCACGCCCTCGATGTTCGTGGTCAGCCCCGAACACGCCGACGTCTATCGCGCCAGCGGCTGGACCAAGGACAACGTCCGCGAAGCGATCATGGAGTTTACTGCCATGCCGCTTCGTGATCGGCTCGCGTCGCCGACCATGGGCGGCGGCATCAACGAGTACCTGCCCGAGAAGCACGGTCTGACCGAGGAAGACCTCGACACGCCGCTCTCCAAGGTCGCCGACCCCTCCTTCATCGCGATCACTGTCGCCGGCAGCCACGCCGGCAAGTGGACCAGCATCTACCAGGGCATCTTCGGCGACGGCAACCCCGCCGCTCCGCCGCCTACCTTCGTGCCCCCGTCGGCGCGCATCCGCACCTGATCCTTCATGAGCCAGCTGCTCTCGAGAACCATTGACGTCGCCCAACACGACGATGTCTACGAGTTCATGTTCGATCAGGGCATCACCGACGGCCTGCCGCTCGTCCCACCTACGCCGCGACGCGTCGAACGAATGCTCGCTGGAACCGCTCGCTCGCCCTCCGAATTGATTGGCAAGATTCCACCCAACTACGCCCCGGCGACCGTCGAGAAAATCGCCATCAACGCCGTCGCCGCCGGAGCCCGCCCCGACTACCTCCCGGTCATCATCGCCGCGGTCGAGGCCGCCGCCGGCGGACGCTTGCCCTTGCACGGAACCATCGCCAGCACCGACGGCATCTCGCCGATGATGATCGTCAACGGACCAATCCGCGAACGCATCGGCATGAACTGGGGACTCAACGCACTCGGCCAGGGCAACCGAGCCAATATGACCATCGGCCGCGCCCTGCGACTGGTGCTGCGCAACGTCGGCGGCGCCAGAGAGGGAGAAATCGATCAAACCGTCCAGGGCGGCGCGCACAAGTTCACGCTCACCTTCGCCGAGCACGAGGACGCTACGCCCTGGCCGCCGCTCCACGTGGAGCATGGCTACGACCGGGCCGACAGCGTCGTCACCCTGTTGCCCGTCATCGGAGGCCCCAGACTCTGCATCGACGAGTACAGCCGCACCGCGCGGGCCCTGGTCGGCTCGTTGGCGATGGGGTTTCAGCGCATATCCAGTCCCAACGGCCAGATCGGACCCTCAATGCTGGTGGTCAGCCCCGAGCACGCCGACGTCTTCCGCCGCGACGGCTGGTCCAAAGGCGACGTCCGAGAAGCGATCATGAAGCTCACCGCCCTGCCGATCCGCGATCGCCTGGCGACCGATCGAATCGGCGGAGGCCTCTCCGAGACTGCCCTGCGACGCGAAGGCGTCGGCCCACAGGATCTTGATCGCCCAATGTCCAAGGTCTCCTACCCGTCCCACATCCTGATCACGGTCGCGGGCGCAACAGCCGGCAAGCGAACCGGGATCTACCCCGGCATCGTTCGGCGCATGGACCCCGAGCACATGGCTGACTTCACCCCGGTCTCGGCACGGATCGACGCGCCGTGAATCAAACGTCGGTCGAGCAAGACCACCTCACGCCGTTGCGCGAGCGATTGGCGAAACATCCCGAGGTCGCGATCGATGCCGAACGTCGGCAATTGATCCTGCGCTCCCGCCACGGTCTGTTCTCCGCCCGCTCGATCGACGAGGGCACCGAGCTCCTGCTTCGCGAACTGCAGGCCCTGACACAGGCAACGCGCGTGCTTGATCTCGGCTGCGGCTACGGAGCCATCGGCCTGACGCTCGCCGCTCGATGGCCCGATGCTCACGTCGATCTGATTGATACCGACATCCGAGCCGTCGAGGCCACCAGAGAAAACATCACCCGCAACCGGTTGGACAACGCGGCAGTGAACCTCAGCGACGGGATTCGAGATCTGCCAAACACCATCGCCAGCTACGACCTCGTGGTCTCGAACCTGCCCGCTCAGGCTGGCAACGACGCCATTGACCAATTGCTGCTTGACGCGTACGACGCACTGAACGACCGCGGCTCGCTCGCGGTGGTCGCCGTCAACGGACTGCGCCGCTATCTGCAGCGACGCCTCGCCGACATCTTCGGCAAGCAGCAAGTCCGTAAAGTGCACCAGGGACCGCGACACACCGTGCTCGAAGCAGCGAAACTACGGACATGAGCGACAGCCCGACCGCTTCGCGTCCCGGCATGATGGAGCCGCTCCGGCTCCGCGAGTTCCGCCTGCTCCTGACCGGCTTCATCGTCGGACAGTCGATGATGCCGCTGCAGTTCGTCGCATCGATCGCCTGGATTCAGTTCGTCGCCGACGACAGCGTCGAGATCATCATGGTCGGAGCAATCGGGACGATTCGCGGCATCGGCATGATCGGATTCGGATTGTTCGGCGGCGCGCTCGCCGATCGCTTTGACCGGCGACGCTTGTTGATGGTCACTCAGGCGGTCGCGTTCGTCGCCAACATGCTGATCGCAGTGGTGATGTGGACCGGCTCGGGTGGCACGACCGAGATCATCATCTTCTTCGCCCTGACCATCGTCGCCTCCTCCGCGCACGCAATCGACGGACCAACAAGAAACGCGATCACGCCCGAGATTCTGGGACCGCGCCTGACGCCCTCCGGGATCGCGCTCAACTCCGCCGCGATGCAGTTCGCGATGCCGATCGCGATCTTCGCTTCGGGCCTGATGATTGACCACCTCGGACACGGCGCGGTCTTCGCCATCTCCTCCCTCGGCCATCTCGGCGAGGTCTTCATTCTCGCCATGATGTCCTATCGCACGGTCTTCTCCGCCGCCCACCTGGCGAGCCGTGGTCAGGGACCCGGGCAGGCCATCCGCGACATCCGCGACGGCTTCCGCTACGCCCGCTCCAAGGCCGTCATTCTCTGGACCGTGTTGATCGTGGTGTTGATGATGTCACTGATCATGCCGCCGACCGGCACCCTCGGCCCTCAGTGGGTCACGACCGTCGTCGGCGCTTCCTGGTCCCAGTTCAGTTACATCGCCGTGTTCTGGGGCGGAGGCGCGATGATCGCATCGCTCTTCCTGGTCCGCTTCTCCTGGATCGAGCGCAAAGGGTTGCTCACCGGCCTCGGCGTCATCGTGATGGCGCTGGGATTCGTCGTCTTCACCAACCCGCCCACGGTCATCAACGCCATGATGGGCAACCTCCTGCTCGGCGTCGGCATGTCGATCGCAATGGTCTCAGCCAACGCCACCCTCGCCTACGAAACGCCGAACGAGATCCGCGGCAGAATCATGGGCCTGATCTTCCTCGGCATGGGCATCGCCCAGGCGGTCGGCCTGCCGCTCGGCGCGGTCGCGCAATCTCTGACCATGGAGACTCTCTTCCCGCCCATGTCCTACGCCGTTCTGGCCATCCTCGCGGTAATCATCGTGCTGCGCCCGGTCATCCTCCGAGCCCGCGTCCCGCAACATCCGCCCGAGCCCATTGCCCAGGCCGTCCACGCCGGAAGGTCTGTGCTCAACGGAGCTGCGACATTCATCCTCCGCGCCGCGCCGAACAAAGCCCGCACTTAATCGCACATTCCTCTTCCGGTTGGCTGCCACTCCCATGCTTGCCGACCGTGCCGGCTCCCTCTCCCTGAGGAGACCTGCGCGTAAGTCGGTTTGGCGCTGGATGGGTGGGTT
>JAPPFB010000010.1 GCA_028875225.1 Chloroflexota bacterium | reverse complement strand
GCTCAAAGGACTATGCGTGACGCTGCTCGCGACCGCGCACCGTGTTCGGCACCAGGAACGCTTGCTACGCGCCGTCCCACTGCTGCTCCTCGGCTTCTACGCGCTCCGCCTCGAACAGCGTCCGTTCGACCCCAGCCTCAAGTTCCCGGGGACAGTGGCTTTGCTTGTCGCCGCGCGCTCGGCGCGAGTGAGCGCGACCGAGGACACCGCGGCGGCAATCCGACCCTCCCGGCCGGAACTCGACGGCGACTGGCGTGCGCACCCACCCACCATGCAGGCCCGGCTCGCCTGGAGGGTTGAGACCTCGGTAATCGCGAGGCCTTGCTGGAGCATGTCACAGCGTTGGGCGATGCTTCACGGCTGTGCTGCCTGTTCTGGTGCGAGAACTGCCACGTCTCCCGGCACGTGATGCTCCAGCGGCCCTCAGTCCGATAGGGAAAAGAGCCATGGGCAAGACGGATAGCGGACAGCTCGTCGATCGGGCCAGAGAGAACAGCGCGCTGGGAGGGTGAGCCCACGAGGCTGAGCCGTTGAACGTCTCGGGCTCGCTCGATCGCTTGGTTCAGCGAGGCCGGAGAGGGTGTACAGCATGGTCAACCAAGAACACCCAGTAGCGGCGCCCGAGCGGGCGGTGGTCCGCCGCCGTCAGTAACCCAGGCGTCCGCGACGGACGTCGGCTAGCGAGCGCATCTCACGAGGTTGGGCTGGACCGGCGTCGCGAAGATCCCCGCCAGCTCGAAGCGGGCGGTGTAGCGGCGGTTGGGATTGCCCCGCTCGCGCGCCTCAACGACCAGCGCGCCTCCGGTCTGGGCGGCCCAGGCCAACTCGGCGACCAGCCCGGCGGCGTCCTCTGGGCCCGTCCAATTGTATTCGACATCACCCCAACGAGCCCAACCGGCGGTCCACTCTTCGCGCTGCGGCGGGCCGCCGGCGATCTGGTAGACAACGGTCCGAGCGAGGTCCTCGTCGACGGCCCAGTAGACGTCGAACCCCAGCTCCCCCTGTTGGCATTCCAGTTGGAGCCGCGCCTTGCGGTCCGTACCGGAGATCGTCGTCTCACTGACCACGTACGTTCGGGGTGGTTCGTCATCTTCGGCGACGCCCCACCAGAGGTCTGCTCCGAAGCGCCCCCAATCGACGATTGGCGCGTTCGAATCTCGCGCCGGGCGTTCGGCGCCGCAGCGGACAAGGGCGGACTGCACCGGGGTGCTGAACAGGCCGGGAAGCTCGAAGCTGGCGCGGTGCACACGCCCACTCTGCGGGAACTGCACATGCAGCGCGTCCGCGACAGCCGCTCGCCAGTTGAGCGCCTGTAGGAACGAGGCTGCGTCGAGCGCCTGATGGCCAGCCCATTTGTCCCCACTCCATATGCCGCCGCTGAACGTCCGCCAGCGGTCACTCTGCCGGGAACCGTCGCCGATGCGGAACGAGAGATGAGGTGACACCGCATCCAAGTCGCGCCACCAGATCGCCAGCTCAAGTTGGTCGTCGCTCTCGCAACTGATGCTTAGGCGGGCGATCGACGCGCCGTTAAGCTGCTCTGTCGATTCGCGCACGAGCATCGTCTCCCGTGCGCCGGTGTCGGCATCGACCTGGCTCAGCCACCAGAGGCCGCCCAGGCGTCCGCCGAAGCGGCCGGCGCCCTCGTCCCCCGCTCCCGGGTCGAGCTCGCCCGCCAGGGCCCGGCAGAGGCGCTCCGAGCGCACCGGATGCACGCAGATGAGATCCCGCAAGGCCGCCGGGCCTCGCACGCGCAGCAGCAGCGGCCGAACCGAGTCCTCGACCTCGAGGCCGGCGGCGAGCGCGGCGGCGCGGGCGGCGCCCTTGTCGACGATCGGCAGGTAGCGCTGCCAGAGCTCGAGCAGCAGCGCCAGGTAGCGTCCGCCGTGACCCGGATCGTCGACCCCAGCGCTGTCGATCAGCGCGTGCGCCGTCTCGTGCAGCACGACGTCGAGCGTCATCGCCCAGCCCGCCAGCTGAATAGTGCGCCTTGAGCCGTCGTAGTGGGTCTCGTCGCTGTCTGAACGGATCACCCGGGGCGGACGCGGGCGATTGGGGAAGTAGTCGCGGTAGACCGCGTCGACCAGCGCCTGGGCTTCGCCAAGTTCGAGCATGACCCCGTCGGCCCCGTCCAGTTGCAGCCGAGCGCGCTCCCACTCATAGACGTGGTTGCGCTGCCAGTCGCAGTCCCGCTCGCGCACGTCCGGTCCGCAGATCGTCGCCAGCGCCGTGAGCGACGCGCACCGCGCGTCCATGCTGTCGACCAGGATGGCGTCGTCCGCCGCCCGCAGTTCGAGCACGCCGCAGTTGCCACGCACACGCCGATCGCCCGTCTCAATCTGAAAGTCGCCCTCGACCACGGTCAGCGAGGCAGCCCGGTGCAGCTGTCCCGAGACTGCCGCAGCCGGCGCCGGCAAGACCACCGTGAATGTGTGGTACCAGCGGCCCACCCTCATCTGGTCGGGCAACATTGACGCGGCTGGGATCAGCCGTTCGCTCCAACCACCGTCCTCGCGATGTTGCACCGCCAACTCCACTCCTCCGGCGCTGCGCCGCGCCGCGATGCGGACATCTTGACGGCCCTGCCCGGTGGGAACCGCAAGCCGGTTCGCGGCTAACGCCGCATCCTCCGCGCAGGCGCTGTCGCGCGTACGCAGCCGCAGCCGCCCGTCGTCGAGTTCCAGCGCCAGGTAGCCGCAGTTCGAGCGAAAGCGCTGTCCGTCGACCCGCAGTTCGAAATCTCCGGGCCCGTCCGAGCCGTCCCAATGCGGATGCTCGACGGCGACACTGACCTGTGACTGGAAGCTGGTCACTCGCACCGGTGCGGAGACAAGCCAGTGATCCTCCTCCGCGTCGCTGGGCAGGTAGCGGCGCGTCGGAAAGACGCCCCTTGACCAACGACCGTTCAACCAGGCTTGCAGCGCGACCTCGACCCGACCGTCCGCGTGCAGCCGGCCGGCCAGCCGCACCTCCACGCCAGTCTGCTCCGGCACATCCGACTCGGTCTCGCCGCGCGCTGGCAGCGACCAGCCGGCAGCGAACAGGATCGCGCATGCGACCGCGATCCTGGAGAGTTGTCTGAACGCGGTCATCGAGCGAACTCTACTGCGCGGTTCGTCCCCAGCGTCCCAAAGTCAGTCCCCGAAGCAGCCAGTGCAGACCCCACGTGATCGGCAGCTGCCAGCGCAACCGCCTGAGCGCCCGTCGCCGCCAGTCCAACTCCCGTTCACGCCGTCGTTCGCCCCAAGGGGCATCGGCCGGAGGCGGGGTCAGACCGAACACGCCGACCAGCCGAAGCTCCAGCTCCAATCGCCGCCGCTCGGCCTGCAGCCAGTCCAGGGTGAGACGCGCCCGCTTGCGTGCCGCCCATGCGTCCCGCCACTCGACAACCGTCTCCGCCGCCGCCCCGTAGACCTGCTCCTCGCCCGGTTCCGCCTCCTCCGTGATCAGCTCAGGGAAGACGCGGCGGGGTGCGACCACTGACCGCTGTTGCTCCACCCCTTGTCCGGCATCCACATCGTCCACATCGACTCCGCCACCTCCATCATCAGGCCCCGGTGAGACATGGCCCTCAACCACCTCCACCCGCTCACGCAGCGATGCCAGTTCGACCCGCAGTTCGTCCACTGCCCGCCGCCAGTCCTCCCCAGGTTCCTGTAGGCGGGCCTCCTCCCCACCCTCCTGCTCAACCGGCGCCAGCTCGTCTCGACCTGGCGCCGTCGCTTGGTCTTCCTGCTCGTCCTGCTCAGTCTCCTCGGTCTGTTCGCGCAGGTACTTCTCCAGCGCCTGGCGCATCCGCCGGCTGACCTGCCGCTCTTCGAGACACTTGGCCGCTGTGCGGTAGTTGACGCCCAGCTGGTCGCCCGCCTCGACGATGCCCTCGCGCTCGACCAGACGGTCCAGCGCCTGAAGCAACACCTCGTCGCTGGGAGCCCCCTCGCGTCGCCGCCGGCTCACCCGGCCCCTCCCCGCCCGTTGCCTGGAACACATGCCGCACGTGTCCACGAGGTGTCCACCATCCCGCCCCACCCCGGGACAACCCAGTCAAAACCGCAATCCAAGTGCAACTCCACTGCAATCTCACTGCAATCCAGGGGGAAGGAGCCCTTGCACCCCTCTGCTTGCGATTCACTCCCGGTAGGAGGCACGAAGTCCAGCCCAGGACTGGAGATCCGGCCCCGATTGCACTCTGCAATCGAGTCCGGATTCCTGTACACGCCCCCGACCCCCATTGCGGCCCGCCGACTGGCCGCGCCGAGCGCCTGTGTCGGAGGCGACATACCCGGTCTGCCCGGATCAATCACTTGCTGTACCGACGCCCGCGCCCTACTCAACTCCGAACTAGTGCACTACATAGAGAGGATAGCCGACGGAATGCGGGGGCCGAACGATGACCAGATGAGCACGAACGAACACCCATCGTCGCGGTTTCCGCGACCACCATGAACGGACACGAAGATGAGACTCAACCCACTCAAGCTGATCAAGCGCCGCCGGCCGAAGGGGCCGGCGCTGCTCGAAGTGACCCCGCCGCGCACCGGCCAACGCACCCTGCTCGGGGTCGAGAACCTGCTCCAGTCGATCGCCGCGCCGGAACCCTTCGCGCTCGAACTGGCCGGCCGGGCTGGGGGCGTGAGCCTGCTCGCCCGCTGCTCGGGCGACGACGTGGTCCGCGCCCAGATCGCGGCCCACTACCCCCAGGCGCGGGTGCGGGAGCTGCACCCGGCCGAGGACCCGCTGCGGCTATCGGAAGACGAACAAGCCTGGTCGATCACACTCCGGCCCTCCGGTCCTCCCTATGCGCCGCTGCGAGCGTTCCGCGACCGCGACCTGCTCGACCCCGGCTCCGACCCGCTGCTGGCCCTGGTCGGCGCGCTGGGCCGGGCCGGGGCGGGCGAACGGTTGGTCGCTCGGCTGCGGCTGCGGGCGCTGAGACCGGACTGGTCCCAGCGCTACCTGGCCCAGGGGTTTGAGCGCGAGGAGCGTGCCCAAGTCCGTCGCGATGCGCCGGCTGGGAGCCAGCGGGGAGGCCTGGATCCCCTGGCGCTGACCGTGCTCGGCCTCGTCTTCGGCGGTGGGGCCCTGGGGCTCAAGTGGATCGAGGCAGGCGAGATTGTGAACGTAGTAGGACTCGGTCTCGGCGTCGTCGTCGCCCTCGCCGGGTTCACCTGGCTCAAAATGCGCTGGAACCGGAATCGCAACCGGATCCTCGACCCCGTGCTGGTGCGCGAGAAGATCAGCCAGGCCGCCTTCCAGGCCGAGGTCGAGATCGTCGCGATCTTGCCCGCAGGCGCGGACCGCGGACGAGCGAAGCAACTGCTGGAGCCGGTCGCCGACGCCTACCGCCGCTACGACCATCCGGCCGGGGCCCGCTTCGAAGCCGGCAAGCTGCAGCGCTGGTTGCCGCAGACTCCGCCCTTGGCGCCCTCAGCCCCGGGCTGGTTCGGCTCGCCCTCGGTGCTCGGCGTGCGCGAACTGGCCGCGCTTTGGCATCCGCCCGGCGCGAACGACGAGGCCTACGAGGTTGGACGCTCAGGCGCCAAGGCGCTTCCGCCGCCGCACGAGCAGCTGCGCGAGGGCGCGCACGTCGGCGAGGCTGTCAGCGGACTCGCGCGGCCGATCCACTTCCCGCCCGACCTGATGCGCCGCCACCACCTCTACGTGGCCCGCACGCGGATGGGCAAGTCCACCCTGATGCGCCACATGATCGAGCACAAGCTGCAGGAGAAGGCCGCGGGACGCGACCGCGACGCCGTGGTCGTGATCGACCCTCACGCCGACCTGGTCGCCGCGATCCTCGAACAGGTGCCTGAGCAGCTGGTCTCCCAGATCCGGCTCATAGACCTGGCCGACGAGCGCGGCGCGGTCGGCATCAACCTGCTTGACGCCGGGGTGTTCACCGACCGCGACCGGACCGCCGACGCCGTCGTGCGCGTCGCCCGCGGGCTGTGGGAGCAATGGGGCCCGCGGATGCAGTCGATCCTGGAGCAGACGGTGAAGACGCTGCACGAGGCCAACAGCCATCCCGCGACTAAGCCCGAGGAGCAATACACCATCCTGGACGGACTCAAGCTGCTGACCGACGAGTCGTTCCGCTTCGAGGTGCTGACCAAGCTGCGCGACCCCTACCTGCTCCAGTGGTGGGCGAACGACTTCGGACGTTGGCGGCGCGAGTACCGCGCCGACGCCCTGGCCCCGGTCCAGACCCGGCTCAACTACTACGCGTCTTCGACCCACGCTCGAGCGATCCTGGGTCAATCCCGGTCGACCGTCGACCTCAGGCGGACCATCCTCGAGGGCGGCGTCCTGCTGGTCTCCACCGCCCAGGGCTCGGTCGGCCGCGACGTGGCCGCGCTGGTGGGAGCCTCGCTGCTCAACCTCGTGGACTCGGTGATCCGCGAACAGGAGCGGTTGCCGCAGCATGAGCGGCGCGGCGCCTTGGTCGTGGTCGATGAGATGCAGACGATTCCCGGGGTCGAGTTCGAGTCGATGCTCTCCGAGCTGGGCAAGTACGGCGCTTCGTTCGTGCTCGCCACCCAGAGCCTGGCCAAGCTGGACCAGATCTCGCCCTCGATGCGCCACACGCTCCTGGCCAACGTCGGCTGCCTGGCCGTCTTCCAGGTCGCTGGCGACGATGCGCGCGAGCTGATCTGGGAGCTGAACCGCGAGCGGGTCTCGGAGGAGGACATCGTCTCCCAGCCCGTGCATCACTGCTACGTGCGTGCCACGGTCGGAACAGAGCGCACGCCCGTGTTCTCGATGCGTGTGCGTAAGCCCGAACTGGGCGACTCCGGGCGGGCGGCCGAAATCCGCAAGGCCGCGTCGGCCTATCTCACGCCCGCGCACCGCTTAGAGGCGCAGGAGATGGAGCTGAAGCGCCAGCTGGATCAGTACCAGGACGGTGCAAACGCGCTCCGCAACCGCAAGGAACCTAAGCGCGGCAAACCTGATGCCTCGCCCAAGCCGAAGCGGGAGGATCGCCAGGCCAAGCGCGAGGAGGACGCTGACGAATGAGAACGGGCGATCCGGTGGTCAGCATTCTGAGCTGGTTGAGTCAGTTACCGCTGCTCGACCGGCTCGAACTGGCCGCGCTCTCGGGCTGGTCGCGCAGCGCCGTCTACCGCGCGGTCGAGTCGCTGGAGGGCGAGCGCCTGGTCCAGCCGGTCGCGCACGCCTCGGATCTGATCCCGCCGACCCGCCGCTACACGCTCACGGCCGCAGGGCTGCGCCGTCTGGCCGAGTCGGAAGGCATCAACGCCGAGCGTCTGCTGCACGAGCGGCCTGTCTCGGAGCAGGCGCGGCGGCTGTTCCTCGGTCGGATCGACGCGCTCGCCGTGCTCTACCGGCTCTGCTGCACCATGGCCGATGTGGCATTTCCGATCCGGATCCGCTGCTACCGTGCGTTGCCGGTCGATCTCAGCCTGCGGCTGGCGGACGGTCGCACGATCGCGCTCGTGCGCCTGGGCAGGATCAACGAACGCCGGTCCCTCGCCAGGCGGCTCGCCCGCCTGCGCGACGGCCCGGCGTTCGCCGCCGTGCTGCTACTCGCGCCGGAAGAGACCCGTTTGCGCGAAGTTGCCCGGCGGCTGCGGAGTTTCCCACGACCCTGCTTCCTCGCGCTCGAGCGGGACGCAGTAACGGCGGGGCTGGACTCGCTCATCTGGCGCGCGCCGACGCCGGAAGTCGCGCTCAGCCTGCGCGAGGCGCTGGGCCTTGCCGGGCCTCACAACTCATGGCCGACGGAGCGCCTCTTGGTCCGTGTCTCGCCGCCAGCGGGCGAGTTCTCTGTCGGCAGGCCGCCAGACTCGATGTTGGCCGCCTGCCTGGGACCTTCGGAGAAGCGCTGTCTCGACCTGATCGGTGACTGGCCCTGGACAAGAACGGATCATCTGGCCGCGCTGCTGGGCGTGGGCCGCACCCGCCTGCGCGGCCTGTTACAACGGTCGGGGCAGTGGGGGTTGATCGCTCGGACCAACGTCGCGGGGCAGACCCGACTCACGCTCTCCCATCGCGGACTTGCCCTCGTGGCCCGACGGGACCGCGCCTCGGTCGGCGAGCTGCGCAAACGTTGGAGCTCCGAAGTGAGCGACCCTGCCGCCGAGTTCGACTGGCGTAACTTTAGGGGCTTCAGGACCCGTCAGTTGTTGCGCAATCTCGCTCACACCGATTCCGTCCATGGGTTCCTGGCGGCCCTTGCAAAACAGGCTCGCGTGAAAGGTTGGGAGCTGACACAACTCGATCCGCCCCAGCGTGCCTCACGCTACTTTCACTTTGGGGATCGACAGCGCTCAATCCAACCAGATGCATTCGGAGTCCTGCATCGCGAGGGGCGAAACCAGCCATTCTTCCTCGAGTGGGAGCGACGCGCGATACGGCCCTCGACAATGATACGACGACTCGCCCCCTACTTGCGCTACTACTCGTCCAGACAACCGCTCCAGGATCATGGCGCTCAGCCACTCGTCCTGGTTTTGTTTGAAGACCCACTCGCCGCTGACCACTTCCGACGTGTCGCCCAGGAGGCGACTGCGGGTCGAGGAGTTGATCTTCCGCTCAATGTCTCGGACCGATACGAGTTGGCACGTGTTGGCCCGTGTTCGCTGTTCGTGCGCGCGAAGGCGTAAGTCGGCGGTGAGGTCGACGGGATCCGCTGAGCGTGGCGCAAAAGCGGCAACGGATCTGAGGTGTTCCATGCCCGCCTACGCCACTCAGTAAGAGCCAAGGCTCTGAGGCACTCCGCGGCAACCTCTTGAACCACGAGAGTTGACCGTCCTACGATGCGGGCATTCACAACAGGAAGACATCCAGTCTATTTTTGATTTGGTGCATTACGATCGAGTCAATCTCCGCGGCGGAGAAGCCTAGTAAGTCAAGTAGCTTTGTCTGAACCACCGCGCGAATCTTCCTCGTCACCACAATGAGCGATTCAGGGCTCATGTCCACATTCTCACGTGGCTCCCTCTGATGTGTAAGAATGTTTCGCATGGCCGACGCCTTATAGACGAAACTCTTTCGCTCGTCACTATTGCCCAAGTGACCCTTTATTGGTTGTAGTAGGTCTCTCAAGCGCTCCCCAAAGTTAGGCTCATTTGGGTAGGCCAGCCGACCTTCAACGATCTTCCACTGTTCCCCATCTAGCTGTGACCTGATCTTCTTCACAACCTTGTCGAGTTCTTCGTCCGAGACCTCTGAAGTCGAAGGCATCAGGAATCGATGAAGGCCTTCCGCCGCTTGGGCAAGGGCCAACAGTTCCCTTCGATGTTGCCGTAGGCATCGTGAGTGACTGCGAAGTACAAGCTGAGTGGGCCCCTGGCGTCGTCGTACATTGACCACCACGCATTCAGCTTCGCTTCGAGGGTCTCCGCAATGGCAGGCTGCCGGAAGAGCATGCTGTTGGAGTTCACCGACTCGCCGACCCTCGGCGGATTTGGGAATCGGCCAAAAATGTCAACTGGCAGAGCCCTTGGTTCCGGCGCCGAGGAAATCACCTGAGGTGAGTAGCCAACAAGGGAAGTAATGGACACTGGCCGATCTACCGCCAGCGAAAGAAAATTCTGAAATCGCTGTGCGATTTCAGTGTATGTATCCAATCCGCATGGCTCGGGTGGCCGGATGTGCAGTCGAGCGTCTTGGCTCAGCGTGATGTCAGCATCACTCGGAAGTCGGGTAGGAGCCGTACCGTAGGATGACAGAAGAAGTTGTGTGCCATCTTGTAGCTGCAGCTCGAGTGGTTCAATGCCTGTAGACGATATCAGCAAGCCATCTCCATCATGGTTAAGACCAGAGTCGTTTTGCCAAGGAGGCATGGACAGCCATTCAAACAGTCCTTCTATGCCTACACTGACTGAGGAGAACGCAAGCGTTTTTCCAGCATCCAGGGAACGTGAGGGTGTCAAGTAGGCTCGTTTTGCATCGAGAGTTGAGCTGGACACTGCGCCGGAGAAGCTGTATTGGTTGAGCATCTGTATGCAGTCATCGAGCGTGGCGACACTATCCTCCAGAATGCCGACCACTCTACCGATGTTTGTTGCCCCACTATGCGGAGGACGGGCAGATGCGAGACGGCTCGCGTCGGTGCTCCGAGACCTATCCAATATGCCGAATAGGCGGACAGATGGGCAACCCTCAGTGTCGACCGTCAGCATGCCGGGCACTCTGTAGTACGGACGCTCTGGCTTCCAGAACATCCCTGGCGACTCTCTTGAATCCTTCAAGCGCATTGGAGCCTCCTGACTCGGAGTTCGAGTTCTGGCCGGGGAGTCTACGTCAACTCTGGGCTACCGGGGTATGGTCACGCTCTGAGTTGCTGAGAGCCGGGTTACGACCCGACCCTGGCCATTTGGTCATGACCTCGGCAAGGAGTTCGACCTTCGATGGCGGTGCTAATGCAGAGCGTCCAGGACCAAGGAAGGCAAGCCACGAATGTGCGGACGTAGGCGTCACCGCTGACGAAGGCCTCGCAGTTGGTCCCAAGCAATTCCGCTGCGTGGAGCGCGTCTGTGAATCTCAGGCGGGTCTCGGAGCGCAGTCGAGCGGCGTTCTCCCAAAAGAGGTCGGGGGCGCCGCCACAATCCAAATTTCTAGGGAAGCGAGTACGTCGCGGCAGGCCGACTCCAGCGCGTGGCTGTCCTCGGGATTGGGTCCGAGGAGCGTTCTGGCAATCGTCAACTCGCCGTAGGGCAAAGCGAGTTCGGCCCCTCCGCTGGCTGCCAAGCCGAACTCACTGGGGACTGGTGTACCTCGACTCGCCTGGTGCTGTGGATGAACTTCGGGGTGTCCAGATAGACGGGCTCGCAGCGCGGCAGCTTCGGTGATCCGACGGACAATCCTCAGCGAGACAGTCATCCACCTGCTTGACGCCAGCGAATCGGCGATGGCCCGATCCTGCGAGGCTCGTTCGACAGGCCGAACGAGCCAACCGCGACTCCGTTGGCAAGACCACCGCGTCCGCCTGCTCGCCCACTTCGAGATCCGCTTCCACGACGTCGGCTTTGCCGCCAAGCATCCTGTGACCCGTTGATGGAGTGATCTCCACATCCTCGACTACCGATTCGATCCCCACGTTCCTCGGCTAACTCGCTGGAGGTCAGATAGTCGTTCCGCCACGACGGGCGGGCGAGTAGGACTGTACGTCCTCCCGGTACTCGCGAGCCGTTTCCGGCTCGCGCGCGCCCACCCTGGACTCGCTCTGGCGCTGATCCGCCCCCTTCAATCAGTTGGAGCGCCTTGTCGGTACCCTTCGTCTTCGCTCCAGCTCTCGGGTCTCCAAATGGACAGTTCATGGTCATGATGGAGCTGCTCGAGAACGGGCTGATGCATTCATCGCTTAGAAACTGATCCAGTCATCGCTCGGAAAGTGATCCACTTTGGGGACACTGCCCAGCAGGTCCGGCGGCGGGCCGGACGCTGGGGGAGAGGATGCTACGGATGCAGGATGTGCACGTGCTGCGGCACCAAGTCCTTGTCGAGGGACGGAGCCGGAGGCAGGTGGCGCGCGAGTTGGGGATCAGCCGCAACACGGTCAGGCGCTATCTGGACTTACCGGAACCGATACGGCGGGAGCGCAGGCCGCGGCGGCGGCCGGTCTTCGATGCGGTCCAGCCGCGGCTGGAGGAGTTGCTGAGCGAGTGGTCCGAGCGGACGACGCCGAAGCAGCGGCTGACGGCGACGCGGCTGCACCGCCAGTTGCGCGAGGAAGGCCATGCGGTCGGGGTGACGACGGTGCGCGACTACCTGCGCGAGTGGCGCCGCCAGCGGGCCGAGGTCTTCATCCCCCTGGTCCATCGTCCGGGCGAGGAGGCGCAGGTCGACTTCTTCGCGGCCACGGTCGAACTGAACGGCGAGCGCCGGCGGGTCTGGAAGTTCCTGATCCGCTTGATGCACTCGGGCCGCGACTTCGTCCGGCTCTACGAGCGCCAGGACCAGCTCGCCTTCCTGGACGGGCACGTGCGCGCCTTCGCCCACTTCGGCGGCGTGCCTCAACGAATGGTCTACGACAACCTCAAGCCGGCCGTGCGGCGGCTGCAGTTCCCGCGCCGCCAACTGACCGAGCGCTTCCAGGCCCTGGCTAGCCACTACCTGTTCGAGCCCTGCTTCGCGCGGCCCGGCGAGGGCCATGACAAGGGCGGGGTGGAAGCCCGCGGTCAGGCGATCCGGCTGCAGCACCTGACTCCGATCCCGCGCGGAGACTCGCTCTCGACGCTCTCGGACTGGCTCCTGGGCGAGGTCGAGCGGCACGCGCCCGAGCGGGTCGCTGAGCGCTTCCAGGAGGAACAGCGCTGGCTGCGCCCGCTGCCGGATGTGGCCTTCGACCCGCGCCGCATGACATCGGTCTCGGTCGGGCGCAGCGCGATGGCGCGTGTCGAAGGAGCCTGGTACTCGGTGCCCAGTCACTGGGCCGGGCTGCGGGCGACGGCCCGGATCGGGGTGGACGAGCTCACGCTCTCCTGCCGTGGCGAGCAGGTCAGCCATCGGCGTGAGCGCTTCGGCGGCCGGCGGGTGCGTTACCGGCACTACCTGGCCGAGCTGAGCCGCAAGCCCCAGGCCGTGCGCCAGGTGGCTCCAGAGCTCGTGGCCGAACTGGGCGAACCGTTCGCCCGTCTGTGGCGGCAGTGGGAGTCGGAACAGGGCGCCCAGGAGGCGGCCCGCAGCCTGGCCCGGCTGCTGCGCACGCTGGACGCGCACGGCGAGCAGCGGGTCCTCGCGGCGATGGAGCAACTCGATCTTAGGGCCGGCTTCGATGCGCTCAGCCTGCAGCGTCTGCTCGCGGACGAAGATCCGCCCGGACCGGTGGCGGTTCCCGAGGCCCTGCGCGGCTACGAGGTGGAGACCGCCTCGGCGGCCGACTACGACCGGCTGCTGGAACGGGGCGCATCGTGAGCGACGCCGCCCGCCAGGCCGTGCTCGAGGCCCACTGCCGCGAACTCAAGCTGCCCACCGTGCGCCGTCAGTACCCCGAGCTGGTCCGCCAGGCCGCGCACGACGGCTGGGACTACGAGGCGTTCCTGCTGCAACTGCTCGAAGCCGAGGTCCTGGTCCGCCGCGACGGCGCCGTCGCCCGGCTGCTGCGCCAGGCCCGCTTCCCCGACCACAAGACCCTGGAGCAACTCGACTGGGACGTGCTGCGCGGGATCGAACGGCCGCAACTCGCTCAGCTCGCCGCCTGCGACTACCTCGAGCGCGGCGAGGACGTCGTGATCGCCGGTCCGATCGGGACCGGCAAGACCCACCTCGCGATCGCGCTCGGGGTCGAAGCCGTCCAGCGCCGTCAGCGAGTCGCCTTCATCCGCGCCGCCGACCTCGTGCGCGAGTTGGTCGAGGCCCGCGACGAACACACGCTCACGCGTCTGCACCAGCGCTACCTGCGCGTCGCCCTGCTGATCGTCGACGAACTCGGCTTCGTGCCCTTCGAGCGGGCCGGCGGCGAACTGCTCTTCAACCTGCTCGCCGACCGCTACGAGCGGCGCTCCACGATCATCACCACCAACCTCGCGTTATCCGAGTGGGTCCAGGTCTTCGGCGACGAGAAGCTGACCACCGCGCTGCTCGACCGCCTCGGCCACCACGCGCACATCCTCACCACTAAAGGCCAGTCCTACCGGACTCGTCGTCGGACTACAGACTGAACCGGAGGTGAAGCCACCCCAAACCCGACCACTTCCACCACCCCTAAGTGGATCACCTCTTCACCGATGAGGTGGATCACTTTCCAAGCGATGTTGACAGGCTGACTTTCCTGAGGCCTTTCGACTCAGGGAGAAAACGGCCCCAGAACACGTTCAACGTGACTCTAGTGCTCTGGATCCTCATCCGGCAGAGCAGCGACCTGCTAAGTCCAGATAGACGTTGCGCACGATGGAAGGCTTCTCCAAGACGGCCTCTTCTCAGTTGGGGACGGGGTGCAGGCGCTTCGCGGTTGGCGATTACGAAGCTGGCTCGTCGAACTCTCGCAGATCTGGAATCGACACGCCTTCGACGACAAGCGACCGCACAGCGAGCGATAGTGCTAGCCCCCACAGGAAAGCTGCTGGCCCCCACGGGAAATCCACATCGTCTAGAAGACCGTGAGCAACTTGGTTTCGTAGACCCTCGCCGTTCGGATCACAAAGGATGGCCTTGAGGGTCTCAAGCAGATCCTTCCCGAATGTCGCTTCTGCTTCGGGGAGCGCCAGGAGCGTGTCGAGGGCCTTATGGTGCTCAACACCAGAGCCATACAGATTGGTTGTCGGACCTCCGGTGCTCGCAATGGCGCAGCGAATGAGATGCTCGAACTGCGGAATCAATAGATGGGCAGCGGTGACGAAATCGCCTACGAACCCTGCGTGCAGGCCTTTGCCGAACAGGACCTCACGACCGGGGGGCACGAGTCGAGACAACGCAGCGAGCTCGGCAAAGTACGACTCCGGTGGCTGATGATGTTTAGATATCGCAAGTCGTGCCGGTTCAACGACACAGGCTCCGAGGAAGCCAAATGCATGCTGGAAATGCCGAAACACATCGTCTGCAAAGCCCTTGTCCTCTTGGTCCTTGTTGCCTGGCCGAGAAGGGTCCCGATGGCCAACAACACGGCCGTCAGAACTCATGTGGCTAACGCTGACGAGCTTCGTGAAGATGGTCTGATCGGCAATCGCTTTCGTTTCGTCGACCATCTGTTGGTGCGACGGCGGCGCCACGAAGGCAGCGAAGCGCTTGAGAGATTGAGGCAGATCGTGACCGCGCAGTTCGTCTTGTATCTGCGTGACTGCTTCTGAGACATCGGTGCTGGTCTCCACGGTCTTGAACTCGGTCATGGACTCACGCCTCGTCTCCGACAACAACGTGCGCAGCTCATGAATCCGCTCATCGATGCCAAATGGCGCTCGCTCGGCGCTTGGAACCTTGCGATAGGCCTTGACCGCGTCGTTGAACCATGATGCACCGGCCAAAGCCGAGGGCGACTCTGACTGGAGACGCTGTTGACCTTCCGTAACGTACGATTCGGCCTCTGCGACCACCATCTCGATTCGGGCAGTTTGGTCGTCAGCGACGCCGTACCACTCCCCCGCATGCTTGAAGTAGGCAGCGGCGTTGGTGTGTTCGCCGTCCGCGGCAATGTCCTGCGCACACTTGGCGAGATGGGATGCGATGCTCCCAGCTGCTGACTCTCCTAGTCCGTGTTCTCGGAGGAGCCGAGCGATCGCCAGAATCGGAACCTCCAGCCCTCGCTCGGAGGACAAGGCTGTCTCGACGAGCTCACGTTCGATCTCTTGTAGGCGCGTGCCAACCGCACCCCGAAGACTCTTGCACAGTACGATTGCTTGAGCCCATGCGGCATGGCCGCCGTGAAGCCACCCGGAAATGGTAAGTGGCAGCGACCGATAGCTATCAATCGCCATCAACGCGAATCGAACATCTCGTGGCTCACTCGTGATCCACACGACGTGAGCAAGACGCCCTTTGAGCCATAGGTTCCCAACTGTCGGGACGAACTCAGAGAGAGCGGCAGTTTCCTCAGGAGACAAGTCGTCCGGAATCATGGACCGTCCGTCCTCGAACACCGACAGGTGTGCGAATGGCATCCCAGAATCAGAAGTGGAGAGCTTCATTGAACACAATGCTGCCAACAGGCGCAGCGCATTTCCGCTTGCCTCGCGATCCTGCTCAAATGCCATGGCCGCCGCGTTCCTCAACCTCTCCTCCATGGCCATGTAGCTCTGCTCATCGAGCTCAGCCAACACGTCCTCCCAACCACATGACACTAGGTCCTGAGCAGCGATGGCACCGCTCGAGTCGCGCAGGTTCATTGGATCTGCTTTCGCTAACGCCCACAGGATTGGTTCGAGCCTACCGCGAGTGCCGGATACTCAATCCCGTGATAGATGTGATTCGGAAAGCGTCGATCACGACCTTGCCGACTCTGCGGAGCCGTGCGGTAAGCAGCCCGAGCATCCTTAGCCGAACCTATCGACCCTGCCTGCGGTAGAACTTGTTTCGGATCGCCACCCGAGTCATCGTCCACCCAAGAGGCGGTCGGTACCTGCCCCATTTCGACCCTGACACGTTCTGCCACCCGAGTGACATGGCGAAGATACCGAGGCATTCGGGTCATCTCGTCGCGGCACTCTCGCTGCGGCAGAACCGAGCGGACAAGCAAGCCCTCGAAGTGCTCGGCCCCTGGCCCCATCCCCTGCCAACTGGTGGGGCTGATGGGCAGAGTGACGCGCCAGTGCGCCAACCAGGTCCAGCCCTCCCCACGCCGACGCTCCCTTGTGCAACCGTGCCGGTCGGTCCCGCCCTTCGTCAGCAGCAAACTGGCGAGCCTGGCAAAGGAGTGAGTGTTGGGCCGATCCTGGCGCCCACCTCCTCCCTGCCTCGCGGACCGAGTCCATCTGCGAGCTGTCCAGAGTGTCCTGGACACGGCCATCCGCTGACCCACAGCCCGGATCGCGCGCTCCCCGCAGAGGCCGGCCTGCTCTACCCCCGTTTCAAGGCAACTCAGCCCCAATCCCCGCTCCACGCTGGACTTGCACATCGCCGCATACATGGATGCCACTTGCTTGCCCAACTTCCCATCCCTGTCAGACCGCGCGAGCGCATCCCGGGTCAGCTGTTGCAGGAGGCCAATCAACACTTCCGCAGTCGCGACATTCTCTCCCTGAGTGAGGCTGTTTCGAATTCGACACAAGCCACGCTCTCTGCTCCCCCCGGGTGGTAGATTGGACGCTCTCATACTGGAGCGACTAGACAGCGGTATCAGCAATGGTCTCCTTCGAACACGAGCGCCTACTCGAGTCCCTTGCAAATGCAGAGCAGCCCCCACTTGACGCACCAGAGTTGTCTCGTTGGCTGCGTGGCGAACGTCACCTGAAGCTGTTCCGGGACGACACGAGCAAGAGCGAACTCGCTCTCGCCGTGCTGTCGCCGGCTCAAACCCTCGTCAACTCATTTGTGGTTCCGTCTGATCTACCGGAGTTGACAGGGGGTCCGCTCCAGTTGATGAAATGGTCACCCAATCCGCTTCACCACGATGCGTCAACCTACGCATGGAGTTGGGATGTTAGCGGTGTGCATCCGGTACACACCAACGACGAGAAGCAGCGGGGGACCTTTGATTTGCCCCCGGCTGTGTCTCCGCTCGTTTTCTTTCGCAGCATGGAGGGTGACGACTCTGTCAGCCGCGAGGTCGCGCAGGACTTCATTCACTCTGCTGGGATTCACTGGCAGAGAGAGCGATCCGCGTTCTCGCGAATTGACTTCCGCGGTGACTGGGAAGATGTCATCTCCCAGTCAACACGAGAACAATCGGCACCGGCAGACCTGTTTTCCGTGCGCCGTGACGTTCTTGACTTGCATCTGCTCGCACTCGACGCCGTCCTGGTCAGGGTGTTCGACTTCGTCCTCCGGAGACCTTCGTTGCCATCGACGTTCGACTTCAGCGATCACGCTGTGCGCCAAGTGACGGATGAGCCAGACTTCCAGTATCGAGAAATGGTCAATGCTGGCAATTTCGGGCTGATCCGGGGCGCCCAGATTGTTCGGCCGCGACTGTCCGCCCAGGAGACAGAGCAGTTGGTCAAGGAAGGACGACTCATCGATCCTTCGGAGTCCGAACCAGTGGAATTCATCGTGCAGGACATTCGGAACGGCGGCACGGCGAAGGTCTCAACCGACCCGCGAACCACGACAAACTACTTCGAGACTGCCGGAAACTCGCTGCCCTTTGAGACTTCTCCTGCCTACTTCCGTCCGGAGGTGCTGGCGAAGTACAAGGCCAACTCGGAGAAGTACGAGGTGTTCGAGGATCACATCCTTTGTCGTGGTGGGTGGTGGCTCAAGAGTTACAGCGCAAACGCCGCTGGGCAGATCGCTGTCTACATCTGCGATCTTCGAGACATCCCTCATGAAGAGCAGATCTACTGGAAGACGTACAATCAGCCGCCGAAAGCTGGTCTCTCGGCACGCGTCATTCAGACCGACTTTGAAGCCAAACTACCTCAGGAAACGACCCCGCGAGAACGGCTGGTCGAGACAGTTGAGCGCTGGCGAGCCGACAAGGTGGGCTGGTGGAGGTGGCGCCTCAGCGGCTCTACGAACGACCTTGCCATTCCGCGGATGGAGAACCGAAGGGAATGGTCGGACGCCGTGATGTGGCTCTCCAGTGGCATCGTAGAGGGCTTTGTCGTCAAGGACATTCGTCGTGTGCTGCGTGAAGAGGGTGTCGAGTTTGATACGGAGTGGAAGAGCATCAAGCTCCTTGAGCAATCGCTCCCTGCACGAGGAGTACTGTTGCCCGCGGGTCAGCTAGAGGCGCTGCGAGAAGTGAATGAGTGTCGCGTGAAATCTGGTGCAGTACACGCAGTTGGCAGGGAAGCCGACGAATTCATCAAGGGTCTGCTTGAGGAGCACAACTCCTATCGGGCGCACTTCGAATCTCTGTGTGACCGGGTGGCGAAGGAGCTCATTTTGGTTGAAGGAGCAATGACTGAGGCCTGAGCCGACGGCAGTGCTGGCCGTCAGTGGCGAACCCACGGCGCAGCCCGTGTTTCCCATCTCCTGGCGATCGAGATGCGCGCCAGTACAGGGCTGACTATGATTCGGCTAGTCTGTTTCGAACAGGGCCCGAGGGGACCGCTTCGCTCACCCTCATTCGCCTTGACAGCGAGGAGTCATCAGTGAACAAGCCTATGAATCTCGTCGCAGCTGCGCTCTACGCCCGCGTCTCCTCGGATCGCCAAGATGTCGACCTCTCCGTCGCCGCCCAGCTGAGGGCGCTCAGGGACTATGCCGAGCGCAATGGCTACGTGGTCGCCCGGGAATACATCGACGAGGCCGAGTCGGGCCGCGTCGCCGACCGGCCCCAGTTCACGAAGATGCTGGACGAAGCCGCCGGGGACGACGCGCCCTTCCAGGAGATCCTGGTCTGGAAGTTCTCCCGCTTCACCCGCAAGCGCGAACACGCGGTCGCCTTCAAGTCGATGCTGCGCCGGCGCGGGATCCGCGTCACCTCGATCACCGAGCACGCCGACGACACCCCGACCGGCAAGCTGATGGAGGCGATCATCGAGTCGGTCGACGAGTTCTACTCGGAGAACCTGGCCCAGGAGGTCACGCGCGGGATGCGCGAGGCTGCATCGCGGGGGTTCTGGGTGGCCAGCCGTCCGCCCTACGGCTACAAGCGAGTCAAGGTCCAGGACGGCGGCAAGGAGCGCCCCACGCTCGTGCTCAACCCGCCCGTGGACGAGGTCGTGCGGCGCATCTTCGAGATGGCCTCGGCCGGCCAGAGCGTGCTCGACATCACCCGCACGCTCAACGACGACGGCATCCCCACGACCACCGGCAAGCCCTGGCTCAAGACGACCGTGCACCGGCTCTTGAGCAACGAGGCCTACACCGGCACCCTGGTCTGGGGCCACAACGCCAAAGACGGTGCTGAGCCGGTGCGGGTCGAGGACGCGTTCCCGGCGATCATCACGCGCGACGAGTTTCAGTACGTGCAGCGGCTGCTCAGGTCGCGGGCGCCCAGGAAAGCCAACCCTCGGCGCGTCTCCAGCCCCTACCTGCTCTCGGGACTGCTTGGCTGCGAGCCCTGCGGCGTGAGCATGTCGGCGGCCGAGGCCAAGGGCGGCCGCTACAGCTACTACGTCTGCCAGTCGAAGATCAAGAAGGGCTCCGAGACCTGCTCAACGCCCAGGCTCAACGCGCGCGACTTCGAGCGCACGATCATCGAGCAGCTGCGCGGCCACATCCTGACCGAGCGCAACATCCGCGAACTGGTCAAGATGGTCGATGAGGAGATGGACGGTCTGGCCCATGAGCAGCGGCGCAAGCTGGAGACGGTCGAGCATGAGCTGGCGGAGGTCAACCGGGCGCTCGAGCGCATCTGGCGCCTGGTCGAGACCACCGACCTCGAGATGGCCGCCGCCGCCGACCGCATCCGCGAGCACAAGCAGCGCAAGCAACAGCTTGAACAGGCGGCCGATGAGTCGAGGCGGATGCTGGCCGAGCAGCGCGAGCTGCTCGACTCGGCCGAGTTGGTCGCCGCGTTCGCCGCGGAGATGGGCGAGTTCCTCGCGACCAGCGAGCTGACCGAGACCCGCGCCTTCCTGCGCACGTTCATCCAGGGCATCGATGTTCAGCCCGGCCGGGCCCTGATCCGCTACACGATCCCGATGCCCGAGGACAGCCCGATCGGACGCTCCGACCGCGCTGAGGTGGGGTTGGAGGGCGGAGTTCGCAAATCGGTACGTGTTGGTGGGCCGGACTGGACGAAATCGAGAACCGATTCCCGGTCCTGGGTTGCGCCATCGGAGGGCATGGGGATGGTGTACCGGATCGACACCTCAGCGCCGTCGACCTTGACGCCCTGGACGAAGTTGCGGATCAACGCCTTGCGCTCCGGGATGGTGCCGGTCTGGAGGAACTCGCGGAACTCGGCGACGTAGCGCTTGATCTCGGGCGTTGAGGGCAGGTCGGCGCGGCGCTGCTCCAGCTGGCGGACGGCGTCGTCGCGGGCCGCTGCCAGCTGATCCTCCTGCTGGCGCAGCTTGAGGATGCGCGGCGAGAGCGCCTCGTAGGTCAGCTCGCTGTTCTCAATGGCGTCGTAGAGCTTCTCCAGGCGGCGGCGGACATCGTCCAAGTCCGCCTCGATGATCGCCAGGTCCGAGGCCCGCTCCTGGGCCAGCGCGTCGACCTCCTCGGCCACCAGCTGGACCAGTTCGGTAATCGTCTCCTGGTTGAGGATGCGCTGCATGATCTTGGCGACGACCTGGTCCTCCATCCTTCCCGCGTTGAGGTAGCGTCCGTCACAGGCGCCTGCGCCCTCGCGCAGCAGTTTGTTGCAGACGTAGTAGGCGAACTGACCGCTCTTGGCGCTCTGGCCCGTGTAGGGCTTACCGCAGACGCCGCAACGCAGCAGGCCCGAGAGCAGGAACTTGCTGCCCACGCGCGCCGGCGCCTGGATCTTCGGCGCCCGGGCTCGGAGCCCCGCCTGCACCGCGTCGTACAACTCCCGCGAGACGATGGCGGGCCAGGCGTCGGCGACTCGCACCGGGTCGGGAGTCTGTCCATCCCTAGCCGTCTTGCCCCAGACCGCGGTGCCGGTGTAGGCCTCGTTGGTCAGCACGTAGTGCAGCATGTTCTTCTGCCAGCGCTTGCCGCCCTTCGTGATTCCGCGCTCGTGCAGGTTCTGGCAGATCTCCTTGAGCCCCTGACCCCGGGCCGAGCGCTCGAACATCTCCTTGACGATCGGCACGGTCGCCGGGTCGATCTCCAGCGTGGGACGCTCCTTGCCGCCGTCCTGCACCTTGACCCGCGTGTATCCGTAGGGCGCGCGCGAGCCGAGGAAGAACCCGCGCGCGGCGGCCTCGCGCATCCCGCGCGTGACCTCCTGAGCCAGGTTCTCCGAGTAGAACTCGTCGACCGACTCGATGATCGCCTCCATCAGCTTGCCGGTCGGGGTGTCGTCGGCGTGCTCGGTGATCGAGGTGACGCGGATGCCGCGCCGCCTGAGCATCGACTTGAAGGCGACGGCGTGCTCGCGTTTCCTCGTGAAGCGGGAGAACTTCCAGACCAGGATCTCCTGGAAGGGGGCGTCCGGACCGGAGGCCTCGTCCAGCATTTTGCGGAACTGAGGCCGGTCGGCCACTCTGCCGCTCTCGGCCTCGTCGATGTACTCGCGGGCGACGACGAAGCCGTTGCGCTCGGCGAAATCCCGTAGGGCGCGCAACTGGGCGGCGACCGAGAGGTCGACATCCTGGCGGTCCGAGGAGACGCGGGCGTAGAGGGCGGCAGAGATGAGGTTTGGTGAGGGCTTCATCGGATTGGGTCTCCTGTCGATCAGCGAGCCGCGGCGCTTCGCACTCCTTGTTCGAAACAAGTGTATCCAATCCGCGAGTGAGTGTGCTCCGCCGACATCCCTACTCTGCGGAGCGCTCTTCCAGGATGTCCAGACCCGTCTGTGTGAGTCGATAGCGCTGCAGCCGGCTGTTACGTCGTTCAGGGACAGTCATTTCAATCAATCCCGCCTCAAGCGCTGGGTGGATATAGGTGGTCTGGAAGTGGCGTTGGTCAACCAGTCCTAGTGCGGCCATCAGCTCCGCTCGAGACATCTCGCCGTGCATCGCCGCGACGAGCCGACCGACTTGGGGGGTGACTTGAGGGGTTTCATGGGGGGTCACTTGAGGGGTCGAGCGCCCTTGTTGGAGGACCACGTAGCGACCATCCAAGAGCACCGGGTTGCCTTCAATTGTGAGTGCACCACTCGGTACACGCGAGAAAGAGACGGTGAACCAGTCATCCGAGACTTGCATCTCTGGCGGCTCGACACCGTGTTCGGCACAAGCGTCGAGGATGCGGCGGATGCCACTGCCGATCTGCTCGACGAGCCGCATCCGATACAGGATGCTGAACAGCAGCGGATTGCGAGGCACGCTCTTGCTACCCAGGTTTGCCTCGCTCATGCCCGCTGGCAGTCCACCGGGCGTCACGATTTCGACCCGGTCCTGGAAGATGTAGATCTGTACGTTGGCCGTGTTGCGATAGTCGCGGTGGGCGACGGCATTCACCAGCGCCTCGCGCAGCGCAGCTTCTGGCAGTTCCAGGCTTTAATCTCGGCCTTGCGCCGTTGGGATCAGCGCTACGTTGAGCCTGGACTCGAGGTACGCCATCACCCCTTGATAGATCGAGTAGAGATTGCCTCGGAAGTCTCTGCGGTCAAGGATGTGAGTCTTGGTCGTGCCGCGAAACACGGCGCAGGTGACGCCGGCCTGATGCGTGAACCGGGTGATGTCGTCTGCCAGCAGCCAGGCGCCCGTATGGGTCATCACGCCGTCCTTGAGCAGGCGCAGATTCTCCAGCACTGCGAATGGGTCCAACGACCGGTCGATTCTCGTACGCTCTGCGAACTCCGGCCATCGCTCGGGTGTCAGTTCAACGGCCGGATAGAATGCCCGACAGGGTGCCTCGTCCTTCTGAATCAGACCCTCCTTGAAGAAGAGCTCTCGGATTTCGTCTCGAGAGAGCTGCTGGCTGGACGCCCCGTCTCGAAGGTGGAAACGGCCGCCGAACGAGTACGGCTTGCCATTCTGCTCCGGCACGTCGGCGACGAGCACGTCGCCAACGCTCTCGACATCAACGGCGATCGGCGGATCAGCGGAGCGCGCCGTGTTTTGTACCTCTGAACTCAGTCGGTTGTGGTCAGCAACTCCGACCACCTTGCCAGCGTCGGTCACGCCGAGCAGGATGATCCCACCGCTGGCGTTCGCGAACGCGCAGACTTCGCGGCCTAGGTCAGAAGGCATGCCTCGCTTGAACTCTGTGGTGAAGCCTTCGCCGAGTGCGATGACATCGTTGAGCTCAGACGTATTCACCAAAGCGTCCTTCCATAGACTTACGGCAGTCGGTGAGTTCACCGTATCGCGTCGCGGCCGAAGCGGGAACGAATTGACGCCCCGGGCACCCAAGCCATGCGTGTCGGACTGTCCTACTGCTAATCGAGTTCCTGTTTCGCGATGCCGCTTGACCGCTTGCCGACGAGATGTACAACGTGTTGGGCCACGTTGGTAACTTCCCCTCTGAGCACATCGAGTAACGGACTCCCATAGCGTCGCGAAACCGTGATGGTGATGCTGTCACCGACTTGGAGGCCATGACCGGCATCCCAGAAGAAAACCTTGATGGGATACCTTTCGTGTTCGGCAACAGACTCGTTCTTGAAGCCGTATCGGTTCTGGCTCCAGGTGGATGTCGTCTCATCGTTCACCACAATCCTGAGCCGGCGCACCTCATCGTTCACCGAAAGCTCGGCGAGCGGGACGAACAGCGCGGCCAGATAACATTGGGCGTCGGTTCTGTTCCTTGCTTTGGCGACCGGGACTCCGTTGTGGAACGGAGAGACGGTCCAAAGCCCGTCCCAACGGCGCGCGATTTCACCTAGCACGACTCCCGAAGGAGCCTTGACATAGCCTGTCCGTGCAGGAGTATCGCCAAGCCACTCCACCGGCGGGATCACGTCCCTGGGCTGCTTAGGCAACACGACTAGCGTGTCTGCGAAGTAGAATACCGCCTGGTCGGGCGACCTCAGAAGCGATCGGTGAGCCCTGAGTACCATCCCATTGGCAAAGTCGTCGCCGATCATGAACTGTTGTCTGGCAGCTTCGGTCAGAGCCTCTCTGTGAGAGGCGAATCCGTTGAGCCAGTTGAGGTAGGAGTGGACCGATTCCTCCTTCGCGGTACCAGGCGAGTACGTCAACTCGGGATCACGCCACATGACCTCGTGAACTGCGCCCTCGACCCTGCTGACAACCGTGTCTTTTGGCCTGTGCCTGTTCAGCAGCTCGTGCAGCGCGTGGAGGAGTTCCATGTGCAGCGTCAGATTGACCCGGCGCAGTACGAGCGCATCGCGAGACTGCGCCAGCTCCCAGTAGCGCACGCTTTGGAACGCTGCGTTGGAGCCGACTTCTTCCAGGTAACTCTGGAGGGACCTGAGATGCCCCATGTGGTCTGCATTTGGATTGAAGCGATAGTGCCGCACAGCGGCCTGATACGAGTGGATGAGGAAGACGGCCGAAATCGGATCGTGGCGAACCAACCTGCGGAGCTGCAGATCGAGGTCATGTCTCTCAAGCAGCGGTCCGCCAGCCCGCTTGATGAGGAACTTCAATGCCCGCTCGATTGAGAGATGGGCTATAGCGGCGCGGTTCATGATCTGGGCAGCCGTAATCGCGCCAATGAGGTCAGGTTGAACCGGCTCATTCTCCAGGATCTGAATCACGTCGCGGACAGAGACTTGGATCACTGCCAGCTCGATGTCTGTCGCCATCTCTGCTCCGTTCACGACTTGCCCAGGGCCATCCGGTACTCGTTGTCGTCGCTGACGATGAAGTCCAGTTCCTCGTCCGTGCGGAACTCGCGCCGGTCGGCGACGCGTCCCGACTCGGCTTCGTCGATGCACTCGCGGGCGACTACGTAGCCGTTGCGTTTTGCGAAGTCTCGCAGAGCTCTGAACTGGGCGGCGACCGAAAGGGCGGCGTCCTGACGATCGGAGGAGACGCGGGCGTAGAGGGCGACGAGGTTTCGGTGGGGATGATGTCTCTTGGAAATGTTCCTGTCGCAGAACGGGCTGTGACGCACTACGTTCTGTGTTCGAAACATCTTATCCGTTTTGATCCGTTATCGGTCTGCATCTGAGACGCCGCCCTCGCCCTCACCCCCTCCCCCCGTCCGCAACTGTCAGGAGCCGATACCCCCCGACCTGGCAATCCACTTCGAACACACATTCGGCAGCACTGCCGATACCTGGCTCTGCCTCCGGTACTCCTACGACTTCGCCCAAGCCCGCAAGTCGGACCGCGAGCTAAAGCGGACCGACCGGGCAGTTTGATAATGTCGTGACGCAGTCCACTGATAGACTGAGTGCACCATGCGGGCGCAGCACACTGATCGAATAGCCAGGCAAGGCATCGCCTTAGCTACCCGCGCGTTTGAGGCCATTGACTTCGCGTTTCGAGAACAACACGAAAGCGATTACGGGATCGACGCCCATGTTGAGCTTATTCAAGGCAGTTCTCCTACTGGCAGATTGCTGGGGATACAAGTGAAAGCGGGCAGGAGCTACCTATCCGAGACCATCGGCGGCAGGTATGTGTTTAGGGCGGATGCCACGCATGTGGACTACTGGGTCAACCACGCTTTGCCGGTTCTCGTGTGTCTCGTGGATCTTGAGAACGACCTGGTCCACTGGCAGGTGATTGACAACGACACTGCCGAGCTCACGAACTCCAACTATCGTATCTTCGTGCCGAAACACCAAGTCATCGACCGCGACTCCCTGCCCCCTCTCCACGATCTCCTGACCATCGTGGTTCCCTCTGAGAGGTACACCTTAAGCGAAACCAAGGATCAGAGTCACGCCACCGCGAAGCGCTACAGCTTCAAGGCAGTCTTGAACGGCACATTCAGCAAGGCCGAAATCGCCTCAATAGTGAGGCAAATCACGACTCAAGGCGCTCAGCGACGATACTATCGAAGTCACCGCGTTGAGCAACGTTGGGGTGACTCCGATGCCCAAGTTATCTGGTCATTTGTCTACCCAAGCATGGCCGACCTTGCGAACAACAACTTCAAGTGTAGGGGCCTTTGGATCAACCCAGGTCTGCCAGAGAGGGAGCGTCCGACGGCATTCCAAGGAGAGAACGTCGGTGACGGCATAATCGTTGATTGGAACCCAAACTACGACCTCATGGCCGGTCTGTTCTCGGAGCACGAATCAACAAAGGAAGAGTACTTGAGGGCGGCAACTCCATTGGTCCAAGGACTAGAAGACCTCATAGAGTTCTTCCGGCAAGCTCTTCGCTCACTCATTGGAGCCGAAATGACAAGAGGTGCATTCGTAAGACGATCGCAGGCGCAACTCGACAACGCGGCACAGATCTATAGGGAAGTCGTTGATATGCCCGGGGCACCGTTCGAGTGCAAGGAGGTGGACAACCTCCTGCAGCAGGCAGCAGGGAACATAGACAACATTCCGATCCTGTTCTCGGAAACCAACGAAGCCAAATGGAGCGATGAGAGACGCTTCTACCTGGCTTCGGAACAAGTGAACGATGCCGCGACCACAATGCAAGCATTGAAGTATGAGCTGCAGAAGATAAGGTAGTCAGCTCTGGCCAGGTGGAGCGTGTATCTTACGATTCCTCTAGGATCACCGCCCTACGAAGCGCCACCTTGAAGGACCAGCCGACCGCTCACACCAACAACGCCCGTCCCAGCACCTTCGACTCCCGGTCGGTGAGCCACTTCTTGAGGACCGGGTAGCCGCCGAGACGGCACGTCCGAACCTCGATTGGTATGTCTCGCCAATAGGTTCATCCGTTCAGATAAACGTCGATAACATCTCCGTGGCGGATAATCTTGCCCTGACCGGGCATGACGGCCTGGTTGGCTCCGAAATGGCCCCAGCCGGCGGTGCAATGAGAGTCGGCAGGTCGCATTGGATGGCCGTCAACTGAGGTGGGGACGGCGATGTGGGTGATGTGGGTGTAGTCGGTGAGGAGGTTGGTGACGCTGGAGTCGGTGTCGAGAATGCGGGCGGGGCGGTAGCCTCGGACGGCGGACTAGGCGAGGTCAGCCGGGTCGTCGGGCAGGGCGATGCGGGCCAGCCCAAGCGCAGTCCGCCGGCGTTGACCCCGCCGTAAGCGGGCTCGTCGAGCGTGGCGAGGACGTGGTGCAAGAGGTCCTCCGGCACGGCGTCCATGGAGTCGACGTGGGACCTCGCTCGTTCGCTCAGGTTGGCGGCGCGGGCACTGACGTACCCTGCTTCAGGACGGGAGGCGAGAACGGCATGAACGCCCGAACGCATGGCGAACTGGCGAACTTCATCTGGGGCATCTGCAACCTGCTGCGGGGGCCCTACAAGCGGAGTGAGTACCGCAAGGTCATCCTGCCACTCACCGTGCTCCGACGGTTCGACCGCATCCTGACGGACACCAAAGACATCGAAGCGAGGACATTGGTCAGTGCCGCGATCTCTGGCTGCCGTTCCAAGAGATCGTTGGCGAACGGGTCGGCCTGGGGAATGTCGAGCTCGCGCGGCTGGAGACGAATGTCCATCGCGACCTCACGCCCGCCTTCCGATTTCCTCTGTGGATGCATATCGCGATCAGGGCTCAGTACCGACGGTACCGCAATCACATGATCGCGATTCGACCGAAGTTGAGGGTGAGGAGGCGTTCGAGGATGTCTTCGTCGTCGATCTCGGCGGGCCAGTCGTAGGCGGCGAAGACGGCGGCGTCAAGGGTTCGATGGAGGTTGTCGAGCCAGGTGGGACGCTGGTTGTAGAGATTGGTCAGGGTGCGTTTCTCAAGTTGCATCGCGGCCTCGTCGTCGACGGGCAGGAGGCGGTCGGGCAGAGAGGGGATGACGTCCGGGACCTCGCGGACCCACTCGGGCGGGTTGAGCCAGAGCCGGCGCTTCTCGTCTAACTCCTTCGCCGCGGCGCCGATGGCGTCGCGGTGCCCCCGCTGTTCGGGCGTCAGGGCCTCGTCGGGCGTGCTGAGCGGCCAGGGGAAGGTCTCGAAGGTCGTGGTCGGCGTGTATCGCGGGCGGTCCTCAAGGCTGGTGCCCATCCGCAGCGACCAGAGTTCGTGGGCTCGCGAGTGGAGGACGCCAAACGCGTAGTCGTCGTCGCGGGCGAACACGTACAGCTGGTGATCAGGTAGTTGCGGCTTTGAGAGCCAGACGAAGACGCGGTGCTTAGCGACTGCCGGGGTCACAATGAATCTGCTAAGGGGTTCCAGTGCCGAACGCAGCAGTGGTCTAGGGCGCTGATGCTGCCACCAGAGCTCGCGGCTTCGCTTCTCGCGGTTCTTGGCGCGAAACGGCAAGACATGCTCTTCGACATGTGAGTACGGTGTCTCGTAGCCAGCCGCATCAGAGTGAGGCATGTCCTGAAAGTCGATGATGAACACATCACGGGGGCGCCGAGTGACATCCCAGCCATTGACGGAAGGAACGACGACGTCCGCGTTCAGCCGCCCATTGATATTCGAGGGCTGCATCAGCATCGCCCTCGCCGCCTCACCGGTGATATCAAATGATCCTGCCTTCTTGACTCCCTCGAAACACAGCTTGGCACCCTCATCGAGAGACCGTGCAGCGCTTAGGTCGGCTCCGGTCGTCAGATCAGCGTTGATGAATGGCACTGCCTCACCATCGAGACTTCGGTCCGTCTCCATTCCGGAGTCTTGCGCAACGATCGAGACACGAACTGCAGCTCCTTCAACAATCCACGGTTCGTCCGACCATGCAAGAAACAACTCACCACTGCCCTTGATCGCTTCGAGAGTCTGACGATTCGCGCCGCCTCGGATACTGTTTGTCGCCAGCAGCCCCGCGCGCCTTGACGAACCTGCGGCAATGACTTGCCGGGCGAGTTCGTGCCAATAGCAGACCAGATCCGCGCTGTTGGGAACCTGCGAACCCCAAGTCCTATAGAGAGATTCCACGTACTCGTCTCCCAGAGACTCGCGTAGCTTCGCTTTGCCCAGGAACGGCGGATTGCCGACGATGAACTCGGCCTCTGGCCAGGTTGCAGGGACAGGGTTGCCGTCTTCGTCGTAGGCGAGGATGGCGTCGCGGAGTTCGATGTTGTCGAGCGGTTGGAGGACCGGGTCTCGGGGGAAGCCGTAACCGTGGTCGAGCATCCACTGGATGTGGCCGACCCAGATGGCGACGCCGGCCAGCTCCTTGGCGTAGGGGTTGATCTCGATGCCGAGCACGTTGTGCGGGTCGACGCGGGGGAACTCGCCGGTGATCCGCAGCCGCTCGGCACCCCAGCGGATCGCCTGCTGCTCGAGGTCCTTGAGCAGGCGCAGGGTGACGTAGAGGAAGTTGCCCGAGCCGCAGGCGGGGTCGAGCACGCGCACGTCTCGCAGGCGCTGGATGTAGGCGCGCCACTCGGCCTCGGCGTCCCGCTCCCATTTGGGCAGGTTGGCGCGGCGCAGGCCCTCGCGAGTGAGGGGGCTGGGCTCGCGGTCCTTCATCAGCTCGGCGACGCGCTCCTGCAAGGCCGCGAACTCGCGGCGCAGCGGGGTCATCACGACCGGCTCGACGACCATCAGGATCTTCTCGCGGTCGGTGTAGTGCGCGCCGAGCTGCCCGCGCTTGGCCGGGTCGAGTCCACGCTCGAACAGCGTGCCGAGGATCGCGGGCTCGACCTGCGACCAGTCGAGCTTGGAGGCGTCGGCGACGGTGCGGAGCTCGTCGCGGTTAAACGGCAGCACCACATCGTCGTCGAACAGCCCACCGTTGAACCACTCAATCCGCTGGGTGCCGAAAAATCGCCCGGCTTCGCGGTCCGACATCAGGCGGAAGAGATCGGCGAGCCCGCTGGTGAACGCCTCGGGGGCGTCCTGGCGCGACTCGATCAGGTCGGTCATCAGGCCTCGCGGCAGCAAGCCGACATCCTCGGCGAACAGGCAAAAGAGGACGCGATTGAGGAAGTGCGCGACGGTTTCGGGCTCGTATTCGCGCTCCTGCATCGAGCGCGCAAGGTCGGCGAAGCGCGATGCGGCAACCTGTGTGACTTCGTCCGGCGTCTGGCGCGGGCGCAGATCCTCGGGCTCGATCATCACGGCGCGGAGGATGCGCAGCGCCTCGGCGGTCCGGTCGCCGCCTTCGGCGAGGTCGTCGAGCGTGATCTCGTGGACGCGGGGTCGGGTGTTGGTGAAGTTGGTGTGGACCTCGATGCGGTCCATGTCGCTGACCACCAGCGCGGGCGGGTTTTCCAGGTCTTCGCGGTAGTCGAGGAGCTGTCGGTAGGCGGCGGCGAGGTCGGCGCGGTCGCCCTTGTACTCCCAGCCGAAGTGTCCGCGCTTCCAGACGTCGGCCCAGCCCTGACCACCGGTGCTCAGCCGCTCGGCGCCGGCCTCAAAGGTGTAGGACTCGCCTGACGGATCCGCTTCGGCAGGGGTCTGAACGCCGAGGAGTCGGCAGAGGTCGATGAAGTGTTCTTGCGACGAGGCGCTCTCACGCCTTGCGTTGTCGCGCCACTTGGCGGCGAACTGGGCGGCCGACAACTCGCGGATACTCATGATCAACGGGAGCGAAGCCGAGTCAAGCCGAGTGCGTCAGTCGCGACGTAATCGGCGCAGCTCGGCTTCCAGTTCGCGAACTCGCCGCTCTGATTGGACGTATGCGGCATGCTCGGCGTCGGCGCGAGCACGTTCTTGCTCGAACGTTGCGATGTGACGTCCATTGATCGGTTCGTGCCAGCCGAGCCTCCCAGCCTGCCAGCGCAGCTTGAGATTGAGCGCCTCGCTGTAGCCCTCGAGATCGCCATCGGGCAGCGCCTCGATGACAATCGGCTCGTAGCGGCCCGAGGCCAGGCGATCGCCGGCTAACCGCGCCCCGTGGAACTCGCCCGTCTCGTCGAAGCGCCAGTACTCGCGGATGCCGAAGCGCTCGTAGTCGTCCTGCTTCTTGCCGACATCCACGCGGCCGGTGCTTGCCGATGCGATTTCGAGCACGAAGTCGGGCGGCTTGCCCTGTTCTGAGATCACATAGCCGTTGCTGGCCCGGTACAGCTCGGGGGCGACGTCGAACGCGACTAGCAAGTCGGGATAGCGTGCCCGCTCCCGGAAACTCGACAGGTGCTGGACGATCCAGCGGTCGGCCGTGACCAGCAGCGTCTCGGGGTCGGCACCCGCGGCAATCAAGTGCATGGCCAGGTGGTGGGCATTGCCCTGTTGGTGCAAGTGGTCGAAGGCGGTCACTTCGTCGGGCTCTCGCCGGGGAATGTCCGGCAGCCGGAGGCGGCCGCGGTCGGCGCGGGGTTTGGCGGTCGTCATCAGCGTCCTCTAGGAGCCATGCTAACGCAGCGACGCCGCCGACAGTTCACGCGCTAGCCCAGAACGGAGGCAACTCAGCAGCGAGGCCAACTCCACGTCTGCGTTCCGGCCCGGTTGTGAGCACCGACTAGCGGCACTCGCGTCCATTCAGGCTCGGCGGGCGACTCGGATCACGCGCGTGCCGACCACGCGATCCCAGAGGCAGCGGTGTCGTGCGTCCCAGACGCACCACAGCGCCGCCGCCACGAGCACGAGGCCGGACAGCGCCCCGCCCGCCGCCTCCCCCAGAATGCCGACCAGGGCCGCATCCAGCGCGCCTAGGGCCACCACCCGGACCACGAGGTCGCGGACCAGCATCCAGCCCAAGTCAGCCGCCGCCCCGTCCTCGCGCACGACGCGCATGCCCAGCAGCCGCTTGGCCGGGCTCTGCCCCCGGCGCGCGACGATCAGGTACCAGACGATCCAGCCGATCGCGAGCGTCAGACAGAACAGGGCGATCTCCAGCACCGCACCCGCCAAGCGGCGGCCCGGACTGGCGAGCGCTTCGGGCTGCGATTCCTGGAGGTTAGCTGTATCGTTCACTGACTCTACTCTACGCCTTGCAACATAAGGAGGGATCGCTAGGTGAGGCTCAGGTGCCCCGCGTCCTCTGCCAGTCGGTTCATCTCGCCCGAGGGAGTCTTCGTGATCTCGGGCGTGTTTGGCAAGGGATTCAAGGTGGTATGATCTCTGTGAGACTGAGGGGGACCAATGACGACGACCAGTGTCGCCAGGCCGGATTACGAGGCGCATGCGCGCGCAACCCGCTCTACATTTCCGGAGGTTGTCCAAGAGATACGAGGCATCCTTGGTGTCAAACTCTGCGCCTACCTAGGATCGGTCAAGGAAACTCGCGCCGTCAACCAATGGGCGGATGGTACCCGCGAACCGAGTGCCGACGTGCAGCGGCGTCTACGCACCGCTTTGCAAGCGGCTGCTCCGATCGCAGCGGCGGACTCAGCAGCCGTCGCGCAAGTCTGGTTCCAAGGGCTGAATCCACAGCTTGACGACCGCTCACCGCTGCACCTCCTCCGCGAAGGCGATCTTGATGAAGTAGGCCCGAATGTAATCGCCGCCGCACGCGCCTTCTTGGTCGCTGGATGACCTGCGCTCTAGAGACCGTAACTCCCTCGGGAGCAGTCTTTCGTCTCGCCCGCACTCCCGATCCTTGGGTGTGGCCCGATTGGAGCCACGCGGGTTCAGACGGCACCTTCGGCAATCGTTGGGACGATCCAGAGGCTTCCTATCGCGTCTTGTACGCGAGCACGACGCGTTTCGGAGCATTGATCGAAACGCTCTCGCCCTTCCGACCCGATATAGCGACAGCCGCGGCGCTTAGCGAGATCGAAGGCGATAACGACCCGATCGCTGCCGGGACGGTTCCCCGCGAGTGGTTCGAGCGCCGACTCATGGGCATCGCTGAGGTGGATGGAGTCTTTGCAGATGTCGGCGCCGCTGGTTCGCTCGCTTCGTTGCGCTCGCACCTCGCTAGTAGGGGCATTCACTACGGGCTTTCAGACATAGATGCAGCGGCGATTCGACTCAACGCTCCCAGAGGATTCACTCAGGAAGTCTCACGGTTCGTCTACGAATGCCGAACTGAAGAGAGGAGACCCTTCGCCGGCATCCACTACCGATCGCGTCTCGATGATGGGACCTCAAACTGGGCCATCTTCGAACCGGGTTCGAACTCGCCCCCACCCTTACATTCGTTTGGCTTCGAGACTGTCCAGCCCGACGATCCTGACACAGTTCGCGCGGTTGCCCTGCTGGGCCTGCGGATTTTCTGAACTCAGTGGCTCGTGCCACGGCTCGGCTTAGGTCTTGGCTCCGGCAGCTCATCGGTGCGTGAGCCACGCCCCCACATCTAAACTGAGTCCAGCCTTAGTTGTAATGTCCACAACAGGCCACAAAGGTGTGAGATTACACGAGGCGGTGATACTGCTTCTTGTCGAGACGCCATTGTCTTTGCCTGTTCACGCGCATCGCATCGTTCAGAACAGCTCTCCTTGTGGCCCTTCAGATCGAATACTGTACGCATGAGCAACGCAGGCCGGGGGCCGTCGATGTCCGTTCGCGTCTCAGGATTCGCCAAGGGGCTCGTCCGGTGCCTCGACTTCGAGTCGGTCTCGGTCGAGGATTTGGACCGTGTGCTCGTGGGCTCTGCCCCGGCACTGGATATGGACTACATCGAGCCTTCCGCTGACTCACCCTTCATCCAATCGGGTTCGGCGTTCGCGGACCTGGTCTTCGTGCAACACGGCACGGCAGTGCCCTGGCAATCCCCCCACTCCGAGCTCGCCGCGCCGTTCCTGATCGGGGTGCACGAGTTCTTGATGGACGCGGAGCGCTGGGTCGCCAGCTACTCGGCGATCACGGAGGCGGTCGTGGTCCGGATTCCGAAGGTGGTGATGGCGCGGGTGGTGGATGAGCTGCCATCGGTGCGCGAGCGAATGCACGAATTGGTGATGCGCCGGCTGGCCCGCTACTACTGGGTCTCGCTCGCGACCAGCGGCGCGCCCGGCTCGCGGGTGGCGGCGGCGCTGATCTCACGGCTGGCGCTGGAGGACCGCGATTTCGGCGTCGATCGCCGGATCGCCGTGCGCCAGACGGACATCGCACGGCTGACGACGATGTCGCGCTCGGGTGTGTCGGTCGGCCTGGCAGAATTGGTCCGGGAGCAGGTGGTCCAGTGGGGCGATCGGCCCGGGACGCGGTTCCGAGGCGAGGTGCTGGTCCCGGACGTGGACCTACTCAAGGACTACGCCTTCCTCGACATGCGCACACGCGAGATCCGGCCGCTGCTGGCCGAGGGTGGAAACGAGTGAAGCGGTCGCCCGGCGCCGAATCCCACCGCACGCCAGAGTGGTCCAACCGCGGACTCAGAACCGATTGCATCCGGCCTCCCTGGTAGCAAACAACACCCCGCGCCGGTCCCTCCTCGCTCCGTACGCGGTCGTATTGGCCCCTGATCATCGCGATCGATTGCCCAATCCGCCGAGGCATGTGTGGGCCTCTGATCGGAGGGCCGCGCGGCTTGCATCCCAATATGCTCATCGCCAAGATAGGTCTTCCACAGCATCAATGATGCACTCCAACAGTCATTGACAACACTTGTAGAACAGCGATACCTTCGACCTTACACAGAACACTTGTACCGCAGAAGAGATGTGCGCCATGACCCTGCCGGCCTCCGATCCGATCGAGATTCCCGTTGACATGAGAGACGGACGTGATGCGTATGCGGGAGATGACGGAGGACGAGCGGCAAACGCTGCGGGCCGGGTTGCGGATCGTCGCGCGAATGATTGCGCGGCGCCACCTGGCCCGGCAGGCGGCCGAGGCCGCAGCAGCGCAGGCTGAGCCCGAGAGCGCGAGCGCCGACCCAGGCGGCAGCGCCCAGGGAGCGATCGAGCGATGAACGGCAGACGGGTGAGGAGACGACTGGAGTTCGCACCAGGCGAGGCCCATCTGCCAAGGGATTTCGGCCAGCGGCTGACCGGGATCAAACGGCGCGCCGGCCTGACCTGGGAAGAGATGGCCGAAGCGCTGGGCGTGGACGACCGCCAGCTGCTGCGCTGGCGGCGCGGGTCCTGCCCCTCGGGCGGCTCGATGCTCTCGCTGATCCGGCTGGCGGCGCAGTTGCCCGGCGGGCTCAACGAACTGCTGGGCGACGACCCCTGCGCGGCCCGGCGGGATGAGCGCTCGCGATGAACCAACTCAGGACAACCACCTACCGGCCCAACGGAGCCCAGTTTCCCGACGACTTTCCGCAGCGCCTGGAGCGCCTGCGGGCGGCGTCGGGTCTGACCTGGCGGCGGCTGGCGCGGGAACTGGGCGTCGGTGTGCGCTCGCTCTACCGCTGGCGGGTCGGGACCCGCCCGGACGCGGCGCACATGCTGGCGATCGTGGAGTTCGCCACGGAGCGTGAGCTGTTGGACTGCTTGCTGAGCGGGACGGACGAGGGTGAGGCGGACGAGCGCCAGGCGCGGCTGTTCGCGGAGGATGTCTGGGCGGGGTTGTGCGGAGGCGGCGAGGCGAGAGATGGCTCCCAGGACACCAGGCGGGCGGCCTGACAACTCCGACTTGAAGCGGCCTCAGTCCAGGCCGCGCGGCGCCCGGTGCTCAACAGAGCGCCAGGCGCGGCCCAGCGGACCGTGCTGTTCGAGCCTCAGGCGATCCGAGACCAGCAGCGGCAGGGGCACCTCGGCTCGGGCGACGGCGTCTGCGGCGATGCGGAGGAAGTGGTCGGCGGCCAGTTTGTCCTCGAACACGACCAGCACGCGGGGCAGGAGCCCGTGGTCCTCGAGCGGACGGCTGGTGGCGTAGTAGCGCAGGTAGGGTGCCAGCCGGGCCGCCATCGTGGCCGGCCGCACGGCGCGCCGCTCCCATTCGAGGAACAACGCCTGCTCGCCCGAGGGCGTCTCCAGGAGCGCGTAGGCGTCGGGCTGGATCGAACGCGTCCGCTCAAAGGAGCGGAAGTAGCGCGAGGCGCGGTGGGGCGGGTCGAGTTGGACGAGGCGGCTGCCCTGATCGCGCGCCTGGCTGGCCAGCAGCGTGTTGAACCAGTGCACCGACTCGGTGTGCTCCAGGTTGCGCAGCAGCTGGCGCGAGCGGATCCCTGAGACGTTGCGCCAGTCGAACGCGTCGCCCGACCCGCGCGGTTCAGGGCTCCAGCGCTTGCGCGCGATCCCAACCGAGGTCCGGTCGCGGCGGGCCAGGTAGGCGAGACCGCGGTCGGAGAGCGTGAGCCGGGGCGCGCCCGCTCGCGGGACTCTTGTGACGAGGCCCAGGTCGTCCAGTCGTGCGAGCAGCTGCGTCAGCCGGCGCCGGCCGACGCCTAGCAAGGCAGCCAGGTGGCCCGGCCTGAGCCAGGCCCAATCGCCGACGAGATCGAGCGCGCGTTTCTCCGCCGCTGTGCCGCCCTGGACCAGGTCTGCGTGGTCGGCGCCCAACAGGGTCAGCACAACGGTCTCGCTGGAGCCCTCGTCTGCCCTGTCGCCGCGCACCGGGAGCGTGACGCGGCCCGATGTTGATCCGGCCTCAATCGTCAGCGAGAGCGGCGGCGTGTCGTAATCATCGCCGGCCGTCGCGGTGCCGCCCAGTGCGTACCAGACGGTCACGTCCTTGCCTGAGGCGGCGGAGAGGCTGACCGCAAAGTGCATGTCGGTGGTCACCGACGCGTCGTTGCCTTCCTGGACGGCCGCGGCGTCGGCGACCGACAGCGTCGGCACGTGGGCGCCGTCGTTGTCGATGATCGTCAGCCGCGGATAGAAGAAGCTGTAGCCGTTGTGTGTGCCCCAGAGCTCGCCGGTGTTGGCGACCCGGTTGATGTCGTGGCCGAAGCCGATCGCCTCGTCAAACTCATCAAGCGTGTCATTCGTGATCGTGCCGTTGAACGTATTGGAGCCGCTGTTCTGGCCGGCCGGGATGGTGATGTTCAGGCCGATTTTGCCCTCGACGGCGTCGCGCAGGCCGAAATCGGCGCCGTGCGTGGCGGTGTGTCCGCCGCCGACGATCAGCAGGCCACCGACCCGTGACTCGATCAGGACGGCGGAGTCGGCCGTCGCGCCGCCGCCCAACGATGCGCTCAGCGTGTAGGTCATCTCCGTGCTCACCGACTCCGGCACGCGATGCGGCGTCAGCGACAGGACGATGTGCTTCGCCTGGTCGTCGTCGAAGATGCGACCGGTCGCCTCGCCAGCGCCGGAGGCGACGGTCGCGTTGGTCGCTGCTCCCAGGGTGACGATCAGCGTCTCGTGGTCTTCGCCGAGCGTGTCGGGCAAGGTGGTAATCGAGATCACGCCCGAGAGTTCGCCGGCGGGAATGACCAGCTGCTTCACGGCGGGGTCCGTGTAATCGAGGTCAGCGGTGGCGGTGCCGCTCAGGGTGTAGGGCACGGTGGTGTCGAGGCCGCTCGGCGACGACAGGTAGACGCGGTAGACGATCTCGGCCGGCTCCGAGGCGGAGCCGCCCTCGAGGGTCAACTCGGCGTCGTCCACGCCCTGAGCGTTGTCCACGATGACGCCGGACGCCGACTGATGCAGGCTGACCTGCGGCATCGGGTCGTCCTCGACGATCGTGCCGATCGCGCGGTCCGCCGCGCCGATCTGCGCGAGACCCTCGGCGACATCGGCGATCCGCAGCTCGAACGTCTCATCGCCCTCGTAGAGCCCATCCTCGACCGTGGGCACCGTGAACCAGGCGCCCGTCGAGCCGGCGTGGATCGTCAGGCGCCGAGCCGAGCTGGACGGGAAATCCGAATCCGGCGTCGCCGCCGCGGCGCCGGTCCGGCCGTCGATCCTGGTCTCCAGCTCGACCACCACGTCGGACGTCAGCGCGGGACTCAGGTTCACCCGGAAGCGCAGCGCGTCGCCCTCGCTCGCCTGGGCGCCCGTGACCGTCAGCACGCCAATGCCCTGGCCAACCGCGCCGCCCACCAGCCACATCGGCAGCAAGGCCAACGCCGCCAGCGCCAGCAAGCGCGCAACGCGACTGATCACTGCGCCGCCGCCCACACCGGAAATAGAACGTCTGATCTGTCGGGGGGGGGGGACACTCTCTCCTGGGTTCTGCTGGCGAACGTCACCCATCGCACATCTCCCCCCGACTGCGCCGCGCTAGAGACGGATGTGGCCAGCCTGACACCCAGGCTGGTCGAATTCGTCGACCATCAGCCTATCAGGTCGACGCGCGGATCCGGAGACTGGCGGCGGCCCGGCTAGATGCGCTCGGTGATGAAGGCGGCGGCTTCCTGGAGGCAGGCGACCCCCGTGGGGATCAGGGCGAACATCATGAAGGGGTCGTGCACGACGCCGTCGTAGCGATGCATGGCGACCTCACCGCCGGCCGCCTCGAGCGCGGCGGCGTAGGCTTCGCCCTCGTCGCGCAACGGGTCGTACTCAGCCGTCTGTACCAGCGCCGGCGGCAGACCCGACAGATCGGCAGCCTTGAGCGGCGAGGCGTAGGCCTGCTGGCCGTCCTCCGCCGAGGCCAGGTAGTGCCCCCAGAACCAGATCATCGAGGCGCGGGTGAGCAGATAGCCCTCGGCGTTGTCGAGGTACGACTGGGTGTCGAAGTAATGATCGGTGACGGGCACGTGCAGCACCTGGGCGGCGATCGCGGGGCCGCCGCGGTCGCGCGCCATCAGCGAGACCACGGCCGCGAGGTTGCCGCCGGCCGAGTCGCCGCAGACGGCCAGGCGCGAGCCGTCGGCGCCGATCTCCGCCCCGTGCTCGGCGACCCAGACAGCGGCGGCGTAGCAGTCGTCGGCCGCGGCGGGGTAGCGGTGCTCGGGCGCGAGGCGATAGTCGACCGAGACCACGACCGCCTGGCCGAGCTCGGCCAGCAGCTGCTTGCAGGCGCCGTCGTGCGATTCGATGTCGCCCAGCACCCAGCCGCCGCCGTGGTAGTAGATCACGACCGGCAGGTCATTGCCCGCCGACGCGTAGACGCGGACCGGGATCTCGCCGGCCGGCCCGGGCAGGCTACGGTCCTCGACGCGTGCCGGCTCGGGGGCGCCGGCCTGCATGGCGGCGAAGTTGGCGATCGCCGCGCGCGCCTCCTCCGGCGTCTGTTCGGAGATATCCGGGCCGCCGGCCTCCTCCAGCATGGCCAGCAGTCCCTGGGTTTCGGGGGTGGGGGGCATCGATCGCTCCTTGTCCTGCGTGCGTCACTGAACTCAACGCGCCGGCGGCGCCGGCTCGCGTCAGGATAGTGGCCGCACCCGGCGGCGCACGCGCGTTCGCGGCTCTCGTCCAGAGTCGAGGCGGCCGACGGGCGACCGGCCGCCGATGCAACGGACGAACGAACGCTGTGAGCGGATCGCCCTCGACTGCCGCACACGCGCGGCGACGAGCTCGCGCTGCCCTGCCTCAGCTTCGTCCACCTGGCCGTGAGCTGGGAGCCGTGAGCTGGGACTTGCGACCGCGCTGGCGCACCGTTCCTGGGCCCGCGCGAGCGCGCGAGTATGCTCGGGTGGCAGAACCGCGATGCAGAGAGGACCGATCCCATGTGCCACCGCTACGAGGCCCTGCCCGCGATCACTCCGATCGCCGGCGCGGCCGTGGACGTCGAAGACCTGACCCTGATCGCCGCCGACGGCGCCGAGTTCGCCGCCTTCCATGCCCGCGCCGAGTCGCCCACCGGGCCCGGCGTAGTGATCCTGCCCGATGTGCGCGGCCTGTTCCGCTTCTACGAGGAGCTCGCCATCCGCTTCGCCGAGATCGGCATCGACGCGGTCGCGATCGATTACTTCGGCCGCACCGCCGGCGTCTCGAAGCGCGACGCCGAGTTCGATTTCTGGCCGCACGTGCAGCAGACCTCGCCGGACGGCATCGCCGCCGACACCGCTGCGGCGGCTGCCGCCCTCCGGGCCGCCGACGCCGAGCGCGCCATCTTCACCGTCGGCTTCTGCTTCGGCGGCAGCAACAGCTGGATGCAGGCGGCCGCCGGGCACGGACTGGCCGGCTCGATCGGTTTCTACGGCCACCCCAGCAGCCCCGGGCTGAACGGCGGCGGCTCGCCGCTGGACCGGATCGCCGAGATCGACTGCCCCATCCTCGGCCTGATGGGCGCGGCGGACGAGCTGGTGCCCGCCGCGGAGGCCGTCAGCTGGGACGCCGCTCTGAACGAGCGCGGCGTCGCCCACGAGATCGTCAGCTACGACGGCGCGCCGCACAGCTTCTTCGACCGCGCCTATGACGAGCACGCGGACGCCTGCAACGACGCCTGGCAGCGCGTCCAGGCCTTCATCGCGGCCAACAGCTAGGGCTACCGGCCTCAGCGGCGGAGCCGCTCCGACAGCCGCAGCGCGGCGCCCGCGGCGACTGCCGCGAGCGTCGCGGCGAGCAGCACGGTCTTGACCAGGGTGCAGGCCGCCGCCAGCCAGGCCCATGAGCTCGGCTCGCCGTCGAAGCTCAGCGCCAGCGCCGCGACCGTCGCGTTCTCCAGCACGTCCGAGAGCGCCAGCGCGAGCGGCACGAGAAACAGCGGCGGTCCGGGCAACAGCCGCCGCAGCACGAGCGCGAAGAGCAGGCCGTAGCAAACCGGAAACAGCATGTCGATGGTCAGCGCGGTGATCGCGTAGACCGCCGCCGCGCTGCCGTCGAGCCGCTCGAGCGCGCCGAACAGCGCCGCCGCATCGTCGGGCGTGTACCAGCCGCGCGTGTCGAGCAGTTCCATCCCCTCCAGCCGCTGCCCGCGCCAGGCCAACCCCGCCACGCTCGCGACGAGGCCGAGCAGGGCCGCCCCCACTACCCGCCGACCCGCCAGCCGCTCGATCACGTTGCGCATCACGCGTTTCACTCTACTCCGCCGCCCCCCACCGCATCGGGCCGGGAGCCGCTCCGGTGCTCAGGCCCCGACCTGTGCGTGGATCCGCTCCCGCCGCGCCTGGTGCGGAGCAATGAAACTGCTCGCACACGCGTGCCGCCGTTGGCGCCGTTGGCGAACCCGTGCGCGACACTGACGCCGCTGCGGCATTGCCGGTGGCACGGAGCAGATTGAGGTTTGTCGGAAGCGCCATGCTATCCCCCGCATCTTCACTCTGACTGGGGCGCCATGAGCCGCCGCCGACGCCGGCCGACGGCGGAACGTGGTCTCGGCCGCATAATCGCCGCCCATGTCGCGGACCGGCGTCATCGTGCTGCGGGCAGGATGCCACTACCGGCTGGCGTGCGCGATCCCCCAGGTCAGAGCCCGCCCCGCAGTTGGTGACGGGCATACGGGAGGCGACGTTCGCTGGAGTAGGGAGAGGCAGGGCGGAGCGAGACGCAGCAGAGGCTGGAGCGCGAGTCTTGAGCTGGGCAGTCCCAGAATGCCAAAGCGAACCGGTCACCGCGCCCCTTGCTCGATTCCCCAGCGCCATCCTGAGACGCCGACACGGCATGCCTCTGGTCGATTTGGACAGCTTGGCCTGTTGTACGCTGCCTATTGGAACTTGGAACGAGCGATGGGCGATCCTCGATCGTCGGCAGTGAGGCGACGGACGGATGCGTGAGCAACCAAGGAGCGAGCCATGCCGCAGCAGCTGCAGACTGGATCCACTCCCGACTACACGATGGGCTACGGCGATGAGTACCTGCGCTTCCTGGCCCGGGAGCGGGCGCAGCGGACGATCGACTTTCTGCGGCCCCAGCTCAGGCCCGGCCTGCGCCTGTTGGACATCGGCTGCGGACCGGGGCAGGTGACGGCGGCCCTGGCCGAGGCGGTGGCGCCGGGCGAGGCCTGGGGCATCGACATGGAGCCGTCGCAGGTGGAGCTGGCTCGGGCGAACGCGGCCGAGCACGGCTGCGGCGAGGCATCGTTTGAGGTCGCCGACGGCGCGCAGCTGCCCTTCGACGACGGCTCGTTCGACGTCGTCAGCTGCTGCGACGTGCTGGCCTACGTGCCCGAGCCGGCCGCCGTCCTCGGGGAAGCACAGCGGGTGCTGAGGCCCGGCGGGCTGCTGTTCTGCCGTGAGATGATCATCGACAGCTCCTTCGTCTACCCGGGGCATCCGATCCTTGACCGTGGCTGGCAGATCTTCGCCGACCTGCTGGCCGCGGACGATGGTCATCCGCAGATGGGCAAGGAGCTTTTCGCCCGCTTGCTCGAATGCGGGTACACCGACGCGCGCGTGTCGATGACCTTCGAGACCTTCGCCGAAGCGCCAGAGTTGGAGGCGTTCTTCCAACTGGTCGCGGGTTGGTTCTTGAGTCCTGAGATCTCGGGACCGGCGCAGCAATACGGGGTCGGCGAGGCGCGTGAGCTGCATCAGCTCTCGGAACAGCTCGAGACCTGGCGGCAGAGCCCCGGCGCGGTCGCCGCCATCGCCTTCGGCGAGGCCGTTGCCGCGAAGCGTTGAGCCGGCCCCGCTGCCATCGAGCGATCGCCTCAGTTCGGGATTGGCTCAGGATTGGGCGCGGCGCAGCCGTTCCAGGCCGCCCTGGAGGGCGCGCCGCTGCCCTCCGCTGAGCGGCTCGAGGAACTCCGCTTCGCTCGCCTCGAGGGCGGGAAGGCATGCCTCGATCAGGGTTAGCGCCGCGGGGCTGCACCGGAGCATCACCGTGCGCCGGTCGAGGCGCGAGCGGCGGCGGATCAGCAGCCCGCGCTGGGCCAACCCCTGAACCAGGCGGCTGACGGCGGGCGCCGGCAGCTCCACCACCGCCGCGATCTCGACGGCGCTGACGCCCGGAGATGCAGCGGACACGGCCAGGATCCGCAGTTCGTCCAGCGAGACCCCCAGCCCGGCCAGGCCGTCCTCCAGCCGCCGCTCCGCGGCCACGCCCGCGCGCCGCAACCGAAGCAACGTGAGATCGGGCAGTCCTGACCGGTCAGTCACCCGCTGAACCCTTCATGCCCGTCGTCGCCGTGCACCCGGAACCCGGCGCCTGTTGGTCAGCCTAGACCACCGCCGCCCGCAGACCGGCCGCGGCCGGTCATCCGCCGCGGTGATCGCTGTGCAGGCAAACGTTCTTGACGGAATCGATCAATATGCAACTATGTGACAGACAACGGATGCTTGT
>JAPPFB010000018.1:99693-165723 GCA_028875225.1 Chloroflexota bacterium | reverse complement strand
CAACACACCGCAACCCACCCATCCAGCGCCAAACCGACTTACGCGCAGGTCTCCTGAGGGAGAGGGTTAGGGTGAGGCCCTCCGACTCTGTCGCCACCGACACCGTTGCGTTCCTGCCAGAACATCAGTCCGCATACAATCGATGCCGCCTGGACGCCGGACACTCAGGCCGAGGACCGCACATGAATCTCGACACCAGCCAATCCCCCACCCGGACTCACCTGGATCCCTCGGCAACCAGCAGGAACCGCACTCATCAATCCTGGACTGTTATGGACAAATCTGGACAAACCTGGACTCTCCCGGACGGCTTTCGGCAGAATTCCCAGTCCAGAGCAGCAAATCCGGCGAACCGATCCCGAATCTCCCCGCGACGCCTACCGCACCGTCACCACGATCTTCACCGGCGCGCCCTCTCGGACTCGCACCCGCCAGGCCCAGACGTCCGAGTCGGCGAAGCTGACGACGTCGCGTCTCGGAATGTAGCGCTGGTCCTCCTCGTTGTAGACGCGCACGGTCATGTCCTCGAAGTCGTGCCGGCCCGTGTTTCTCAGCTTGAAGTAGTGCGTCGAGAACCAGCGGGACTGCTCCAGCGTCGACAGACCCGGACAGTCGTCCCGCACGAACTCCCTGGCCAGCAGCAGCTCGACTCCGTCCGGCGCCTCCAACTCCAGTTCGACGGTGGAGACCGGCGAGAGCGGTCGCCGCGGTTCGATGCAGACCGCCTCCGGCGGCTCGTCGGCGCGGTACTCGACGATGAAGATCTTGTCGCCGAAGTCGCACGTGTTGGGACGCGTGCCGTCCTCCTCGTAGACCCGCCAGACATCCGGGTTGTCCACGCTGGAGGCGTACACCGCGTAGTGCTGCTCATAGCGTTCCGACGGATGCACCGCGCAGATCCGGCCCGAGAACTGCGGCTGGACCGGTCCGGCGTAGAGCGGCTCGCCCAGCGCGGCCGCCGAGCCGTGTGCCGGCGGACCGTCCCGGTCGAAGTACGGCCGCTCGGCGTCGCTGCGCATCAACGCCAGCGAATCCGCCACCGTCTCGGCCCGCAGCAGGTCGTCGCCGCCGATCGAGATTCCCAGCAACTCGTGACTGCAGAGGTCGACCAGCGGAGCGCCGTGACGCTGAATGCCCGACGGCTCGACCCGGAACACCCGATCAGTGACGGTCGTCACATCCAGCACCGACAGGTTGGATCGCGCGGCATCGCCGGCCGGATACGAGAGCAGATACACGTAGCCGCCGACCATCTCCTCGTTGGTCGAGCCGATCAGGACGGCGCGGCCCAGGTCGGCATCCGCCTCCGTGTCGAACAACTCGACCAGCGCCAGGTCGTTGCGCGGGTCGTGCGACACGCGGATCACGGCATGCGAGTGGGAACCGCGAGAAATCACGCCCCAGGGCGCGCCGTCCGGAACCTGCGCCCCGTTGACGATGAACTGCCGATCGCCGACATACACCGCCGTGCCGCTGCCGGCCAGAGAGTTGAACTGCCAGGCGAAGAAGCGTTCCGGACCCTCGAATGCGCAGCTCAGCACCTGCTGGCTCACATGCCCGGGCGCCGCGGTGAGCTCTGTCGGCACCACCGCGGACCAGGCAATCGGCGCCGACTCCCGCCATCGACCCACATGACCCGGGTACTCCACCGCGCCGACGTCCGGCGAGCAATGCACCGCGCCCGACGTCCGCAGGCAGGTCTCCACCGCTTCGCTCTCGCCGTCAATCCGGACCACGATCTGCGCGCGCTGCTCAATGGTCGCGAGCTGCGCCCCCGCCGACGGCGGAGGCAGGCCCGGTCGCAATGGGAGCAACAGCCGGTTGCCGCCCAACGCCAGGCGCAGAGCGACGGGCTCAAACTCCGCCGGCGCCGTCCATTCCTGCCAGAAGGTGGTCACCAACCGGTCCGGAGCCCCGTCCAGACTCTCAAACGACCGTCGCTGCCAGCGACCGACCTGCAATGATCCGTCGGCGCCCACCAGGGTCGCCCCAAGGTCGGCGCCCGCGACCTGCGGATCATCGAATCCAATCAGCAACGAGTAGCGCCGCATCTCGGGACACAGCGGGCCCAGGCCCGAAGTGGTCAGCCGAATCGATCCGAACGCCTGCGGCTCGTCGAACAACACGGTGTCGACGAAGAACACATCCTCGCCGGAACAATCCTGAGCAGGCGCGACAAACGGATCCTGCAGTTTGAGCGCCGCAATGTACGTGAATCCGTTATCGAAGTCATCTGGTCCGTCGGCCCCGCACACGCCGACCTGCCGCCAGCCACTGCGCTCCAGGTCGGCGCGAACCTCAGCCTCATCGGCGATTCCGGAAAGACCAACCCACCAGTCGGCGTCCAACTCCGAGCAGTCCACGTCCTGCGGCGGCTCGGGGCCGTAGTGCCAGACCAGGCGGTCGGCCGCCCGCAGCGTCGACGGCAAAGAATCGGGTAAACGCGGCGACATCGGCCATTGTTCGCTGATCCGCCTGAGCGACTTCTGCAGCGCCTGACCGGAAAACGTGTACGCCCAGGAAGAACTGGCAGCCCACACGACGCCGATCACGTCTCCGCAGGCATCGAACATTGGCCCGCCACTGGTGCCGGTGCGAATCGCGCTGCTGGTCTGGATGTTGTCGTCCCAGACCTGGATCACGACTCCACCGCTCGAGAACGTCAACGCCTCTCCGCCCGGATACCCCGTCACGAACACCGGCTGGCCAACGTCATCCGAGGTCGGCGCTCGCAGCCGCATCGCTGGAACGTCCGACACCAACTCCGGATTCACCACCTCCAGTAGAGCCAGATCAAACTGTGGGTCAGTCCCCAGCACGACCGCGCCGATCGTCCGCTCGCCATGGATCAACGAAGCGAACGGGGGCTTCCCCTCAATCACGTGATGCGCGGTGATGAACCGGCCGCCGCCGATATGAAACGCCGTCCCGAAGGATCGCGACGTCTCCACTTTCCAGGTAGCGGACAGCATCCGTTCCGCGTCGAGCGCATACGTCGAAGCCTGACCGGTGCCTGAACCATCGCGAGCCGGATAGACGATTCGCTCAGGCTCAATCGCCGACTGCCAAGCGACCTCGCTGCTCGCGATCCAGCGATTCGTCCTGGCTCGATCCGGCCGCACGAAGCGCGCCTCCGGGCACAGCACCTGACCGTCCTCGGTGCGCAGACACAGCTCCAGCCGGCCGAGCTCGTCGACCCGAGTCAGAATCTGTCCGCTGAACTCGTAGCTCGCCCGCGCCCGGTCCGGCTCCTGAGCCACGCCGGAGTCCGCAATCAGGAACGCGAATCCGACCAAAAGCGCCGCCAGAGCGCCTGCTACAGCAAACGTCGAGGGTTTGGGGATTCGCATCCCCAACACTGTATGCCGCTACTGCGCCCGGTAACGAACCATCTGGCGCTTGATCCCGCCGACGTGCAGCGACCGCGGCACCATCTCCGGCTCGCCCGCCAACTCCAGATTCGGCAGAATCGGCAATAGGGCATGGAAAATCGCCCGCATCTCCCAACGGGCCAGGTTCGCGCCCAGGCAGAAGTGCTCGCCGTAGCCGCCAAACGCGAAGTGGTCGTTCGGATCGCGTCGGATGTCGAACTTGTACGGGTTCTCGAACACCTCTTCGTCGCGATTCGCCGACGGATACCACATCACGATCGAGTCGCCCTTGCGCAGCGTCTTTCCGCGCAGCTCGAGGTCCTCCGTCACCGTGCGCTGGAACTGAATCACGATCGACGTCCAGCGCAGGATCTCCTCGACCGCCGAAGGAATCAGTTCCGGGTTGGCGACGAGGTCGTCGAGCTGGTCGCGATGATCGAGCAGCGCCTTGATCCCGCCCGTGATCGAGTTTCGGGTCGTCTCATTGCCCGCGCCGATCAGCAGGCGGAAGTACGAGGAAATCTCGCGCGGCGTCAGGTGTTCGCCGCCGACTTCCGCCCGCATCAGGTCGCTCAGCAGGTCGTCGCCCAAACCGTTCGCCTGGCGCTCGCGCACCAGCCCCTCGTTGTAGACGTTGAACTCCAGGTTGACCCGACGGATCGTCTGCTCGCGATCCTCACCCGGCAGCCGAAACTCCGGATCCGCGGCGCCCCCGGCCGTCTCGGTCCAGTGAAAGATCTGGCCCCAGTCGTCCTCCGGGACGCCGGCCATGTCGCAGATCGCCGCCACCGGCAGCAAGGCCGAGACCTCATGCACCACGTCGAGCGCGCTCGTCGCGCCGCGCTCGGCGAAGTCGGCGACGATCCGATCCGCAAACGTCGAGATGTAGTTCTCCGACATCTCGGCGAAGTGATCCTCGAGCCGCTTCATCATCCGCGGCGTGAAGTGATGCGCCACCAACCGCCGATGCTCGCGATGCTCCGGCGGGTCCATGAAGATGAAGTCGGGCGGCTCCGACGGATGTCCGCCGTACCGGTTCGCGTTGACCTCGCGCCCGCGCTCGAGGATGCCAATCGACTCGTGATCGTTCATCCGCAGGATCTGCGTGTTTGAGAACAACTCCGGATGCGACGAGATATAGCGAACGTCGGCATGCTTGGTGATCGCCCAGAACGGCTCGAAGTTGGGCCGCTGATACCAGTAGACCGGCGCCTCCTGACGCAGCAGATCCCACGCCTCCCACGGGTAGCCGTGCTCCACATAGAGCGACGTGTCGGTGATGTTCAGATTGTCAAGCGTTAGCGCCGGACGTTCAGCAGTAACCATCAGGACCCTCCATGGCGATCTCACGCGTAGAGATCATCATGAAGATACCTGTTCGCGCCGCCGAAGTGAATCTAGGCCGGCCGGTAGCGCACCATCTGACGCTTGATTCCGCCGACGTGCAGGAAGGCGATCACGTTCTCCGGCGGCGCAACGAGCTCCAGGTTCGGCAGCACGGGACGCAGCGCGTGGAAGATCGAGCGCATCTCCCAGCGCGCCAGGTTCGCGCCGAGACAGAAATGCTCGCCGTAGCCGCCGAACGCGAAGTGATCATTCTCTTCGCGCGTAATGTCGAACTTGTACGGATCCTCGAACACGTCCTCGTCGCGGTTCGCCGACGGATACCAGAGCACTACCGACTCGCCCTTGCGGATCTGCTTGCCTCGCAACTCAACGTCCTCGATCGCCGTGCGCTGGAACTGGATCACGATCGAGGTCCAGCGCAGGATCTCCTCCACCGCCGACGGCACCAGCGATGCGTCGTCGACCAGCATCTGCATCTGATCGGGATGATCGAGCAGCGCCTTGACGCCGCCGCTGATCGAATTCCGCGTGGTCTCGTTCCCCGCCGCCAGCAGCAGCACGAAGTAGCCGTGAATCTCGGCCGGCGACAGCTTACGCCCGTCAACCTCGGCCCGCAGCAGATCGCTGAGCAGATCGTCGCCCAGACCCTCTGACTGACGCTGCTGAATCAGCTCGTAGTTGTAGCGGAACCATTCCTCGCTGACGCGGCGGCTCGCCTGCGACGGCGACTCGCCCGGCAGCCGAAACTCCGGATCATCCGCCCCCACAATCACTTCGGTCCACTTGAAGATCTGATCCCAGTCCTCCTCGGGCACGCCACCCATGTCGCAGATCGCGGCCACCGGCAGCTTGGCCGACAGCTCATGCACCAGGTCGACCGCCGAGCCTGTACCGCGCTCGGCGAAGTCATTGACGACTTTGTCGGCGAAATCGGAGACGTAGTTCTCCGCCATCTCGCCGAAGTGATCCTCCAGCATCTTCATCATGCGCGGAGTGAAGTGCCGCGCCACGAGGCTGCGGTGCTGACGATGCTCCGGCGGGTCCATGTAGATGAAGTCTGGCGGATCGGCCGCGTCGCCACCCGTGAAGTTCATCTGCAGATCGCGGCTGCGTTGCGCCGTGCCCAGCTTCTTCGCCGTGTTCAGACGCAACATCTGCTGATTCGAGAACAGCTCCGGATGCGACGAAATGAAACGAATGTCCGCATGCTTCGTGATCGCCCAGAATGGCTCGTACTCAGGCCGCTGGTACCAGTAGACGGGCGCCTCCTGGCGCAGCAGATCCCACTCGGCCCACGGATAGCCGTCATCGCGATATCGATCCGAGTCCGTGATGTCCACCGTGTCGAGCGTCAGCGTCGGCGCCTCTGCGATAACCATGAGATCTCCCCTTTGTCTTGATCAAATGGTACGACAAGGACTGGCTCAGCCTGGCCGGTGCCGGACCATCTGACGCTTGATGCCGCCCACATGCAGGAATGAGATCACATATTCCGGATCCGCCGCGATTTCGAGCTGCGGCAGCAGCGGTCTGAGCGCATGGAACATCGCTCGCATCTCCCAGCGGGCCAGGTTCGCGCCCAGACAGAAGTGCTCGCCGTAGCCGCCGAAGGCGAAGTGATCGTTCTCCTGGCGCGTGATATCGAATCGGTACGGATCCTCGAAGATCTCCTCGTCGCGGTTTGCCGACGGATACCACAGCACCACCGACTCACCCTTGCGAATCGTTTGACCGCCCAGCTCGACGTCCTGTACGGCGGTTCGCTGAAACTGAATCACAATTGACGTCCAGCGCAGGATCTCCTCGACCGCCGAGGGCACCAGGGACGCGTCCTCGACCAGCATCTGCATCTGGTCGGGATGGTCGAGCAGCGCCTTGACCCCTCCCGTGATGGCGTTGCGCGTCGTTTCGTTGCCGGCCCCGAGCAACAGGAAGAAGTAGTTGTGCACCTCGTCTGCGGTCAGCTTGCGTCCGTCGATCTCCGCTTGCAACAGATCGCTCAACAGGTCGTCGCCGAAGCCTTTGCGATGACGCTCCTCGATCAGCCCCTGCGTGTGCCGGAACCATTGTCCGACGATCCGCTGCGTCGCCTGGAATGACGTTTCGCCCGGTTCCCAGTACTCGGGGTCGTCCTGGCCGGCAAAGGCCTCCGTCCACTCGAAGATCTTGTCCCAGTCCTCTTCAGGCACGCCGCCCATGTCGCAGATCGCCGCGACGGGCAGCTTGGCCGAGAGTTCGTGCACGACGTCAACCGCCGAATCGGCGCCCTGATCGGCGCCATGCTCGGCAAAGCTCACCACTAACTTGTCGGCGAAATCGGAAACGTAGTTCTCGGCCATCTCGGCGAAGTGGTCCTCGAGCGTCTTCATCACCCGTGGGGTGAAATGGCGCGCGACGATGCCGCGATGCTGGCGATGCTCGGGTGGATCCATCCAGATGAAATCCTGCGGGTCGGACGGATCACCGCCGTGGCGATTGGTCTGGAATTCGCGCTCCGTCTGCTGCTGGGTCAGCTTCTGGGCCGTGTTCAGACGTAACATCTGCGAGTTCGAGAACAACTCCGGGTGCGCGCTGATGAAACGGATATCGGCATGCCTGGTAATCGCCCAGAACGGCTCAAAGCCAGGCCGTTGATACCAGTAGACCGGCGCTTCCCGACGCAGCAGGTCCCACTCCGCCCAGGGGTAGCCATGGTCGCGGTAGCGGTCCGAGTCGGTGATGTCGAGTGTGTCAAGCGTGAGTCGTGGGGCCGCGCTGGTGACCATGAGAAATCCTGTCCATTCCGGGCTGCGCCAAGGCTATCGAAATGACGGGACGCCCTGCCGATAGACTGACCCCGCTTGAAAGGAACGGGGCGATGGCTGAAGTGATGCGTCCGGACGGAACCACGATCCATTACGAAGTGTTCGGGGAGGAGAACGGCGGCACGCCGCTCCTGCTCTTCGCTCCGGGCGGCGTCAACTCGCAGATCGAGTTCTGGCAACGGTCGATCATCAATCCGATCGAGGCGTTCTCCAACGAGTTCACGGTGATCGGCATGGACCAACGCCACTGCGGCCGGAGCAAGACCTCGCTCCAACCCTTCCACTACGAGGCGGCCATGCTCGACCAGATCGCCGTGCTCAACGACCTCGACATCCCACGCGCCCACGTCATGGGCGGCTGCATCGGCTGCGCGTACGCCCTGCGCCTCGGCGACCAGGCCCCCGCGCGCGTCGCCAGCCTGATTATGCAGGACCCGGTCGGGCTGGACGAGACCAACTCGCCCGAGACCTTCTACGACATGTTCAATCCCACGATCCGCCTCTGCCGCGCCGAAGGGCTCGAGGCGGTCATCGAGTCCGCTCAGCGCGACCCGATCTTCATGCAGAACAACGAGGCCGGTCCCTTCGCCCAGCGGATCCACGACGATCCCCTCTTCGCCGACGCCGTGCGAACCATGCGCCGGGAGGCCTACATCGCGCTCGTCGTCGAATTCCGCGACGGCATGTGGCCCACCGGCTCGCCCTTCTTCGCCGTCAACGAGGTCGCCGTCAATCGGACCTATGCGCCCATGCTGGTTATCCCCGGCGCCGATCCCTTCCATCCCACCGGGATCGGACACCGGATTTGCAACGAAGCGCCCAACGCTCGCTGCCTCGACGTCGACGCCCGCTCACCGGAGAAACTCCCGGATACCCTCGACGCCATCCGACAGTTCATGCGCGACACCGGCTAGCTTCCGTTCCACGGAACTCCCACCATCCCCGCTGCCGCGCACTCCCACCCGTTGCGACGCCGCGCACTCCGACCCGTTGCGACGCCCCGCACTCCAATCCATTCCGACGCCCCGCACTCGATGCGGGGCCCAGTCCTCGATCGATCCACGCACCTCCTCCCTGCCCGCGCCCCAATCAACTCAACCGCAGGCCGCCATCCACCTATGCGCATAGAGTGAAATCAACTCCGCTCATCACCAAAGGATCCCCTCAATGCAATACGAAATCCTCCACCGGCCCTCCTACGCTCTGGCCCAGATCCAACTCGCCTCCGGTGAACAACTCCAGGCCGAGGCCGGCGCGATGGTCTCGATGTCGGCCAGCGTGTCCATCGAAACCGGCATGCGCGGTGGTCTGCTCGGCGGTCTCAAGCGCTCCGTCCTCGGCGGCGAGAGCTTCTTCATCAACACCTTCACCGCCGAACAGTCGGGCGAGGTCACCATCGCGCCGGGACTCCCCGGTGACATCCAGGCGATCGAAATGACCGGCAACTCGGTCCTCGTGCAGTCTGGCTCGTTTCTCGCAGCCACGAACGACATCGAGGTCGACACATCCTGGCAAGGAGCGAAGGGCTTCTTCTCAGGCGAAGGCCTGATTCTCCTGCGCTGCAGCGGCCACGGCCTGCTCTTCCTTTCCAGCTACGGCGCCATCCACCTCAAGGAACTCAACGTCGGCGAGGAGTACACCGTCGACACCGGTCACATGGTCGCCTTCGACGATTCGGTCAGGTACAGCGTCGGCCGCTCCGGTGGTTGGAAGACGACCCTGCTCTCCGGCGAAGGACTCGTCTGCAAGCTCGAAGGCCCCGGCCGCTTCTACATGCAAACCCGCAGCCAGGACGCCTTCCTCAGCTGGCTGCTGCCCAAGATTCCCAAGCAGTAGGCCGCATGACACTCGGTCGTAGCCTGAGGGAATGGACTGGCTTGAGTTCGTTGCGCTGATCGGCGTGGGCATCGCCGTCGGCGTCTACGCCACCGCCGTCGGCGCAGGGGGAGGCTTCCTGTTCGCCCCGGTCCTCCTGACCCGCCACGCTGAGGCCAGCCCGGCCGAGATTGCGCTCGCCTCCATGTGCCTGGTGGTCGCGTCTTCCGGCCTGGCAACGGCGCGACTCGCCCGCGAGAAGCGGATCGACTACCGCGCGGTCGGCATGGCTGCCGCCATCGCCGTGCCCGCCGGATTGATCGGAGCCACCGGCACGGCCGAGCTGCCCAGAGAAGTCTTTGCCGGAGGCTTCACCGTCCTTCTGGCCGGACTCGGCGCGTATCTGATCTGGCGACCCACCGGCGACGCGGGAACGCTGGGCCGCCGGGGCTGGCGCAGAATGATCCGAGATCGACGAGGTGAGCTCTACCTCTACTGGATCCCCGTCCGCCGCTCACTCGCCGTGATCGGCGCCACATCGATCCTGACTTCGCTCGCCGGCATCGGCGGCGGACTCTTCTTCGCCACCATCACCATCCGAGTCATGCGCATGCCCGCCTGGCTGGGAGTCCCCGCTTCTCACGCCATCGTCAGCAGCATCGCCCTGGTCGTCGTCATCTATCACACGGCGACCCAGCATTTTGGCGACCCGCTCAACGACGTGCCGCCGCTGCTGATCGGAGCGATGATCGCCAACCCGATTGGTTTGATGGTCGCATCGCGCATTCGCGAGTCCTGGCTCTCCCGCCTGTTGGCCATCGGTATGCTGGTCGCCGCCGTCCGCGTCGCCTTCGAGGCCTTCTAGCCGGCCGGATCGACATCGATCGACCACCCGCGTCCCAACTCCATCCGCGACAGGAGGGCCACCGGGTCCTCGCCCTTCAGCAGGATCTGCCGACGCCACTGCCCCCGTCGCCTGGCCGGGCTCGCCGGCGCCGGGCCAATCACCTCGGCCACTGCGCCCACAGTGTGATGGCGCAGCGCCGCCAACTCTGCAACCACACGCGCGGCCTCAGCGTCGGCCTCGGCGCTGGTGGATCGCGCCACCGTGAGACGAGACAATCTTCCGTAGGGCGGATAGTCCAACTGCGACCGCATCCGCATCTCCGGCTCGTAGAAGGCGTCGTAGTCATGCGCCGCCGCGGCGACGACGGCGAAATGCTCGGGAGCGTACGTCTGGATGATCACCCGCCCACCGAGCGATCCGCGCCCCGCGCGACCCGCGACCTGTGAGAGCAACTGGAACGTCCGCTCCGACGCGGTGTACTCCGATTCCCGTAGCGAGAGGTCCGCATTGACCACGCCTGCCACGGTCACGTTGGGCAGGTCCAATCCCTTCGCGATCATCTGAGTCCCGATCAACACCTTCGATCGCCCAGCGGCGAACTCCTCCAGCAACTCCTCGTGCGAATTGCTCGCCGACGTCGTGTCGCGGTCCCATCGTGTGATCGACACCTCGCCCCAGCGCCGCCGGACTTCAGCCTCCAGCTGCGCCGTGCCGAAACTCATCGCGCCGATTCGCTCGTCCCAACAGGCCGGGCATCGAGCAGGCGTCGGCTGCCGCTCGCCGCACTCGTGACACTGGAGGTACGGGCCCGGACGATGCAGTGTCAACGCGATCGAGCATTGCGAGCACTCGACCGCCTCGCCGCAGGCCCGGCACACCAGCGCCGACATCCCGCGTCGATTCAGGAACAGCAGCACCTGCTCGTCTCGCAACAACGCCTCTGAAACTGCTGCGTCCAATACCCGGCTGAACACCGAACGGACGCCGGCCGCCAGCTCCTCGCGCATATCGACGACGTCAACAACAGGCCGCGGGATCGTCACCGGAACAACGCCTCCCGACCGCACTCGATCCGGCAATCGCAAGAGTCGGTCTTGCCCGGCTCGGGCGCGCGCCATCGAGACCACGTCGGGCGTCGCCGAGCCCAGCACCGTTGTGACGCCCCATGAGCGCGCCACCTCTCGCGCCACGTCGGTTGCTCGATAGCGCGGCTGCGGATCCTGCTGCTTGTACGTCCATTCGTGTTCCTCGTCAACAACGACCAACGCCAGGTCAGGGACGGGGCCGAACAACGCCGAACGCGCACCGATCAGAATGCGCTTCTCCCTGGAGTAGATCTGCCGCCACTGCTCCCGCGCCTCCCGGCGAGACAGGCGGGAATGACGCACTGCGATCTGTCCGGGGAATCGCGCCTCGAACCGCGCGATCGTCTGCGGCGCGAGCGAGATCTCGGGAACCAGGACGATCACCCCACCGCCGGAATCCAACGCTCGTTGCGTGACCTCGAGGTAGACCTCGGTCTTCCCGCTGCCGGTCACACCGTGCAACAGGAAGGTCTCGCCGCCGTCCGCGCTCAGCGCGGATGCGATCGCATCCGCTGCATCGGCCTGGTCGGCGCTCAAGCGAGCCGGAGCCACGGGATCGCGCTGCTCAATCGGCTCGAAGGCTGCCTGTCGCCTCAGGTATCCCCGGGCCTCCAACGCGTCGACATCCTGCTTCCTCGCACCGCTCTCACGCCGCGCCGCCATCTCATCCAGCTCCCCCGCTTCGAGCAGACGTAGCAAGCTCAGTTGGCGGCGCTCGGCCGATGTCCGTCTGAGCGCATCGGCCACCGCATGCGCCTGGACGGGATCGATCGCGAGGCTGACGGCGTCTCCGTCCCGGATTGCCATGCTCGTCGAGCCGAGCCACCGCTCCAACCCCCGGCTACTGCCGATGACCCGCGCTGCTTCGTCGAGATCGAGCGGCGTCTCGATCAGCGCCAACAGCAGGTTGGCCTGGCGGGACGCCTTGCTCATTGGCCAGCCGGCAACGACTTCCCGAAGCTGCTGGTCGCTTATGTCAAGTTCCAGCCGCTTCGAGAGCTTCGGAGTCGACGGAACGACCGGCCGAAATCCGTCCGCGCGGCCGCGCGGCCGTGACGGAGTACCCGGCGGAAGGAAAAGCGAAACGCAAGCGGAGATTGGCGCCACGTATCGCGACGCGATCCACTCGGCGAGATCCAGTTGACGATGCGAAATCAGCGGATCCGGATCGAGGACGTGCGAAATCCGGCGCGGTTCAGTGACCTCCGAATCGGTGGAAACCCGCAACACGATCCCAATGGCCCATTGCGTCCGCCAGGGGACGACGACCGACGTACCGCGTCGCAATTCCATGCCTGATGGCACGGCGTACGTGAAGGAGCCCCGCTGCGGGCTGCCGTTGAGCACTGCGACCTGCGCGAATCGATCGGTCATCACAATCGGGTCCAAGTGATAGCGTCCAATCGAAGCCTGACACTCTGAGAATGACGAAGGGGAGCGCCCGATGTCCACTGATGCGCGCGATCTGGCCAGCGAGCAGCCGTTCGATGGTATTCGGGTGGTGGAGTTCGGACAGTTCGTGGCGGTCCCATTCGCGGCGCAGTTGCTGTCGGAGGGTGGCGCCGAGGTCGTCAAGATTGAGGCGCTGGAAGGCGATCCGACCCGTCGTCTGGCGCAATTGGCCCCGATGGAATCACGCATCTACCTGTCCCGCAATCGAGGCAAGCGCTCACTGCCGCTTCACCTTCGGCACGAGCAGGCGCCGCAGATCATCGACGCGCTGCTCAGCCGCGCCGATGTCGCGCTGATGAACTTCCGCCCCGGTCTGGCCGCTCAACTCGGACTCGACGCCGACACCCTGCGGAAGAAGCATCCACGCCTGATCATCGCCACCGTGACGCCCTTCGGTCGTTACGGACCCGACGCCGGGCTAGCCGGCATGGACATCGTCGTGCAGGCCCGCAGCGGACTGATGGTCGCGAACGGCCGGCAGGGCGAAGGGAGACCACTGAGCGGCGACCCGGTCAGCGCCGACTACATGGCCGCGATGTCGCTCGCCTTTGGCATCGCGTCGGCGCTCTTTCGCCGCACAACGACCGGCAAGGGCGGCGAAGTCCACGCCTCGCTGATGCAGGCGGCGATGACGCTGAACAACAACCAGATGTTGCGGGTCGAATCGGCCGACGGTCCGATCCACGAGGAGTCGCGGCGGGAGTTGGCAGAAATGCGCTCGCGCGGCGCGCCGTATGCCGAGCAGCGCATGGCGCAACCGTCGGCGCGGGCGCGGATCATGGCCGACATCTATTTCCGCACTTACACCACCTCGGACGGCTGGCTCGCCGTGGCCTGCGGCAGCACGCGCTTGCGCGCCGCCTTCAGCCTGGCGATCGGGCTGGAGGACGAGTACACGGGCGACGATCCGAATCACCACGCAGAGCACTACGAGCGCCTGCGCGAGGCGGCGGAAGAGATCATGCAATCGCGCCCGACCAGCGAGTGGGAGACATTGCTCGCCGAGGCCGGCGTCCCGGCGTCGAGAGTCCTGATGCCGTTCGAGATTCTCGACGATCCGCAGGTCGCCGCCAACGACATGCTGTACGACCTGGAACATCCACAGATCGGGCCGGTGCGAATCCTCGCGCCGCCCGTCGCATTGGACCAGGACGGCTTCCAGCAGCCGCCGGCGACGAAGCCGTTTGCCAGCGAGACACGCGAGATCCTGGGACAGCTGGGATTCGCGGATGCGCAGATCGATGAATTCGTCGAGTTGGGCGTCACTCGCGACTCGATCTAGAGCGAGTTCACAAAGGCGGAAGAGAGACAGGAACCTCCGTCATACCCGCGCTTGCCGCGGGTATCTCGCCGCTTCCAGCACGGACGTCAGTGCAGATCATGGCGAGATTGCCGCGGCAGGCGCGGCAATGACGGAATCTGAGGGCTGATTTTGGTCTACGTGACCTGGGCTTGGAGCCCGTCAGAGCTTGCGCATCAGCGGGAACAGGATCACGTCGCGGATTGACTGCGAGTTGGTCATCAGCATCGCCAGCCGATCCATACCCATGCCCAGCCCGCCGGTTGGCGGCATGCCGTGCTCAAGCGCGATGATGAAATCCTCGTCCAGCAACTCCGCCTCGTCGTCGCCGGCGTCCTTGAGTCGGAGTTGTTCTTCAAAGCGCTGCCGTTGGTCGACCGGATCGTTGAGTTCCGTATAGGCGTTGGCCAGTTCCCAGCCACCGACGAACAGCTCAAACCGCTCGACCAGGGTCTCGTCGTACTCGGTCCGCTTGGCCAATGGCGAGATCGCCAGTGGATAGTCGAGCAGGAACGTCGGCTGCTGCAGATGCGGCTCCACGCGCTCCGAGACAAGCTCGTCGAAGAGCTTGCCCCAACCAGCATCGGGAGGAATCGCGACGCCGTTCTCGCGCAGCAGGCCTTCCATGGCCTCGATTGTCGGATAGTCGCGGAAGTCCACGCCGACGTGCTGCTTGACGGCGTCAACCATCGTCACCCTCGCGAAGGGCGGAGTGAAGTCGATTTCGCCGTCTCCCCAGGGCACGCACATTGAGCCGGTTACCTCGGTAGCGATGTATGCCAAAGCCGCTTCGACCATCTCGGCGACGCCGTGGTAGTCGGCGTAGGCCTCGTAGCTCTCCAGCATCGTGAACTCGGGGTTCCAGCGGTTGCCGATGCCCTCGTTGCGGAAGATTCGACCGATCTCGTAGACCCTGTCGAACCCGCCCACGATCAGCCGCTTGAGGTGCAGTTCCAGTGCGATCCGCAATTGCCGCGGCTCGTCGAGTGCGTTCAGGTGAGTCAGGAAGGGCCGCGCGGCGGCGCCTCCGGCTTCCGACTGCAGGACCGGTGTCTCAACCTCCAGGAAGCCGCGATCGTCCATGAAGCGGCGCATCGCCGAGACGATCCTCGACCGCGTCCGCAGCAGTTCCTTGGCCTCATCATTGGCAATCAGGTCCAGGTAGCGCTGGCGATAGCGAGTTTCAATGTCCTGCAATCCGTGATACTTCTCTGGCGGCGGTCGGAGTGCCTTGCTGAGCATGGCGACAGCGTTGGCCTGAACCGAGATCTCACCTCGGCGTGAGCGGATCAGCGGACCCGACGCTTCGAGAAAGTCTCCAAGATCGAAGGCGTCCAGCAGTTTCCAGGCCTCGCCCAGCGCTCGCTTGCTCGCAAGAATCTGAATCTGACCCGTGTCGTCCTGAAGATCGACAAACGCAATCCGCCCCATGTTGCGCAGCGCCGCGATCCGGCCCGCCACAATGACGTCGGGGCCATCAGCCTCGGGTGATGTTTGCTCGTGAGCGCGGAAGACTTCCAGCGCCTCACCGATTGGGTGTGTGCGACCGGTTCGCGGTGGATACGGATCGACGCCGGCGGTACGCAGCGTGTCGGCCTTGGCCTGGCGCTCGCTGATGATCTCGCGAAGGTAACGAGTGTCGGAGCCTGGTTGTTGAGACTCGGTCATTGTGGGCAGGTTCCTCTGGCTGCGGCCTCCTGCCGCTCAGCCGGAGACCGCGATTAGCTACGAAATGGCCTTGACCTTGAACTTGCGCACACCGGTTGGCGTGGCGACTTCGACGGTGTCACCGACTTTGGCGCCCAACAGCGCCTTGCCGACCGGCGACTCGTCGGAGAGGAATCCATTCTTCGGATCGACTTCGGCAGGTCCGACGATCCGGTAGTTGACGTCGGTTCGCTTGGGCAGCGGTCGGACGGTGACGGTCGAACCTAGCCGGACCACGTCGGATCCTTCGATTTCCTGCTCGTCAATCACCTCGGCGGCCGAGATCACCGCTTCGATCTCGCGGATTCGGCCTTCGATGAAGGCCTGCTCGTTCTTGGTTTCGGTGCCCTCGCCCTCGTCCCGGGCGCCGGGAGAGTCCTCGCGAGATTGCTGGATCAGTTCGGCAGCTTCGCGGCGGCGGTCTTTGAGCGTGAGTAACTCGTCTCGCAGCCGCTGCAAGCCGTCCGCAGTGATGGGCACAGACCTTCTGAGTACCACGAGTGTTGCCTGAGCGTCCGTTCCTACGAATAGTCGTACAACTTTATGGCACGGTACGATAGCACCAATGGATGAGAAATCGTCTCATGTCTGAGACATCCCTGTAGCGTGCGTCACACTTTCACAATCGTCATCGCTTCCGCACTGGTTGGCGCGATCTGCGGCGCCCTGGTCGCAACGATTCTCTCGACCGGAAACGAGACTTCCCCCAAAGAGTTAGGCGAGGTCGTCGCCACTGTGGTGGACGCGGCCCTGGACCAGGCTGTTGACGGGGCCGTTGACCGGGCCATGCAGGAGTCGACGTCCGAGCTGGCAGCCCGAACAGAAGATTCGGCGATTGCCCGGCAGACACAGATCGCCGAACTCTACGAGCAGATCTCCCAGTCGGTCGTGATCATCGACGCCGAGGGTCCGGAACGGACCAATGATGAGGGGGTCGTCGTGATTCCGGCGGCGTTGGCAACGGGATTTGTGCTCGATGCCGACGGCCACATCATTACGGCCGCCCACGTCCTGGAAGGAATGAGCAGATTTCAGGTCATTCTGCCAACGGGCGAGTCGCTGGCCGCCGAGCGGCTTGGCGACGACATTCCGTTCTCGGACGTCGCTGTGTTGCGCATTGAGACCGAAGAACTGCGAGACGGTCTGGTCGTGCCCCGGTTTCGGACTTCCCCGGATGTCCGAGCAGGTGAGACGGTGGTCGCCTTTGGCAATACGATCCTGGGTAAGGAGATTGCGATCAGTGTCGGAATCGTGAGCGATCCGGACACGACGTTTTTCCGCGAGCGATATGAGCAAGACAACCTCATCCAGACCGACGCGGCGCTCAACCATGGCAACTCCGGCGGCGTGCTGGTTGACCTGGACGGGAAGATCGTGGGCATGACGGCCGTGATCGCTCGGGAGACACGGGACGGTGAATTCGTCGATGGCGTGGGGTTCGCGATTCAGATCGACGCCGTCCTGGAGGTAGCGCGCGGAATCGCCGAGAACGGTTTCTATCCCCGTCCGACGTTTGGCGTCGTCAATGAACGCTTGCTCACGCCGACTGCCGCGGCGCAACTTGATCTGGAGGTCACAGAGGGATCGTTCTTGATCGAGATTCAGCGTCTGGGCGCCTTTGCGCGCGCGGGAATCCGTCCCGGCGATGTGTTGCGGGAACTCAACGGGATTCGGATCAACGCCGAAACGCCGTACCTGAACGCATTGGCGACGCTACAGCCGAACGTCCCGGTGATCGTCCACATTCACCGTGGCGGAGAGGATTACCGCCTGAGCGTGACACCTGACTTGCGAGCGCCGTGACGACCACCGAAGGCGGCGACTGGCAACCGCGTCCGGTACGGCGCCTCGGCGAGCCTCCGCCCGAGCCCGCGCGAAGGTCCCGGCGCGCGCGCCGTCCGGCAGAGACCGCGCCATTTGATCCCACGCCGGAGGCTCCCGCGACTCCGCTGCCCGAGCCTCCACGCCGGGCCAGCCAGCCCGATGGCCCGGGCAGCCGGCTCCCGCGCGGCGCAACTCCATCAGGCGGCGGCGGTCTTGGCGTCCTGCTGATCCTGCTGATCGCTGCATTGTTGGTTGCCGTGGTCATTGTCTTGTTCTTTGAACCAGGTCTGATCGACACCAGTTTCAACACCGAAGACGAGACTTCTGCTGCGGAACAGGTAGACGGCGGCGTGATCCGGGCGCCAGTCTCGTTCGAGTCACGGTTGATGGCGCAGTTGCCGGCGATTCCCGATGTGCTTGGCGCAGCGTCGCCGGTCTACGAGGTCAGCGTGCCGGAAGGGCACCTCGGACCGTTCGAGTTCACCCTGCGCCTGACCAACCCGACCCAGGACGCGCGAAACCTGGGCGCATACACCTGGAATGGACAGGATTGGGTCCGGCTCGGAGATGCCGGGCTGAGCAGCGACGGTGTGTCCGCCGTGATCACGCTGTCGAGTGCGCCCGAGAACATTGCGATCTTCCGCCGGTTGCAGTTCCGCGATGTGATCGCGGGCCGAGTGCCGCGCGGCGAGGAACCGCAGTCCTTGCTTGCCGGATCGTTAACGATCCTGCATCCCGACGGTTGGCAGCCCGGCGCGGATGGATCGTTGCTCGGTCTGGTCGATTTGCCGACGCCGGTGATCGCGCAGAACGTCTGGCCCACGGTCTACGCCGACGCCGACCAGGCGGATCTGGTCAACGACATCCTGGCGTCGGACGATCTGCGACGCCAGCACATCGCGAACATTCAGCATGCGATTCAGAGTGGGCAGCACGACGGCGTCGATATCCACTACCTGAACGTGTCGCCGGCGCTGCGTTCGCAGTTCACTTCGTTCATCAGCGAGTTGGCGGACCGGCTGCACCGCGATGATCGAGGCGTTTCGGTCCACATCCCGATCAACGCGTCGGGAGGGATCGGCGAAGGGGCCTACGACCTGTCGCAGATTGGCGCTTCGGCGGACTTCATCGTGATCGAGCCGCCGCTCGATCCAACTGTCTTCCAGGCCGCGATCGACGCATCGCTGCCGACGCTGTTGCAGCGGATCGAGCCGAACAAGTTGCTTCTGGCGTTGCAGTCGAACGCCGTTGTTCGTTCGTCGACCGGATTCACGGAGATCTCCCAACGCGACGCACTGGGGATTGCCTCGATGTTGAGCATTCGCGAACCAGGACCGTACCTGCCCGGCTCACGCGTCACGCTGCAGGGCAACTCGATCATGTTGGACAACCTGGCCGGCGGGCTCCGCTGGGACAGTGTCAATCGAGTCACGACCTTTACCTATCCCGATCAGACCGGCGCCGCGGTCACGATCTGGATTCACAACCGATTCAGCGCAGCGTTCCATCTGATGGTGGTGTCGGAGTGGGAGCTGGGCGGCGTGTACATCGGCAACGCATCTGCCGATCCGGCCAATGCCAACCTCTGGCCGGCGATCGCTGCGTTCTTTGAGTCGGGCGTTCCGAGTTTGCGCCTGCCGAATGCGATTCTGTTCGACCCGATATTCAGCGTCGAGGGCGGCGAGCTGTCCGGCAACAGCGGCAGCGGCTGGCAATTCTGGGACCTGCCGACCACGGCCGGAGACTATCGCGCCCAACTCGTCGTTTCCGACGGCGATGTTCGAGTGGGTCACGTGATCACGGTTCCCGTCAGATCCGAAGGGGCGGAGTAGTGTCCTCCTCTCATGCCCGCATCGTTGGCGGGTCGCTCGCCGGCAGACGACTTCGTTCGCCCGCCAATGGAACCAGACCGGCCACCGCCATCGTCAGGACGGCGATTTTCGACCGACCGACGATTCGCGACATCGTGGAGGATGCGCGGGTGCTGGACCTGTATGCGGGCGCTGGGTATCTGGGGATTGAGGCCCTGAGTCGAGGCGCGGAATCTGTCGATTTCGTCGAGCGCAACGGGGCCGCGTGCGCTGTCATCAGGCGAAACCTGGACGAACTTGGACTGCGCGAGACCGCCCGCGTGCATCGATTGCCGGTTGAGCGTTGTTTCTCGCGAATTCCACTTGACCCCGATCTGATTTTCATTGATCCGCCGTATCGCGTGGACGCGCTTCCTGTCGTGGAGGAGCTGGCGCACCGCGCGAACCTCCCCGATGGCGCGATCGCGGTCTGGCGACGCCTGGTGAGGGCATCGGGCGGCGTCTCGACACCGCCCGACCGAATCGGCGGGCTAGTACGGATCGATCAACGGCGCTATGGTGACGGCGCGATTGATACGTATCGCGTGGAGGCCTCACGATGACGATCGCGCTCTATCCCGGCGGCTTCGACCCCATTACGAACGGTCATTTGGACATTGTTCAGCGTGCCGCGGGCATGTTTGACGAAGTCGTCATGGCCATTTATGCGCGCTCGAGCGAGACGTTTGACGTCGACGAGCGCCTGGCGTTGATCGAAGGGGCGACCAGACATTGCCCCAACGTTCGCGCGGCCAAGTTCACCGGCCTGGTCGTCAACTTCGCCGACGATGTGGGCGCCAGCGTGCTCGTGCGTGGGATTCGCGCCGTGACCGGATTTGAAGCGGAATTCGACATGGCGCTAATGAACAAGAAGATGGCGCCGCACATTGAGTCGGTCTTCCTGATGGCCGGTCACAAGCACCTGTTTATCTCGGCCAGCAGGATCCGCGAGTTGGCGTCGCTCAGGCACCCGGTGGACGATCTGGTGCCAGCCAACGTCAACGAGGCGCTGATCGAGCGCTACGGACCGCCCAAGCGTTGAGCCGTTCCGGGATCCGTTCCTGCAGCCCTGCGCTAGAGTCGAAACAGGCGGGACGCTGGGCCGGAGTTCAACATCGACCTCCTCGAATTGATCGACCAGATTGAGAACGCGGTGCTCGACGGTCGGCGCAGCCGCTTCGGGTCAGGCTGGACGGTTGACCGCGAGCAGCTGCTCGACTTGATCGACCGTCTGCGAATGGCCGCGCCGGCGTCGGCCGATCAGGCTCAACGCCTGCTCGAGGAGCGGGAGCGGCTGCTCGAGCAAACGCAGGAAGAGGCTGCAGTGCTCGCGCAACAGGCGCGTCAGGATGCCGAGCAGCAGATTTCTGTCCACGAACTCGTCCAGGCGGCCGAGGCGCGCGCGCAGAGCATCGTGGACCAGGCTCACCAATCGGCGACCGAGACCATCACGCGGGCCAACCACGAGGCGGCCGCGGCGCGTGGACAGGCGACGACAGAAGCCGTTTCCCAGGCGCTCGAGGCGGACCGTTACTCGCTGGAGATGTTGCGGCGATTGAGCGATCAGTTGCGCACGATGCAGACTTCCGTCACCGGCGCCGTCGACCAACTTGAACTCAAGGTTCAACAGGGCGAGCAGTCCCAGGCCGTCGACCGGAGAGACGAAGCAGCTCGCCGCGCGCTGACCAACGAGTTCTAACCTCTAGCTGTCGTCATACCCGCGCAAAGCGCGGGTATCTGGCTCCACTCCGCAACGACGCCTGGTGCTTAACTCGTCGAGATTGCCGCGGCAAGCGCGGCAATGACGAATCGCTTCCTGTTTAGTCGGCGACGGCGGCAGCGAACTGGGGTTGCGGCGCGAGCGGATGCCCGACCGCTTCCCCGACACGCTCCAGGGAGCGCATTAGCGAATCGAAGTTCTCCAACGTCAGCGACTGCGGGCCGTCCGACAGCGCGTGGTCGGGGTTGGGGTGAACTTCCACCATGAGTCCGTCGGCGCCGACTGCCATCGAGGCGCGGGCCATCGGATCGACCAGGTACCAGTGACCGGTGCCATGGGCCGGATCGCTGACGATCGGCAGATGGCTGAGCCGCTTGACCACCGGGATGGCCGAGAGGTCGAGCGTGTTCCGGGTTGCCGTCTCGAACGTGCGGATGCCGCGCTCGCAGAGGATCACATCGCGGTTGCCCTTGGCCATGATGTACTCGGCAGCCAGCAGCCACTCGTCGATCGTGGCCGAGAGGCCGCGCTTGAGCATCACCGGCTTGCGTGCCAGACCGACCTCGTCAAGCAGCATGAAGTTCTGCATGTTCCGCGTGCCGATCTGGAGGATGTCGGCGTAGCGGGCGACGAGCTCGACGTCGCGAGCTTCCATGACCTCGGTGATCACCGGCAGACCCGTTGCTTCGCGGGCAGCTGCCAGGTGCTGCAGACCTTCCTCGCCCAGACCGCGGAATGCGTATGGCGATGTGCGAGGCTTGAACGCGCCGCCGCGCAGGATCTGCGCGCCCGACGCCGCAACGGCCTTGGCCGTTGTGACCATGTGCTCTTCGTTCTCGATCGAACAGGGCCCGGCCATGACGACCATGGTCCCATCGCCGATCTTGACGCCGCCGACATTGATGACGGTGTCTTCCTTCTGGAACTCTCGCCCGGTGAGCTTGTACGGACGCGAGATCGCGATGACCTCGTCGACGCCGCTCATCCGACCCATCTGGGCGCGGATGTCAGGATCGCCGATGACGCCGACGGCGCCAATCACGACGCGCTCCTTACCCGGAGACAGGTGTCCCTCGAGATTGAATTCCTTCAGTCGTGCGAGCACGCCGCGAACCTCTTCGTCGGTCGCGCCCATTCTCATGACAATCAGCATGTCGTCACCCTCTCGCTCATTCGCTGTACGGCTCGGGATCTCCCCTGAATTGTCTCAGGAGTTCGCCAACCGAGCTCGATGATTCTGTGTTAACCGTTAAGTCCGTTCGCAACTCACGGGCGCCGCGCAGGTAGATGTGCTGCACCTGGTTCTGCCGAAGCGGCGTGTTGACATGCAACAGAATCCGCAAGCAGGACGGCAACGATCCCTGCACCTGCATCTCGTGTCCGCACATCAGCGCCGCATGACTCCACTTGAACGTGAGCCGGGCCGCTACTGCAGGGAACTCGGCGTTGAGATCAGGTGTGGTCGTAAACCACACCGAAGCCACTTCGCTCGAGTCAATGTCATTGGCGACGATCATCTCGGCGAGCAGTTCTTCGGTCGCTTCGATGATGTCGGCGCGCGTGTTGGCTTCAACGGTTGTCGCACCGCGAATGCCGCGCAGGCGCCAGACAGGCTCGGAATCGGATGTGGCCATCGTCAGGTGTTCAGTCGTTCCCAGCGGCTCGGCGTGGGGGTGGTCAGAGTTGCAACGGTGCGATCAGCGATTCGACGAATCTCGTCGGCACGCGATCTAGCGACCGGCCTCAAAGATGCCGGCCGCGGAGATATAGACGCAGTCAACGAACACTGGAACCGTCCCGGTTCGGTTGCTCATTTGCCTGTCTCTTCACTCCGGCGGCCAGTGACCACCTCGAGATATTGCTCGACGGCAGCCGCCCGGGCCCCGTCGGACGCCGACGCGATCGTCGCGGTCAGCGCTGACCCGATGATAGCAGCGGGCACCAGTTTTCCGACTTGCTGGACATGTTCGCGCCGACTGATGCCGAATCCTACTGCCAACGGCGTGTCAGTCTTCGTTCGGACGCGGGAGACAAACGCCTCGAAATCGCGGGCGACTTGATCGCGCGCCCCGGTCACGCCAGTCAGCGAAACGAGATAGATGAAGCCGGCCGCCCGCTCGGCCACGGCCGCGATTCGCTCTGCTGTCGAGGTTGGCGCCAGCAGGTAAATCAACGCGATCCCATACCTGGCAAGCACTTCGCGGGCGGCATCCGATTCGTCCACGGGCAAGTCGACCACGATGATCCCATCAACGCCAGCCTCGGAGGCTCGCCGCGCCAGTGGTTCCAGCGGTTCGCCGAGTGATTCGCCTGGGTTGGTCTCGCTGGCCAGCGTCGACGACCCATAAGAGAGGAACGGGTTGAGATAGCCCATCAGGGTGACCGGAACTTCGGGCTGTGTCTCTCGGGCGACTCGGCAGGCCTCGAGCGCAGTCTCGACGGTCGCTCCCGCGGCCAGGGCCACTGTGTACGCGTCCTGATGTACCGGACCATCGGCGAGCGGATCGGAGAACGGCACGCCAATCTCGAATCCTCCGGCGCCTCCACGGAGTGCCGCGCGAACCAGGTCGGGCGTCTCCTCCGGCGTGGGAAAGCCGGCGGCCAGAAACGGGAACACGAGCGGACCGTCGCCACGCGCCCGGGAGGCGGCAAAGGCTTCGCGATATCGGGCTCCGAGTTCAGACATGCCGATCTCTCATCCAAGCTGTTGCACCAGCGTCGCCGAGAATCCGATTACGTTGAAGCCAAAGTGAGCGATTGAGGCGGCAGTCAGCGATTGCGTGCGGATGTACACGATCCCCAGGACGACGCCGGCGATGGCGAAGGGAATCAGGCTGCCCAGGTCGGCGTGCAGCGCCGAGAAGACCGCCGCTGAGACGACGAACGCTGGAATCAATCCCCAGTGCGGCCGCAGCCCGCCCAGGACGAATCCGCGCGCGAAGGCCTCCTCGTAGATCGGCGCACAGACGATCACCAGGATTCCCAGCGCGACCATGACCGACGTGTGGACGAACAACCGATCGTCGTCGATCGTCGATTGTGGCTCTAGGGACTCGAGACCGGCAGCAGTAATGATCGCGGTGTAGGCGTACAACACCGCGTAGATCGCGAGCAGGCCGCCGATCGCCCAGGCGACGTCGGATCCGGTGGGCCGCCGCCAGGAGATCAGGCTGGATTGACTCCTACGACGCAGGATCAGCCTGGGCAGAATGAACCAGCCGAGGAGGCCGGCAGTTCCCTGGCCAATCACGAACACCAGCAGTCCCGTCTCGCTGGTTGCTTCGTCGGCGTCATCGATCGCGGCCACCAGTGCGCCGGTGATCAGTAACACGACCAACCAGGCCAGGGTGCAGATCAGGCCCCAGCCGACCAGTCTGAAGCCTGCCAGTCCGCGGTCTTCTGGTTGCGTCTGCGCCTCGCCGGTCTCGGTGGGCTGAGACTGGGTCACGACTAGCGCTCGCGCGCGGCCAGCGCGTCCCTGACGATCTCCACATCCTTGTCGCCTCGGCCGGAGAGACCGATCAGGATGGTCTCGTCGGGACTCATGGCCGGCGCGATCTTCGCCGCATACGCGATCGCGTGAGCAGTCTCGAGGGCGGGGATGATGCCTTCGGTCTCGGAGAGCAGCTTGAGGCCGTCGAGCGCCTCGTCGTCGGTGACCGAGACGTATTCTGCCCGTTCGGTCAGCATCAGCCAGGCGTGCTCGGGTCCGACGCCGGGGTAGTCGAGACCGGCGGAGATCGAGTGCGCTTCTGTGATCTGGCCGTGCTCGTCCTGGAGGACGTAGGTCCGCGTCCCATGCAGGACGCCGGGAGAGCCGGCGGACAGCGTCGCCGCATGTCGCGCTTCGAGTCCTTCGCCGGCTGCTTCGACGCCGATCAGGCGAACCGGATCGTCGATCAGCGGATGAAACAGACCGATCGCATTGCTGCCGCCTCCGACGCAGGCGATTGCGACATCGGGCAGTCTGCCGATCTTCTCCTGCAACTGGTCTCTAGCCTCGCGGCCGATGCAGGATTGCAGCTCGCGCACGATCACGGGATACGGGTGCGGCCCGATCGCGCTGCCGATCAGGTAATGGGTCGTGCGCACGTTGGTGACCCAGTCGCGGATGGACTCGTTGATCGCGTCCTTAAGCGTGCGGGCGCCCGAGTTGACCGGTACCACCTCCGCGCCCAGCAGATTCATGCGGAATACGTTCAGCGCCTGTCGGCGGACGTCCTCCTCGCCCATGTAGACGATGCACTCGATGCCGAACCTGGCGCAGGCAGTGGCTGTGGCGACTCCGTGCTGTCCTGCTCCGGTCTCGGCGATGATTCTTGGTTTGCCCATTCGACGAGCCAGCAAGACCTGTCCCAGCGCGTTGTTGATCTTGTGGGCGCCGGTGTGGGCCAGGTCTTCCCGCTTAAGCCAGATCTGCGCGCCTCCGAGCTGTTCCGACAGTCGTTCGGCGTAGGTCAATGGCGTCTCGCGTCCGACGTAGTCGCGCAGCATGTTGTCGAGCTCGGCTCGGAACTCCGCGTCCTTCTGAGCTTCGGTCCATGCCTCTTCCAGCTCGGCCAGCGCGGGCATCAGGGTCTCCGGCGCGAACTGCCCACCGAACGGTCCGAAGGCTCCAGTCTCTCGCGTCACGACACATCCTCCGCTTTCGCCGCGGCGACAAACGCCTCGATTTTCTCTCGGTCTTTGGTTCCGTCGGTTTCGAGTCCGGACGAAGCATCGACGGCCCAGGGTCGGACGGCGCGTACCGCTTCGGCCACGTTGTCGGGGTTGAGCCCTCCGGCCAGCACAAGCGGACGGTTCGACGCCACCTCGGCTGCGATCGACCAGTCGATGCGCTGTCCCATGCCACCGCCCTGCTTCGACCTGGCGTCGAGCATGGTGATCGTGTTCGGGGCGCGATTGACTTCTCTGAGCACCGCTCCCGCGTCCATGCCGTCGGCTACGTGGACGACGCGAACGACGGCTCGTCGGATTCGCGACGCGAGGGCCGGATGCTCACCACCGCTGAGTTGGACCAGGTCGAGGTCGACCTGGTCCAGCACGCGCTCGATCTCGTCGACCGACTGTCCGGCGAACACGCCAACCAACAGCGGCTGATTGGCCGCAACGCGCTCCCGCTCCGCGGTCTCTGTTGTCGCTTCTGCAATCTCGACACGAGGACCCAGTTCGCGGCGGACGGCTCGCGCAACCTTGAGGTCGATTCGTCTCGGGGCGTCGGCGAAGATCATGCCGATCTCATCCGCTCCGGCCTCGCGCGCCCAGACGGCATGTTCGACGGCTCGCACGGAACAGACCTTGACAAACGTCATCGTCCCAACAGCTCTCGTGCCTTGGCCTGCGGGTCGGCCGCGGCGGACAGCGCCTCTCCAATCAGGACCGCATTGACGCCGCAGGCTTCCATCCGCTTCATGTCCTCGCGGGTTCGGACCCCGCTGGCTGCGACAACCGGAATCGAGGCGGGGATCGTGTGTCGCAGCCGCTCCGTCGTGCCGAGATCCTCCTCGAACGTATGCAGGTTGCGATTGTTGATGCCGATGGCGGCGGCCCCGGCCTCCAACGCCATTTCGGCTTCCGCTTCGTCGGTGACTTCAACGAACGCGGTCAGGCCGTATTCCTCGCCGGCCCTGGCCAACTCCGTGAGCTGGGCGCCATCGAGCGTCTTCGCGATCAGCAGGTAGGCGTCGGCGCCCAGAGCTGCCGCTTCCGCGACCTGGTAGGGGTCGACGTGGAACTCCTTACGGAGGACCGGTAACCCGCTGCCTCGAAGCGCGGCGACCGCATCGCACAGGTCGTTGTCGGTGGCGAAGAATGCGGGCGCGGTCAGGACGGAGACCGCGATCGCACCAACCTCGCAGTAGGTCCGGGCCAGGCCGGCGGGGACCAGGTCGGGCGCGAACAGCCCTTTGGACGGCGAACCGCGTTTGATCTCCGCCATCAGGCCGACTCCGGGTCGATTGAGCGCTGCCACGAAGTCATTTCGCTCTGTTCGAGCACGCGCGCGCCGCTCCAGCTCTGCGAGAGGCGCCGTATCTTTGCGGGCCTCCACGGCTTCCCGCGTTTCGTTGACGATGCGCTCGAGGACGGACGGCATTATGTCAACTCTTTACGCTTCGGTTTCACCCGCGAAAGCGCGTGACCGCTCGACGAACAGTTCCAGCTTACGCAGCGCCCGCTGATCGTCGATGCATTCCGCCGCCCGGCTGACGCCTTCTGCGAAGGTCGGCACTTCCTCAGCGGCCAACAATCCGGCGGCGGCGTTCAACGTGACGAATCCCGTCAGCGCGGACGTCTTGCCGCCGAGGACATCCCGCATCATCGACGCAGACTCTTCGGCAGTCTCGCCACCGCGGACGGCGGCGAGCGGAACGGGGCGGATTTCGAAGTCACCGGGTGAGACGGTGAATTCTGTCAGCTCTTCGCCATCAATCTGCCAGCAGGTCGTCTCACCCTCGGGTGAGACTTCGTCCAGGCCTTCCCGTCCATGGACGACCAGTCCGCGGCGAACGCCGAGTCGTCCGAGTGCCGTCGCCATCAGCGGTCCGAGCTCGGGGCGTGGGACGCCGATCAGTTGATGCGTCGCTCGGGCAGGATTGGTCAGCGGTCCGAGGATGTTGAACACCGTTCGCACCCCAATCCGACGGCGAATCGGCGCAACGAAGCGCATCGCCGGATGAAATGCCTGGGCGAAGAGGAATCCGAATCCGACTTCACGAATCAATGCGGCAGCCTGTCCGGGATTGACGCTGATCTGACCGCCGAGCGCCTCAAGCACGTCGGCGCTGCCGACGCTCGAGGACATGGCGCGATTACCGTGCTTGGCGACGGGAACGCCGCAGCCGGCCATCACGAACGCTGCCGCGGTCGAAGAGTTGAACGCGTGCGTTCCCGAGCCGCCGGTGCCGGCGGTGTCGGCGAGCCGCGGCAGCTCTGAGAGATCGACGCGCAGGGCGTGCTCCCGCATCGCCCGGGCCAGGCCGACCACTTCATCGACCGATTCGCCCTTCATCCTGAGTCCGGTGAGCAGGGCGGACGCCTGGATTTCATCGGCTTCGCCCGACATCAACGCGTCCATCGCGGCCGAGGCTTCGGCGTCGCTGAGGCTGCGGCGCTCGTCGACCACAGCGGCCAGCGCCACTCCCAGGTCGCCCTCAGCCACGGCTGAAGTCCTCGGACTGGTCGAGGAAGTTCTGCAGGATTGCGTGGCCGGTCTTGGTCCGGATCGATTCAGGATGAAACTGCACGCCCTCGATCGGGTACTCGGTGTGTCGCAGACCCATCAGGATTCGGCCGCTGCCGTCCACCCGCTCGCACCAGGCCGTCGGCACGATTTCGGATGGCAAGGTGTCCGGCTCAACGATCAATGAGTGATAGCGGGTCGCCTCAATTGGATTGGGCAGTCCGGCAAAGACGCCCTTGCCGTCGTGCTCGATCGATGACACCTTGCCATGCCTGATTTCGCCCGCCGGTCCCACCGTCGCGCCGAATGCCGCTCCGATCGCCTGGTGTCCCAGGCAAACGCCGAGCGTGGGAATAGTCGGACTGAAGCGCTGCAACACCGGAATGCTGACGCCGGCTTCGACCGGCGTCTTCGGCCCCGGCGAGATCACGATGCGGCGAGGTTCGAGCGCTTCGATCTCGTCGAGTGTGATCTGGTCGTTGCGGTGGACAACGACATCGGCGCCCAGTTCGCAGAGGTACTGGTAGAGGTTGTAGGTGAACGAGTCGTAGTTGTCGATCAGCAACGTATCAACCGCCATCGTTCGCCTCTTCTCGCTCACGCAGGATGCGCCGCAGGGTGCGGAAGCCTTCGACCGCCCGTGGGAATCCACAGTACGGCGCAGCGGTAGCCATCACGCCTTCGAGTTCCGTCTCTGTCACGCCGTGATTCAGAGCACCGGGGATGTGGAATTGAAGCTCTTCGGTCTTGTTGAGCGCGACCAGGATCGAGACCACAACCAGCGAACGATCGCGGCGCGACAGCTGCGAGCGCGACCAGAGGTCGCCGAAGGCGAACTCGAAGGCGAGCTTGCCGACCGGGCCGATCCGCTCCATGCCGGCCAACGCTTCGGCGGGATCCTGCGCTTCTTCCTGGCCGTTGAGCGTGCGCATCACATCGACGGCGTCGCGGTGCCGCTGGTCGTCGTCCTTGTAGTCGGCCGGCGGGATCCGGTATGGCTTGCCGTCGGCCTTGGTCCATGCCTCGACCAGCACATTGATCATCTCGTTGCCGGCGGGGAACCCGGAGTAGCCGGCGATCTGCAACGCGATCTCGGTCATCTCATCGCGGGTGACGCCATTGGCCGGCGCGAAGCTGGCGTGGAACTGGACCGCTTGCAGGCGTTCGAGCGCGCCGAGCATGGCCAACGCGACGATGTTGCGGTCGCGCCGCGAGAGTTCGTCGCCTTGCCAGACCTGACCGAAGATGTAGTCGACGACAAAGCTGCCAAAGGCTCCGGTGCGCTGCTCGGCGGCGGAGGCGAAGCCGACCGGCTGGCCGGTCATCTCGGCCAACAACTCACTGCCAGCCTTGCGTCGTTCTGCGTGAGTCGGCATGTCAATTCCTCGTTTCAGGTAGCACGTTGCTGGCGCGCATTCTAGGCAGGCGGCCGCTTCGCACTGGCCGCCTGGCCGAGTTCAATGGTCCGCCCAATCTCAGCCGCCGACCATCCCAGATCGCGTGCCGCCTGTAGATGTTGTTCGAGATCAGCGCCCGCCTTCAACGCGGCGCTGAGCGCCAGGCGAACCAGCGCTTCATCTCTTGCGGAGAGGGACCGGCCAGACATGCCATGGTCACTTCCCCGGTCGTTGCGAGCTTCAACTTCCACCCGGCCAAAGAGATCGTCCAGATTCGCGTCATCCTCAAACGTCCAGCCGGCTCGGCGCCGTTCGATCACAGTGGAGAGCAACTCGGCCTGCTGGTCAGGCAGCTCGGAGACGGCTGATGCCGCGTCCCACCATTCCATCGCGTCGAACGGATTGGACTCGTCATCGGGTGCGCCGTCGAGCGTTTCCTCGACTGTGACGACGTAGGCGTTGTGGACCGTATGTCTGGCGCTGGACGGCTCTTCGCCGTAGACCGTGTGGGCGTAGCCGACGCGAACGCGCTGGCGCAGCAAGTGCTCAAAGATGCGCGGCACCGTGTCGTCGGGCTCCTCGGACAGCGGGGTGACGTCGCCGGGCAGCCACCAACGGCTGGGCCAGAGCGCCTCACCGGATCGCCGCCGGAGCAGGAGTACGCGCCCGGCCTCGTCGAAGACGACGCCGTAGCCAATGATCAGGGACTCTGGCATCAGTAGCCCCGCGATCCGCCTGTGACCGCTCCGGCACGAGAACGTTCTTCTGCCAGATCGAGCGCGGTGAACATGCCCATGGCCTTGTTCACGGTCTCTTCGAACTCGTCACTCAGCTTCGAGTCAAAGACGATCCCGCCGCCGGCCTGCACCGAGGCGACGCCGTCCTGCATGATGATCGTGCGAATCGTGATCGCCGTCTCCATGTTGCCACCGAAGCCGAAGTAGCCGAGGGCGCCCGCATAGGGACCCCGCTGGTCCTCTTCGAGTTCAGAGATGATCTCCATGGCGCGAATTTTGGGCGCGCCGGAGACGGTGCCGGCCGGGAAGGTGGCGCGGACGGCGTCGAATGACGTGGCTCCGTCGGCCAACTCACCCTCGACGTGCGAGACGAGGTGCATGACGTGGCTGTAGCGCTCAACGTCGAGCTCCTGGGTGACCCGCACGGTGCCGGGCCTTGAGACTCTGCCGATGTCATTGCGGCCCAGGTCAAGCAGCATCACGTGCTCGGCGACTTCCTTCTCGTCGGCGCGGAGCTCCGCTTCGAGGGCTCGATCTTCGTCCTCGTCCAATCCCCGGCGGCGGGTGCCGGCGATTGGATGGGTCGAGACCTTGCCGTCCTCGACGATCACGAGCAGTTCGGGCGAGGTGCCGACGATCTGGTGATCGTCCATCTCGAGGTAGTAGGTGTAGGGCGACGGATTCACGGTGCGCAGCGTGCGGTAAACGTTGAAGGGATGCACGAACGTGTCGCGCGAGAAACGTTGCGAGTAGACGCACTGAATGATGTCTCCTGCGACGACATAGTCGATGATCTGTTTGACGTCGGAGAAGTAGGCCTCGCGCTCCATGTTGGAGCGGATGGCGCCAGAGTGGCCGGAGGGCTCGGGCGCGTCGACGGGCGGGATCGGCGGTCCTGATTGCAGACGCTCGACGAGTTCATTGATCCGGAATTCGGCCGCGCGGTAGGCGGACTCGATGTCGCCGTCCAGGCGAACGTGGGTGACGACCTTGATCACGTGCTTGAGGTGATCGAAGAGCAGCACCGTGTCCACGAATTGAAACAGCGCCTCGGGCAGGCCGTGAGGGTCGTAGCCGGCGGGCTGGACGCGCGGCTCGAAGTGCCGGATCGCCTCGTAGCTGAGATAGCCGACGGCGCCGCCGTGGAACGGCGGGAGATCGGGGTTCGGTACGAGGTCGAAGCGGTCAAGCTCGGATTCGACCTCCTGCAGCGGGTCGACCGCGCCGCCGGATGGGGCGCGGAAGATGCGGTACGGCTCGGTGCCGATGAATGAATAGCGGCTGGGCCGCTCGCCGCCTTCCACCGACTCGAGCAGGAACGAATAGGCGCCGCGCTTGACCTTGAGGAAGGCGGAAACGGGCGTTTCCAGGTCGGCGAGGACTTCTCGGTAGACGGCGGCGTAGTTGCCGCGGCCAGAAGCCCTGGCTTCGGCGGCCAACTGCTTGAATTCGTCGAGACTTGGGCTGAGTGTGCCGGTCAACGGCATGAGAACAGGCTCCTTGGGATCAGGGGCGCGCTGTTCGGTCGAGTCAGCCGCCCCGGGCGTTGCGAGTTAGTTCTCGCTTCGCCAGACCCCTTGCCCGCCGGACGTGTGGCAATGCGCGGAGGGACGCATGTGCGATTCCATCGCACCGTTCGTCATCGTCGCCGACATTGCGCACTTCCGTTCCTGAGAGCAGCCTAGGCCAACGTCGGCGGATGTCAAAGGTCTGAGATAACAGGTGTCAACGGGGGTGATTGCCGCGCGCGCGTGCCGCCGCGATCGCCCTCACCAACTGCTGGGCTGCGTCGTCGTGAGACTCGTCCTGGTTGACGATGACGAGATCGAACCAGTCGGCCTCTGCCAGTTCCGCTTCAGCCTCGGCGAGCCGGGCGACGATCTCGGACTCGGTTTCGGCCGCTCTCGAGCGCATACGGCGTTCGAGTGACTCGAGATCGGGCGCGGTGACGAAGACGAGCAATGGATCGTCGAGGCGCTCCCTGAGGGTTCGCGCGCCCTGAATGTCGGTGCGCAAAATCGGGGTCTTGCCCTGGCTGAGCAAGTCCTCGACTGCCGCCCTGGGCACGCCGCTGCGATGTCCATAGATTTCGACGTACTCGAGGAAGGCTCCGTCAGCGACCCAGCGATCAAACTCCTCGTCACGAAGGAAGACGTGATGGACGCCCTCGATTTCACCGGGCCGAGGGGCCCTGGTCTTCGCGGTCGCGACCTTTGCCAGCGACGGATCCAGGTCCAACGCGGCGCCAATGACCGTGTCCTTGCCGGCGCCGGATGGTCCGGAGATGACCACGACGAGTTGAGCGGCCTCAGATTGCGACATGCCGCAATCGATCGAGATCGCTCCAGAAGCTCGGATAGGAAATCTCAACTGCCGAGGCTCGCCGGATCGTGGTTGGACCCGATTCGGGGTCGCTGGCCAACGCGGCGACGGCGGCCGCCATTGCCAGGCGGTGATCGCCGTGTGAGTCGACCGCGGCGCCGCGCGGGCGTCCCCCGATGATCCGCATCCCGTCGCGCCACTCTTCTACTTCGACGCCCATCGCGGTCAACATGGCGGAAGTGGTTTCGATTCGGTCGGACTCCTTGACCCGCAGCTCCTCGGCGTCGTGGATCTCGGTAATGCCCTCGGCAAAGGCGGCGGCCACGGCGAGTGTCGGCAGCTCGTCCAGTGAGGTCACGATCAAATCGCCGTCGATGCGGGTGCCGTACAGCTTCGACCCTCTGACGACGATGTCGGCGACCGGTTCGCCCGATACGTCGCGCTGATCTCGCAACTCGACGATCGCGCCCATCGAGCGCAACACGTCGATGACGCCGCTGCGCGTGGGATTGACGCCGACGTTTGGCAGCGCGATATCGGAGCCGGGGATTAACGCGGCGGCGATCATCCAGAATGCCGCGGCGCTGATGTCGGCAGGAACGTCAACGTCGCTGGCGGCCAGGGTTGCTCCCGGTCGGACGTGAAGAGTGGGGCCGTCAACCTCAATGTCTGCGCCCATGGCGCCCAGCATTCGCTCAGTGTGGTCGCGCGACGGTCCCGGCTCGACGATGCGGCTAGGCCTGTCGGCCTGCAGCGCAGCGAACACGATACAGCTCTTGACCTGGGCGCTGGCCACGGCAAGCTCGCCGTCGAACCCTTGCCGCAGCCCGTCAGAGCCATCGACCCAGAACGGCGCGGTGTCTGCGACGTCGACCAGGGCGCCCATTGTCGCCAGCGGATCCAGCACGCGACGCATGGGGCGGCCGCGCAACGAATCATCGCCGTCGAACCAGCTGCGAAACGGGAGGCCTGCGGCGACTCCGCTCAACAGCCGAATCGAGGTGCCGCTGTTGCCGCAATCGAGTGTGTCCTGGGCCTGGCGAAACGATTGCTGTCCGGGGCTGCGAACCAGCACCTCGTCGGCGTCGGTTTCAAACTCGACGCCCCACTGTTTGAGACAGGCCATGGTCGAGCGGCAGTCGGCGCTGTCCAGCAGTCCGCTGATCCTGGCCTCGCCTTCGGCGAGCGCATTGCAGATCAGAGCGCGGTGGGAGATTGACTTGTCGCCCGGGACGCGAAGCTCGCCGCGGAGCGGGCCACCGGGGGCAATGACGATCTCGTCGCTCATCGAGTCAGCCGCGGCCCCAACGCCGCCCGCGGGCTTCGCGTTCCTTTTCCTTCTCCTCGCTGCGCTTGGTCATGCTGCGCACGCGCTCGTACAGACGCGGGCTGATCAGGAGCGCGGCCATCTGCGATGTGGCGTCGGGAAGCTCGGGTTGCGCACCGGTGTCCGGGTCGAGGTCGTCGCCGCCGAGGAACTTGGCGTGGTTGATCTGCGCCGTCGAGTACTCCTTGAAGACCTCTTCTTCCTCTTCGTCGAGGAGGTTGCGGACGCGGTTCAACTCGAGCACGAACCGATCGATCCAGTGTTGGACCTGCTCCCTGTTGGTGATGGCGATTTCGGTCGTCATGGATGGATCGCCCGAGTTGTAGGCGGTCATCGAACGGAAGGTCTCGCCCGCTGCGCGGCCAAAGTCGGGCCAGCCCTCCGAGCCGCGGAGCATGGTGAACAACGCCGAGGAGACGACCAGCGGCAGGTGCGAGACGCCGGCCAGGACGTAGTCGTGCTCTGCCGAGCTGAGAAAGTGCGGCGAGGCGCCCAGTTCGCGGACCATGCCGAGGACCGACTTGACCGCGCTGTCGGAGGCATTGGGCGAGGGACTGAGGAACCAGCGCTTGCCGCGGAACAGATCGCCGCTGGCGTTGTCGATGCCGAATGCGGAAGCGTCGCCCGCCATCGGGTGTCCGCCGATGAAGGAAACGCCGTTGGGCAAGTGGTTGCCCGCCCATTCTTCGATCTTGACCTTGGAGGCGGCCGTGTCGGTCACCGCTGCGCCGCGACCGAGCGCGGGCGCAATCTCTTCGAGCAACTCGGACGTCGAGGCCGGAGGCGTGGCGAGAATGACCAAGCCGGCGCCGTCCACGGCTTCCCGCGGGCTGCCCGCGATTTCGTCGACGGCGTCCTGTTTGCCGGCTGCGCGCCTGGCTGAGCGCCAGTCGTCGAAGCCGACGATTTCCGTGTCCCGCAGCTTCGCCGCGCGTAGGCCAAGTCCGATTGAGCCGCCGATGTAGCCCAATCCGATGATCGCAATGCGCGCCACACGCGCCTCCTGTCCCCGCCTGGCACGACGCAAGACGCATGACGCGCTCATGCTGCAGGCGATACTCCCCGTTTCGCCCACAGTATCGCAGCGTTGATGGCGGCAGGTGCGTGATAGAGTCGGAACGCGTGGCGACACGCGACCGGTGGCGGCCGGGCGGGGCCTGCGGGCTGATGTTGATCGTGGATGTGACCGGGTCTTTGCCGCGCGACGCCCAGCGGTTGGTGGGCGCGTCGTGCTGACCGGGATGGCGTGTCGAAATGTGCTGTTCGGGATACTGGTCGCGGTGGGCTCTTTGTGCGGTGCGATCTTCCTGACCGCTGAACACTCCCTGGCCGCGCCGACCAGTTGTCGATACAGCGGAGGCGGTCCGCCGTTTTCGTTGCAGTCGTTCGAGGCGCAGGAATCGCGCCAGACATACATTGAGACGCTCCGTCTCGCAGCAGTCAACCGGCTGTTTCCCGACGATGAGGACTTCCAGCTCCCCGCGCTGAGCGTGGGGGAACGGCGGATTCCGGACGCCTCCGCGAAGATCCCAGCGCAGCTGCTCTACGCCATGGCATGGATTGAGAGCAAAATTGCGATGGCCCCCTGGGAGGTCGATTGGGGCACGCTTGGGCCGCCGCTACTCTCGTTCGATTGCGGCTACGGGATCATGCAGATCACGAGCACGATCGTCAACGACGGGGGATTGCCGTCGAGATATGAGGCGCTGGTCGGGACGCACTTTGCCTACAACATTGCGGCGGGGGCGCGGATCCTGGCGGAGAAGTGGAACGAGGACTACTTCCCGGTGGTCGGCGCGAGCGATCCGGATCACGTGGAATCGTGGTACTTCGCGCTGTGGGCGTACAACGGCTGGGCCTGGATTAACCATCCAGGGAACCCGACGTACGATCCGGGGCGGCAGCCGTACGACTGCGACCTGGACAGGAGCGACTACTGGGACTACCCGTACCAGGAGCGGGTGTTGGGCTGCGTGATCAATCCGCCATTGGTTGACGGACGGCGGCTGTGGGAGCCGCATCCGGTGGTCCTTCCCGACATTCCCAGTCTGACCGCGCCGGGCGGGGCGCTCGATCCCGACCTGTTCCGCCAAACGTTCGACCAGATCCGGGAGCGGATGAGCCTGGACCTGCCTGCGAACGCTGTGCCGGCGGTCTTCACCAGCGGTAGCGCCAATCCGGACCGGACGGCGCTCCTGGGGGCACCGTCGTTGGACCGGCTGCCGATGGAGCTGGAGCTGTCTTCGAGCGAGCTGTCGCAGAGCGGCACGATGTTGACGATCGAGAACGAGGGCAGCGGTCTGTTGGCCTGGCGGGTGGTGAGCACGCCGAGCTGGCTCGATGTGGGGACCCAGGCCGGGGTCGCCCTGGGTTCCGGCTATGCGTTCACGAACGGTCCGCAGCACTCGGTGATTCCGTTCGCGGCCACGGCCGGTGGAGTGCCGGAGGGCTCGCACCGGGGCCGGATTGTGCTGGAGTTCAACTATCCGGACGGCTCGTCGGAGACGGAGAGCATCGCCATATCATTGGACAAGCGGGGCGCCGCCTTCTACGAGGCGGGCCGTCCGCAAAGCTGACCCCCCCGTAGCTCAACCGGACAGAGCGACGGACTTCTAATCCGTAGGCTGGAGGTTCGAGTCCTCCCGGGGGGACCACCTGCCATGGCGGGCGGCGCGTCATCGAGCATGGCTTGCCCGGCTCAGTGTTCACCTCAATGGTTACCAGGCGATACCGGTTGTGACCGTTCAGTGAGTAGCCTGAGTGGTACAACTGATTCAGCATTGAGACCACAGTCAGCATCCCCTTTTCACATTTGCTTCTGCCAACCCCCTTCCCGCTCTGATTCGAAGAACCGAAACCATCTCCTGAGGAGTCCTCTGTACCCATGCCTCGAGCATCCGTATCCGCGCGGCCACGGTCGCGCACTCGCAAGCCTCGCCACCAGGCGAAATGCGCCGACTGCGGCGTTACGACTTCTGTCCCGTTCCGTCCCCACGCTGAGCGCCCGGTGTACTGCAGTTCGTGCTACGCAGGTCGACGCCGCGGCGTCCAGGCCGAGCATCCCTCGGACGACCGGACCGCCACGCGCAGGCGAAGCGAGACGAGGACGCCGGTCCAAATCGACGACTACGCTGACGATCGGGCCGCGGACAGGACGGCTACGACCTTCACGGAGATGGCGCTGAGCCGGGCGACACGGGCCGCGCTGAATGCGATGGACATCTCTGAGCCCACGCCGATTCAGCAAGCAACGATTCCCCTGTTGCTGGCGGGTCGCGACGTGATCGGTCAGGCGCGGACTGGCTCGGGGAAGACCCTGGCGTTCGCGATCCCGCTGATCGAACGCTGTGACGCGTCGGCGCGCGAGGTACAGGCGCTGGTGCTGACGCCGACTCGCGAACTGGCAATCCAGGTAGGCGAGGTGACGGAGGCGGTGGCGACCGCGCAGCGTCTGCAGACGACGTTGCTTTACGGCGGCCGCTCGGCGCGGCCGGAGCAGGCGGCGCTGAAGCGGGGACCGCAGGTCGTGATCGGCACACCCGGCCGCACGCTGGATCACCTTCGCCAGGGCACGCTCGACCTCCGGTCGGTGCGATTCCTGGTCCTGGATGAGGCCGACGAGATGCTGGACCGGGGCTTTGCTCGCGATGTCGAGGCGATCCTTGGACACACGCCATCGGGGCGTCAGACCGCGTTGTTCTCGGCGACGTTGCCCGACTGGGTGGCGCAGACCGCAGCCAAACATCTGCGACAGCCGGCCACGGTCGAGGTCGACGCCGACCTGCAGACCTTGCCCAGCGTGACGCACCTGGTCTACTCGATCCGGCGCGACCACAAGATGGGGGCGCTGCGATCGCTGTTGGACGAGCGCAAGGACGAGGCGGTGATCGTGTTCGGCAAGACGAAGCACGGGGTTAAGAAGCTCGCCCGACAGCTGGACGGGTTCGGCTATCCAGTGGGCGCGCTGCAGGGCAATCTGCGTCAGAACGCACGAGAGCGCGTCATGCGCGACTTTCGCTCGGGCGAGACGCCGATTTTGGTCGCCACCAATGTCGCAGCGCGCGGCCTCGATATCGAAGGCGTCGGACAGGTGATCAACTACGACCTGCCGGATTCTCCGCAGCTGTTCACTCACCGGGTGGGCCGGACTGGGCGAATGGGCCGCGATGGCGAGGCGATCACCTTTGTCACGTCCGAGGAAGAGTCGAAGTGGCGAGAGATCGACCGCAGCCTGGGAGTCCGCTTCATCCGCCGACCCTGGAACGACGATCCCGAGCTGAGACAACCAACCGTGCGCCGCTCCCGAGTGAAGCGAGTGCGCTAGCGCTCGGGTCGCTCCGATCACGGTCCCAGCAGTTCGGCAAGCTGGCTGAGCGCCTCGACCTCGGCGAGCGGGTCGTTGTTGCGGCTAGCGGCGCGAGCCTGCTCAGAGAGGCGCAGCGCTTCAGCTTCGATGTCGGCAGCCTGCGGGGGCGATTGGGCGTGCTGGGGGTGGCAGAGTTTGCGCTTCTTGCCGCTACCCCCCGTTCGGGCCGGGGGCAGGCTGCAGGGACAGGGTTTGTTGCGTCTGGTGTTCTTGGGCAGGGGCAGTTTCAGGTGTTCGGGAGAATTTTTTTCCGCGGTCGGTGGAGGTGCGATTTCCTGTGTTTTGCGGGGGATTGCGGCTCGTTCGTTTTCAGGTTTTTTCAGGTTTTTTCGGGGTCGTTCGGAGTCGGCGAGTTCGTGGTCGGGGTAGTCGGCGAGTTCGAGCTCAATGATTTCGGCGCTGTGGGGCGCGTCGGCGGGGTGAGATGTTCGGGGTTCTCATAACGTTGTTCCTGTTCCTCTTCGAGCATTAGGTCGTGTGTGGAGGCGGTGTGGTGTGTCGGGGTTTGCGGAGGCGATCGTTAGATCTGGAGGATGGACTGCTTCTGCTGGTAACAGATACGTTACCATTGTTTGGTGATTGAGGTGAGAGAGTACGTCGATGAGCAAGGACGAAGCCCCTTCGGTCGATGGTTCGACGGCCTCAACGCAATCGCAGCGGCCAAGGTGCGAACGGCGCTGGCACGGATGGAGTCTGGAAATCTATCCAACGCCAAGTCGGTCGGCAGCGGAGTACTGGAGTATCGCATTTGGACCGGACCGGGATTCCGCATCTACTTCGGGCGAGAAGGGGATCGCATGATCATCCTGCTGGTCGGCGGTACTAAGAGAAGGCAGCGTCAGGACATCAGGAGGGCGCAGGACTTGTGGCAGGAGTACAAGGACCGCAAGCGCCGAGAGGATTGAATCATGGCACTCACTCGCGACTTCAAGGAGACAGTGCAGGCACGGGCGCGACGCGAGCCTGAGTTCCGGCGGGCGCTTCTCCAGGAGGGCATCGAATGCTTGCTGGGGGGAGATGTTGAGACGGGCAAGATCGTGCTGCGCGATTACATCAACGCGACGATCGGCTTCGAGGAGTTGGGGTCGCGCACCGCCAGATCGGCCAAGAGCCTGATGCGGATGTTTGGTCCGTCAGGAAATCCTCAGGCGCGGAACCTGTTTGAGGTGATTGGCTGCTTGCAGCAGCATGAGGGCGTTCACCTGGAGGTCAGGGTCAGCGGGTTCGCGGGTGGGTCTGCGATGTCGGCAGCGGTGGCTGAGTCGGAGGGCGAGGGGAAGTTCGGTCAGTAGGCTGGGGGTTCGAGTCCTCCTCAAGACCACAGTGAACAGACGATCACACCTACACACGACTTCAAGGAAACGAAGCAGTGGCATCGCAACGCGACCCGGCGTTACGTCGGGCGCTGAAGCCGCGAGACTACTCGGCATGAAGTCGAAGTGAGTCGCCAAGAGACGCGGGAGGCGCCGGTTCGGCTACCTGGTGAGTGGACTAGGACTGTTCGTCAATCAGGTCAAGCACCGGAAGCAAGTACTTGATGAACTCAGTTGGGTTTTCCTGCATGGGGAAATGGCCAACATTGGTCATCACCGTGTGAGTCGAGCCGGGGATCGCGTCTTTCGCGGCCCGGCCGTGGGCGACCGTACCCGACCAGTCGTACTCGCCGGTGAGGATGTGCACGCCTACCCGCTCGGTGTTGATTTCGTGCGCGCGCTCGGTGATGTCGAAGTCGACCAGGTAGTAGTAGAGGTCGCCGAGAAAGGCCGCCGGCCAGCCGGCGGAGTACACCTGAGAGACTTCCTTGACGTACACCTCGGGCGATGAGGGCGCGCAGAGCGACTCCATCATCCGCGCCTTGGACTGGTTGCTCACTTGCGGGCTCCAGAACCCGGTCAGCGCGTCGGGGTTGCCGCCGATTGTCAGGGCGCCTTCGAGCGAAATCACGGCGCGGAAGTCGTCTGGATGACGTAGCGCCAGGTCCAGCGCCAACAGGCCGCCGACCGAGCAACCCATGAATGCCGGCCGATCGAGATCGAGTGCCGCAGCGAGCGCCAACGGAACCTGGCGCAAGAATGAACCCTGGAGCTGATACTCCTGTTCCCACCAGCGAGGACCGACCGGTGGCAGCGACTTGCCGTGGTACGGGAGGTCATACGCGATGAGCCGGAAGCGCTCGGTGATGGCCTGCTCCTCAAACAAGTGGCGATATTGCGCGCCGTGGGCTCCGGCAGTGTGCTGCAGCAGCAACGGAATGCCTTGTCCAGCCTCTTCGTAGTAGACGCGATAGTCGTATCCATCGAGATCGACGTGAACGTAGCGTCCGACCGGGTGGTCGTGACGCGGGGTCTTTCCGGACTCGAAGGCGAGAGGCCGATCGGCCATCGGCTCGCTCAGCAACTCGGCCGCTCGTTCGGCGGCGGGCGCGTATTGCCAGTACAGCATGTCCTCGGTTGGTGACCGTCGTAAGCCGCCGTTGCCCATCTCCAACAACACAGCGAGCTGGCCAAATGGCGGCGACGGAGACATCAAGATCGGTGCCCACACGTCCGCCGGCCCCGAGACCTGAATGATGTCCGGACCCATCTCGGGCACTTCTTCGCCGATCGAGCCGTCGACCACAGTGAAACCGAGCCACTGGTCGCCAATGCCGAACCTAAGACCGCCGGTCCAGTGACGCACGGCGAGGCGTAGCTCGCGGTCCGCGGCACAACGTGCGGCAAACACCGCTTGGGTCGGGGTTGGGACATCAGCGCTGGACATGATCAGCCCAATTCAGGACGCTGGGCAGAAGCCCCCCTCTGCCTTTGGCATCTCCCCCCGCTTCGCGAGGGGAGAGGGAAGATAGGGGCCTACTGGGCGTAGACGCCGGCTCCGGGGCCTTCGGCGGTGGCCCAGAACTTTTCTGAGATCTGGTCGATCAGGTCGATCAGTTCCTGGCCCTTGGCGACGTCATTGGTCTTCTTGGCTTCGCCGGCGACCTTGGTCGCGTTCCACATGAGTTCGTGGATGGAGGCGTCGGCCTCGAGGTGGTGGGGCTTGAAGAAGTCGGTCCAGAGCACCCAGAGGTGGTGCTTGACTTCCTCGGCGCGCTGTTCCTTGACGATCGTGCAGCGGGCCTTGAAGTCGTGGTCGTCAGAGTCGTTGTACTTCTCCATCGACTTGAGGACGGACATGGCCTCGATCTTGGCCTGGGCGGGGTCGTAGACGCCGCAGGGCAGGTCGCAGTGGGCGGAAGCGGTCTGGAAGAAGGACATTTGGTGCTCCTGGTGGGCTGATTCGCTGGTCAAATGCAGTTTGAGGCTATCGAGTGGGTAGGTGTCGGGCAACCTGCGAGGTACATCCGGGAGCCCCCCTCTGCCCCCGCATCATGTGCGGGGCAGGCTTTCGGCATCTCCCCCCGCTTGCGCGGGGGGAGAGGGGAACGGGTCCCCGCTCAGGGGCGGGGACGGCAGCACTTCAATCAGTCGAGGGCGATGACGCCGCAGGCGATTCGGGCGCCGGCGGCGGGGTCGGCTCCGTAGGAGTCGGGAGCTTCGTGGACGATGATGGCGGAGCCGTCGTGGTCGAACAGCGTGGTTGCGCCCTCGCCGAGCGTGGCGTCGACCGTGTACTGGTCGGCGTTTGCGACGCCGTCCGTGTGCGCGTAGATGTTGACGGTGTCGCCCGGGTGATGTCCAGCCTCGTGGAGGACGCCGTGACCGATGCCGGTCGGGTCGTAATGTCCGCCGGCGGCGGAGAAGTCGGGCGCGCAGGATCCCGTTTCGTGGATGTGGAAACCGTGCCAGCCTTCGGGCACGCCGGTCAGGCGCGCCTGGATCAGCAAGCCTCTGGGACCCTGGATGATGGTGACGGTTCCCATCGGCTCGCCGTCGGGACTGCGCATTTCGGCGGTGGCGGTGCGGCCGATGGCGGCGGGGTCCACTCCCTCCTCAGCTTCGAGCCGGATGGCGGTGCTGGAGCGCCAGCGGCCGGATTCCGAGTCGGCGAGCAGGAATCGCTCGCCGGGCAGGATGCGCTCGCTCCAGGAACGGTCGGCGTTGCGAACCTGCAGCGCGACCTCGGTGGCGCCGCTGCCGGCATGGCGGGCCTGGATGCGGACTTCCGCGCCGCCGTCGCGGGATTCTCCGGCATTGATTGCGGCGATTACGGCGAACAAGATGACGGTGGCCGAGGCCGTCACAGCGGCCGCGATGAGCAACCTGATTCCCTTGCTGAATTCAGGCATAACAAACCTCCCCAGTTCCAGCACGCGAACGATGAGGGCAATGATAGTCGACGTACGAGATTGGTCAGTCGGCGCGGGTGCGGGCGCGGAGCGCGAGCGCGGCGATGGTGAGCGTGAACGCACTGAAGCCGGCAAGCGAGACGAAGGCCCAGTGCAGTGCGGGCGGGTCCTTGGTCAGGGGCAGTCCATCGGGGCCGAAGACGATCTGGCCGCCCTCGGTGACAGGCCAGGCGTAGCCCTCCATGACGAGTCCACGCATGCCTTCCATGATGTAGGTCACGGGATTGACAGTGGCGATCCAGCGGAGCCAGTCGTCGAAGACGGCCAGCGGCGCGAATGCGGGCGCCATGAAGAGCAGGGGGAAGAATAGCAGGAATCCGGCCTGGGCGGCCTGGGCGTTGCCGGTGCGCATGGCGATGAAGATGCCGATGCCGCTGTAGGCGCCGCCGAAGAGTCCGGCGATGACGAGGATCAGAATCGCGCCCGGGACGCCGGTGGCCATGCCGGAGCCGGCAACGAGCGCGGCGATCAGCATGATCGAGGCGAAGAATATGGCGCGGACGGCGTCGGCCCAGACGCGGCCGATGATCAGCGACCAGCGCGAGGCCGGGGTGAGCAACAGCTTGTCGAAGTAGCCGCGCTCCATGTCGAGCACGATCGCGATGCCGGAGGCGGCGGACGATCCGGCGACGGCCTGCAGCACGGCGACAGGGAGCTGGAAGGCGAGGTAGTTCTCGACGCCGAAGCCGCGCTCGGAGAAGTTGGCGATCGCGCCGGTCGAGACGGCGAGGAAGAAGAGCGGGATGAAGACGTTGGTGATCTCGACGCCCGGTTGGCGCACGGACTCACGGATGGCGCGAACGGCGAGGTGTCGGGCGTCGGTGAGCACCTGGAGCGGTCCGGCCTCGCGGGAAGCCGAGGTCTGGAACTCGGCAGGCGGCTGGGCGGTGGTCATGCGGCTCCGCCCCCGGTCGTTGGCGCGGCCTGGCCACCCTGCCCGTCCGGTTCGATGCGGTGTCCGGTGGCCTTGAAGAAGACGTCGTCGAGCGTGGCTCGCGCCAGTCGCAGGTTGCTGAAGGGCAGGTCTTCGTCGTCGAGGGTGCGGACGACGCGGGGCAGGGTGTCGTGCCCGCTCTTGCTGTAGACGGTGATGCCTTCGTTGAAGTCCCAGTTGGCGTCCTCGACGTTGGGCAGCGGCAAGAGCGCGGAGACGGCCCGTTGCTGGGCTCGCTCATCGCCCTCGACCTGGACATAGATGACATCGGCGGAGACGGTGGCCTTGAGCTGGTCCGGCGTGCCCTGCTGGACGATCTCGCCGGCATCGAGAATGGCGATCTCGTCGCAGAGCTGGTCGGCCTCCTCGAGGTATTGCGTGGTGAGGAAGAAGGTGACCCCGTCTTCGCGGTTGAGACGCTGGATGTAGTCCCACAGGTTCTGACGGGAGATGGGGTCGAGACCGGTGGTCGGCTCATCGAGGAAGATGATCGAGGGAGAGTGGACGAGCGCGGAGGCGAGGTCGAGTCGGCGCTGCATGCCGCCGGAGTAGCCGCCGATGCGGCGATCGGCGTCCTCGGTCAGGTCCACGACGTCGAGCAAGTGCGCGATTCGGTCTTCGATTTCCACACGGGGGACGTTGTAGAGACGGGACTGCAGGCGGAGCAGCTCTCGGCCGGTCTGGAGGATGTCGAGTCCAGCCTCCTGCAGCGCGACGCCGATGGCTCGGCGGATCTGACGGTCCTCGCTGAGGACGTTGAATCCGGCCACACGCGCGTCGCCGGCGGTCGGTCGCAGGAGTGTCGTCAGCATGCGGACCGTTGTGGTTTTGCCGCTGCCGTTCTGGCCGAGGAAGCCGAAGACCTGTCCGGGTTTGACCCTGAGATCGACGCCATTGACCGCGTGAATCTCGCCGAAATGTTTGACGAGTCCGAACGCCTCGATAGCCAGGTCGGCGTCGCGCACATGTTGCGGCGCCGGCTCGGCGATCTGGTCAAGCAGACGTTCAGCGACGGACGGCGGTCGAACGGACATCAGCGGGAGCGTATCGGTTCAAGCGTTTGCTATGGGAAACCCCAACTGATTTGCGGTTAGCACGTGTGTCCTAAGAGACACTCGCGCCTCAGACCGGGCGAAACACGGGAATCGGGAAGGAGTCCTCGCCTGCCTGCTCTTCGAATTCGACCTTGACGCGCTGGCCGATGTGGATGTCGGTGGTCGGATCGTCGACGCCGACGATGGTGCTCATCATGCGGAAGCCCTCGTCGAGGTCGATGTAGGCGACGGCGTATGCGCCGAGTTCCTGGAATCCGGGCATTCGGTTCTGTCGGACGACCGAGTAGGTGTAGACGGTGCCCATGCCAGAGGAGACGTTCCAGCTCAGTTCGCGGTCGCCGGTGACGGTCGAGTGTCCTCTGGGGTAGAAGACGACGTTGCCGTCGGAGTCGGTCTGATAGCGCAGCTCGCCCTCCTTGCAGCCGTCCCAGAAGTGCTGGGTGTCCGGCTCGGGGAAGCTGGGTTGTGGTCGGTTGGCCATGTTGACGTGTCCCTTCTCAAATCTCTTCGTCATACCCCAGCTTGCCTGGGGTATCTCGTCGCGCTCGGCTCGGGTGTCTCACACGCCGTTGCCCGAAGCGGCGAGATTGCCGAGGCAAGCTCGGCAATGACGGATGTTTGTCAGTCGGCGGCGAGGATGACGGTGCCGCCGGTGTGGGTTCCTCCGAGGAGGCCTCCGTTGCCGTGGGCGACGGCGAGTTTGGCTCCGTCGACCTGGCTGTTCGACTCGCCGCGGAGCTGGCGGACGGATTCGAGCAGCAGGAAGAGTCCGCGCATGCCCGGGTGGTTGGAGGAGAGTCCGCCGCCGTCGGTATTCAGGGTCAGGCCGGGTTGGTCGAAGGCGAGGTGACCGTCTTCGATGAACTGGCCGACTTCGCCCTTGGCGCAGAAGCCGAGATCCTCAAGCATCACGGCGACGGTGATGCTGAACGAGTCGTAGATCATGGCGATGTCGATCTCGTCCGGTGTGACGCCGGCCTGGCCGTAAGCGGCCGGGGCGCTCTGGGCGCCGGCCGAGGTGGTGATGTCGCCGCCGTTCTCGCGGTACTTGGTGGCTTCGCCGGCGCCGATAATCCAGACGGGCTTCTTCTTGATGTCGCGCGCGATCTCGGGCGAGACGAAGACGGCCGCGCCGCCGCCGTCGGAGATCATGCAGCACTCGAGCAGATGCAGCGGGTCGGCGATCACGCGCGACTCGAGCACGTCCTCGACGGTGATCTCATCGACCTTGACGAACTGCAGGTCGGTCATGGCCTTGACGGCCTCGGGGTTGCGCATCGCGTGCTTGCGCGTTGCGACCGAGATCTGGGCGAGCTGTTCGGTGGTGGTGCCGTACTCGTGCATGTGCCGGTGGGCGACCATCGCGTAGTTCGAAATCAGGGTCGAGCCGTAGGGCGCTTCCATGTTCTGCTGCCAGGAGGCGCCGCCGCGACCCATGCCGCCGGTGCCGATCGGCACGCGCATCGAGGCGGCGGTGGAACCGTAGGTGGTAACGGCGACGTTGCAGCGTCCGGCGGCGATGTCGCGCAGGGCGTGGGACGCATGGAACTCGTACGACGAGCCGCCCACCTGGGTCGTGTCGAGCAGACGCGGCTTGATCCCGAGGTACGCGGCCAGACCGAGTCCGCCACCGCCTTCGCCGTCGAGCGCGTCGTAGAGACCGTCGACGTCGCCCCAATCAAGGCCGGCGTCGTCGAGCGCGCGCTTCATCGACTCGGCCTTGATCTGCATCGAGGAGACGCCGGGGGCGACTCGCAATGGATATTCGTGGATACCGGCGATCGCCGCCAGTCGTTCCTGTGCCATCTCACAGCCTTTCCGCGTCAGCCAGACGCAAGCGAGAAGTCGTCTGGACGCAAGCTCGATCAGGCTAGCGCCGATCTCGGCTCAGGCGTAGCCTGCGAGCATGCGCATCGGCCTGATTTCCGACACCCATCTGCCCCAATTGCTGCACTCAATGGACGAATTGGGACCAGAAACCGGCCTCGCGTTGTCCGGCGTCGACCTGATCCTGCATGGCGGCGACATCACGGTGCCGTCGGTGCTCGACTGGTGCGAGCAGTTCGCGCCGGTGCTCGCGGTGCGCGGCAACAACGACATCTTCGACGATCCGCGCCTGGCGGAGCATCAGTTTCTCGATGTCGAGGGATTCCGGATTGGGCTGGCGCACGAGCTGCGGCCGGAGTCGCGGCCGATCGGCGAGATCCTGGCGGCCTCGCTTGACGGCGAGTGGGTGGATGTCCTGATCGGCGGAGACACGCACGTCGAGCGGCTGGAGTACCGCGACGATGTGCTGTTGGTCAATCCGGGCAGCCCATCGCTGCCTCACCATCTGTCGACGAGGCTGGGTGCGATCGGTGTGTTGACAATCACTCCGCACCGGCTGGAGGCGGAGATTGTCGCGCTGGGACCGAGCGAGGGGCATCGCAATCCCTCGCGTCCGCAGCATGTGGTGGTCGAGTACGGGCATGTGATTGAAGCGTCGCTGGACGGCCACGCGATCAGCCCGAACGAGTTTCTGAAGGCGCCGCATGAGCGCGCCATTCCCGCAGTTGAATCGAACGGAGCCTGAGATGGACCTGCAACTCCAGGGCAAACGAGCGTTGGTCACCGGCGGCAGCCGAGGGATCGGCAAGGCAATCGCGCGCGTGCTCATCGAGGAAGGCTGCGAGGTCGCGATCTCGGCCCGCGATCCGGAGCGTCTCGCAGCAGCAGCAGACGAAGTCGGCGCCAGGGCATGGTTCGCCTACGACGCGGCAGACGACGACTCTGTCGAGGCGATGGTCAGCGGGGCGGCCGAGGCGCTGGGCGGACTGGACATCCTGGTCAACAACGCCGCGTCGCCAGGCAGTGTGCATGGACCGATGAAGCTGGCCGATCTGACGGCCGACCATGCGCTCGCCGATCTGCAGGTGAAAGTACTGGGCTACCTGCGCTGCTCGCGCGCGGCCGCGCCGTACATGCAAGAGAACGGTTGGGGACGGATCGTCAATGTCTCAGGACTGGCCGCGCGCGGCTCAGGCAACACGGTCGGTTCGATTCGCAATGTCTCGGTCGCGGCGATGACCAAGAATCTCGCCGACGAACTCGGTCCCGACGGAATCAACGTCACGGTCGTGCATCCAGGGTTGACCCGGACCGAGGCGACGCCGGACCGGATCGCTCAGATTGCGGAGTCGAACGGCATCTCGCTGGAGGAAGCGGAGGCCCGAATGGCGGCGGGCAACTCAGTGCGGACGATCATCGACTCCGACGACATCGCCAACATCGTGGCGTTCCTGGCTTCGCCGAAATCAATCGCGATCACCGGCGACACGATCGCCGCCGGCGGCGGCGTTGGTCGGGGGATTTACTACTAGCCGGAAGTCCTCAATGTCAGCAGGGATTCTCAAGCTCGGATTGTCCAGTTCCCGCTTTACGCGGGAACCCGCTTCCGAGCGGTTGGACACTTCTCGTACCTGGTGAGCAGGCGCCAAGCGGGTTCCCGCGTGAAGCGGGAACTGAATCTCTGGCTCTTCGCGGGACTCTCAGGAAGTTTCCTAGAACCGGTCCTGGTACGACCTCGCCAACGACTCGGACGGATCGGCCTGGATGCCGAGCGGTGGAATCGGATATCTCAGGCCATTGCGCGACAGCTTGTCCAGGCCGTCGATCAGCTTGGGCAGATATCTGGGCGGGATCGCCATCAGCAGTTCGTCGTCCTGGACGCCGCCGAAGCGGCGCTCGGCGTAGCAGGGGATGCTGAGCGACGGTTCGCCCGTGCGCAGCGCCCGGCCCCAGCTGTCGGCGCAGGCGGACTCGCCGACTGAGGCGAACTCGAACTTCTTGAAGCCCGAGAACTGCAGTCCGTTGATCAGGATGATCATCTGTCCGGGCGTGCCGTAGAGCAACACGACATCGGGCGGGTCGAGCCGGCCGGTGGCCAGCGGGGACAGCGCCAGGGCCGCGTAGCGGCCGTAGGGCATCACGTCCATCGCCTGCTGATGCAGGATCGAGTCCTCGTCGGTCTCGAACCAGACGTTGGTCATTGTCGTGCGCAGACGCCACTCGCCGTCGTCTTCGTTCGGATGCAGGCCAACCGGCGCGCCGCACTGCGCCCCGATCAGGTCGTCCATCGTCACGCCAAGCGTGAAGTTGAGCCAGCGCGCCTGGGCGACCAGCTGGTCGAGCGCGTGCTTGAACTGCGGCCGGCGGATCCGCTCGACCTCCTGCATCTCCTCGATCGTCTCGAACATCTTCATCCCGACCGGCGTCGCGGTCAGGCGCAGATAGCGCTGCAGTCCAGCGACGATGCCGGGCCAGTCGTAACTGTCGGGCTCGGGCGGTGCGTCAGCGGCGACGCCGACGGCTGGTGCGGTGGTCATGATCTCGACTCCATCCCTCGCTCTGGTGGCTTGAGAGGCATGGTACGAGGTGCCTGGCCGGAGCATGACTGTCGGTACGGGAATCGGCATTGAGAACGGCTATCGTGCCGGCATCAGCCGACTTCCAGGGGAAGGAACATCGCCATGCCAGCCCTCGACGGACTGAGAATTCTCGACATGACCCAGTACGAAGCCGGCACATCCTGCACCCAGGCGCTGGCCTGGCTGGGCGCGGACGTGGTCAAGATCGAGCAGCCGGGCCAGGGCGATCCCGGCCGCGGGGTCCGCGAGGACGGGCTCGATTCGCCTTACTTCATTGCCTGGAATTCCAACAAGCGATCCGTGGCGATCGATCTGAGTTCAGAGCGCGGACGAGAACTCCTGCTCGAAATGGCGTCGCATTATGACGTGTTCGTCGAGAACTATGGTCCCGGCGTGATGGAGCGGCTGGGGTTGACCTACGACGTGCTGAAGTCGGTTCAACCGAGCATCATTTACGCGCGGATCAAGGGATTCGGACTGTCGGGTCCATACGCGGAGTTCAAGTGCTTTGATCCAATCGCCCAGAACGCTGCCGGCGCGTTCTCAACCACCGGCTTCGCCGACGGCCCGCCGACCATGCCGAAGGCGGCTGTCGGCGACTCGGGCACGGGTATGCAGATGGCGTTCGCGATTGCCGCGGCATACATCCAGCGGCTGCGCACCGGCGAGGGTCAGGAGATCGAGATCTCGATGCAGGAGGCGATGACCTACTACATGCGCACCTACGTTTCGCAGACGGAGGGCTGGGGCGACAGCGTCGTGCCGCGCAACGGTAACGGCTTCGGTTTCAGCGCCTCCGACCTGTATCCATGCAAACCGCTGCCGGACTCGGACGGATCGAATGACTACGTGTACATCATCCTCACGACATCCCGGATGTGGGACACGCTGTGTTCGGCAATGGACCGACCGGAACTGACCGTCGATCCGCGATTCGTCGAAGACGCGGGCAGGGTTGAACATCAGGAAGCGCTCAAGGACGAGATTCGCAACTGGACGAGGCAACACACCAAGTGGGAGGCCCAGGAGATCCTCGCCGGGGCCGGCGTGCCCTGCTCGGCCACGCACGATACCTACGACCTCTTCCACAATCCGCACTTCGAATCACGCGGCTTCATCCAGCATCTTGATCATCCTGAGTGGGGCGAGATTCGACAGCTCGGCTGGGCGCCGCGACTCTCCGGGTCAACCGTGGCAATGACGGCTGCGCCGCTGCTTGGGCAGCACACCGCCCAGGTGCTCTGTGACGACCTTGAGATCGAGGCTGAGGAGTTGACAAGACTCCAGGCGGATGGCGTTGTCGCCGCTCACCTCAGCGGCGACTGAATTACATCTGAACCTTCCGCAGGACGTGATTTCCTCCCGCTGCAAGGGGAGGTGTTGCGAAGCGACGGAGGGGTACCTTCGCAGCTTCCGGGTCCCCTCACCCGCTTCGCGGGAGCTCCCCTTGCAGGGGGAGCAAACTGGATCGCTTGCAAGCTCACCGCACAGTCAAGCATCCATTGGGGTCTGTGAGCCTGAGCAGACATTCTCAGGCCTTCCCTATGATGGTGAGGATTCGCATGACCCCGCACCCTCGGAAGGACACCACGATGCCAGCTCTCGACGGACTCCGCGTCCTCGACATGACTCAGTATGAGGCGGGCACCTCGTGCACCCAGGCGCTGGCCTGGCACGGCGCCGACGTGGTCAAGATCGAGCAGCCCGGCGTCGGCGATCCCGGCCGCGGCGTGGGCAGCGGCGACGCGATTGATTCGCACTATTTCATCAACTGGAACGCCAACAAGCGCTCGGTCACAATCAACCTGCGCGACGAGCGAGGCAAGGCGCTGCTCTTCGAGATGCTGCCCCACTACGACGTCTTCGTCGAGAACTACGGCCCCGGCGTAATGGAGAAGCTGGGCCTGACCTACGAGGCGCTCAAGGAAGTCCACCCGAGCATCATCTACGCGCGACTCAAGGGGTTCGGTCTCTCCGGGCCATTCGCGAACTTCAAGAGCTTCGATCCTGTCGCCCAGAACGCGGCCGGCGCGTTCTCGGTGACCGGTGAAGAGGGCGGTCCGCCGATGCGGCCCGGCGCCTGCGTCGGCGACAGCGGCACCGGGATGCAATTGGCCTTCGCGATTACCTCGGCGTACGTACAAAAGCTGCGCACCGGCGAGGGTCAGCACATCGAGATTTCGATGCAGGAGGCGATGACCTACTACGTCCGCACGCCGGTCGCCGGCACCCAGAGCTGGGGCGACGTCGCCGCCGAGCGTCGGGGCAACGGCTGGAACGGCCCGACCGACCTGTACCCCTGCAAGCCGCTGCCCGATTCAAACGGGGCGGACGATTACCTCTACATCATCGCCCTGACGACCCGCATGTGGGACACCTTCTGCGCGGCGATGGGTCGGCCCGACATGGTCGTCGACCCGCGATTCGCCGACGAGCAGGCGCGGATCGACAACAACGACGAGCTCAAGGCCGAGATCCGCGCCTGGACCATCCAGCACGACAAGTGGGAGGCGATGCAGATCCTGGGCGAGGCCGGCGTCCCCTGCTCAGCCACGCACAGCACCTATGACCTCTTCCACAACCCGCACTTTGACGAGCGCGAGTTCATCCAGGACATCGACCACCCCGAGTGGGGTCCGATCCGCCTGCTTGGCTGGGCGCCCAAGATGTCGAAGAGCAACGTGCCGATGACGGCCGCCCCGCTGTTGGCGGAGCACACGCGAGAGGTCCTCTGCGACGACCTCGGCATCGAGGGCGAAGAATTTGCGCGGCTGGAGGCCGAGGGCATCGTCAGCAGCCGCTAACGGCTGACGGGCGCGAGTCGCCCGAACGGCCGCAGACAACGTCCCAACTTCACGCGGAGCCTGGCCCGGTTCGGTCTATCGTGCCGCTTGTCCATGGGGACACCTTGGTCAACAAGGCCGCTCCGGCTCGGAGCAACTGCCCACATGCAGCGATCATTTATGTAAGCCCGACCATTCCCGTTTCGCGAGGGCAATGCACATATCCATGAGCAAAGTGTAAAATCCGACCACATCATTGAGCATTCGATTTTGATGAATCCCTCATGGGTAGATGATTGCGAGGAACTGGCATGCACCTGCCTCAGCGGAGCCTCGTCACGCCGACACGTCGGCGACTGGGTGTCTTACTGGCATTTGTGGCGACCGCGGTCTTGACCGTGGTGATCACCCTCACGTTCTCCGACCAGGCGTCTTCTGAACACGATGACCGAGACCCTCCGACCGTTCGCGTCTCTGCCCTGCCCCACGAGAGCGGCAACCTCTCGGTGGTCGTGCAACTGCAGCAGGCGAACGGGGAATGGGGCGAGCGCCTGCTTCCGAGATACCGCGTTGTTCCTGTCGATGCCGAGCCGGAGCGCTGGCTACCCAGTTCAGGGGTCGAAACCGAGCTCAGCGAACCTGAGGAACGACCTCTCTTCTGCATCGTCGCGCATGGCGACCGCAACGACTATTTCTGGCGACTGTTGCGCGGATACTCACGCCAGGCAGCTCTGGACAACAACCTGGATGTCCGCTTCACCCAGTCAACCAGCGGGGCCGAGCAGGTTGCGGAGATTGAGCGCTGCAGCGCCGATGGCGCTGCTGTCATTGCCGCGACCCTCGTAGCCCATGAAATAGTGACGCCCGCGCTCGTGGCCGCGAAGGAAGCGGGAGCCAGGATCATCACATTCAACTCGGGATACGAGCACTCGATCCTATCCGGGTCAGAACTGCATATCACGCTCGACGACGCCGCGGCGGGGAGACTGGCAGCCGAAGAGTTCAATCAGCACGAGGCCACCGGCGCCATGGGCTGCGTCATCCACGAGCGAAGCAATGTCAGCCTGGAGACGCGCTGTGACGCATTCGACGATGCCTAATCCGGAGGCGAGGTGGTTCGCATCTACCTGGACGAGGGAGCAAGCGCCGATCAAGTTGAAGCAACGATCAGGGCACGGCTCTCAGATCCGGAGGAGCCGGCCCTCGAGGGACTATTGACGCTGAGCGGCTCAGCGTCGCTTCAGGGCGCCCTGCAGGCCGTCATCGCCGCCAGAGAGGAACTGGATCGCGATGTCAAGGTCGGCAGTATCGGGGTCAATCTCAGCATCCCGGGACTCTTGGCGGACGACTTCCGTCGCCATGTTCTGTTCCACATTGACGCCGCCGCCGAGGTGCAGGGCTACCTGGTCACCGCTGCCTTGCATATGTCGTACAGCTACACCACGACCGCACGGTTCATTCTGCGGCCACTGATCCTGAACGCGACTCCGTTCGTGTACAGCCTTGAAGCGATTCAGGGCAACCCGGATCGCCTGGCAGAGATTCAAGCCGGACTCGATGCTCGATTGGCCCTGGGGGACGAGTACGTCGACTAACGCACATGTCAGCCAGACCGTCAAGGAATCTTCACGAGAGTGGGCACGCATCAAACCTTGTTCGGAGCGCCATCGACTCCGCTCCGCCGGAGCACTGCGCCGAACATCGAAATGAGCGCTCAATCAGATCCCTGTTGAACCCCAGGAGGGGAACCACATGATGAACCTGATCCTCCGTCCAAGCCGCAAGACACTGGTGCTGCTGGCAGGGCTGGTTGCCACCGCACTATTGACAGCAATGGCCACGCTCGCGTTCAACGGTGGCGCGACGGCCAACCATCAGGAGCCCAGCGACGGAGACTCCGCCACTGTGCGGGTCGCCGCGCAGAGACACGCAAATGGCGCCGTCTCAGTGGCCGTGCAACAGCAGGGCTACGGCAGGCAGTGGGGAGAACGTCTGCTGCCCGCACTTCGCGTCATTCCCGCTGGAGCCCAGTCAGGCCGCTGGCTCAACAGTTCTCCCGTGGAACTGCCGCCCCTGGAGGCGCCAGAGCGTCCATTCTTCTGCATCGTCGCCCATGGCCAAAATGATGACTATTTCTGGCGCATGCTGCGAGGATTCTCCCGGCGGGCCGCCCTGGACAACCAACTACATGTCCGATTCATCCAACAGACCAACGGCGCCGCTCAGGCCGCCGAGATCGACCGCTGTAGTGCCGATGGAGCTGCCGTCATCGCCGCGACCCTGGCTGCTCCCGACGACGTCACCGCTTCGCTGCTGGCCGCCAAGGCAGCGGGCTCGCGAATCATCACGTTCAACTCAGGCTATGAAGATGCGATCAAGGCTGGATCGGAACTGCATATCGCCCTCGACGACGTGGAGGCCGGACGACTGGCCGCCCGGCAGTTCAACCGACATGAGATGACCGGAACGGTAGGATGCGTCGTCCACGAGCAGAACAACGTCGGTCTTGATGCTCGCTGCGATGCGTTCGCCTCTGTCTATGCGGGTGGTGACGTGATTCGCATCAACTTGCCCGATGGCGCCGACTTCGAAGCCATTCGAACAATCATCGCCGAGAGACTGACGGATCCGAATCTACCAACTCTGTACGGACTGCTCACTCTCAATGGCGACGCCCTGTTCCCTTCCATGCAGGCAATCGTCGATACGCTGGACGTGTTGGATCACGAAGTGAGGACCGGCACAATAGGGGTTGCTCGCGGCTTCGCCCCAATCATTCAACAGGTCGGCTTTGCTGGACTCCGACGGATCTCCATGTTCACCATCAATGCGGCGCCGGAAGCACAGGGGTATCTCATCACTGCTGCCCTGCACATGGCCTACAGCAACGTCGTCCCCTCCGAACTGATCCAACAGCCGTTGATCCTGAACGCAATTCCGTTTGTCTACGACAACAGCGCGATCAGGAGCGCCACACCGGAGGCGCGAGCTGAGGTTGGACGAAGACTCGATGCCCGACTCGCACTGGGTGACGAGTACCTGGAGGAATAGTCGTCCCGCGCCGTCTGCCACGCGCTCTGGCAACCCTGGAAGCATTTGCCGGGCGCGCGCCTTGCCGAAAACAGCGGGATCCCGCCGCTCTCAAAGCGGGTCGCGTTCCTACGCGTCAACCAATCGCCGGAATCTGAAACCCGGTCCGGTTGGCGATCCCATCCGTAATGCTGCCGGAGCTTTTACTGCTCTCGGGACGGTCGGCAGGTCCCTCGCGACCGAGATAACGCAGGTGGCCCAAGCTTCCGCGGACGAATGTCTCGTCCCAATCACGGTTGGCAGTATCGCCACGCGGCGGGAGGTCTTGACGATGCCGGCTCTTGATGGAGTAGGAGTCTCGGAAATGATCGATCACAAGGCGGGGACTTCGTGCATTCAGGCGCTGGCATGGCTTGGGGCGGATATGGAACACGATCTCCGCGACGATGGATCGGCCTGTATTGACCGTTGAACGGCACTTCGAAAGCGCGGCTTCATCCAGGATTTCGAGCATCCACAGCCTGGACCGAATTGTCTGCTCGCGGAGCACACACGCGAAGTCCTCTGCGACGACCTCGACATCGAAGGCGAAAGATTTGCCCTTCTGGAGGCCGAGGGCATCGCCAGCAGCCGCTAACGGCTGACGGGCGCTAGCCGTCCGATCGGCCGTAGGCAACGTTCTAAATTCACCCTGAGCCTGGCCACTCATGATCGGCAGGGCCACGAACTGATTGTGACCGGGGTGGCGGCGATCGCCCCCAGTGAATGAGTCGTGACCCAGATGCAGCGAGTGTTTATGTAAGAGCTGATCGGCTTCGCTTGCGGCGGGAATGCGCATGACTCTCAGCGATGTGTAAAATCCGATCGCATCATTGAACCTGGTCTTTGATGAATCACTCCTGGATAGATGATTGCAGAGAACCGGCATGTACCTGTTTCAGCGGAGCCTCGTGAAGTCGATACGTCAGCGACTGCCTGTTCTATTGGCTCTTGGACTGGCAATTGCCTTAACGGTGTTCATTAGCCACTCGCTCTTCCACGACGCGACGGCGGAACAGGAGTCCGACGGCGCGACCGTCCGCATTTCCGCGCTCACGTCGGAGTCGGGAAGCATCCGCGTTGCCCTGCAACAGCAGGGGGCCGGCGGCTCCTGGGGTGAGCGTCAGCATCCCGATCTGAACACGGTCCCCGCCACTGCTCCAACCGGCGTCTGGCTGAACAGCTCGCCAATCCTGCTCGAAGGGCCAAGCGCCGCGGGCGGCCCGCTCTTCTGCATCGCCGCGCATGGAGCTCGCTCCGACTTCTTTTGGCGTCTGTTGCGGGGGTTCTCACGACAGGCCGCACTGGACTTAGGGATGCAGGTTCGTTTCACCCACTCGACCACGGGTGAAGAGCAGGCCGACGAGATCGCGCGATGCAGCGCCCATGGAGCAGCGGTCATAGCGTCGACGCTGGCGGCTCCCGACGAGGTTGGGCCGGCTCTGCGATCGGCGAAGAAGGCCGGCGCCCGGATCGTCACGTTCAATTCTGGTCCCGAGCTCGCGGCGTCCGCAGGTTCGGAGCTTCACATCGCATTGGACGACGCAGCTGCCGGTCGGTTGGCGGGCGAGGAGTTCAATCGTCGCGGGTTCAGCGGCAGGATCGCGTGTCTGCTTCACGAGACGGTCAACGTTGGACTGGAAACACGCTGTGACCAGCTCGAGGCGACGTATACGGGAGGTGAGGTCGAACGGCTCCCCTTGCCAGCCGGAGCAGATGCCGAAGCGGTGAGACCCACAATCAGCGCGCGGTTGCTCGACACGGAACAGGCGCCCCTGGAGGCGATGTTGGCGCTCAACGGAGACACACTGGTGAGTGCGCTGCAGAGTATCGCCGAGACAAAGGATGAACTGGATGTCATCGTCAAGGTTGCCAGCATCGGTTCCAACATCAGCGTGCAGATGCTCTCCTACGACATCCGCGAAACTCACTGGGAGTTCTTCATCAACGCGGGCGCTGAAGCACAGGGATATCTGATCACCGCGGCGTTGAGCATGGTGCATACCTACACGAGCGACGCAGCGTTCATTCGACAGCCGCTGATCCTGGCGGCGACACCGTTCGTGTTCGATGAGCAGACAGTCCAGAGGAGCCCGTCTGAAGCGATGGCGGCCTTACAGCGCATCCAATCTCGCCTCGCGCTTGGCGAGGAGTACTTCGAGTAACGTCTGAGCGTCGCTGGCTATCATGTGCCTGTGCGCGCCCTTCGCGTGCGTGCGTTGGCTGTGGCTAAGCGCCTGTGACGGAGGACCTGACGATGCCGGCTCTTGATGGAATGCGGATCCTGGATATGACCCAGTACGAGGCGGGGACCTCGTGCACGCAGGCGCTGGCCTGGCTGGGGGCGGATGTGGTCAAGATCGAGCAGCCCGGCGTCGGCGACCCGGGCCGAGGCGTGCGCACGGGCACGCTCAACTCTCCCTACTTCATCAACTGGAACTCCAACAAGCGCTCGGTCACGATCAACCTGCAGGACCCCAAGGGCCGCGACCTGCTACTGGACATGCTGCCCCACTACGACGTGTTCGTCGAGAACTACGGCCCCGGCGTGATGGAGCGGTTGAACCTCACGTATGACGTGATGAAGGAGATCAACCCGGCGATCATCTACGCGCGGCTCAAGGGCTTCGGTCTGTCCGGGCCGTGGGCCGACTACAAGTGCTTCGACATGATCGCCCAGGCCGCGGCCGGCGCATTCTCGGTCACCGGCGAGGCCGACGGTCCGCCGATGCTGCCCGGCTCGACCGTCGGCGACTCGGGCACCGGGACGGAACTCGCGCTGGCGATCACGGCGGCCTACGTCCAACGCCAGAGAACGGGCGAGGGCCAGTTCATCGAAATCACGATGCAGGAGGCGATGACCTACTTCATGCGCACACGGATCGCGTACGCCGAGTGGGGCGAGAAGGTCGCGCCGCGTCGGGGCAACGCGGCCGGCGCGCCGACCGACCTCTACCCGTGCAAGTCGACGCCGGAGAGCGAGGAACGCGGCGGCAACAACGACTGGGTCTACATCATGGTCGTAACCAGCCGCATGTGGGACACGCTCTGCGCGGCGATCGACCGGCCCGAGCTGCTGGTCGACCCGCGCTTCGAGGACATGTGGAAGCGCAACGAGAACGGCCAGGAACTCTACGCCGAAATCGCCCAGTGGACCAGGACGAAGACCAAGTGGGAGGTGATGGAGTTCCTCGGCGAGAAGGGCGTGCCCTGCTCGGCGGTGCTCGACACCTACGACCTGTTCCACAACCCGCACTTCGAGGAGCGCGGCTTCGTCCACGACCTCGATCACCCGGCGCACGGCAAGATCCGCCTGCTCGGCTGGGCGCCGAGGATGTCGAAGAGCGACGTCCCGATCGAGCGCGCCCCGCTGCTGGGCGAGCACACCGCCCAGGTCCTCTCGGACGACCTCGGCCTCTCGGCTGGAGACCTCCAGGAAATGGAAGCCGCCGGCATCATCGGAGGCGAACCGGTCTTCCCCGCGAAGTAGCTCCCAGTCCCCGCTTCACGCGGGGACCAGTTCCCCTCTCCCCTGCTCAGAGGGAGATGTCACAAGTCCACTTCCCCTCTCCCCCCGCTTCGCGGGGGGAGATGCCGAAGGCAGAGGGGGGCTCCCGCCATGCCTCCCGACGACCAGCTCCACGGCCTCCCGCCAATCCTCCCCGACGGCCCCACCCGCGCCCTGATCCTCGGCTCGTTCCCCAGCGTGCAGTCGCTGGAGCGGCAGCAATACTACGCACATCCCCAGAACTGGTTCTGGCGCGTGATGGCGCACTGCGGCGTGGTGGAAGATGCAGGGGCGCCGTACGCGGAGCGGGTGGAGCAGGTGCGTGCGGGAGGCCTCGCGATCTGGGATCTGTATGAGCGGGTGCGTCGAGAGGGGTCGGGAGACGACAAGATCCGCGACGCCGTGCCGAACCGGGTCGGGGAGCTGTTGGAGTCGCGGGGACCGTTTCCAATCCTCCTGAACGGTCGCCGGCTGCGAGAGTTCCGCCGGGCGTTCCCCGACCTGGAGGCGAACCTCATCGCGCTGCCGAGCACCAGCCCGCGTCCGCTGCACTGGAACACCGAGGCATCGAGGTCGGCGGCGATCGAGGAATGGTGCGCGGCGCTGGGCCTGGCGAGGGAATTCTGAGCGGAATTGTCGGATCTGGTGCTGTGGACTGGGAATGGTGCGATTTGGCGTCCGGAAAAGTCCAGATTTGTCCAGATCTGTCCAGATTTGGATAGTTCTGGCTCAGTTTCGTGCGTGCTTTTCTGCGTCATGACAGGGAAGTGCGGGTTTGTGTCAGAGGCGGTGAGTTTGGATTGGGGTTTCATGGCTCGCTCGGTGGGCTCGGTGTTGAGTGTTCAGCGTCGGCCATTGTATGCGGACGTGTGTTCTGTTGAAGGTCGGCGGGTTGGAGAGTGTGGCGAGTTCGACTGGGGTTTGGAGTAGGCTCATTCAGTGATTCTCCGGATCCGCCATCGAGGGCTGCGCAGGCTACACGAGCAGAACGACGGGCGCTACCTGCCGCCTCAGCATGTGGATAAGATCACAGACATGCTCGCTCTCCTTGACATCGCCGCTGACCCAAAGGACGTGGATGTTCCCGGCTGGCGCCTGCACTCACTGCGAGGTGAGTACCGTGGATTCTGGTCGATTTCAGTCTCTGCCAATGAACGGATAGTCTTTCGATTCGAAGGCGCCGATGTGACCGATGTCGACTTCCTCGATTACCACTAGGAAGGCAAACTGATGCCGATGAAGAGTCCTTCCCATCCGGGCCGCATTGTCCTTCGGGACTGCATCGAAGCCTTGAACCTGACGGTAGGTGAAGCTGCCGAGCATTTGCAGGTCGAAGAGGGGGCACTCTCCGCCATTTGCGAGCGCCGCGCGCCGATCACCGCCGACATGGCGATTCGCTTTGAGATGGCATTCGGGAGCACGGCCGACGCGTGGCTCAGAATGCAGAATGCATATGACCTGGCCCAGGCCCGCAAGACGGCCTGCGATATCAAGCGGATCGAGCGGGCGGCTTGAGACTGCGGGTCAGTGAGTTTCCAGGATCACTGCGATTCGCCGTGCGACTTCCGAGAACCACGACACCTCTCCCACTTCGAGCGCCCGGCCCAACACCTTTGATTCTCGGTAGCTCAGCCACTTCTTGAGGACCTGGTAGCCGCCTAAACGGTAGTTCCAGACGGTAAGGGGGATGTCTCGCCAGTAGGCGTTGTCGTTGAGGTAGACGTCGACCCTGTCTCCACGGCGCTCGACTTTGCCCTGGCCGGGCATGACGGCTTGGTCGGCTCCGAAGTGGCCCCAGCCGGCGGTGAGGTGGAAGTCGGCGGGTTGCATGGGGTTGCCGTCGACCGTGGTGGGGACGGCGATGTGGATGTGGTCGGTGAGGAGGTCGGCGACGTCGGATTCGGTGTCGAGCAGGCGGGCGAGGCGTTGGCCTCGGGCGGCGGATAGGGCGAGCTCGGAAGGGTCTTTTGGCAGGGGGATGCGAGGCCAGCCCAGCCGTAACGGGTCGGCATTCTCGGCTCGGTAGCTTGGGTTGTGCAGAGTAGCCAGCGCGTGAAAGAAGAGATCTTCCGGTCTTACACCCATTGATTTGATGTAGGACGAGGCGTCGTCGCTTAGGTTTAGAACCCGCTTGACGCCGTCCACTACTTCGCCGAACTGGTCATCCCGTAAGTAGAGAGGGAAGAAGTTCGACAGTCCATTGCCGAAGTTGTCGGCGAGGATCCGCACGAGAGTGCCACGCTGAAACACTGGTTGCGGCTCCCGCTCTCGCGCCTCGATCCACATGTTTGCCTCGAACGCGTGTCGTTTGAAGTGCGGACTCGGACGCGCTACGAGGCCGATCTCAGACTCCCAGTAGATCCACCGCACGTCGAAGGGCCTCCACGCATAGGGAACGATTCCATCTGGATTGACGCCGCGCTCCAGACGGATGTTGCGCACCGTATTCGGTGGTAGAGGAACGGAAGTCGTCTGTCTCATAGCGACGGGCCATCGCTCTCGGATCTGTTCGTGAGTCAAAGCGGGATTGAAGTAGTCGGAGATCCTCGTTACCAACCGCTCGCGATCAATGTCTACTAGAAACGAGTCGCGATTGGTCTTGACGCCTGGTATCTCCGTAGGAAACAGCTCAACAAGCGAGGGCCACTCAAACCAGTCCTCGCTAACTGCGGTTGGCTTGAACGGCAGTCCCAGCTTGGGGTGTGGTGCTAGCGGCCGATACTCTGAGTCGAGACTGGTGGCGTCGAGGCTCAAGACCAATGCACTCCTTCGCTCTTCGGCCTTCGCTTGATCGAAGTCTCGGTACATCACTTCGCCATCCTTGGCCCCAACCGCCTTTGTGAGCATTGTGATTGCCGTGCCGATCCGAATCCCCGGTGACTTCCCTTTAATCGCAAACACCGTCTCACTCGTTCGGCCATCGGGTGCGTACTCCGAGATGATCCGATCCCCATGCAGATTGTCGATCCTCACCGTGTCGAAGGCGTCTAGATAGCGCTGTCTCATGCCGGGGAAGGAGAGGCCGTCGAGCCAGGAGTAGTTGCTGATGAAGCAGACGACGCCCTTGCCGGTCTTCTCGGCGATGCGGCGCTCGGCCATGCGGAAGAAGCGCACGTAGAGGTCGTTGAGTCCTTGGCCCTGCGGCTTGGGCACATCGGGTCCAGAGACCTGACGGTAGGCGTCCGACAGCTTCCGCTCCTCTTCCGCGTCGGGCACGCCGGGGAAGCCGTTGTAGGGCGGGTTGCCGAGCACGACGAGGATCGGGCGCTGCTGCTTGACCTGGTTGGCGCTGCGGCGTTCCTGTTCCAGCTCGGGGAAGGGCAGCGGCTTGGTCGTGTGCGGCTCCCAGCCGGTGAGGGCGTTGGTCAGGAAGACGCCGGCGCGCTGGTCGGGCGAGAGTCCGGCGCCCAGGCGCTCCAGCGCGAGGCCAATCTCCAGGTGCGAGACGACCAGCGGGGCGGGCATGATCTCGAAGCCGAAGACGCGCGTCGCGGCGGCCTGGCGGACCGACTCGGCCCAGGTCGCGCCGCCCGAGGCCTGCTCGGTCGCGGCGATCCGGCGCAGCGTCTCGACCAGGAACGCGCCCGTCCCGCAGCAGGGATCGAGCACGTAGACGCGCTCGTCGGCCAGCCCTTTCGGAATGCCCAGGTCATCGCGCAGGGCGCGGTCGACGCGGGCGACCATGTAGCGGACGATCTCGCGCGGCGTGTACCAGACACCGAGCTGCTTGCGCAGGTCGGGATCGAAGGCTTCGAGGAACGGCTCGTAGAAGTACTGCACCGCCTCGCCCTCAGAGAAGCTGGTGAGGAAGGCCTCGCGGTCGACACGCTCCAGCGCGGCCTCGGTCCAGTCCAGCACTTCGTCCAGTCCCAGCCGCTCCAGCCGCCCGGGGTCGGTGATTTGGTGGAAGAGCATGCGCAGCACCGGCGCGCGCAGCTCGTAGACGGTGTCCTTCCAGCCGAAGCTGCCCGTCTTGCCCGCCCGCGCCCACAGCACCCAGGCGGCGAAGACGCCGTAGAACAGCGTCTGCACCAATGTCGAGCGGAAGAACCGCCCGCCGTCTTCGCTCTCGAACGACATGCCCAGCGCCTGTTCGATCGCCTTGCGGATCGTGGCCAGCGAATCTTCTTCCTCGGCCGCCTGCTCGACCCGCTGCAGCGCGTCGCGGGCGTAGGAGGCGAGCAGCCGGGCGAGGTCGCGTGGCTCGGAGATGGTCGAACGGTGCGACATTGTGCGTAGCAGGTACTCGCCCAGCGAGACGCCGTGCCGGTTGGATTCGCGAGTCGTGTGTTCCAGCAGTTCGTCGAATTGGGGAACGGAGTCGGCGAGCGAGTAGCGCTCGAGCGTCGCTTTCGCGCCGTTGTTGTCCTGTCCGACCAGCGCGAACTCGCGCAGGTTGGTCACGAGCACGAGCTTGCGCGCCTGCCAGTACTGGTCGACCTGTTCGGAGGCGATGGTCTCTTCGAGATCGGCGTCCGCGCCCTTGACCTCGACCACGCCGCGGTCGGGGTCGGTGTTGTCGCCGGAGAAGAACCCGAGGTCGGGCTGCCCCGGGTTGGTCTCGCTGTAGTGGACGACGGCGCGGACCTTCGGAGTCAATTGCCCGCCGACGGCGTCGAAGAGGTTGTCGAGCGCGGTGTAGTGGGAGAGCTCAGGCGTCCCGACGCGGCTGACGGCCGAGATGGCGTCGAGATATTGCTTCACGACCTGACGGAGCTCACTCACTCCCGATCCCCCAACTTCCCGACCAACGACGCCACCATCGACATCATTGGCACTCCTACTCCCAGTTCGCTGGCTCTCTGGACGGGTTGGCGGAAGATGGCGTCTAGTTCGAGGGGGCGGCCGTTGTTGTAGTCGATGACGGTGCTGGGGCGGTAGGCTCCCATGCCGAGGGTCTGGGTGAGGAAGAGGTGGGCGATGCGGGGGCCGTCGATGCGGGCGGATTGGCCGTGGGCCTCGAGGTCGGCGTTGCCGGCGGCGACGATTTCCTTGATCAGCTCGTGGGCGGCGTCGTAGAGGGGCGGGTCCTCGATCACCTGGTCGACGGGGACGCCGCCGGCGATCACGCAGAGGCCGTTGAAGGGGATGTTCCAACAGAGCTTCTCCCAGCGCGCCTTGAGCAGGCTGGCTTCGGGGCGGATCTCGACCTTGCTGCCGTCGAACAGGTTGACGCCGCGCTGCAGCTCGTCGGGGTCGTCGCCGTGATGTCCGAGGTTGATCGCGCCGAACTCCTGGTGCAGGATGCGGCCCGGCTCGCCGCGAATCACGCCAATGAATCCGAGCCCGCCGAATAACGACGTGCCAGCGGGGAGTTCGGCGGCGATCTCTTCGTCGACGCTGAGTCCGTTCATGATCGCGAGGACGCGGGTGTCTTCCGAGAGCAGTGGTCCGACCAGCTTCGGGACGCCGGGAATCGCCGTGGCCTTGAGTCCGACCAGGACCCAGTCGACGGGTCCGTGCGCGGCGAGCGCTTCGGGCGTGCGCTCTACGGTCGGCGCGGCGAGGGAGAGGTCGCCGAGGTGGCTGGTCAGGTGCAGTCCGCCCGACGTGACGGCGTCGTAGTCGCGTCGCATGAGGAAGCGGACGTCGTGTCCGGCCTCGGCGAGGCGCATACCGAAGTAGCAGCCGACCGCGCCGGCTCCGACGACGGCGACCCGCTGCGGCTGCATTGGGCGTCAGTCCCCCGCCGCCGTTTGTGACGCCTGCTCTCCCAGTGGTTCGACGAAGCGGTCGATGCGGAAGAGTTCGAGGTCGTGCTCGGTCTTGCGGTGCATGCTGAGGTCGGCGAGGGCTTCGCCGATGGCGGGGGCGAACTTGAAGCCGTGACCGGAGCAGGGGCTGGCGACGACGATGTTGGGCCGCTTGGGGTGGATGTCGATGAGGAAGTGCGCGTCGGGCGTGTGCGTGTAGAGACAGGTCTCGGCGCGCAGCAGTTTGCCGCCGACGTCAGGGAAGGTGCGCTCGAGCCAGTCGCGGACGTTGGATTCGTCCCGCTCGGTCAGCTCGCGGTTGTAGCCAGAGGGGTCGACCTCGTCCAGCGGCTGGTGGTGTCCGAGCTTGAAGCCCTTGCCGACGTTGGGGAAGCCGTAGGCGAAGTCCTGCGGTCCGCGTTCCCACATCCAGAAGGGCAGCGCGCCGACCTCGAAGGCCCCGGGATTGCGCCTCGGTTCGAACCAGAACATGACCTGCCGGGTGACCATCAGGGGCAGGTTGAGCTTGCCCAGCAGTCCCGCGTTCCAGGCGCCGGCCGTGACGACCATCCGCTCGGCCTCGTACGTGCCCTTTGCCGTATGGATCGTGACCGGCGACTCGACGTCGTCCATGTCCTGCGGCAGCCACTTGTCGACCGGTTCGTCGAAGTGCAGCTCGGCGCCGTGCCGCGCGGCCTGGTCGAGCTGACCGTTGAGCGCGGGCTCGATCTCGATCATCCCGCCGCGCTGTTCGAGCACGCCGACGAGGTCGTCGGTCGCCATCACACCGGGATAGCGCTGCTTCAGTTCTGACGAGTCCATGTAGTCGACCGCGATGTCGTGCACGCGGGCGCTGGCCAGCACGCCTTCGACCAGGCTCGCGCCCTCGACGCCCAGCGAGAGCGCGCCGGTCTGCCTGAAGAGCGGCTGGCCGACCAGACCCGAGAGTTCGTCCCAGAGCTCGTAGGCGCGGCGGACGAAGGGCACGTAGGACGGCCCTTCGTAGTAGGCCTCGCGGATGCCGCGGGTGTCGCCGTGAGTCGAGCCCATCATGTGCGGCGGGCGGAAGCGGTCGAAGCCAATCACCCGCTGTCCACGTCGGGCCAGGTGCCAGGCGGCGGCAGAGCCCATGGCTCCCAGTCCGATGATGGCGACGTCGTATCGATTGGTCGAAGTAGTCATCCCGAACCTCCTGCCGCGGCCGAGCCGGCCTGGGCCTTCATCTCCGAGGCGACCTGGGACATTGAGTTGTTCTCCCAGTAGAGGACGTGCTCGACGTGTTCCCGGATTGACCATTCGTCGTTCGGCGCTTTGGCGTCCAACAACGAATCGTCCATGTGCAGGAGCTGGCCGACGAGTTCGGCTCGCTGGAAGATGAGGTCGCGGGTCAGGTGGGATAGCGGCGATTCCTGCATCTGTTTCGCCGTGTAGCGGGCGGTCGAGACCGCGCCGGCGTGCATCCGATCGTGCTCGGCGTTGTGCACCAGGAGACGTTGGACGCCGCCATTCATCGCGCAGCCGTGCTCGGTCGGGAATGCCAGGTCGTCGTCCGACAGGCTGCTGAGTTGTTCGACCGTGTCGGTCAGTTGGCGCAGCAGCTTGAGCGCGAGCTGTGTCGATTCATTGGTAGGCATGCTGTTCCTCCAGTCCAGTCCCCGCTTCACGCGGGGACCCGTTCTCTCATCGCAAAATACTGCCCCCACACGAAGCGAGCACGGAGCCGAGCGGGTCCCCCCGGGAAGCGGGGGCTGGTATAAAAAGGTTACTCCGGCGAGGAACTACACCAACCTCTGGTTGGTGATGTGGGGGGCGTATTAGGGGGAGAAGTGGGCGGCGCCGGGGCCGC
>JAPPFB010000018.1:0-99683 GCA_028875225.1 Chloroflexota bacterium | reverse complement strand
CGCCCCGCCCCCGCCCCCCGGGGCCCCCCGTCCCCCAACCCAAAAAACCCCCCCCCCCCCCCGCCCCCCCCGGCCCCGCGGGGGCCCCCGCGCGGCGCGGGGACTGGAATCAATCGGTTCCTCCTGCGAGGAACTCCAGCAACGTCTGGTTGGTGATGTCGGGCGCTTCTTCGGGGAAGAAGTGGCCTGCGCCGGGGACTCCGACCGTGGTCAGGTCGGGGAAGTACATCGGGAACTGGTCGAAGAACGGGTTGCCCGACGGCGTGTCTCGGCTGGGCGGACTGTCGGGCGCGAGGCGCGCGTTGCCGTACATCCAGAGGGCGGGCTTGTCGAAGCGCTTGTGCCGATCCTCGGGTCCGTACTCCATGAACTCGCGGCCCCAGGGATGATCGTCGAGACCACGCCGCCAGACCTCGCCGACCTGGGCCGAGGTCAACCGCTCGCAGCGAAAGCCGCCGGCGACGTTCTCGTCGGCATGCATGCGATGGAACGGTAGCGCGTGCCGGTAGTAGGAAATCGCGGCGGCGTGGCTCTCGGGATTGGAGAAGGCTTGCTTGTAGACGGCGACGTCCTCGTCGGTCGCCCAGCGGTTCGGCGTCAGGCGTCGGCCGCTGACGTTCCAGGGGGAGTCGGGCCAGCCGGGCAGCTCAGGATCGGACTGGCCAGTGAAGATCGTCTCGATGAACTGCTCGTGGTACTCGGCGAAGAAGTGCTCGGGCAGCGGTCGCGCCTTGAACCAGAAGCCGTGCACCGCGAACGGCGTCCAGACCGTGCAGAGCGTGTCCATCAGCGCCACGCTGGAGATCCGCTCGGGCCAGTCGATGACCACTTTGAAGCCAATGATTCCACCCCAGTCGTGCCCGACCAGCGCGACCTCGTCGATGTCGAAGTGGTCGAGCACGCCGACCATGTCGGCCGCCAGCGTGTGTCGCGAGACGGGTCCGGGCGGCTTGTCGGAGTCGCCATAGCCGCGCGTGTCGGGGACGATCACGCGGTAGCCGGCGTCGACCAGCGCTGGAATTTGTTTGCGCCATTCATAGCAAGTCTCCGGGAAGCCGTGGATCAGGAGGACCGGAGGCCCGTCGGAGGGTCCGTCGGTCGTGACGTTGATCCGGATCCCATTGGAATCGACGCGCTGGGTCTCCATCGGCGGCTCCGATCGCTGTGTCGCGCAGGGTAACGCGGCCTGGACACAGGTATGATGCCTCCATGACGACTGAACAAGTCAATCACTACCAGGAACTCAGCGCGAGGTATCTCCGACATGCGCGCGATCTGTTGGCGGAAGGGGACTTGACGCAAGCATCCGAGAAAGGCTGGGGCGCAGTCTCGGTGCTGGTCAAGGCGGCAGCGGAAGCACGTGGCTGGAGGCATGAAAGCCATCGGCATCTGTGGCAGGCGGTAGGACGTCTGGAGGACGAAACGAACGACGAACAGATGCGTGAGCAGTTTGGATTAGCGGGCGAGTTGCATACCAACTACTACGAGGGGTGGCTCGACGAGGAGACGGTGACGAGGTACCTGGCCGCAGTGGAACAGCTAGCTGACAAGCTGAACGATCTGGCCTAGCCCGTTTCGCACTCTGGCGAGGATGACCCCACGGTCGGATCATCCTGGCGCTTCCGCTCAATCAAACGCCGGTAGCACTTCATTGACGACGCGGTCGTACGCAGCCTGTTGGTCGTAGCCGACGAGGCGGAGGGTAATGGTCGTTGCGCCGGCGTCGATGTAGGACTGGATGTCGGCGATGCACTGGTCGGGGGTTCCCATCGCAACCCAGAGACTGAGCATCTCGTCGGAGTACTCGGTGTTGTAGTAGGCCTCGAGGTAGCGGCGCGACTCGGCCAGCGCCGCGTCGCGGTCGTCGTTGACGTTGATGTTGTAGTAGACGCAAACCTCGAAGTCGTCGGGCAGCTCGCGGCCTTCTTCCTCGGCGTAGCGGCGGATGTCGGCCATGTACTCCTCGACGATCGCGGGCGGCTGGAACGTGGTCATCCAGCCGTCGCCAAGGCGAGCCGTGCGGCGCAGACCGGCTTCCCGATTGCGGGTCAGATTGGGCCTGGGATTGGAGGTCACCCAGATTGGAATCGGCCGCTGAACTGAGCGCGGCTCAATCGTGACGTTATCGAAGTCGTTGTACTCGCCATGATATGAGACGTTCTCCTCCGAGGTGAGCAGGCGCATCACCTCGATCGCCTCTTCCATCCGCTTCATCCGCGATTCCGGCGCGACGCAGAAGGCGTCGAACTCGTGCAGCATGTCGCCGCCGCCGGGCGCGGCCTGACCCATGCAGGCGGCGAAGATCGCTCGGCCATTGGACATGAAGTCGAGCGAGGCGTACTGGTAGGCAAGCAACAATGCGTCGCGCAGCGGGGTCGAGGCGAAGCAGGCCGGACCGATGCGAACCCGATCGGTGACGACCGCCAGCGCCGACATCAGCCCCAGCGCATCCAGCCGAGGCTTGGCCAGGATCGAGTCGCCGACCCAGATGCTGTCCCAGCGCTCGTCGGCGTCGGCGCGCTGAGCAAGCGCGATCATGTCATCGAGCGTCGACGCGCCGGTGACGACGCCGCGGTTGGATAGTGTCAGTCCGAAGTTGACCATGGGAGCCCTCCTTGCTGGTGCACACAGGGTATTGATCGGCAACTCGCCTGAGCGAATGCGATCAGCTGCCCGCTCGGCCCCCAGGACTGTTTCGTAGGCAGAGGCCGGCGACGATCAGCTGCGCCAACACCGAACCGCAGAGATCTCGCGGGGAGCGACGCAGACTCGAGCCGATCGTTGTCTTCTTGCTGAGCTCACGCAGAACCGGACAGTCGGTCTGTGACGTTCTCGAAACTGTCGCCTGGGCGACCGATCAGCAGTGAGCAGATGAATCTTGTGCTAACGAGTCTGCATTCATGGACAACAAAGAGCTGCCGATAGGGACATAAGACGATCCGTAGTGTAAATTCCCGAAGTCGTTTCTGAACACGAACCGTGGCCATTTCGGTTGGAGCACCCACGTGTGTGACCGCGCGTCCAACGGCGACGTCTCGATTGCCACTGCTCAGGCAGTTGACGCTGTTCCGGCTCGTCGGTACGAATTCATGCTGACCGCGACGCCCGCGCTCCGGCCCAATCGACCTAAAGGCGAGCTCGGATCTGAGCCAACGGCAATGCTCATATGAGTATTCCCCGGGTGTTCGTTCAGTTGCGACTGCAACTCATCGCTCTGGGTGCGTTGGCGGGTATGGGGCTGATGACTCTGGTCGCAATGCTCTCGCCGCTGGCTGGCGCCGAGCACAGCGCCCCACCATCAGAGGACGGCATCGCTGCCCTGCACGGCGAGCAGATCTGGTCATCCACCATGACGGTGGGCTCCAATGGCCGCATGCTCGGATTTGGCGCCCTCGGCGGTCGAGACGCCGGACAACTAAGCCAGACCACTTTCACGTGGCGTGGAACGACGTACACCGTTGCCAACCTGTGGTACAACCGAACTCGGAGCGGCACAGACTCCTGGAGTCTGGTGATCGATATCTCGCCGCCGATGTCTCTCAATGCAGAAGAGTACGGCTGTCTGACGCTTCGGCTCGGGGATCACTGGTTCAACCTCGCCGACGCACAGGGCAACGGACGTCAGTTCTTCTGGTATGACGTCGAACTCTCCTGGAGCAGCGGCCAGTCCGTCGAGGTTGGCCTAAGGCAGTTCCCCGACTCGTTCGAAGCTCGCTCAATCACCGGCTGGGGCAACAACGTCCGGCGGCCGGAACTCGGCATGGCCCAGACTCAGTTGCTGCGCCTGGCGCCAGTGGCGTTCGACTTCGCGATGAGCGGCGCCATGCAGGACGACTTGCCGGACGCCCGGACGATCAGCAACTCGGTTCACCAGCAGGGCGAGCTCAGGTCGAACAGGGCCATGGCCACTGACATGCTGTGGCAGTGGGGACAGTTCCTCGACCATGACATCAGCCTGACGCCGTCAACAGTCATCTCGTCGCAGGACTCGATTCCCATCCCGCAGGGGGATCCCGAGTTCGACCCATTCAACACTGGTCTGCGGTTCATCCCGTTCAATCGATCGCAGTTCGACCCTCAGACTGGTCTCAGTCCCGACAATCCCAGGGAACAGATGAACCTGATCACCGCGTTCATCGACGCATCGAACGTCTACGGATCGTCCAGCGATCGACTGAGCGAACTGCGCACCAACGACGGCAGCGGCCGGCTCAAGACGACAGACGACGGACGATTTCTGCCGCTCAATCCGCCAGGTCTCGAGATCGACGACGGTGGCAGACGCCGCAATGGACTGTTTCTCGCCGGCGACATTCGTGTCAATGAGCAAGTCGTCCTGACTGCGATGCACACGCTGTTTGTTCGGGAACACAACCGCCTGGCCGACGAGATCGCTCTTGATTATTCCGAGCTGACGGGTCAAGAGGTGTTTGAACTCGCCCGCAAGATCGTCGGCGCACAGATGCAGGTCATCACCTACCAGGAGTTCCTGCCGTTGCTGCTCGGACCGGATGCGATTGGGCCGTATCAGGGGTACGACCCCGAGGTCGACCCCGGCATCGCGAACGAGTTCTCGACCGCAGCCTTCCGCGTCGGGCACACGATGCTCTCTCCGACACTGATGATGATCGACGAAGAGGCGGAAGCGACAGAGGTCGCGCTGGTCGAACTCTTCTTCAATCCACCGACAATCAGAACGGTCGGCATTGAGGCGTTCCTGCGCGGAATCTCTACGCAACTGGCGCAAGCGATCGATCTCGCCCTGGTGGACGAAGTTCGCAGCATGCTCTTCGGCCCGCCGGGGAGTTCGGGCCGCGATCTGGCAGCGCTGAACATCCAACGCGGGCGAGACCATGGGCTGCCCCGCTACAACATGGTGCGTGCGGCCTACGGGCTGCCGCCGGTCGGCAGCATTGCCGATGTTTCGTCAGACCCTGAAGTACAGCAAGCGTTGTCGCGTGTCTATGCCGACGTCAATGAGCTGGACCTCTGGACGGCCGGACTGGCCGAGGATCACGTGCCTGGCGCAATGCTGGGTGAGACCTTCCGCACAATCATTGCCGACCAGTTTCGCCGTCTGCGAGACGGCGATCGGTTCTGGTTTGAGAGCGATCCCTGCTTCCTGGCCAACCCTGAGCTGCTGGCCGTGGTGCGGAGCACCACGCTCGCCGACATCATCCGTCGCAACACGCTGATCGATGACGAAATCGCCGACAACGTGTTCGGTGGGACTGCGCCGATCGTCAGCATCTCGGGACCGGATCAGGCAGCGGCGGAGGGATCAGCGGCCGTGTTCAGACTCCGCCGTAGCGGTCCCACCACGATTCCGCTGACGGTGAATGTCCGAATTTCGGAGACCGGCGCCATGCTGAGCGACCGGACCGAACGAACGGCTGTCGCCATCTTCGCAGCTGGTCAGGCGACGACCACCCTGGTCGTCGGGACCAACGCCGACCGCAATCCGGAATACGACAGCACCATCCGGGCAATGATCGCAGATTCGGAGACCTATGAGAGCAGCGCCGAATCGGATGCCGCGGAAGCGTTGGTGGTCGACGACGATGGGCTCGAACTGCAGCTTGAGCCGGGCGTCAATGTCATTCGCTGGACCGGACTCGACGGCGTGGACATCGTCTCGGCACTGACGGGCAACGGCGACGCCGACGTCAGCGCGGAGATCGTTGCGATCTTCGACTGGGACGAGACCGCCGAGCGCTGGCTCGCGTTCTTCCCGGCGCTTGAGTCAGTACCTGGACTGAGTAGCGCCAACACACTACGCACGCTGAGAGCCGGCCGGTCGTACCAGATTCGGGCCACGCAATCGCTGGTCTGGAGAATCCCGCGACCCGACCTGTTGGTCGCGTTGCCTGGCAATCAATAGGCGGAAATGCCCGCGGCGGCTATGGCCCCTGGACAACACGCGTTAGTTCGAGGACTTTCGTAATCGGGCGAATGCCGGGAGAACATCTTCCGAGATTCGTTGAAACTGCGTTGTCTGATCGCCGCTGCAGATGCGCAGCAGGACTGAGGTGGCGCCGGCGTCGATGTAGCGCTGGATGTCCTCGATGGCCTGATCAGGCGGGCCGTATGAGCACCAGCGGCGGACCATCGACTCTGAGTGGTCGAGGAAGTAGTAGTCGTCAAGGAAGCGCTTGGCCTCGGCGAAGGCAGCGTCCCGGTCGTCGTCGACCATCACCGAGTGAAAGGCGACCACGTCGAAGTCGTCGGGCAGCTCTCGACCTGCCTCCTCTGCATAGCGACGGATGTCCGACAGATACTCGCCGAGTAACTCCGGAGTCAGCGTGGTCGACATCCAGCCGTCGCCGAGGCGGGCAACCCGGCTCAAGCCGCGCTCGCGGTTGCGCGCGTCGTTCGGATTGGGATTGGAGACGATCAGGATCGGGATCGGCCGCTGGATCGAGTGTGGTTCAATCGTCAGGTCGTCAAAGTCGTTGTACTTGCCGTGGTAGGACGCGTCGTCCTCCGAGGTCAGCAGACGAATAATCTCGACCGCCTCCTCCATCCGGCCGGATCGGGTGATCGGAGGGACGCAAAAGTGGTCGAACTCGGACGCATCGGCAGCGCCCATGCAGGCGGCGAAGGTCAGTCGTCCGTTGGAGATCACGTCGATCGCAGCGAGCTGATACGCAAGCAGAATCGCGGGGCGAACCGGAGTCGTCGCGAAGCATCCGGGTCCGATGCGAACCCGCTCCGTGCGAGCAGCGAGCGCGCTCATCAGCGACAACGCATCCAAACGGGGCTTGGCCGTGATCGAGTCGCCGACCCAGACCGAGGCAAATCGCTCGTCCTCGTCGACCCGCCGAGCGAGGTCGTACATCTCCTCAAGCGAGGAGTCGCCGGTGACGACACCGCGATTGGTCAGCGTCAACCCGAAGCTGGTCATGCAGTCACACCCTCGAGGGCGAAGTCTCGGACCAGGTTGGCCAGGGCCTCGGGCACTTCGAGGTCGGCGATGTGGCCCGAGTCGGCGAGTTCGACCGACTGGGCTCCAGGGATCGCGGCGCGCCAGATGTCGCCCATCTCCCTGGCCACGATGTTGTCGTGCTCGGAGGTGGCGATCAGCGTGCGCGTGTCGATCCGGACGAGGCGTCGGCCGACGCCAGTGTCGGGGATCGGCCAGAGGAACTTGGCCGAAGCGCGCAGGTCGAGCAACTCGCCGACGTAGGCGTCCATCGGGTCGCGATCGGCCATCAGCAACTCGGTGCGCTTGTCCGGATTGCTAAACAGCACCGCGGTCGGAAAGCCGGGATGCTGCGCGAAGGCGTCCTCGCCAGGGTACTGCTCGGACCACAGACCGAGCGGGTTGACCAGGGTCAGCGATTGCACGGCGTCGGGCCGAATCGCAGCGATCTCCGCGCCGATCCAGCCGCCGATGCTGACGCCAACGACGTGGGCCGAACCGACGCCCATCGTGTTCAGCAGGTCGACATTGAAGAGCACGAGGTCAAGCGCGTCGCGGACGCCGGGCAGGTCGTCCTTGGCCGGGCCCCAGCCGGGCTGGTACGGCGCGATCACGTGGAAGTCTTCAGCCAGAGATTCGAGCGCATCGCCCCAGCGCGGGATGCCGGTGATCGGGTGGAGGAAGAGCAGCACCGGCGCATTCGCGTCGCCGCCTTCCCACACATGAGCGGTCTGGCCGCCGGGGCGGAGGTCGAGCGTCTTCAGTTCAGCCATCAGTTCACTCCTGAGAGTTCGCGTTCAGTCGTTCGTGTCAGTCGATCAGCCACAATCGGAGTCGGCGACCAGCGATCGTCGTCATCGTCCCACAAGTGTCGCAGACGTGGGATTACCTGCTCAGCAAAGAGCCGAGTGCTGCGCAGCGTCGCGTCGTGCGCCATGTCTCCGACATGGAACACGCCGACCAGGTGCCCGGTCCGCAGCGACGTCACCAGGTGCTCCAACTGCTCGGTCACCGTCTTCGGAGAACCAGCCGCGAGCGAGCCGCTGTCAATCCGCTCCTGCCAGGTCGGAACCCGCGGCGCCGACTTGGCCAGTTCGGCCATCGTCCGGACCGCCCGTTCGCGGATGCCGCGCTCCGTGCGCCAACCAGGCGCCTCCGTCCAGCCGGGAAAATCGCCCAGCGTGTGCTGCGAGCTGTAGTCCAGATGCGGCTGATACCGCTCCTGCGCCTCGGAGTCCGACTCGGCCACCACGATCGTTTGAGACACGGCGCCCTGGTACGGATTCCACGGCAATCCCCGAGATTCGATCCGTGACCAGAACCCGTCCATCGCCGCCTGCGCCGGCGCGATCCCGCGCGAAGCGAGGCAGACGTAGGCATAGCCGCGCTCGGCGCAGAAGTCCCACGTCTCCGACGAAATCCCGTCGGCAGGAATCCAGATCGGAGGATGCGGCTGCTGCACGGGACGCGGCCAGATGTTCACGTAGCGCAGCCTGGCCGACTCGCCGTTCCAGGCGAACACATCTGGATCCTGCCAGGCTCGCAGGATCAGATCGTGGTGCTCGCGGTAGACGCGACGAAACTCCGCCGGATTCGCGCCATAGGCGAAATTCGTATCCATCGGCGTGCCGAGCGGAAATCCCGCCACGATCCGACCGCCGGAGATCACATCGAGCATCGCGATCTCTTCCGCCGCCCGCGTCGCCGGACGGTACAGCGGGATCGACATACCCAGCAAAATGATCGCCGCCCGCGACGTCCGCCGCGCCAGGGCAGCCGCCATCAACTGCGGCGACGGCATCAACCCGAAGACATGCTGATGGTGCTCGTTCAGCACCAGCCCATCAAACCCGACCCGCTCGGCGAACTCGAGCTGGTCCAGGTACTCGTGATACAGCCGGTGACCCTCGACCGGGTCGTACAGCCGCGAGTCCGCGTCGACCCAGACGGATCGGTTGTCCTCACGGAAATCCGCCGGCAAGTGCGGCCACGGCATCCCGTGAAACCAGTGGAATTTCACGTGGTATCCCTACGACCTCGGGTAAAGGAAGATCTTCCTGGTTTCCCGCTCCCCCTTGCAGGGGGAGCTGCCGCAGGCTGAGGGGGTCCCTCGGTCAGAGCGGCCAGGATCACGTCCAACACGTGTTCGGTCTCCAGAAGCACTTCCCGGTCCCAAAACCTCAGTACGCGAAACCCCTGTTCTGCGAGATAGGTATCGCGCTGGGTGTCGTAAGACCGAGAGTCCACGTGTTGACTGCCGTCCAATTCGACGAGGAGACGTGCCTGCAAGCAGGCGAAGTCGGCGACGTATGGCCCAACTGGATGTTGTCGGCGAAAGCGATGACCCCCCAATTGTCGCTTGCGCAAATGCCCCCACAGGTGGCGCTCGGCTTCAGTCGCGTTTCGCCGTAACTCGCGTGCGAAGTGCAGCTGGTGAACACGATCTCTGCGGTCAGGCAAGGGACCCCCTCAGCCTTCGGCAGCTCCCCCTGCAAGGGGGAGCAGGGAGTGGATTGGCACTCCCCTTGTTGGGACAGCGCCAACCTCGACTGCAGATGCCCAGCGGACCTTCGGCTCAGTTCGAACCCGTCAGCACCGGAGCCGGCGTCGCGACCTGCTCTGACCCGATCGGCTTCGGCGACCAGTGGTCTTCGTAGTCTTCCCAGATGTGCTTGACCCGCGGCATCACCTGCTCGGCGAAGAGCTTCGTCGAGGCGCGCGCCTTGTCGTCGGGCATGTCGCCGCAGTGCAGCAACGTGACCAGGTGGCCGACCTGCAGCTTGGTCGCGAGCGCCTCGATCTGCTCGGTGACCGAGTCCGGCGAACCGGCCACGATGTAGCCCTCGCGCACCCAGTCCTTCCACTCCAGCGTGTGAGCGATGCCCAGACCCTGGGCGCCGCCGGCCCGCAGACCGGCGCGGATCGTGTTCTCGGTGCGGTAACCGGGCGCGTCGGCGAAACCCGGGTAAACGTGCAGGCACTTGTCGAAGAAATACTGCAGGTGCTCGGTGTACATCTGCTCGGCCTGGTCGTCGGTCTCGGCGACCACGACCTGCTGCGCGAACGCGCCCTGGAACGGATTGAACTCGACGCCCATCTCGCCCAGACGATTCCAGAAGCCCTGCATCAGCGCCTCGCCGCGGACGTAGCCGTTGAACGACAGGTAGCTGTAGTTGTAGCCCATCTTGCCGCAGAAGTCCCAGGTCTCGACCGAGCCGCCGCCGGGAATCCAGATCGGCGGGTGCGGCTTCTGAATCGGGCGCGGCCAGAGGTTGACGTAGCGAATCTTGTTGTACTCGCCGTTCCACGAGAACACGTCCGGGTCCTGCCAGGCGCGCAGGATCAGGTCGTGGTTCTCCTGGTACTTGTCACGCAGCGTGGCCGGATTCGAGCCGAAGCAGAAGTTGTCGTCCATCGACGTCCCGACCGGGAATCCGGCGACCAGCCGCCCGCCCGACATCACGTCGAGCATCGCCATCTCCTCCGCCACGCGCGTCGGCGGGTTGTACAGCGCGATCGACTGGCCCAGCAGCAGCAGCGTCACGTCCTTGGTCCGACGCGCCAGCGTCGCGGCCATGATCTGCGGTGAGGGCATCATCCCGTAGGCGTTCTGGTGATGCTCGTTGACGCCAATCCCGTCGAAGCCCAGCGTCGCCGCATACTCCAGCTGGTCGAGGTACTCGTTGTACACCCGGTGCCCCTCGACGGGGTCGTAGAGCCGAGAGTCCACATCCACCCAGACCGACCGGTTCGTCTCCCGAAAATCCTCCGGAAGATGGGGCCAGGGCATCAGGTTGAACCAGTGAAACTTCATCAGAAAACTCCATTCGGAGGGCTGCGTCGGGGTCCGTGAAGTCAGTGTAGACGGTGGGCGAGACTGCCCGGTATCGCATAGGATCGGCAGAGACGAACGGAGTTTCGGCATGGTCAGCACCCCGTCCGCGCCCGATGAGGCTGAACTGCGAGCTCAACACACGGAATTCGAGCGCAACGCGGACTTCTGGTACGAGCGCCAGCGCGAACTCTCCCGACGGCACCGCGGCAAGTGGATCCTGATCTACGACGGCGACACGCTCTGCGTGTTCGACGGCCCTGCCGAGATGTTCGCGGCCCTGGAAGCTCTGCCCGACTGGCAGCGCCAGACGGCATATCACCACTTTGTCCGCGACAAGCCGATGCTCCCCTTGGCCGCCTCATTCCTTCCCAGGCGTCAGCGATAGTGGCGCGAGTTCTCGGCCGATTTGAGCACGAAGACCCGTTTCATCCGCTGCTCGGCGATGTGCTGCGTCCGCTCGTAGATGTGTCAGTCCGTATCGGCGATAACAGCGTGCAGCTTGAGCTGCAGATCGACACCGGCGCCGACTACACCGTGTTGTCGCCGGCGGCGGCCCGCCGCACGCTGCGAGGCGCGTACGACCTGATCGACTTCGAGCAAGACGATGCCCGCTTCGATCTCTATGGAATCAGCGGCAGCCCGAGTGAGTACGTGATTCGCGACGCCACCCTGACATTCCATGACGAACAAAAGGTTCCACTTACGATTGATCTCCCCGTCCTGATCGCCCGGCCATCAACGCCGCAACCGACGCCGGACAGCAACTGGGAAGCCCCCAGCCTCCTCGGCCAGGACGCCCTCCGCACCTTCGACCTCGCCCTCTCCTACAATCCACCCTCGGTGTCGCTGACGGAGGCGGGGTTGGGGTGATTGTGATCACCGACGTCCGCCGCCGAAACGATCGGACGTATCGCGATCGTTAGTCGGCTGCTAGACTTAGCACCTATGGTCGAAAGGTGCTATGCGGATGTCGACAAACAAGCGATTCGTCCCTCTCAGGGATCGGCAACGCGGTGTATCGCAGAGTGACTTGACGCTTGCGGAGGGGGTTCCAGAACACCTGTTTCCCCAACTATTGGAGTGGTGCTGGCGCGCCTTGGGATACTACGACTGGGGCTACTCTAATCCTGAAGATCGCATTCGGCACATGTGGTTGAATCTCAAACTTGCGACTCATAAGGGAGTCAGTACAGCCGGTCTCAAGGCAGTTGCATCTGTCGAACCGGACATCCTGCTTGATGTAGCAGACTGGCTACTTGCCGATGGATTCGGGCGTGCTAAGAACAACAAGACAGTCATGAAGAACTTCGAGAGGTCGCGAGAGTGGCTAGATTGGATGCTGTACGAAGGAAGCAGCGCGTGGGAAGTTGGTGAACCTCCAGACCACCTAACTCTTCGTATTCCGTTGACATTGAAGAAGGAGTTTGCTTCGGCAGTGCAGAGTGATGATCAGATCGCAGAGCACCTCCAAGTAGCGTGGGACAGCGCATGGGGCCGACGGTCCAACCCTCGTGACGCCTACGACGGCGCTGTCAAAGCTCTTGAGTGCATCCTCGTACCAATCGTCATCCCGAAGAACCCGATGCCTACCCTCGGCAGGGTTGCCGATGCGCTGAGAGCCAAGCCTGACAAGTGGGACACTCGATTCCGAGGCGCTGAGACAGTCACTGCGTTGGCCGATATGCTCGACGAGCTTTGGAAATCCCACGGCCGCCACGGAGGTATGCCAACCAACGATCTTGAGCAAGCCCGTGACGCCGTCACGATTGCTGTAGCAATCGTCGCCTTGGTTAGGAGGGAATTCCTAAAGACTGTGAACGAATCTCAACCCCCCAACAGCCGACCCACCAACTCCTCCACGCGCTGACCCTCCGCCGACTCCGACAGCCACTTCCGAATCTCCCGACGCGCGACCGTCACCGACGTCGATTGCCCATTTTGCTCCCGCTCAGCCCGAATCTCTTCCCACAGAGCCTTCGCGCCGGCCGCGGCATCCTCACCGGCCTGGGCAATCTCGACGTGCAGCGACTCGGATTCGTCGTACTCGGGTACCGGTAAACGACAGAGATGTTCTAGAGCGTGACGTGCTCGGGATTGTCCTTTGGGTATGAGTGGAGCACCAGAGCCTCAGTGCGAAGTAACTGACCGTTGCTCCGGTAGGCTGCCACCAAGAAAGAAGCAATGCCATGGGATGCAGGGGTAACCAACGAACCGGAGCCCACAGCGGACCACGCCTGACCAGTTCGCTCCGCGCCCCCTTCCCTCCGCCTCATTTGCACTGGGCGCCACCAAATTCAGGACTTGATCTTATGCCGATCACTCGCCAGGAACCGGATCCCGTCAGATTCAATCAAGAGGCCTCCCTCCCTTACCAGCTACGGACTCAGGATTTCTCTCTCGTCATGCAAGACATCTACGATTTCTTCTTCGATGTCAATACCCACCTGCACAACAAGGGCATCAGACGCCTGGATGAGATGTTGCGCCCGGCTGCAATGTCCGGATTGATTTCCGACATGATCACCGCAAGTATGGCGCAGCATTCCCGTGTACTTGTCGAAAACCACTACCACAACGGACACCCTGACCTCATCGTCAACGGAATCTATCCCAACGACGCCGTCAAGTCTGGAACGGAGGGTGTTGAGATCAAGACGACTCGGAAGCGCGGAGGTGCGGTAGACACTCATGGCGCCCGCGAGCAATGGATGTGCGTGTTCGTCTATCAGGTTGACAATGTCTCAGAGCCTGCCGTTGACAGAGCGCCGATGCGTTTCACAGAAGTTTATCTCGGTCATGTGACGACTGATGATTTTCGTCGGAATCCGCGCGGCGAGTTGGGCACTCGGACTGCCACTCTCGACAGATATGGCATTCAAAAGCTCCGGCGGAGTTGGGTGTACTTGGACAACCAACTCCTTCAAGAGTAGGGATAGCCTCCTCCGCTATCTCTACGTACCTGGGATCGTGTTCGACGCCTACGCTTCGGAATCCGAAGTGATTGGCGGCAGCAAGAGTAGACCCGGAACCCGCGAATGGATCGAGGATCACTCCTTTCTCCATTGGCAATGCGGCGCGAACCAGCTGCCGAAGAAATGCCTGCGGTTTCAACGACGGATGCGGCGCCAGCTTCTTTTCCTGCTTTCGAGTGGGGCTGGACCTGATGACGTCGCCGAAAGGTCGTTGCTCTGAAAGGCGACGAAGCCCACCGGTACCCCACTTCCTGAGGTTGTCTTGAACCCGGCCTTCCAACGGCTTCCGAAAGAGAAGCCATGGTTCCGCCATCGACCTCGGCATCACGGTGACATCGGAGAACTCCTCATGGGCGTTCTTCGGGCGATCGCCGCCCCGCATAGTCATCACGAGACGGACAACGGTCCCGCGATTCTCAAGGCCGGCCGCCGCGAGAGCGCCTGCCACGATATGAGAAACCAATGGGTTTGAGGCCACAAACACATGAGCGCCCGGAACGAGAATCCGGATCGCTTCATTCCCGAAGCGTTCGAAGAACTCGCTCATGTACTGCAGGTCGGCGGCGCTCAACGTCGTAAAGCGTGGAACAGGGGACCGTTGATGTCCATCGAACGACGGAGGGATTCGCCAGACGCCTCCCCTGCCGTTGCGAAGCTTGCGCTGCTCAGTCTCCGTGTACTCGACGAGCCCATAGGGAGGATCGGTGACAATCGCGTGAAAGCTGTTTGCCGAACATGTCCCGAACCACTCAAAGCAGTCTGCTTCATACAGCTCCGCCTTACCGTGCATCGTGGCGGGTGCCGCGTAGCAGGCCGCCTGCTGCGCGACCGCCGGAGAATGACCCGGCTCACCCCTCATAATCCGATACCGGCCATGTCCCGTTCTCTCGAATGTGTCCGGACGAAGGCGCAAGTACGAACGCACTGACGACGCCGGCACATGACCAAGGTCGTCCTCCACCCCACTCCTGATCTCTGCCACCGTCGCGTCCCCGTATCTCGCACTCAAGAAGGCGACGATTGCGTCCCGAACGACGCCCGGCGAGTGTTTTGTCTCTGCCATTTCGTGGGTCTCCAATTGTTCATAGAAAGGATAGACGTCTAGACGTCGCCCTGCAAGACCGCACACTCTTCGCTTGCGCAGGTCCACCCGCTTGCTGACCTTGGTTCGATTGGTTGGGTGCGGTGTGTGCCAAAACCCGGGCGTCGGCATGCCTGCATCCTACGAGGCCGCCGGGCCCGCATCCTCTGTCTCCCAGGACACCACGGCACCTTTGAACAGACCATGCGTTCGGATACCATCGGCTCCACGCGACCAGGCCGTACGGAGGCGCCCCCATGACCGCTGTCCCTTCCCAACCAATCCGAACAGAACCGAACAGGACCGAACGCACGAGGCCCGAAGAAACCTGAAAAAAGCTGAAAAAACCTGAAAGCGAACACGCACGATCTTCAGCAATACGCTGGACATCGTCACGTTTCCGCAGCGAGAAAAAAGTTCGCCGAAAACCTGAAACATCGTTTGGAGGTCGCAAACCAACGCCCTCATACACTGACCCCATGGGCTCTCGCGACGCCACCTGCTATCGCCACACCGACACCTGGGCCGGCGTGCTCTGCCAGCGCTGCAATCGGCCCATCTGCACGGGCTGCATGGTCCAGGCGCCAGTCGGATTCCAGTGCCCCGAGTGCGTCCAGGAGGGCCGACGCCGGACGCGTGAATGGTCGACGAGTTCGCCGATCCGCGTCTCGCAGGGATTGGCGGCGATCAACGCCCTGGTCTGGGTGCTCGTCGCCCTGCTGACCGGCTCGCTGTCGCTCTGGGGCGGCGGTGTGACCGACATCCATGCCGACTTCGCCCTGCACGGCGCGTTCGTCCACCAGGACGGCGAATGGTGGCGGCTGTTCACCTCGGCCTTCCTCCACTACGGTCTCATCCACATGGGGATGAACATCCTCATCCTCGTCTTCCTCGGACGCATGCTGGAGCCGGCCATCGGATGGTGGCGGATGCTGCTGCTCTATGGCGTCTCGCTGACCGGCGGAGCGCTAGGCGCGCTGCTGGTCGAGCCCAACGCCTTCACCGCCGGAGCCTCGGGCGCGGTCTTCGGTCTGGCAGGCGCCGTCGTCATCGCCGAGCGCGCCTCGGGCCGCCGCTGGCAGGACTCGGGCATCCTCTTCTTCCTGATCATCAACATCGTCTTCTCCCTCCTCTTGCCGCGTATCAGCATCGGCGGACACCTGGGCGGGATGATCGTCGGCGCCCTCGCCGCCGTCATCCTCTGGAGCTTCCCCAACTGGACCGGCTTCATCAAAACCGCCACCACCGTCAAAATCCTCCGCCCGCTGCCCGAACTCCTCGTCCTCGGCCTGGGCGCCCTCTGCATCTTCCTCGCCCTCGAATGGGCCGCCCCCCGCTGGTTCAACCCAATCATCGGCTAGCGTCGGGTCTCTAGTCCCCTCTCCCTGTGGGAGAGGGTCAGGGTGAGGGCCCCGCCCAGATCAGCGACTATTCTTCGCAGAGCAAATCAAATGAATGGCTTCGAGAGGACGGCGAACGATGAGCGATCGATTCGAAGGCATGGTGGCAATCGTGACCGGCGCAGCGGGCGGCATCGGACGAGCCGCCTGTACGCGCTTCGCCGAGGACGGCGCGAAGGTGGTCGCCGTCGATCTGGCAGGCTCCGACCTCGACGAGACCGTCGCGGCCGTGGTCAACGCCGGCAGTGAATGCATCGCCGTCGAGGCCGACGTCACCCAGGAAGCCGACGTCGCCAACTACGTCGAACGTGCCAAGTTTCACTACGGCCGCATCGACATGTTCTTCAACAACGCCGGAATCGAAGGCGTCCGGTCGGCCCTGACCGAGCTCGACGAAGACGACTTCGACCGCGTGATCGCCGTCAACCTCAAGGGCGTCTGGCTGGGCATGAAGCACGTCGCCCCGGCAATGGCCGAGTCGGGCGGCGGCGCAATCGTCAACACCGCGTCGATCGCCGGCCTCTCTCCAACCCCGGGGATCATCGCCTACGGCGCCTCCAAGCACGCTGTGGTCGGCATGACGAAATCGGCCGCCCAGGAGCTCGCGCCACACGTCCGAGTCAATGCCGTCTGCCCCGGCCCGATCGAGACCCGCATGATGCGCTCCCTCGAGCGCCAGTTCGACCCCGATAACCCCGAAGCCGTCCACGACATGTTCGCCGCAGCCAACCCGCTCGGCCGCTACGGAGAACCCGAGGAAGTCGCCGCCCTCGTCACCTGGCTCTGCTCCGACGATTCCCGCTACATCAACGGAGCCATGCACACCATCGACGGAGGCGGCAACCGCGCGCGCTAGCGCAGATCGGCTGCACTCAACAAACGAGGCCGCCCATGATGGGCGGCCTCGCTGCGTTGGTCGCTGAGTCGATTGCTACTCAACCTGCCAGGTCGAGCGGCCCTTCAGGAGTTGGGTCACGTCGTGGCGGTTCTTGAACTTGGCGACTTCGATCTGGCTGTCGAGGTAGTCGCCGTAGGTTGGCGTCGTGACCTGGCGGATGACTCCCATCGGAACGGGCATCTCGGGGTACTGGCAGCGGGCCAGGAGCTGATGCACGTCGGGCGAGGGGCGGGTCGCGTCGTGATGCAGGATCAGGCCGGCGTCGGGACCGTTGGCGTCGACGACCCGTAGTCCCGTGGCCGAGACGGCGAGGCCCTTGTCCTTGTTCTCGCCGAAGAGCATCGGTTCGCCATGCTCGAGGTAGAGCAGGCGCTCGTCCCGAACATCGCGGTCGGTGTAGTCGCCGAATGCGCGGTCGTTGAAGATGTTGCAGTTCTGCAGGATTTCGACGAACGCGGCGCCGTGATGCCTGGCCGCTCGCTCAATGGTTGCGGTCAGATGCTGCGGGTCCGTGTCGAAGCTGCGAGCGACGAAGGTGGCCTCGGAAGCGAGCGCCACAGAGAGCGGGTTGAGCGGGCGCTCGGTGGTACCGATCGGCGAGGACTTGGTGACTTTGCCCAGCTCGGACGTCGGTGAGTACTGACCCTTGGTCAGGCCGTAGATGCGATTGTTGAAGAGGAAGATCTTCACATCGACGTTGCGGCGCAGCACGTGCAGCAGGTGGTTGCCGCCGATTGAGAGGGCGTCGCCGTCGCCGGTGATCACGAAGACCATCAGGTCGGGACGGGAAAGCTTGAGGCCGGACGCGATCGTCGGCGCTCGCCCGTGGATCGAGTGCATCCCATACGTGTTCATGTAGTAGGGGAAGCGCGACGAGCAGCCGATCCCGGAGACGAAGACCATCTTCTCAGGGGCAACGTTGAGATTGGAGAGCGCGCGCTGCATCTGCGCCAGGACCGAATAGTCGCCGCAGCCGGGACACCAGCGAGTGTCGACGTCGGAGGCATAGTCCTTACGCTTCAGATCCTCATCCGCGAGCGGAATGATGGACTCTACGGGTTCGAGCGGCGGCGTCTGGAGTACCATTTCGTGCCTCCTGTTGCTCTCTATGGCCGATGGTAGGCGATGTTCGTCGTTACTCGCTGGCGATCTGCTTGATTCTCTCGGTCAGCAGCCGGGCTGAGAGCGGCTGGCCGGTGACCTCGTTGTAGCCCTGGGCGTCGACGAGGAAGTTGGCCCGGATCAGCATCCGCAGCTGGCCGGTGTTGGCCTCGGGAATCAGCACCTTCTTATAGCGCGAGACCACGTCGCCGAGGTTGCGCGGGAAGGGGTTCATGTACTGCAGATGCGCGTGGGCAACTTCGTGGCCGGCGTCACGGGCATCGTTGACGGCCGTGAACACGGCGCCATAGGTCGAGCCCCAGCTGAGCACCAACAGGTCGCCGGTCTCGGGACCATCGACCTCGACTTCGGGGATGAAGTTGGCAATCCGCTGAATCTTCTCGGCGCGCAGATCGGTCATGCGCTGGTGATTCTCAGGCGAGTAGGCCACATCGCCGGTGATGTCGGACTTCTCCAGGCCGCCGATCCGGTGTTGCAGGTCGGGCTGACCGGGCGGAATGAACATGCGCGCGAGCGTGTCGGGATCCCGCTTGTAAGGCTCGAACTCTTCAGGGTCGACATGCTCGAGTTTGCGGTAGGGGACGTCGATCATGTCGAGCTGGGTGACGTCCGGGACCGGCCAGGGCTCTGCGGTATTGGCCAGGTAGGTGTCGGAGAGCAGAACCACCGGCGTGACGAACTGGTACGCAAGCCGAACCGCTTCGAGCACCATGTAGAAGCAGTCCCCCGGCGTCTTGGCAGCGAGCACGCAGAGCGGCGACTCGCCGTTGCGTCCGAACATCACCTGGAGCAGGTCGGTCTGCTCGGTCTTGGTCGGCATACCGGTTGAGGGTCCGGAGCGCTGAACATCGAGCACGATCAACGGGAGCTCGGTCATCACGGCCAGGTTGAGCGCTTCGCTCTTGAGTGCGATGCCCGGTCCAGAGGTGCCGGTGACGCCGAGCGCGCCGCCATAGGCCGCGCCGATTGCGGTGCCAATGGCGGAAATCTCATCCTCGGCCTGGAATGTGCGGACGCCGAACTCGCGCAAGGCCGCAAGTTCGACGAGCACGTCGGACGCAGGCGTAATCGGGTAGGAACCGTAGAAGAGCTCAAGGTCGGTCAGATGTGACGCGGTGATCAGGCCGAGCACCAACGCCTGGTTGCCGGTGATCGTGCGGTACTCACCCGGCGTGAGCACTGCCGGTGGAACGCGGACATGAGCGTCGGCGATCTCGGTGGTCTCGCCATAGGCGTGGCCGGCGAACAGCGCGCGGCGATTGGCCTCGGCGATGTTCGGCAGGCGACCGAAGCGTTGATCGATCCAATCGAGCGTGGGCTGCAGGTCGCGGTCGTAGAGCCAATAGACGAGCCCGAGCGCAAAGAAGTTCTTCGTCCGTTCGGCGTTCTGATTGGTCAGCCCGAGATCGTCAACCGCGGCCACTGCGGCTGTGGTGATCGGCGCCTTGATGATCCGGTAGCCGTCTAGCGAGCCGTCGGACAGCGGATTGCTGGGGTAGTTGGCTTTCTTCAGATTGCCAGAGGTGAACGCGTCCTCGTTGATGACGAGCAATCCGCCCTTGGTCAGCGCAGAGAGGTGCGACTTGAGCGCGGCGGGATTCATCGCCACGAGCGTGTCGGGTTCATCGCCCGGCGTGAAGATCTGGTGCTTGGAGAACGAAATCTGGAAGCTGGACACGCCGGCCAACGATCCGGCCGGGGCGCGGATCTCGGCCGGGAAGTCCGGCAGCGTCGAGAAGTCGTTGCCGAAGATCGCGGTGGCGTCGGCGAATCGATTGCCGGCCAGCTGCATGCCGTCGCCCGAGTCGCCGGCGAAGCGGACCGTGACCCGGTCGCGCTCCTGGATCGGTACGCCCGACCCTCCCGAACCGTTCGTCTGCGTTGAAGTGGTGGTCATTTCTCAACGGCCTCCGTGGACGGCTGGGTAATGCAATGTGCCGTCCAATTTATCCGGGAAGGAGCCTGCGATCAGGCACGGCGATCACCGTTCCCGCAGGCGCAATCGGCCCGTGCGGTGCAGGATACGCAATGCCAAGGTGATCGCGGTGTGCAGCAAGGGGATCCGAGCCACTCGGGCTGATCATGCAGTAACCCCAGGAACGTCCCCGTCGTCTAGGACGCTACGCCTAAACGAGCGTTATCCGCAAGTAGTTTCGTATGCACGAATGAAAACCCCATTTCGCTGTCGGCGATGCGCGGACGCCGAACGGCTGGTCTCCCAGCCGACGGCGTCCGTCGGACGAATCAGTTGTCGCCGTCCCCGGCGTCATCTCCTGAATCGCCGCTCTCTGAGTCAACGCGCTCCGCGCTGTCGCTGCCGCTCAGATAGCGGTCCTGGATTTCCTGCGGGATGAGCGCATTGGTCACGCGCCGCATCTGTTCGGCGTCCGCGATCTGGGGCTCGATCAGCATTGCCATCCCGTTGAACAGCGTGACCGGGTCGAGCCTCATGCGTTCAATCAGCAACGCACCCATGACGCCCAGGTAGGTCTGGACCAGCGGGTGGTCGTAGATGGCGAACATGATCTTGCCCTCCTCGACCCACTTGGCGAAGCCGAGGTTGAAACCGAAGGTTGCCAGCGGAACCTCAGGATCGGGCCACTGCGCACGCAAAACGGCAGACCCGACAGTGTCGGAGAGGGCCATCACGGCGCCGATGTCGCCCTGGGCGTACCGTTCGAGCACCGCGTCCGCGGCGTCCCGGCCTTCGTAGCTCCAGGTCTCGATTTCTCCGTTGGCGTAGGTCGCCGCGAGACCCTCGCATCGCTCCTGCAGACCGATGTTGTCCGGCTCGTGGATCACACAGAGGATCGTGCCCTCCGTGCCTTCTCGGTTGAACTGCTCACCGGCGATCTCGCCGGCGCGGCGATCGTCGAGGCCGATGTGGAAACTGGTGCCGACATCGGCTGCAGCCTGAACGCCGGAGTTGAAGGACATCACCGGGATGCCGGCCGCCGTGGCCTCCGCGATTGCCGGCGCCAGAACGTCCGGTGAGACGAGCGTGGTCGCGATCGAGACGGCGCCGTCCTCGACGCACTGCCGAATCGCATCGGCCTGGTCGGAGACCTCGCTGAACGACTCCGTGCGCAGGTTGATGCCGAGCGCGGCCGCAGCGACCAACGCGGTGTCTGAGGCAAGACCCCAGAAGAGGTCCCGACCACCATGGCTGACGACGCAGAACAGGTCGTCGCCGGCGGGCAACTGCGGGTCGATCGGCTCGAACCAGTAGTGGACCCAGGTCCAGCCGAGGTCGGGGTCGTTGAGCAGGATGTGGTCGCGAGCAAAGACGGCCGTCTCAAGATGCTGATTCGACGTGGCCATGATCTGTGAGACCTCGCCCGCCAGCAGGCGGCGCTCTACCTCATCGGCGATCGCAATGAAGTCATCGGACTCGATGATGTCGACCCCTGTGGGGAACGTCTCGCCGATCCCTTCGCACAGCGTTCCTTGTGTGGCTTCCTCGGGATGAACCAGACAGAGCACCGGAGGGAGCGACTCGAGTTCGTCTTCGGAGTGGAACCGGCGGACGAAGTAGTGCCCATACAGCTTGCCCACCTCCTTCAGATAGTCGCGATACTCGGCGGCGATGTGTTCGGCCCGAGTCACGAGATCAAACACGACTGGCGAGCTGTACCTCACCTTCCCGACCTCGGTATCGGGGAGCAGGAACCGACGCTCGGGCTTCTTTGTCTCACCCCACTCGCCGTCGCGTTCGCGCTGCTGCAATCCAATCTCGACACTGCCGTCCGCGAGCCGCTCGACAGCGACTCGAACTTCCAGTTGCTCGTCTTCGGCATTCTGGTGCGTTGCCCAGACACCGCCCAGGGCGGCGGCCCCGATCAACGTGCCCAGCAGAAGAACAATCAATGTCCGCATCTCGCCGTTCCTGTCTCTGGCCGCGCGCGATCGGCGCGGTTGTGATGCTCAGGCGTCAGGCGACCCGTCGCCGCCCTGGTTTGTGAAGTGCAGTCAGTGTGTGATCAGTGCGCAATCGGTGCAATCAATGCAAGGTCATTCCTGCCAATCGGTCAGCGAATCGAGCAGGGCCTGCATCTCTTCGGCGTTGACGATCGTGGGCGTGATCAACATTTGGGCGCTGTTGAAGTACGCCATCGGATCGATCCGCAGGCGCTCGGCCAACAATGCGCCGACTGCGGCCAGGTAGGACTGGATCTCAGGGTGGTCGAAGATGGCGAACATGAGCCGGCCGTCGGAGACGTACTCGGCCACCGTGCGACTGAATCCGAAGGTCGCGCCCCGCACGTTGAGCCGTGAGTCGAAGATGGCGGCACGTACCTGACTTCCGATTGACGAGGAGAGTCCAAGCACGGCGCCGACGTCACCCTCGTCCAGTCGCGCATGCAACTCTTCGACGGTGGTTGCACGGTCGGTCATGCTCCAGCGTTCGACCGTCCCGTTGAAGCTCTCGGCGAGCCCGTCGCAGCGGTCGTGCAATCCCTGGTTCTCCGGCTCGTGGATCACGCAGAGCACGTTGCCCTCGACGCCGCGGCGATTGAACTCCTCGCCGGCGACGCGACCGGCCTCATGGTCGTCAAGCGAGATGTGCAGGGCCGTGCCAACTTCGGCGGCATCCTCGGCGCCCGAGTTGTATGAGATCACGGGAATCCCCGCGCTGATCGCTTGGCGGACCGCCGGCTTCATTGCTTCGGGATCGGCGAGCGTGGTGGCGATGGCCACCGCGCCGTCGGCGACGCAGCGTCGCACGGCGTCAGCCTGTTCAGCCCCGGTGGTGTAGACCTCATTGCGCACGTTGATGCCGAGCATGCCGGCGGCGGCGACTGAGGATTCGGCCGCCAGACCCCAGAACAGGTCCTCGTCGCTGCCGTGACTGATGACGCAGTGCAAGTTGTCGGGCGAGGGCAGATGCGGATCGATCAGCTCAATCCAGTAGCTCCAGGGGATGAATCGGCGGGTCGCCTCGCGGGCCTCGTCGACGACGTTGGCGGCGGGCACGCTGGTGGCGAACAGTGCGCCGAGCTCTCGATCCGCCAACAGTATGGCCTCCAGCTCGACTCGGAAGTCCTCGTAGTCGCCAACCTCGATGCGCTCGACTTCGCCGCCGTAGACCGACTCGATGCCCTCGCAATAGTTGCTGAATCCGGGATCATTGAGGTCATTGACGCAGAGCATCTTGGGCAGGTCTTCGGTGCCGCCCAGGCGCTCGTGGAAGCGCAGGGCCGACTCTTGTCCAGATGCGAAGAGATAGTCCGCGTACGCGTTCGCGATGGTCTCGTAGCGGCTGTCGGTATCGACGATCACGATGGAACTGTGCAGCGGCCGGCCAGCCGGTGCTCCGGCGAGCAGGAAGCGATGCTCAGGCCGAAGCGTCTCGCCCCATTCCCCACTCACCTCGCGCTGCTGCAGTCCCACCTCGACGTCTCCGCTGGCGTGGCGCTCGACCAGGATGCGCACGTCGACAGCGCCATCGGGATCGTCGGGCGTGTTGGCCACATTCGCCCAGACCGCTCCCAGCGTCGCAGCGCCCAGGATGAATCCCAATGCGACCCAGATCAGATTTCGCATGACGCGTCCCCTTCGTTACGTCGAGTACATCGGCGCATGCGTATCGTATCGAGAACGATCGAAGTGCGCGGTCGTGTACCTCGGACAAGATTGCAGGACGAACGGGAACTTCCCACGATTGAGGCGTCGGGAGACGACCAGCAGCGCGTATCCTGCCGACGGCGACATCCGTCAAACAGGTCGTCTCACAGCGTGAAGGTCAATACTGCAGAACTGAGAGGCGGTCGATATGGCTGGAGCACTTGAAGGCAAAGCGGCTCTGATCACTGGTGGGGCCAGTGGGATCGGCGCGGCCTGCGCGGTTCGCTTCGCTCAAGAGGGCGCGGACGTCCTGCTGGCCGACCTGCTGCCGCATCGGGCGGCCGACACCGTGTCGGCGGTCGAAGCGCTCGGCAAGCGGGCCATGGTGGTCGAGTGCGACACGTCGACCGAGGCGGCCAATGACGCCGCCGCACAGGCATGCGCGGACGAGTTTGGACGCCTCGATGTGGTTGTGGCGGCAGCGGGTATCTCGAATGCCGAGTACGTCTCCGGCGAGACCACGGACCTCGGCGACGACCGGACGGCGTCGTTCATCACCAATCAGAACGTCGAGCACTGGGAAAAGGTGATGGCGGTCAATCTGACCGGGGTGATGATGACCGACCGCTCCTGCGCGCGAAAGATGATCGAACTGGGCAACGGCGGCTCGATCATCAACATCGCCTCGATCATGGCCAAATTCCCCCAGCCGGGAGCAGCGAACTATTGCGTTTCCAAAGCCGGCGTCTGGATGTTGACCAAGGTGCTGGCGCAGGAGCTGGTCCAGGACGGGATTCGCGTCAACGCGATTGGACCGGGCTTCATTGAAACGCCGATGACCGCCGCGATCTCGGGCAACGAGGAGCTCAATCAGTGGGTCCTGAGCCTGACCCCGATGCGCCGCTTCGGACAGCCGGAGGAGATCGCCAAGGTGGCGCTGTTCCTGGCCTCCGAGGAGGCGTCGTATGTCACCGGCGAGATCATCCATCCGGACGGCGGATGGTTCACGGAGTAGGTTCACGCGCTCCCTCTCTGGGGGGTCTTGGGGAAGGAGGATCGCATGTCACTCTGGGAGATCGCTTCGCAGACGATTGATGCGTCGTCGGAGTCGCTGCGCGCCCTGAGTCTGGATATCCACGCTCATCCCGAGGAGAACTATGAGGAAGTGCATGCTCATGCGGCGCTGACCTCCTGGTTGACGGACGCCGGATTCGACGTGACGCCTTCCGCCTACGGGATGGATACGGCGTTCGAGGCGACGCGCGGTACGGGCGGTCCGACCATCGCGGTGCTCAGCGAGTACGACGCGCTGCCGGGGATCGGTCATGCCTGTGGGCACAACCTGATCGCCATTTCCGGGGTCGCAGCCGGACTGGCGGTTGCGGAGGCGCTCGAGCGAGAGGGCGTCGAGGGGACCGTTCGCGTGCTCGGATCACCGGCCGAAGAAGGCGGCGGTGGCAAGATCCGGCTGATTGACGAAGGCGCGTTCGAGGACGTCGGCGCGGCGATGATGATCCATCCCGGCACCGGAAACATCATCTACCCATTCGTGCTCGCGATCGATACCTGCTTCGTCGAGTTCCGGGGCAAGAACGCGCACGCGGCGGGCGCCCCCTGGGAGGGCCACAACGCGCTCGACGCGCTGGTGCTGGCCTACCAGGCGATTGGGCTATTGCGTCAGCAGGCGCATCCGACGGTGCGGATCCACGGCAAGATTCACCACGGCGGCGAGAAGCCCAACATTATTCCCGACTATGCCCAGGCCGAGTTTTACGTTCGAGCTCCGTATGAAGAGCGGCTGGACGACACGATCAAGCGGGTCGAGGACTGCTTCGCCGGCGCCGCCCAGGCGACGGGCTGCGAGTGGTCGGTCGACTGGCAGGCGGGCGAGCGCTACAGCAACATGGCCAACAATGGGCCGTTGGCCGAAGCCTACGGTCGGCGTTGGCAGGATCTGGGCGTCACCGCCGCGGACCTTGACGGCGGCATTCAGGGCAGCTTCGGCTCAACCGACATGGGCAACGTCTCGCACGTCGTTCCCTCGATCCATCCGATGTATCTGATTCCGCATGAGAGCGGCAATCACACGCCGCAGTTCACAGCGGCGGCAGCCACGGATGAGGGCCATCAGTTGACCCTGACGGCGACCAAGGCGATGGCCCACGCGGCGCTCGACTGGCTGACCGATCCCGAACTTCGGGACCGCGCGCTGGCCGAGTTTGAAGCGACTCACGGAGACTGAGGAGAAAGACGATGCTCGATCACATCGTGCTCGCAACGCCTGACGTGCAGGCCACGGTCGATGAGATCGCCGAGGCGACAGGCGTTCGGGCCGAGCTCGGCGGCCGCTTCACCCAGATGGGCGCCTACAACCACCTGCTGGCGCTGCAGGACGGCGCCTACCTGGAGATCATCGGGCCTGATCCCGAGCACTCGGGCGGAGGCTCAATGCCCTTCGGCCTGGACCCGGAGTCGGGACGTGGCGCGCACATCCCACACTGGTGTTGGAAAGGCAATGAGCGGATCGACGAACTCGCCGAAGCGGCCAGGAGCGCCGGCTACGACCTCGGTGACGTCGTCCCACTCGGGCGAGATCTGCCTGACGGTGGACGCCTCGACTGGCGGCTCACGATCGGTGAATGGCCTCCGCATCTCGGCGGACTGATCCCCTTCCTGATCGACTGGGGCGACGCGACGCATCCATCAACCACGGCGGTCCAGGGCGTGACGCTCGCATCCTGGCATGGTGAGCATCCCGATCTCGACGCCGTGCGTGCGGCGCATCGCGTATTGGGTATCGAGATCGAACTGCGGGAAGCCAGCGAACCGGCCCTGGTCGCCACCTTCCAGGGACCCGAAGGCTCAATCACCTATCGCTAGTCGTTAGAAGGCGCGGGAAGAACCGTCATGCTCGATCACATCGTTCTCGCCACGCCTGACGTGCAGGCCTCGGTCGCCGAGATTGAGGCCGCGATCGGGCTACGGCCCGAACTCGGGGGGCACTTCCCCGGTCGCGGCGTCTACAACCATCTGCTCGCGTTGCAAGACGACGCCTACCTGGAGATCATTGGGCCAGACCCGGATCAGGCCGACCACGAGGGGCCACTGCCCTTCGGCATGCACGACTTCGGGGACAGGGGCGCACATGTCCCTCACTGGTGCTGCAAGGCTGGGGCGCAGATCGTCGAGCGAGTGGCGTCCGCGAAGGCGGCCGGTTACGACATCGGCGAGGTTCAGCCGCTGGGCCGCGTGCTGGCCGACGGGACGCGTCTCGACTGGCGCCTGACGCGGACGATCTGGCCGCCGCTACTGGGAGGGCTGATGCCATTCCTGATCGACTGGGGCGATGCGCGTCATCCGTCGACGACGGCGGTGAAGGGCGCGCATCTCGCGTCATGGCACGGCGAGCACCCTGACGTCGTCGCAGTGCGTCGCGCGCACGAGGCACTTGGCGTCGAGCTTGAACTTCGCGAAGGTCCCGTGCCCGCTCTGGTGGCGGTGATCGAGGGACCAAGCGGATCAATCACGCTGCGCTGACGCGCGGCAGAGAGGAACGAACAATGAAACTCGGATTGTCTCTTGGCTACTCGGGCGCGTACATGTCGCTTCCCGTGGACCTCGTCCGCAAGGCGGAGGAGTTGGGCTACGACTCGGTCTGGACGGCCGAGGCGTACGGCTCTGACGCGTTCTCGCCACTGGCCTACCTGGCAGCGGTCACGGAGCGCATTCGGCTCGGCACGGGCGTGATTCAGCTCGCCGGTCGGACCGCCGCCAATGCAGCAATGACGGCAGCGACGATCGACGCATTGGCCGGAGGCGATCGCGTGATCCTCGGAATCGGCGTGTCCGGTCCGCAGATCGTCGAGGGTTGGTATGGCGAGCCGTGGGGCAAGCCCAACACGCGGATCCGCGACTACGTGGCGATCATCCGCAAGATTCTCGCCCGCGAGGAGCCAGTGGTGCACGACGGCAAGGAGATTTCCTTGCCGTACGAGGGACCCGGCAGCGCCGGACTGGCCAAGCCGCTCAAGTCGATCCTGCACATGAACCCCAACATCCCGATCTGGCTGGGCACCGGCACCGAGATGAACGTGCGCATGACGGGCGAGGTCGCCGACGGCTGGCTGCCGCTCGGCCTCACGCCGTACAACGCTGACCTGTTCGAGCCCTGGGTCGAGGAGGGATTCAAGCGCTCCGAGGCGAAGTCGGGTTCGCCGAAGTGGTGGCCCGACTTCGAAGTGCAATCGTCGGCCGAGGTCGAGATCACCGACGACCTCCGCGACGCGTTCCGCAAGATGAAGCCGAACGTGGCGTTGTACGTCGGCGGGATGGGCGCTCGATCTGTGAACTTCCACAAGATGTCGATGATTCGACGCGGCTACGGCGACGCCGCCGAACGGATCCAGGAGCTGTATCTCGCCGGGCGCAAGGCCGAGGCGATCGAGGAGGTGCCGGAGGAGTTCCTCGACGAGCAGGCGCTGCTTGGACCGCCGGAGCGAATCCGAGAGCGCTACCAGGCCTGGGCCGACAGCTACATCACTGGCCTCACGGTCAGGACGAATCAGCCCGAAGCAATGGAGCTGATGGCCGAGCTGGCGAAGGAGTCGTCGGGCGCCTAGTGTTGGTGGGCGCTACTCGATTCCCTCAATCTCGACGAGACCGGCGCCGTATTGGTCATGGCGCTGGAGCCAGGCCATGGTCCAGGGCAGACCGTCCTCGTCGCGGCCGTCGGGCAGCACGTCCAGGAACCGGTACGTTCCGAGAAAGTCTTCCAGGCCTCGCGCGTAGGTCGAGTAGGTGTGGAAGATGTCTCCTGAGTCGTCCCGGTAGAAGACCGACAGACCCGGCGCCTCGCCGCCCTCGAACGGGTTGCGCTCGGCGTAGTTGTACTCCAGCGGATCGAGGTCTTTGCGATCTTCGGGGAACGACACCTGGAAGTCGAAGTTGAATGTGTTGTCGTGCGCGGAGAGCCACTTGAACTCCCACCCCATGCGCTGCCGGTAGGCCTGCAGCTTCTCCAACGGCGCTCTCGACACCACGGCGAACGCGGCGTTGCGCTGCTCCATGTGCACCCTGATTGGATCAAAGTGGTCGGCCGTAAACGAGCAAGCGACGCACCCCTCGTCCCACTCGGGATCGAACATGAAGTGGTAGATGATCAACTGGTCGGCGTCGCCGAATAGGTCGGACAGCGACTCCGGCCCGTTCGGACCGGCGAACACGTACTCCTGCTCGACCCGCTCCCAGGGCAGATCGCGTCGCGCCGCGGCCAGCTCATCGCGGAGACGGGTGAACTCCTTCTCGCGGCGCAACAGTTCTCGCCGAGCGTCGGTCCATTCCTGGTGCGATACGACTGGTTGCCTCGGCATCTTGCGGCCCCTTGATCATGACGAACGTCCGTGCGGACGTGACAAAGATACCTCGAATCGACCTTCTACACTGCGCACGCGCCCAACTGACGAAGAGAGGAATCACTTATGTCCGAAGCCGAAGCGATTGTCAACGCATTCATGGCCGAGTTTGACGCCGAGCATCCGGACGCCGACCAGTTGGCGACCTACTTCACCGACGATGCGGTCTATCACAACATGCCGATGGCTCCCGCAGAAGGGATCGAGGCAGTCACTGCGGCCCTGGCCGGCGTCTCGCAGATGACGTCGAAGGGCTGGGAAGTGCTGCACTCCGCAGTCAACGGCGACGTGGTCCTGAACGAGCGGATCGACCGCTTCGACATGGGCGGCACCGAGGTCGCGGTGCAGGTCTGCGGCGTCTTCGAGATCCGCGACGGCAAAATCGCGCGCTGGCGCGACTACTTCGACATGGCCTCGTTCCAGAAGCAGATGCCCGGCGGCTAGCGCATTGAGACCTCCCCCCTGGGGGAGGTGCCGCGAAGCGGCGGAGGGGGCTCTCCGCTCCGTTGTCGGGCAATGCCTGCGTTGCCGCTCCCGGAGCCCCCTCAGTCCCTTCGGGACAGCTCCCCCAGAGGGGGAGCTCTCTGTCACTCCCGGCCGAAGGCGGAACGGAGTTCGGCGGCGATCTGGTCGAGGGCCTGGTTGCCTTCGGGGACAGCCTGGAATGCGCCGACGAAGCCGTGGATGACGCCGTCGTAGCGGGTGCAACTTGACTGGTTGCCGGCGGCGCTGAGGGCGGCGGCGTAGGCCTCGCCTTCGTCGCGGAGTGAGTCGTACTCGGCCGTGATCGTCAGCGCCCTGGGCAGGTTCGACAGATCCTCCGCCCGGAGCGGCGACGCATACGGCTGCGCACCCTCGGAGTCGTCGTTGAGGTAGAGGTTCCAGAACCAGCGCATGCCAGCTTCGGAGAGCCCGTACTCTCCGCCGCCATTGACCTTGTACGACTCGGTGTCGAAGTTGAAGTCGGTGACCGGATAGATCAGAATCTGCGCCGCAATTTGGGGGCCGCCACGGTCGCGGGCCATCTGTGAGACCACCGCGGCCAGGTTGCCGCCGGCGGAGTCGCCGGCGACCGCGATCTGGTCGCTGGGCCCACCCTGCTGGGCGTACATGCCCGTGATCCACTCGAGCGCCGCGTAGCAGTCGTCGGCCGCCGCGGGGTAGGTCGCCTCGGGCGCGAGACGGTAGTCGACCGAGAGGACGCTGGTCGGCACCCGATTGGCGAGGGCGCGGCAGACGGCGTCATGTGAGTCGAGGTCGCCAATCACCCAGCCGCCGCCGTGAAAGTAGACCACGGTGGGCAGCTCGCGCGGGTCGTCGGTGGGCAGATATCCACGCGCCGGGATGTCGCCGGCCGGGCCGGGGATGACCATGTCGTGGACCTGGGCGACAGGTTCGGGTTCGCCCTGCGGACGCAGGGCCGCCATGGCTTCGCGAGCATCCTGCGGAGACATCTCGTTGAACGGCGTGGCGCCGGCTCGCATGTCGAGGATTGCCTGGGTTTCAGCGGTGACGGGCATGGTCAGCTCCTTTCGGTGGGTGGGTGGGAGCCCCCCTCTGCCTTCGGCATCTCCCCCCGCTTCGCGGGGGGAGACCGAGCGGGTCCCCGCGTGAAGCGGGGACTGAAAGCTCTGGTCAGATCCGTTCGTTGATGTAGGCGGCGGCTTCCTTGAGGCATTCAATGCCGGTGGGGATGACCGCGAACATCATGAACGGGTCGTGGACGACGCCGTCGTAGCGGTGCACGGTGACGTCGCCGCCGGCCGCTTCGATGGCAGCGCCGTAGGCCTCGCCTTCGTCGCGCAGCGGATCGTACTCGGCGGTCTGGATCAGGGCCGGCGGCAGTCCGGAGAGATCGTCCGCCTGCATCGGCGAAGCGTAGGCTTCCTTGCCCGCCGCGTCGCTGGGCAGGTAGTGGTCCCAGAACCAGACCATCGAGGCGCGGGTGAGGAGCATGCCCTCGGCGTTCTCGGTGTAGGACGGATAACTGTAGTTGTGGTCCGTGACCGGCACGTGGAGCACCTGCGCGGCGATCGCCGGGCCGCCCTTGTCGCGCGCCATCTGCGACACGACGGCCGAGAGGTTGCCGCCGGCGGAATCGCCGCAGACCGCCATGCGCGAACCATCCACGCCGATTTCGGCGCCGTTCTCGGCGACCCAGGCGGCGGCCGCGTAGCAGTCGTCGGCGGCGGCCGGGTACTTGTCCTCGGGCGCGAGCCGATAGTGGACGGAGACCACCGCGGCCTCGCCCAGTTCTGCCAGCAGCTGCTTGCAGGTGCCGTCGTGCGAGTCGATGTCGCCCAGCACCCAGCCGCCGCCGTGGAAGTACATCACGACGGGCAGATTGTCGCCCGCAGACGCGTAGACGCGTACGGGAATCTCGCCGGCCGGGCCGGGGACGGTGCGATTTTCGACGCGAGCGGGCTCGGGCGCGCCGGCCTGCATGGCGGCGAAGTTGGCGATCGCAGCCCGTGCTTCCTCCGGCGTCTGTTCGGAGATATCCGGACCGCCGGCCTCTTCGAGCATGGCGAGCAGTCCCTGGGTCTCAGGAGTTGGGGGCATGGTTTACACCTTTCAACGTGTGTCGAGGTCAGTCCTGGCGCGCCCGAAAGCGCAACGCGCACAGGATACGCGTTGTTGTCGTCAGAACGTTCGATCGATGGCCGGTTTCGGGTTTTCGGTGAACTTTTTTTCTGGGCGGGGAAACGGCGGGTGCGGGACACGATCTCCAGTGTTTTACGGGAGATCGTGGGTTTCGGAGTTTCAACACTTTTCGGGTTTTTTCAGGTTTCTACGGAGTCGGACGCGTGTTCGGCTGTTCGGTCCTGTTCGGATTTGTTCGATTCTGGTCGGATTTGTGCGGGATGTGTCGGCCGATGGATTCCTCGGTTCGGTTGTGGGTGTTGGTGTGCGGCCGGGGTGTCAGTGGAGCTGTGCGCGACATCTGCATTCCTGATCCTTCGAGCAATCCGCGTTCACGGATAACGATATACGGACAACAGTTCTGTGAGTTGGTCACTCTGCTGCCGGGACATCAAGCTCAGATTGCGTGCCGAATCGGCCGTTAGTCGATCAGTCCGTACTTGCGTTTGAGGGCGAGGATTCGCGCCACCGACTCGTCGATCCGTTGTCTGGAGATCTCGCCCTGCTCGACGGCCGCAATGATGGCAGCCTTGATCCGCCGGACATGGTCGATGTCGTAGGTGTTCTGGTTGGCGATCAGGATCACGTCAACGCCCGCCTTGATCGCCTCGATTGCCGCGGTCTCCAGGCTGTACTCCTCGAGGATGGCGCCCATCTGCATGTCGTCGGAGAGAATCACGCCGCCGAAACCCAGCTCGCCGCGCAGCAGGTCGGTGACGATTGGACGTGAGAGGGTGGCCGGTCGGGCTGACGGATCGAGATGGCGGTTGACGACGTGCGCGGTCATGACGACGTCGTCGTAGCCGTCCTCGATCAAGGTCCGGTACGGAGCGAGTTCGGCTTCACGGATGAAGGAATCGGTCACGTCGGTGACGCCGAGATGGGTATCGCCGACCGCGCTGCCGTGTCCGGGGAAGTGCTTGAGCGTGGAGACGACGCCCTGTTCGTGGTGGGCGCGGGCGAATGCGGCGGCATGTTCGGCGACCAGGGCGGGGTCATCGCTGAACGAGCGCTCCCAGTAGCCGATCGCCGGACTCTCGGGGAAGACGTTGACGTCGACGACGGGCGCCAGGTTCCAGTTGATGCCGAGATCGCTCAACTGTTGCGCCGACGCTCCGGCCAGTGACGCGGTCTGGCTCGGCGTGCCTGCACCCAGGGTCAGGTGACTGGGTAACTGGACCTCGAATCCGTATTGCTCCTTGAGCCGGTTGACGAAGCCGCCTTCGGCGTCGATGGCGATCAGTAGCGGCAGCTCAGATGTTTCCTGCAGAGAGGCGGTCAACGCCTGGAGTTGCTCCGGCGAGACGACGTTGCGGACCTGCTCGCCGCCGCTGGGGCCGTCGTAGTCGAAGAGGATGACCGCGCCCGGCGCGATCTCTTTCAGAAGCGCCTCTACCTCGTCATCCAGGATCTCGCCGCGGAACCCGATCAGCAGCATCTGGCCGACGGCGTCTTCGAGCGAGAGTGAATCGGCGTCGTCGGACGAGCAGGCTGCGAGGGTTGCCGTGATCGTCAGTATGCCGGCGAGGGCGAGGAGTAACGGCCTCACTGCGCGTCGAGCCACTGGCGGGTCATCTCGGCGTGGCCGACGTGTTCGGCCGTGTGGGCGAGGGCTCGGCAGACCAGCTCGTGACCGCTGAGGTCCTTGTCCATGAACATGTGGTAGTGCAGGCCGTCCCAGGCGTCGTCGGAGAGTCCGGCGAGCGCGGATTGAATTGCCGCTTTGGCGCCCGCCAGGCGCTCGCTCAGCAGGCGATGCGGATCGTCAACCGAGACCGCGCGGGAATCAAACTCGGCCTGTCGGCTGCGGTCGACCTGTTGGCCGGCGAGGACTTCGACGAAGTTCCACTCGGTCGCCGAGATCGCGTGGGTGGCGAGGATGAACAGGGTGGAAGAGTCGTCCCAGGGGGCGGCGTCGAGCTGCGCGGCCGAGAGTCCGTCGGCGGCGGCGAGAATGCGGTCAAGGAGTTCACAGGCCGTGTCGAATGCTGGCTGGGCGGGTCCGCTGAGTGACATCGGCCTCTCCAAGTCGGATATCTATACTTCGTGAGTTCGCGGAGGTAGCAGTGTAGGCCCCCTCCGTCACTTCGTGACACCTCCCCCGGAGGGGGAGGTCTTCGTCAGGCAGGAGCACACCATGAGACCCGACCCACAGACGCAGGCGTTGAACGTGATGATCGAGGAGGCCTCGGCGCAGGGCAAGCCCTGGCACGAGATGGAGGCGCAAGAGTTGCGCGATGTGCTGGCTGAAGGCGGGCCATTCGGTCCGCCGCCGGCGAAGCTGGACGACATCGCGCAGGAGCGGTCGGTGCCGGGGCCGGCGGGTGAGATTCCCGTGCGCGTCTTCATCCCGCCGGTCGTGCGCGGCGTGTACCTCCACATCCACGGCGGCGGCTGGGTGATCGGCTCGCACGACGGCGCCGACGAGCGCCTCTGGGGTCGCGCCCAGGCGACGCAACAGGCGGTCGTCTCGGTCGGGTACCGGCTCGCGCCGGAGCATCCGTATCCGGCGCCGAACGAGGACTGTGAGGCGGCTGCCGTCTGGCTGGTCGAGAACGGGCAATCGGAGTTCGGCACCGATGTCTTTACGATCGGCGGCGAGTCGGCCGGCGGTCATCTCTCGGCGACGACGCTGCTCAGGATGCGCGACAACCACGGCTACACCGGCTTCCAGGGCGCGGCGCTGACTTACGGCGTCTACGACCTGCGCCACTCCCCATCTGCGCGTTTGTGGGGCGAGCGCAACCTGATTCTCTCGTCGCCGATCATGGAGTGGTTCATCGACCACTACGTGACGCCGGAGGAGCCGGAACTGCGCGAGCTGCCCGACGTGACCCCGCTGCTGGCCGATCTGTCGGACATGCCGCCGGCGATCTTCACCGTCGGGACGCTGGATCCGTTGCTGGACGACTCACTGTTCATGGCCGCTCGCTGGCAAGCCGCGGGTCACGAGACGGAGTTGCACGTCTTCCCCGACGCGCCGCACGGCTTCGACGGCTTCCCCACGCCGGCGGGGATGGACGCGACGAATCGGGTGAACAACTTCCTGAGTGGGTGTCTGGGGTAGCCAAGAGCTCCCCCTCCGGGGGAGCTGTCGCGAAGCGACTGAGGGGGCCCGCCCGTCAGGGCAATTCGGCCGCAATACGGTCTATGACAGCGTCAAGATCACCAAGGACTTCGTGGTTCCAGAAGCGGAGAATGCGGTAGCCCTTGGCTCTCAGTTCTTGATCTCTGGTTTCATCACGTTTCTGTCGCTCAGCGTGCTGACCGCCGTCAAGCTCGATGGCAAGACGCTCAGAGACGCATGCGAAGTCGACCACATACCGACCAATCGGATGCTGACGTCGGAACCGACACCCGGCGACCTGGCGACGTCGGAGTCGACCCCAGAGAAGCACCTCCGCATCGGTGGCGTTTGCGCGCAGCTTCCTGGCGAATTCGATCTGCTCTCGTGGCGCGTACTCGCGATCGCGTTTCGGCATGGCTGACGGCTCGTCGGGCCCCCTCCGCCCCTTCGGGGCACCTCCCCCGGAGGGTGAGGTCTTGTCTTCCGCTCGGGTCACCTCGTTGATGGAGGAAGGTGTTAGTTCACCCGCTTTTCGACGCCTTGCCAGTAGGCCTCTCGGAGTTCAAACTTCTTCAACTTGCCCGTCGCCGTCCGAGGCAACGTCTCCACGAACTCCACTTGCCGGGGGATTTTGAAGCCGGCCATGGTGGATCGGCAGTGGGCGACGATGTCGTCTCGGGTGACGTCGTGGCCTTCTCGGGGGACGATTAACGCGAGCGGGGTTTCTCCCCATTGCTCCGATGGGACTCCGATGACGGCGGCTTCGAGGACGGCGGGGTGGTCGTAGAGGACGTCTTCCACTTCGATTGAGGAGATGTTCTCTCCGCCGGAGATGATCACGTCCTTGGCGCGGTCGACGATGTTGATGTAGCCGTCCAGGTTGACGGTGGCCATGTCTCCGGTATGGAACCAGCCGTCGACGATGACCTTGTCGGTCTCCTCCTGCTGCTGCCAGTAACCGCGCAGGACCACGTTGGAGCGGGCGACGACTTCGCCGACTTCTTCGTCGTCCCAGGCGACCTCCTTGCCGGAGTCGCGCACGACCTTCACCTCGACGCCGATCACGTCGTGTCCGGCGCGGACCTTGGTCCCGAAGTAACCGTCCTCGTCGGCGCCGAGGTAGGGCTTGACTTCGGAGACGGTGAGGATCGGCGAGGTTTCAGTCAGGCCGTAGATCTGAATGAACTCCCAGCCGATTTCCTTTTCCAGGCGCTCGATGAACGATTGCGGCGGGGGCGCGCCGGCGACCGTGAAGCGCGGGCGGACGGTGATGTTGTAGTCGTCTTTGCGCTCGAATTCGAGGATGCGGGCCAGAACGGCCGGAGCCATGCAGGCGAAGGTGCAGTTCTCGTCTTGGATGACCTGGTAGATGTCGGCCGCTTCGGGCGCGCGCAGGACAACATGCTTGCCGCCCATCGCCGTGATCGCGTAGGGACCGCCCCAGCCGTTGGCGTGGAACATCGGCAACGTCCACATCTCGGCGTCGTCCTGCGAGATGCGCAGGTGGGCGATGAAGTTGTAGGCGTTGATGTAGGCGTTGCGGTGGGTGATCATCACACCCTTGGGCCGAGCCGTCGTGCCCGAGGTGTAGTTGATAGAGAGCAGATCGGTCTCTTCCAGTCCCGGATCAGGAGGCGGCGCGGTCGACTGTTCGCCGATCCAGTCCTCGTAGTTGGTCCAGCCCGGATTGATCGGCGCGTCGCCATAGGGGATGGCGATGAAATGCTCGACGGTGTTGACGTTGCCGCGAATCTCATCGACGAGGTGGGTGAACTCGGCGTCGACGAGGACGACCTGCGAACCGGAGTGTTCGAGCATGTACTCGAAGTCGGCGGGAATCAGACGGTAGTTCATCGGCACGATGACCGCGCCGATCGCGGCGGTGGCGTAGAACGTTTCTAGGAACTGGTGCGAGTTGGGGGCGATGATGCCGACGCGGTCGCCCTTGCCGATGCCAGCGTCGAGCAGCGCGTGCGCCTGCTGATTCACGCGGCTGTTGAACTCGGCCCAGGTGAAGCGTTGGTCGCCGTCGACGACGGCCTCGGAGGGTCCGTAGAGCTTCGATGCTCGGCGCAGAAAATCGTTGACTAGCAGCGGAACTTCCATGTCAGTCTCTCCGGAATTCGGACGGAACAGGCACCAGATCGGTAGGCATTATCGCACCTGAGGCTGATGAGTCATAGGTCAGTCATAGCGACAAATGAGTAACCGAATCAAGGTCGGCCCCGCGCAGCCTGCCCCGCACTTGATGCGGGGGCGGGGCCTCGCAGCGCCCATCTGAGCCGGCGCCCCCGCCTACGGGGGGGCGACTTTCGTTGGGCTTGGCGTGCAGGCTTCAATCTGCCGGGAACTCAGAGACGGGGAAGACGTCGTTGACGATGGAGAGGTCGTCGCCGTCGGGACAGTAGGGCAGGACGGTGCGGCGCCATTCGGAGTTGGGGATGTGGAACTGCAGCTCGCCGTCGAAGCGGATGTTGGCCTCGAGCTCGTAGCGGTGGTGGCGGCTGATCTCGACGCCTTCATAGGGCAATTCAAAGTGGATCGGGAATTCGCCGAGATCTTCGAAGCTCGCTTCAACGACGACGAACCGTTCCTCCGGTTCGGAGACATCCCAGAGCCGAATCTCAAGGACCGCGTCGTCGGGCAGGTCGCCGTCCCAGAAACTGGAATGGATCTGCCCTCGCAGCGGCTCGACGCACTGGTCGAACTCGCTGACTGAGATCACACTCACGTCGCTGTTGCGCGGGGCGCCTCGGGTGAGGACGGGATGCACGGTGTCGTTGATGTAGAGCAGCTCGTCGCCGAGCTCGACGCGGGCGCTGAGCGTGATTTCTGCTCGGCCGTCGAGCTCGCCGGGGTCGTACTCGATGCTAAATCGGACCGGAAGTCGTTCGGCGTCGTCGATGACGTCGCGGCCCAGTTCAATGGCGGAGGCGTCGGCCAGCGATGTATCAAGCAGCATCACTGTAACTGTCGCGCCTTCGGGCAGGTCGACCTCGCGGTGGAATCGAACCTCGCCGCTGACCCTGTCGGTGGAGTTGCAACCGAGTATCGAGGCGACGAACAGCAGGGCCGCAGCAACGCAGAGGACGAGTCGATGCATATCCGTTCCGCCTCACGATCTCCCTCGTTACGTCCATTAGATAGCATCGAGGTGGCCGGATGGGCGCCAGAGTCGGGAGGTCATGGTGGAAATTGTCATTGGCTTGATCATTGGGTTGCTGGTTGGCGGATCAGTCGCGTGGATCGTTCGCAGAGAGGCTTCGGCACTGCGCTCAAACGCTGCCGATCTGCGCGGCGAGCTGGAGGAAGTACGGAGCACGTTGCATGTTGTTGAACAGCAGCGCACCGAAGCATCGGCGCGGCTGGAGGAACGTTCCTCGCAGTTGCAACAGACCGCTGCGGAATTGGACGAGGAACGATCTCGTGTGTCGGGACTGCGCGACAGCCTCGGGGAAGCACGCGAGGAACTGCAGCAGGTCGCCTCGGATCGCGAGGCGCGCATGGAGGAACTCAACAAGAAGCAGGAAGAAATCGACGCCCTGTTTAAGGGCATCGCGGCAGATGTCGCCAAAGCGAGTAACGAAGAGTTCCGTAAGCAGGCGTCTGAAGATTTCAAGCGCCAACGAGAACTCGCCGAGCAAGAGCTGAAGCAGCGAGTCGAACCCGTGGGCAAGAGCCTCGACGAGTTGCGCAGGCAGATCATTGATTTGGAAAAGCATCGCGAGGGCGCATATGAGGGCGTCAGCGAACTGATCAAAGCCACCCAGCAGCAGGTCGGCCAACTGAGTTCTGAGACCGGCGACCTACGCGAAATCCTGCGCTCAAGTCAGTTGCGGGGAGACTGGGGTGAAAGAACCCTGGAGAACATTTTGCAACTCGCAGGAATGCGCCCAGACACCGACTACCAGACCCAGGTCAACACCGATCAAGGATCTGGCCGTGCTGACGTCGTTGTGCGGATGCCGGGCGGACGAAAGATCGTGATCGATTCAAAGGTCCCCTTTGACGATTATCGAGCGGCGCTCGACGCCAGGGACGAAACACAGCAGCAGGAACTGCTCAAGAGTCATGCGGCGAACGTCTTGAACACCGCTCGCGACCTGGCTCGAGTGGAGTACGCGGAGAACATCGACCAGGCGCTCGACGTGGTCGTTATGTGGATACCATCGGACAGCATTCTCGAAGCGGCGACCCGAGCCCGCCCGGATCTGATTGCCGAGGCGTTCGAGAAGCATCGCGTGTTGCTGGCGACTCCAGTCACCATGCTCGCGTTAGTGACCGGCGTGGCTGAGGCATTGCGCCAGGAACGCTTTCACGAGAAGGCCAATGAGATTCAGCAGCACGCCCAGACGATTTATGACGGAGTTCGCCGACATGCCGAGCACTACGCCCGCCTCGGTCGGGCAATCTCGAGCACGGCCAAAGCTTACGACACCGGGGTCGGCTCTCTGCAAGGCGACTTGCTCGTCGGAGCGCGACGAATGCGCGAACTCGGTGGTGGCACCGAGGGCAAGGACGCTCCCGAGCTCGATGAACTGGCTGTCACCACCCGCAGCTTGACCCATCGAGAGTTGAGCGACCTCAACCCCGCTGACGCAGCTGACTAGTCGTCGAAGGTCTTGCGCGTCACCGGGCGGACCGCTCCGTACTTGCGCAGGTCGGCGATGGTGACGATCCGGCCGGTCCACTCGGGGCCCTGGGCGACGATCCAGAGGCAGGCGTCGGACATGATGATCGGGTCTTCGAAGTCCATCTGCTTGGCCTGCTCGCCGAGGGTGAAGGCGTAGCCCTCGCTCCAGACGGAGAGTTCCAACCTGAGACAGTTGACCGAAATGCCGGTGCCCTTGAGGTCGCTGGCCAGGGACTCCGACATCGCCTCCAGCGCGCGCTTGGTCGTCGTGTAGCTGGCGCGGCCGAAGTCGGGGCTGACGGAGGCGCCGGAACCGATGTTGATCACCGCGCCGCCGTCGGCCTCGGCCATCTTTGGCGCGACGGCGTGGGTCAGGTAGAAGGGCGCGTTGACGTTGATCTCGACGGCCAGGCCCCAGAGATGGCGTCCTGACTCCAGCGCCTTGCCCGGTGGCGCGATCGCGGCGTTGTTGATCAACACGTCGATCTGGCCGAAACGGTCGTAGGTTTCGGCGACGGCGCGGTCGAGATCTTCCACTTTGGCCAGGTTGGCGCCGATTGGCAGGCACTGCTGGCCGGCTTCCTCGACGAGTTGGGCGGTCTCGTTGACCGTGCCGGGAAGCTTGGTCGGCGTGTCGGCGGTTGAGCGGGCAACGGCGGCGATGTCATAGCCGGCAATCGCGAAATCCTGCGCCAGCTGCTTGCCGATCCCACGGCTGGCTCCGGTGATGAATGCGACTTTGGCCATGGTGGTTGCTCCTTGCGAGATGGACCTCCCCCAATGGGGGAGGTGTCACGAAGTGACGGAGGGGGCTCGGTGCCTGCACTTCGCAAAACTGGCGGCAGGCCCCCTCAGCCCTCGACTGCGTCGAGGACAGCTCCCCCAGTGGGGGAACTCTTTGTATTCGGCTTCAGCATATCCGCCATATAGACTTCCGCTGGAGGAGTAGGACGATGCCCCATCACGTCAAGAGCCAGGCGCTTTCGCATCTGCGGATCTGCGATTTCACCGGTCAGCTGGCCGGCGCCGGCGCGACCAAGTTCATGGCTGCGTTTGGCGCCGAAGTGATCCGGATCGAGGATCCGTCCAACCATGGCCGCTGGGACATCCTGCGCGGGATGCCGCCCTATGTGGACGACCGGCGCGGTCCCGAGTTGGGCGGACCATTCAACAACCACAACGTAGGCAAGCTGGGCATCTCGCTCAACATCAAGACGGAGAAGGGACGCGAGCTGTTCGAGCGGCTGGTCGCGATCTCCGACTGCGTGACCGAGAACTTCTCCTCCGGCGTGATGCGCTCGTGGGGCTACGACTACGACGCGCTCAAGGAGATCAAGGAAGACATCATCTACGTCTCCAACTGCGGCTTCGGACACTCGGGGCCGTACGAGAAGTTCAAGACCTGGGGTCCGATCGTGCAGGCGACCAGCGGCCTGACGATGTCGTCGGCGATACCCGACCAGCCGCCGGCCGGCTGGGGCTACTCCTACATGGACCACACCGGCGCCTACTTCATGGCGATGGCGATCATGCTGGCCATCCACCACCGCAATCGCACCGGCGAAGGGCAGTACGTCGATGTTGCCGCGACCGAGGCGGCCCTGACACTGAACGGTCCGGTGCTGCTCGACTACACGGTCAACGGCCGACCGCTGCGCCGCGACGGATTCCCGGACGCCAACCATTCGCAGTTCCCGGCGATGGCGCCGCACAACATCTATGCGGCACAGCCGATTCCCGGCTCGTTCGACGAGGCCTGGATCGCCATTGCCTGCCGCAATGACGAGGACTGGCACGCGATGCGCGACGTGCTGGTCGCCGACGGCTGTGATTGGGCCGCCAACGACGATTACGGCCAGCTGGCCGGACGATTGTCGGCGCAGGACGACCTGGACTCAAAGATCGGCGAGTGGTGCATGCGCCGCGATCCGTTCCAGTCGGCGGAGCTGCTGCGCGCGGCCGGAGTGCCGGCGAATGCCGTGCAAACGCCGGAGCAGCGGATTGATCAGGACGTCAATTCGGCCGAGGCGCAGCTCTGGCCGACAATCCGGCAGGCGGAGATGGGCCGCGTGCGGGTCGACGGGATTCCCGCGCACTTCACGAAGACCGACTGGTCGATGACGCGCGGCGCGGCAGTGTTGGGCGAGGACAACGACTACGTCTACGGCGAATTGCTGGGCTTGAGCCAGGATGAGATCGCAGGCCTGCACGAGGAGGGCGTGATCTGATGACGACCAACTCGAACCCACTGGCAATGATGGCGCTCGACGATCTGCGCGTGCTTGAGATCGGCGATGAACGAGGCGCCTGGTGCGGCAAGCTATTGGCCGACATGGGCGCGGATGTGATCAAGATCGAGCCACCCGAGGGCGATCCGTCGCGGCAGTACGAGCCGTTCGTCGACGACGAGCCGCATCACGAGCGATCACTCTTCTTCTGGTACTACAACACGTCCAAGCGCAGCGTCGTGATGGACTTCAACGACCGCTCGAATGCCGACGCGTTCCTCAAATTGGTCGAGTCGGCCGACATCATCTTCGACACCAACACCTACGATCCGGTCGGCCGTCTTGGGGTCGATTACCACCAGATCATGTCCGACAACCCAGGGTTGATCTGGTGCACGATCACCAACTTCGGCTTCGGCTCGGTGCGAGACGATGAGCCGCACACCGACCTGACGTTGGCCGCCAACGGCGGCTTCGCCTGGATGAACGGCTACGACGACCACTCGCTGCCGCCGGTCCGCGGCGGCGGCCAGCAGGCCTATCACACGGGCTCGAACTATGCCTTCATGTCGATTCTCACGGCGCTCCTGCACCGCGACGCAACGGGTGTTGGGCAGCACATCAACGTCAACATCAATGCGTCGGTGAATGTCACGACTGAGGCAGGGTCGTACTCGTGGCTGGTCTCGCACTCCACGGTGCAGCGTCAGACCGGGCGGCACGCGGGCGTGGCGCCGTCGATGCCGTCGCAGATCATGTGCGCCGACGGCCGCTACGTGAACACCGGCATTCCGCCGCGTCGACCGGCGGAGTTTGGTCTCTGCTACCGGTGGTTGGAGGACGAGGGTCTGCTGGACCAGCTGCCCGAGGCAGCGCTGCTCCTTGTCGGGGCGGAGCTGGAGAGCTTCTCGCTGGCCGATGTGTTCCGAGGCGACAACGAAGAGTTGCTGGCGATCTTTGGGGCGGGCCGAGAGGCGTTCGACCTGCTGGCCTCGAAGCTGACCGCCTACGAGTTCTTCACCAAGGCGCAAAACTTCGGCTTCCAGGTCGGCGTGATTCACAGTCCCGAGGAAGCGCTGGAGGATCCGCACTTCGTCGATCGAGGCATGCAGGTCAAGGTGGAGCATCCGGAGCTAGGACGGGACGTGATCTACCCGGGCGCGCCGTATCAGTTGACGAAGGGGAGCTGGGGCATCACACGGCGTCCTCCGCTGCTTGGGGAGCATACGGATGAGATCTTGTCGGAGTTGCGATGAGGAGGCACAGGAAGACACCGAAGTACACAAGAGAGATTCTGACGTTACTCAAGGAGTGCGCAGCGCAAAGGGAACTCATCACATACGGCGAGATCGAACGCAAGGCGGGACTCATCGCACGTGCCGTGCCAGGTCCGTTGAGATTCATAGAGGACGAAGTGTGCCGACCATACGGTCGGCCTTGGCTTTCCGCCCTGGTTGTGAACAAAAGGACCCGCCGTCCGGGACAAGCGTTCGCACCGGAGGGACAGAGCGTCACCCCCGACAACTACCAGTGGTGGCGTGAACTTGTTCAGTGTGTGTACAACTTCGACTGGTCCGAAGTTGAGATTGGCGAATCAGGACAGGGACATTAGTAAGCCTCGAAGACCACTTCGGCAACTCAGCCGTCCGGCTCGTTCGGCCAGAAGTCGTCGAAGCTATCGAGGAACTCTTGCTTCTCCTCTTCCGTGTCAAAGAGGTTCCGAAGCGCCTCGGCAAACTCCTGAGTAGACGGCAACTTGACGCCTTGCTCTGCCAGCAGCTCGCTCAGGTCCTGCGTCTCCGGCTTGGGTTCCGTTGTTGTCATGCGGCCATGTTAGCCCGATCGCAGCCATTGGATGACGAGCTGCTGCGCGGCGGGATTGACAATCAGACCATGCCCTTGCCCGTTGAGCACCGTGAACTCGCCATGGGGGATTTCTTCGGCCAATGCACGGCCGAAGGCGACTGGCACAGTGGTATCGGCGTCGCCGTGGATGATGAGCACGGGGCATCTGATCCGGCTCAACTCATCGCAGAGATCGACGCCTCGTTGGGCCTTCATGTTGAGGAGCGCGCCGCGCGCGAGGGGGGTCAGCTCTTCGTTACTTATGCCCTGTAGAAACCGCTGTCGGTTCTCGCGATGTGTCGAGAGCGCCGGGTCCGGTTCGGGCGGTTGCGGGGGCGATCGCCACTCCTCCTCCGACTCTGCAATCACCGCTTCTATGCCTTCGCATTCGAACAGGTCAAGGAGCGCGAGACGCTTCGCGACGGTAGCGAGGCGATCGGCGACGAACGGGTCGTGAAGCGAGATGGCGGTCGGCGTGAGCGACATGAGGGATGCGCCGGTGTTGAGCAGGACGAGCGACTCGACTCGGTCGGGGTGATCGAGGGCGAGGCGAAGGCCGATTGGGCCGCCGGCTGAGGTGGCGATGATGGCGGCCTGGTCGATGTTGAGGTAGTCGAGCAGGTCGACCGCGTCGTTTGCGAGATCTTCGAGGGTGAAGGGCCCGGTGTCGTACTGGGAGAGGCCGGCGCAGCGGCGGTCGTACCAGATGAGCCGTAGGCCGTCGGTGGGGACGTGCCAACGGAGGCGGGGGCCGTTCCAGAGGGTAGAGGATGGGCCGCCCCAGGCTCCGTGGATGATCAGGACGGGTCGGCCGGCAGGGTCGCCTGAGACTTCGTAGGCGACTCGGCGACCGTTGATCAGGGCCAGTCGCACCTCAGTCGTACTGGGGCTGATCCTCAATGCCGGGCATGACCCAGGTGACGAGCTCGGTGGGCGGGTCGGCGAAGGTCAGGCCCTCCATGTTGGGCTGGACGCCGCTGAGGGTGAGCTTGTACTCCTCGACGTACTCCGGTTCGCCGTCGACCATTTGGAACGGGCGGTCGTGGCCGGGATAGAGGACGTCGGAGGCGCTCATCACGCGGGCGATGGACTCGTTGGCCTGGGACTCGCTGTAGAAGACGAGCGGACTGCGTCCCGCCTTGCCGACGGCGGCGGTGTGCATGGCGTCGCCGGTGATGCCGCAGATACCGGCCTCGGTCTCGACCAGCAGTCCGATGCTGCCAGGGGAGTGTCCCGGCAAACGAATGACGCGGACGCCCTTGGCCAGTTCGTCGCCCTCGTTGACTTCGGTCATTGGGTGGGTCTCGATGGCGGCGCCGGTCCACTGCGGGGTGGCCCAATCATTGACGTGGGGCTCGGAGGCGTACTTGCGCTCGTGCGGGTGGATGGCCATGGGCACGTCGGGGAAGGCGTCGAAGTTCTGCACATGGTCCCAGTGCGCGTGGGTCATCAGAATCATGTCGATGTCGGAGACGCCGAGGCCGCGGGAGGCGAGCTGTTCCTGCAGTTGCACGCGGCGGCCGACGTGGGCGGTGTCGACGAGGATGCGGCGGCCGTCGGATTCGACCAGGATCACGGCGCAGAAGGCGGGCGTGCCGGAGTCGGTACCGAACGAGTAGCCGGGAAGGAGGATGTCGAGGGTTGCCATTTCCAGGAGTCTTTCGTCTCGGATTGGATCGGGGAATGAGTCAGGAGAGTGGGGGAGCCCCCTCAGCCGCTTCGCGGCAGCTCCCCCAGAGGGGGAGCTCTTGTCTGTTCTAGTCGCCGGAGGCTGCGGCGGCGGAGGCGACGCGGGCTTTGGCGGCTTCGTCGTAGTTGATGCTGACGGGCGGCTCCGAGTCGAAGGGGCCGTCGAGGTCGAGCTCGGCTCCGATGTCTCGGAGGGCGGGCATGACCTCGGTGCCGAGCAGTTCAATGCAGCGCATCGAGTCCTCGTGGGTGACGCGGCCGTCGTTGCCCCAGAGGGCGAGGATGCCGGGCCGGGTTTCCTCGAGGATGGTGCGCAGTTTGCGGATGCATTCGTCCGGGGTGCCGGCGATGATCTGCATGTTTTCGATCTGGTTGTCAAAGGACTGTGCGCGCGGCGGGGGTCGGCGGCCATTCATGACCTCGACCAGGGCCTCACGGTTGCGCGGCGAGGCGTAGCCGGCGGGATTCGACCAGACCGGGTGCGCGAGGCCGGTGAACTCGCCCTGCATCCACATGAACTGCGAGGCGTTTTGCATCGCCTTTTCGGTCGTGTCGGCGACGTGAACGCGGAGCAGGTAGCCGCGGTTCTCGGGGCCGGGGTCGTAGCCGACCTCGTGCGCCGCATCGTCGTAGGTCTGCCAGATGCGCTTGGTGGCTTCGATCGTGGTGTTGAGCGCGATGTAGGGATAGCGGTGCTTGGCCGCCCAGATCACGGTCTCGCGTGAGAGCACGCCGGGGATCCAGATGCGCGGGTGGGGCTGCTGCATCGGCAGCGCCCAGGGGTTGACGACGCGGTGCTGGTAGTGGCGGCCCTCCCAGCGGAACGGTCCGGGGCGGGTCCAGGCTTCGACGATCAGGTCGTGGGCCTCCTCGAAACGCTCGCGGTTGTAGGCGGGGTTGACGCCGGTGGCGAGCTGCTCGGTGCCGCCGCCGCGGACGAATCCGGAGACGAGGCGGCCGCCGGAGATCATGTCGATCATGGCCAGCTCTTCGGCGAGGCGGATCGGGTTGTCGGCCAGCGGGAGGGGGTTGCCGAGCAGAACGATTTTGACGCGCTCGGTGGCGCCGGCCAGCACCGAGGCCCAGATGTTGCACTTGGCCTGCATGCAGAAGGGCGCGTTGTGATGCTCGTTGAGCATGATCCCGTCGACGCCGACCTCCTCGGCCAGCTTGTACTCGGTCAGCCGATCGTTGTAGAGCTGCGAGCCGGCGACGGGGTCGAAGTTGGAGTTGGAGAACAGCAGCGCGGTGACGCCCTCCTCGGCGGCATGTTCGTCGTAGGCCGACATCGGCTGTTCGGTGAAGTACATCAGGTGCATGGGAGGGCCTTTCGGTCGTTGTCGGTGGGCAGTCTAACGTTCTGAGGCGCCGAGCTAGTCGCTTACGATCGCCTCGGCGAGGGCTTCGGGGGCGTCCGACTCGAGGTTGTGGCCTCCGGGGAGGGTGATGAGGGTGGCGTTGCCGAGGAGGGTTGCGTACTGGCTCGCGACCGACGCCGGGACGACGGTGTCGTCGGCGCCTCGGATGACTTTGGTGGGGGTGTTGACGTTGGCGAGGAGGTGAGGGAGGGTCTGGCTGTAGAGGAAGGGTTTCCAGGCGGTGCGGGCGGTCATTTCTCGGTTGGCGTCCCAGGCGACGAGCTGCTCGGTGGAGACTTCCTCTCCGTAGAGGTCGGTGAAGTTGGCGGGATCGGCGAAGCAGGATTTGACGTAGTCGGCGTGGGCCTCGAGGAACTGGTCGCGGATTTCACCTTCTTCAGGTTGCAATCCGACGGCGTTGACGAGGACCAGGCCGCTGAGGCGGGACTGGTTGGCCGTGGCCATCTCGGCGGCGATGTAGCCGCCGAAGCCGAGGCCGACCAGGGTGACGTCGCCGACACCGAGTTCGTCCAGGAGCAGGGAACAGACGGCGGCGATGTCGCGGACGCTGCGCATCCAGTCGCCTCGCTCGGTGCCGTCCCAGCCGGGCAGGGTCGGCAGGATGACGTCGCGCTGGGCGGAGAGGGCGTTGTGGAACTCGAGCCAGCCGGGATTGCCGGTCTCGTGGTGGATGACGAGGACGCTAGGTCCGTCGCCGCCGCGGAGGACCTGGATGGGGAGGCCGGCGACCTCGATGGTGGACTCGGTGTAGCCGTCGGACATGGTCTGGGCCTCTCTGGTTCAGTTCTGCGGTTCCAGCGGCATGGTACGGCAGGGTCGCTGGTACTCTCGCCGTTAGAAGGAGCTCCCCCTCTGGGGGAGCTGTCGCGTAGCGACTGAGGGGGCTCGGTTGGAGCGCTCCGCTATGTGCGGAGGCCCCCTCCGCCCCTACGGGGCACCTCCCCCAAAGGGGGAGGTCTAGAGAATCGGAGTCAGGTATGACAGAGGCAGCGACGATGGACACGCTGAATGTGTTGAGTGAGGTGGAAGCGCAGGAGCGGGCGGGGCGGGTTTCGGATGTTGGGTACACGCTTTCGCTGAGCTTGCGCAAGGGGTCTCCGACGTATGAGGGGTCGGTGCGGGTTGGATTCAGGCTTGCTGAGCCTTCGGCCGGGACGTTTCTTGACTGCACGTCGAAGTCGATCGAGTCGCTGTCGGTCAACGGGTCAGAGGTTGAGGTCAGGCACGAGCGGAATCGGCTGTACCTGGATGGGGCGGACCTGTCCGGGGAGAACGTGGTGGAGATTTCGTATACGAACGAGTACGACCACATCGGCGCGGGGCTGCACCAGTTTGTCGATCCAGAGGACGGCGAGGAGTACCTGTATACGCACTTTGAGCCGTACGACGCTCACCGGCTGTTGCCCTGCTTCGACCAGCCGGACATCAAGGCGTCGCTGGACCTGACGGTGACGGCGCCGTCGGAGTGGGAAGTGGCGGCGAACTATCCGGTGGTGTCGTCGTCGGACGCGGGCGACGGTCGGACGACTCACGTGTTCACGGAGACGCCTCGGATCTCGACGTACCTGTTTGCCTTCATTGCGGGTCCGTACAAGCGCTATGAGGACACGTGGTCGGACGCTGCGGGCGAGACGTCGCTGGGGGTACTGTGCCGGGAGTCGATTGCGCCCTACTTCGACCCGGACGAGTTCTTCCAGGTGACGCGGGACGGGTTGACGTTTTTCTCGGAGTTCTTCGACTTCCGCTATCCGTTCGACAAGTACGACCAGGTCTTCGTGCCCGAGTTCAACATGGGCGCGATGGAGAACGTGGGCTGCATCACGTTCTCGGAGCGGATGATCTTCCGCGACCCGCCAACGGAGATTCAGCGGCTGAACCGGGCCGAGGTGGTGCTGCACGAGATGGCGCACATGTGGTTCGGCGACCTGGTCACCATGCGTTGGTGGAACGACCTGTGGCTGAACGAGTCGTTCGCGACCTACATGGCCTACCTGGCGATGGAGCACGCGACCCGCTGGTCGGAGAGCGCCTGGTCGGCGTTTCATGCGCGGATGAAGGCGTGGGCGTACGAGCAGGATCAGATGCCGACGACTCACCCGATCGCCGGCGAGGTGCCCGACACGGACGCGACATTCCTCAACTTCGACGGGATCACCTACGGCAAGGGCGCGGCGGTGCTGAAGCAGCTGGTGGCGTTCATCGGCGCGGACGGGTTCCGCGACGGGATGCGCGACTACTTCCAGACCCACGCCTGGGGCAACACGACACTGGCCGAGTTCCTGGCGGCGCTGGAGCGCGGCTCGGGGCGCGAGCTGGGTCGCTGGTCGGAGCTGTGGCTGGAATCGGCCGGGGTGAACACGATCGCGCCGCAGTGGGACGTGGCGGAAGGAGCGGTCAACTCGTTCACGATCCAGCAGACTGCGCCGGCAGAGCATCCCACGCTGCGTCCTCATCGAACCGAAATCGCGGTCTACGACCGCTCGGACGACGGGCCGCAGCTTCGCGATGCGCAGCCGGTTGACATCGACGGGGCGTCGACGGTGATCGAGGAGTTGTCGGGCGCGGCGGCGCCGGCGGCGGTGTTCCCGAATCATGACGACCACGCGTTCGCCAAGATCGCGCTGGACGAGCGCACCCTGGCGTTCGTGCAGGACGAGCTGGATCGGTTCCCGGACGGCTTCCAGCGGCTGCTGCTGTGGCACACGCTGTGGGACATGGTCCGCGATCAACAGTTCTCGGCGGCGGACTATGCGTCGCTCGCGACGGACAAGCTGTCATCGGAGTCGACGCTGGAGATCGCTCAGACGGTGGCGTACAACGCGCTGCACGCGGTCAGTTCGTATCTGCCGGACGATCTGCGGCTGGAGAGCGCGGCGGGGCTGTACGGATTCGCGCGGGAACAGCTGTTCTCGGCGAACGAACAGGACTTCCGGATCATGTGGTCGCGGGTGATGATCGGCGCGGCGCAGAACGTCGAGCACATCGGCGAGGCGCTGGCGCTGGTCGACGAGGGCACCGGGATTGACGGGTTTGAGCTCGATCAGGACATGCGCTGGTCTCTGGTGACCAAGGCGACGGCGTATGGGGTCGAGGGCGGATTCGAGCGGCTCGAGGCTGAGTTGGAACGAGACGGATCGGATCGCGGGCGCCGAGCGGCGGAGCAGATTCGTACGTCGCGGGCGGACGCCTCGGTGAAGGCCGAGGCGTGGACTCGGTACCAGGAGGACACGGAGGCGTCGCTGCAGATGCTGACGGCGTCGATGCACGGATTCTGGTGGAAGCCCCAGGCGGACTTGCTCGATGGCTATACCGACCGGTTCTTCGATGAGGTGCGGTCGGTGTTCGACAAGCGGGACAAGGAGTATGCGTCGCGCTTCTTCGGGGCGCTGTATCCGGGTCAGATGGCCCCGTCGGACCATGTGATTGCACGGTCGGAGGCGTTGCTGGACGAGTTGGGCGACGAACTGGTGATCCTGTCGCGACCGCTGCGCGAGTCGCTGGACGAAGCGAAACGGGCTCGGGCGTGTCGGGAGTTTGCCGTCGCGCAGGCTGGAGGCTGATCATGAAGATTGCGGCGTGTTACACGTATCCGGTGAAGGGGATGACGACTCATTCGATGGCGTCGTTGGAGCTTCGGCCGGGGGAGTCGGTTGTGGGGGACCGGGCGTTCATCTTTGCGTTTGGGAATGCGGAGATGATGGGGTCGATTGGCTGGGTGTCGAAGCGGCAGTCGGTGACGATGCTGAACACTCCGTATCTGCCGTGGATTGAGTCGGGCTGGGATCCTGAAGCACGGGTGTTGTCGGTGACGGTCAAAGGTCAGACGAAGTCGGCGGCAGTCGACGACCAGGCGTCGCGCCTGGAACTGTCGGACTGGATGACCGACGTGGTGCTGGGATTGCCGGAGAATCCGCTGCGGGGTCGGCCGGAGCGCGAACCGCTCAGATTGCTGGGCGACGGGGAGTCGCGCTTCACGGATCGCGGTCCGACGCAGATATCGCTGGGCGGCCTGGCTTCGCTGGCCGACCTGTCGGAGAAGGCGGGCGTGGATGTCGATATGCGCCGCTTCCGGCTCAACTTCTCCGTCGAGGGCATTGGCCAATGGAGCGAGTTCGAGTGGGTGGGGAAGCGGGTCAAGATCGGCGAGACGGTGGAGATTGAAGTGACAGCTCCGATCCAGCGCTGCAATGCGGTCAACGCGTCGCCGACCGGAGAGGGTCGGGACCTGGACCTGATGAAGCTGCTGAATGCCGAGTACGGGCACCTGGACTTTGGCGTCGAGGCGAACGTGATCGTCGGCGGCAACGTGCGGGTCGGGGACGAGATTACGGTCGTGGATTAGCGTTCGGAGGGGCCGCAACATCGCGTACGCTTGCGGCCATGGAGCGCTTTCCGGAGCAGTCCTGGGATCCGCTGGACGAGCGGGTGACGTCGTGGCTGGAGACCTCCACGGTCACTGACGGGGCGCGCGTCCCGTACGCCTCGAACTACGTCTTTCTGCTGGAACTACAGCACGAAGACGCCGCCATGCCCGGCTACGCGATCTACAAGCCCGGCAAGGGCGAGAATCCGCTGTGGGATTTCCCACCCAATCTGTACCGGCGCGAGGTGGCGGCCTATCAGCTATCGGCGGCGCTGGGCTGGGAGCTGATCCCTCCGACGATCGAGCGGGAGGAGGGGATGGAGTACGGGGTCGGGTCGCTGCAGGCGTACATCCCGACGGATTACAGCCGGACGTTCTTCGAGCTTCGCGAGCAATATGCGGACGACATGCGCAAGTTTGCGCTGTTCGACTGGATCGCCAACAACGCTGACCGGAAGGGCGGACACATCCTCAAGGGGATCGGCGACCAGCTGTGGGGGATCGACAACGGGCTGTCGTTCCACCAGGAAGAGAAGTTGCGGACTGTGATCTGGGACTACGCGGGAGAGCAGATTCAGCCGTCGCTGATCGCGGATGTGCAGCATCTGATTCCACGACTCGACAACGGCGGCGAGGCGGCGGCGAGACTGTCCGGGTTGCTGAGCGAGGGCGAGATGGATGTGTTGCGTCGGCGGGCGGAACGGGTCGTGGAGGAAGGTCGATTGCCGGATCCGCCGACCGGTCGTCGTTCGTATCCCTGGCCGCTGGTTTGAGAGGAACGCTCAGATGAGCACTCGAGCATTGGACGGATTGCTGGTCGTTGATCTGAGCTCGGGATTGGGCGGGGCGTACTGTTCGAAGTTGTTGGGCGACCTTGGCGCCCGAGTGGTCGTTGTGGAACCGCCTGAGGGATCGTTCCTGCGGGCGTGGGGCGCGAAGGATCGGGCCTGGGGCGGTCCCTGGGCGCATCTCGCCGGCGGCAAGGAGTCAGCCGCTCCCGATGACGAGGAATCGGCGCGCAGGTTGCTCGCCGGGCTGTGCCGGGCCGCGGACGTGTTGATCCTCGATGAGGGATCGAGCTGGCGGTCGGCGCTGCCGACCGTGTTGGCGGAGCGGTTGATTCGGATTGAGCTCTCGCCCTGGGGCTCCGAGGGACTATACGCGGGCTGGCGCGGATCGGAGATCGCGACATGGGCGATGGGCGGCTACATGTTCTTCACCGGCGATCCGGACGGCGCACCGCTGATGCTGCCGGGCGGACAATCGGAGTTACACGCGGGCGTTCATGCAGCGATTGGCGCATTGACCGCCGTACGGGAACGGCGGCGCTCGGGCCACGGACAGTCGGTCGAGGTGTCGGCGCTGGAGTCCAACCTGTCAGCGCACGCGTGGTTGATCTCGTCCTGGATCGCGAGCGGATCTGCGATGAATCGGGTTCCGCACGATTTCACCAAAACGCGGGACGGCTGGGCGCTGTTCATGCGGGCAGTGCCGAATCCCAACATCTTCCTGCTGATCGATCAGCCGGAGCGGATGGAGAGCGTCGAGATCAACGACATCGACGACTGGCGCAAGCAGCTGGGTCAGCTGTATGAGGATGTCGAGTCGTGGGCGCAGGACTATGACGCGGAGGAGGTCGCGACAAAGGCTCAGGAACTGAGAATCGCATGCACACCGGTACTCGATGCGCGGGGGCTGACGAACAACATCCAGCTGGCGACTCGGGGTTGGTGGGAGTACGGCAACGACGCCGAGTGGGATGATTTGCGCTTTCCCGGTCCGGCCTACCTGATGTCGGCGACGCCAGCAGAGCGGCAGGGCGAAGCGCCGAAGCTGGGACAGCACACAACGGCCTTGATGGAGGAGTTCGCCTCGACTCCCGCGCCGACACCGCCGCCCGCGATGGCGACCACCGACTTGCCGCTCGCCGGGCTCAAGGTGGTCGAACTGACCGGCAACTGGGCGGGTCCAATTGTCGGACGGCACCTGGGTGACCTGGGCGCGGATGTAGTCAAGCTCGAGTGGGCGGCGCGTCCGGCGACGCGGGCGTTGTTCATGCCCGGTCCGACGCAGGATCCGCAGAAGTATCCCTACGACCGCGCGATGTACTTCAACCTGCTCAACCGGAACAAGCGCGACTTGGTCGTCGATCTGTCGGCCGAGGAGGGTAAGCAGATCTTCCTCGAGCTGATGCGGGAGGCGGACGTGTTCGTTGAGAACAACTCGGCCCGGGTGATGCCCAACCTCGGGCTTGACTACGAGACCGTGCGCCAGGAGAACCCAGGACTGATCTACGTCTCGATGTCGGGCTTCGGCGCGACTGGACCCTGGCGGGACTGGTCAGCGTATGGGTCGAACATCGAGGCGTCGTCGGGTCTGGCATCGGTCACTGGCTACCAGGCCGACCAGGTGCGCCGGACGCCGTTGTTCTACGCCGATCCGGTCTCGGGCAACCATGCGACGGTGGCGATCCTGGCCGGTCTGGAACATCGGGATGCGACGGGCGACGGCCAGTACATCGACGTCGCGCTGAACGAGGCCGGAGCCGCGTACTTCTTCGAGGCGCTGATGGAGTATCAGACGACCCGCGAGATTCGCCGGCCGAATGGCAACCGCGATCGACGCTCCGCTCCGCAGGGCGCGTACCGCGCGGCCGGCGAGGATTGCTGGATTGCGGTGTCGGTGCAGAGCGATGCGGACTGGTTCGCGCTGTGCGAGGTGATCGGACGCGATGATCTGCTGGCTGATTCGGAGTTGGCATCTCTTGAGGGGCGGATTGCGCGTCACGACGAGCTGGACGCCGCGATTGAAGCGTGGACGAGCGAGCGTGAACAGTACGAGGGCGCGTGGGAACTGCAACGGGGCGGCGTATCGGCGGCGCCAATCCTGGCCAACTGGCAGGTGCTGCACGACCCGCATATCCACGCCAGCGGCTTCTATCAATGGGTAGAGCATTCGGTCGTGGGCGTCTATCCGTATCCGAGTTGGCCCTGGAGATTCAGCCGAACGAACCCATCGATCCGCCGCGCGGCCCCCAGGTTTGCCGAGCACAATCACGAGGTGCTGTCGGAGCTGGGTTACGACGACGAGCAGATCGCGGAGTTATATGCGCTGGAGATCACGTCGGATGTTCCGACTGCGCCAGTGCTGATTGCTCGTGGTGGGCTGAGTTCGTCCGACGACTAAGCGAACGCGATACGCTGAGCCAGGGAGCCGGTCATGACGAATCGAACCGAGATAGAGCTCGATCCGGAAGCGCAAGCCATCTTCGATGAGCTGGAGCCTCTGAAATCACAGCCGCTCCGGTACATCAACGAGCTGGGGCGCCGGTTGGCGGCATTGATTCCAGAAGAGACGCGTAAGGCTGAGCGCGCCAAAATGGTGGCGTACCTGGATGAAGTGGCTGCTCGTGAACCTTCTCGGCGCCCACCTTCACCTGAGGAATGAATCCCGAGCCTCCAGTCTTCGTCGATTCCGTCTACCTCATTGCCTCCTTTGATCCACTCGACCAGTGGAATGAGTCAGCCGCAGAGTTCGCTGGCCTGTACGAGACCCGAAGTCTCCTGACGACCGATGGAATCATTGGTGAGTTCCTCGCACACTGCTCGCGACTCAGCCCAGTGCGGCGGCGCAGCGCAGCAGGGATTGCGCAACAACTCAGATCCAATGACAGGATCGAAGTTGTGGAGTTGACGTCTGGACTAGTCGAGAACGCAATCGAAGCCTACGGCGGAGAGTTTCGGTACAGCAGGCTGAGCCTGCACGACTGCATCTCGATTTTGGTCATGCGCGAGCGAAGAGTTTCGGATGCCTTGACTGCGGACCGGGAGTTCTCGCTGGCCGGGATCAATGTGTTGATGCAGGCGCCGACAGCCAGGCGTTAGTGCTGGCGCAGGATGATGCGGGAGCCGTCCGCGTCAATCACTTTGACGGCGAGTGCGATCCTGTTGTCTTCATCGAGGGCGTTCCAATAGGCATCGGCGATGTCCTCGGGTGTGCCGGGCAAGGGGAGCCAGAGCGGGTCGCCGGCGAAGGGGGGCAAGGGATTGCCGTCGTGGCGATAGGTGGTGATGCCGTATCCGAGGCCTTGCGGCGGGAACGGAAATCGCCACACGATCCTGTCGGTCTGATCGTGGTCGGCGGCGTTTGCCCTGAGGATGGCGAAACAGAGTTCGCCGTGGCCGCGCAGATCGAGCATGGATGCGATGCGAGGGGTGTAGTTGGGGGCGTCGTCCTCCCGTTCGCGTACGGCGAGCGCATCTTCGAAGCGGGCTGAGCGCTCGATCGTCTCGTGGATGGTGCGGGTGTGATCCCCGTTTGAGACGAGATAGATGTCGGGCAGTTCCAGCATCGCTTCGTAGATGATGTTGGTTGGATCAGTGACCAGGGCTGGATCGCGCGCTTCGGTGCGGAGTTCCTGGTCGGCTGATCCACCGACCACGAATCGGCGGTTGCGACTGTTCTCGCTTCGGCCCATGATCCAGTAGATCTGGACCCAGACGTCGACTTCATCCTCGGTCTCCAGTCTCCCGACGACGATGCCGCGGCCGGGATAGCTGTTCGCCAGCAGGTGGCGGCCGAAGTTCTGTCCGGCAAAGACGTGCAGTTCCTCGATCTGACTCGCCATGTCTCCAGAGTATCCAGTGACTCTTGGGGCGAGGGATAGACTCAAGGCATGTCTGGCGCCGACAGGCTCCCTTCGTGTGTTCTCGTTGCCAATCGAGGCGAGATCGCCTCGCGGATCATTCGCACTTGCCGGCGGCTGGGCGTGGGTTCGGTCGCGGTCTACTCCGACGCCGACCGGTCGGCGCCGCATGTGGCAAACGCGGATCGGGCGGTGCGAATCGGTTCCGCCCCTGCCGCGGATAGCTATCTCAACATCCCCGCGCTGATTGAGGCAGCCCGGTCCACGGGTGCCGACGCGGTGCATCCCGGCTATGGATTTCTTTCCGAGCGGGCCGACTTCGCCGAGGCGGTGACTGAGGCGGGACTCTCGTGGATCGGCCCTCCGGCGTCGGCGATTGAGGCGCTGGGCGACAAGGTGGCGGCGCGACGGTTGGCGATTGCGTCCGGCGTGCCGGTGGCCGAGGGCGTGGAGGAGGATGAGGGCGATGCGGCGCTGGCCTCGGCGATTGAGGCGATGGGCCTGCCGGTGATGATCAAGGCGGCAGCCGGAGGCGGCGGCCGCGGGATGCGCCTGTTGCGTTCGGCGGACGATGCACCGGATGGAATCGAATCGGCTGTGGCGGGCGCCCGGCGTGAGGCGCAAGCGGCGTTCGGCGACGGTCGACTGTTGGTCGAGCGGGCGATGTCGGAAGGCAGGCATGTCGAGGTCCAGGTGCTGTTCGACGAGCATGGCAACGGCGTCCACCTTGGCGAGCGGGACTGCTCGGTTCAGCGCCGCCGACAGAAAGTGATTGAGGAATCGCCCTCGCCGGCCGTTGGCGAAGCGTTGCGCGAGGAACTTGGACAAGCGGCGCTGAATGTCTGCCGAGCGGCCGGATATGTCGGAGCGGGCACAGTCGAGTTCATGCTGATGCCGGACGGATCGTTCATGTTTCTCGAGGTCAACACGCGCCTGCAGGTCGAGCATCCGGTCACGGAGATGCTGACCGGGTTGGACCTGGTCGAACTGCAGCTTCGTGTTGCCGGTGGGGGCGCGTTGCCGATCTCTCAGCAAGACGTCAGCTTTGACGGCCACTCGATCGAAACTCGGATCTACGCCGAGGATCCGTCGCGAGGCTATGTACCCTCGACCGGGCGATTGCGCTGGTTCGACGCGCTGGATTACCGCGCGCGGCACGACGTCGGTCCTGCCACCGGTGACCTGGTGACGGCACACTACGACCCGATGCTGGCCAAGACGATCGTTCATGCCGAGTCTCGTGAAGCAGCGCTGGATCGAGCGGCGGAGGCTCTTGACGGCTGGGCGATCGAGGGCGTGACGACCAATCTGGGACAGCTGGCTGCGATCCTCGAGTCGGAAGACTTCCGCGGCGGTGCGGTAGATATTGGTTGGCTCGATCGGGTTGAGTTGCCGCAACGAGAAGCGCCAGCGGATGCGCTCGCTGCAGCCGCCCTGGCGGACGCGGAGGCGGGCGCCTGGCGATCTTCGGGCGAGTTGACGCGCAAGTACCTGCTCCATGGCCGGGTCCATGAAGTCCGCATGTCGCGAACGGCCGACGGATGGTCGGCCACGGTTGACGACGCCACGCACGGCCCCGTCGCCAAGGGCCGGGACTGGACGGCGGAGGTATCGCCGCGCGGTGTGGTCGTGACGAACAACGAGCGCCGCTGGGTCTTCCTGCGTGAGCGGCGGCGGCGAACGGGAGCGGGAAGAAGTCGCGCCGGCGGAGCGAACGTGGTGCGCGCGCCGATGCCGGGGACGATGATCGAGGTGCTGGTGGCTGTCGGCGATGAAGTCGAGGCGGGCCAGACCCTGGCAGTGATGGAAGCAATGAAGATTGAACACCTGTTGACTGCCCCGAACGCGGGCATCGTGAAGGCGGTGCACTCCAGCGCCGGTGACTCCGTCGACGAGGACGCGGTGCTGATTGAATTGGGAGCGACTTCGTGAGCGATGCGGATGTCCTGCGAGCCAGGCGGCGTCGGGTTGAGTCGGAGTGGTCCGGCGTCGACTTCGATGGACCGGTGTTGATCCCGGCCAGCCTGCCGATTCCGATCGACGGGACCGATCAGTTTCATGAGTTCCACGCGCATCCGGAGTTCCAGTACCTGACCGGCGTGGCCGAGCCGGGCGCGGCCCTGGCCTGGGAGCCGGATGCGGGCTGGACGCTGTTCGCGCCGTCGCTCTCAGTCGAGGACCTGGTCTGGATGTCGGCGCCACCCTCTCCCGAGGAGCTGACGTCACAGACCGGCGTGGCTCAATCAGTTGATCGATCCGAGTTGTCGGGCTGGTTGGAGTCTCGGCGGGGTCGAGGGATGGCCCTGCTCGGCTCACGCGATATCGAACAGCGCGCGACGGAGTACGGCGTAAAGGCCTGGTCGACGCTCGAAGCGGTCGTCGATGAGGACGCGACGGATCGTCTGGGCAGAGCGCTAGCTGAATTGCGGCGGTCGAAGGATTCGGTTGAGTTGGACCGTATGACTCGTGCGGTGGATGCCGCAGTGGCCGGCCACCTCGCGGCGCAGCGGCTGGCAAGAAATGGATTGACTGAGCGGGCGCTGCAGATCGAGATGGAGGCGGAGTTCTTCCGCCAGGGCGGGGCTCGGACCGCGTATGGGTCGATTGTTGGTTCTGGGCCGAATTCGGCAATCCTGCACGGAACGCCGGGCGAGCGGGTGATGTCGGATGGGGAACTGGTGCTGATCGACGCCGGAGCGGAGATCGAAGGTTATGCCTCGGACGTGACCCGCACGTTCCCGGTCTCGGCAGCGTTCACTGGAATTCAACGCGACCTGTACAACGTGGTCCTGGCCGCCCAGCAGGAGGCGATTGCGGGCGCCGGCCCCGGCGTTGAGTACAAATCGCTGCATATGCAGGCGTCGGCGACGATTGCGCAGGGCCTGGTCGATGCGGGGATCCTGCGCGGATCGGTCGAAGATCTCGTCGCGGCAGACGCGCATGCGTTGTTCTTTTCGCATGGGCTCGGCCACATGCTGGGACTCTCGACGCATGACTGCGGCGGATATCTCGAGGGCCGCGTGCCGGAGGATCGATTCGGACTCGCCTATCTGCGGGCGGACTTGCCGCTGGCGCCGGGTTATGTCGTGACGATCGAACCGGGCGTGTACTTCGTCCCGGCGTTGCTGAATGATCCGGTCCGGCGTGAACGCTACGCGGAGATGGTCGACTGGGACGTCGTGGACGGCTTACTCGATTTCGGCGGCATCCGGATTGAGGATGATGTGCTGATCACTCCGGATGGCTGCGACGTCATGAGTGACGCGCTGCCCAGCGCGGCCTCGGAGATTGAGGCGGTTCGGCGCGATGCGTTGGGCGCGTTGCGTGGCTGAGCGGTTGACGATCTCCGACGTTGCGACCTATCCGCGTCCGGGAATGGACGCACCGGGCATGATTGGGTTCACGCCCGATAGCTCGGCGGTGACCTGGCTACACGCCGGAGACGGCGGCCTCGTCAGGTCGCTGTGGCGGATTGAGATTGAGACGTACGACCGCTCGGTGATCGCCGGGCCCGGCGCCGACGCGCCCATGTCGCGCGAGGAGGAGTTGCTGCGTGAGCGGACTCGGACTCGCGAGCTTGGCGTCTCGTCATACTCCTGGGCGCGCGAGTCTGAGGTTCCAGTGTTGATGATCCCCGGACCGACGGTCCGGGTCTCTGTGGACGGCGAAGCGTTGCGCGAGCTGCCGGGCAGCGAGGGCGCGTTGACTCCCACGCTCAGTCCGGATGGGTCGCATCTGTCGTTCGTGCGAGGCGGTGAGCTCTTCGTCCAGGCAGTTGAAGGTCAATCAGAGCCGAAGCAGTTGACCTCCGGGGCGGAAGATGGTCTGAGCCATGGTTTGCCCGACTACATCGCCCAAGAGGAGTTTGGCCAATTGCGTGGTCACTGGTGGTCGAAGGACGGGCGCATTGCCTATCTGCGCGTCGATGAGCGGCACGTCGCGCCGTATCCGATCGTGCACCAGGGCGGCAACGATGTGGATGTCGAGACCCATCGCTATCCGTTCGCGGGCGACGAGAACGCACATGTTTCGCTCTGGGTTGTGGAGCTGGAATCTGGCGACACGCAGGAACTGCCGCTGCCCGATGAGGACGGCTATCTCGTCCGAGTCGCCTGGTGGCCCGACGGCGATGGCGGTCAACGGTTGCTGGCACAGTGGGTCGATCGCGAACAGAGGCGTCTGCAGCTGATCGCCTTCGACGGCGACAGCGCGCGGGTGCTGATCGACGAGTTTCAGGAGCCGTGGATCAACGTGGCCGACGACGCTCGGGGATTGAAGGACGGGTCGTTTCTCTGGTCGTCGGAGACGACGGGGTTTCGGCATCTCTCCGTGCGGGACATCAACGGTTCCGAGATTTGCCGCCTGACCGAGGGCGAATGGATCGTCGATGGCGTGATCGGAATTGATGAGGGTTCCGGCTGGGTCTACTTCACCAGCACGAGGGGCTCGCCGCTGGAACGTCGAGTTGAACGTGTTTCGCTGAGCGGCGGCGAGATTGAGACGTTATCCGAGCCCGGCGGGCTGCACGGCGCGTCCCTGTCACGTGACGGCAAGTGGCTGGCGATGACGAGTTCGTCGCTGAATTCGCCGCCTGAGATCAGCCTGGTCGCGACCGGGGGAGCGTCGAAGCGGACGCTGTTCGAGTCGGACGCCACCACCGAAACTCTGGGATTAGCCGCTCCTGAACTGCGGACATTCTCGGCAGCCGACGGCACGACGCTGTACGGCGCCCTATACCGGCCTGAGGGCAAGGGGCCGCATCCGATGCTGGTCGCGGTGTACGGCGGGCCGCATGCTCAGACCGTGCTCGACGCCTGGGGTTTGACCGTTGATCTGCGAGCCCAGTACCTGGCGCAGCAGGGCTACCTGGTGCTCAAGCTGGACAATCGCGGCATGGCCGGTCGGGGGCTTGAGTTCGAGGCGCATCTGCATCGACAGATGGGCACCATCGAGGTCGACGACCAGGCGGCTGCGGTGCAGCAACTCGCAGACGAAGGACTGATCGACGTTGAGCGGGTGGGCGTCTATGGCTGGTCGTATGGCGGATACATGACCGTCATGTCGATGCTGCGGCGGCCCGACCTGTTCAAGGTGGGCGTGTCGGGCGCGCCGGTGTCGGACTGGGATGGCTATGACACCGGTTACACCGAGCGATACATGGGAACGCCGCAGAACAACGCGGAGGGCTATCGCGAGGGCTCGTTGCTGACGCAAGCGAACAAGCTGCGAGGTCAACTGCTGCTGATTCACGGCGGTGTCGACGAGAACGTTCACTTCCGGCATACGGCGCGATTGATCACGGCGCTCACTGCCGCCGATCGGGACTACGATCTGTTGATGTTCCCGGAAGAGCGTCACATGCCTCGAGATCAGGCAGGCCTGGAGTACCAGGAGCGCCGGGTCGCTCGCTACTTCGATCGACACCTGAAATAGGGGATTGGGGAAAACCGATGCCGATTCCCAGTACAGCGGCCGACGCTGCAGCGCTCCTGGGCGTGGGAGTCACGGCAGATCGTGACACGATCCGCGATCGGTACCGACGACTGGCCCGCATCTACCATCCCGACGCCAACCCCGACGACGACGCTGCCGGCACCCGCATGCTGGAGCTGAACGCGGCGATTGACCTGCTGTTGGGAGCGGACACCCCGACGATCGACCTGGACTTTGAGCCGCAGCCGCGGGAGCGGTCGCTCACGCCGCGCGAGCGTCGACAGGATGCGAGGATTCGTTCGGCGCTCCAGCATCTGCCCTATGGCATCTATGTCATTGGCACGGTCACGCCTGAGGGCAAGCCGAACGCGATGGTCGCCGACTGGGTGATGCAGGTGTCGTTCAAACCGCGCATCCTCTGCGTCTCGTTCGAGCGCGACGCGACCTCGCTGAAGAACCTGCGCGAGACACGTCAGCTCACCGTCAGCCTGCTGCCGGAGTCGGGGATGGACCTGGCCGCGCGGTTCCTGCAGCCGAGCGATCCGTCCAAGATCGAAGGGCGATCGGCCGAGTTTGCCGCGCCGGACAAGATGCGCGGCGTGTCCTACGTGCAGCTCGATCATCCGGACCTCGAGGGCGGCGCGCCGGTGCTCGAAGACTCACTGGCCTGGGTTGCAGCCGAGGCGCAGCAGTTCATCCCCATCGGCGAACACATCCTGGCGCTCTGCCGGGTGTTCGATGGCGACGCGCTGCCGATCGACGAGGGACCGCTGACCTCGCTCTACACCGGTTGGCACTATGGCGGCTAGGCCGCCGACCGACTCCGTCGTGATCCGGCGGGCCGGACAGCACCCGTACCTTCAGCCTCCCTCGCTGGAAGCGGTGACATCTCACGACGGAGAGCAGTTCGCTCCGTCACTAGGCGACAGACAGCCCCCTCAGTCGCTCCGCGACAGCTCCCCCAGAGGGGGAGCGCTGAAAGAGTCCGAGCCGCCGATGCGCCTGTTCGGGCGCAGGGTGCGGACCTTCGAATCGTTCCGCGAGCCTCCGTTTCGCTGGTTCTTCGTTTCGACGCTTGCTCAGATGTACTCGGCGATCGGACAGATGTTTGTCCGGACGTTTCTGGTCTACGAGTTGACCGAGTCCTACGCGGCGGTCGGCCTGGTCGCGCTGGTGAGTGGATTGGTGCAGTTCCTGCTTGGGCCCTATGGCGGCGTCCTGGCCGACCGGTTTCCCAAGAAATCGGTCACGCAGATCTTCCAGTTCGTCGGATTTCTCAATGCGTTCCTGATCGGCACGCTGGCGATCCTCGGCATTCTCGAGTTCTGGCACCTGCTGATCTCGGCCGTCTCGCAAGGGGTGTTGGTCGCGCTGATGGTGCCGGCGCGCCAGGCGATGGTTTCGGAGATCGTGTCCAGGGACCGGATCATGAACGGGGTCGCGTTGAACACCGCGGCGATGAACATCATGCAGTTTGCCGCGCCGCTGATCGGCGGCGCCCTGTTGGCCACGACCGGCGCTGGCGTGACCTTCTATGCGATGGCCGGCTGCTATGCGCTGGCCATGCTGACGATGCTGCCGATCCCGACGGTCGCTGCGCAGGCAGGTCGCGGACGCGGCGGATTGCGCGAAGCGATGGGCGATATCAGCGACGGATTCCGCTACATCGCAAGGCATCGCGTGCTGCGCATGATCCTGTTCCTGTCGTTCTTCGTCTCGATGCTGGGCACGCCGTTCCAGGGTCTGTTGCCGGGATTCGTGCAGGACGCATTCGACGCCGGTCCAGCCCTCGCGGCGCTGTTCATGACCTTCTCGGCGATCGGCGCGTTCCTGGCCGCGTTGATCATCGCCTCGCTAAGGCGGAGCGGGCGGGGCAAACTGCTGATCCTGATGGGCGTGCTGCTCGGCGGCGCGACCCTGGGCATCGCAATCTCACCCTGGATCTGGATCAGCCTGCCGATCATGATCCTGATGGGTATCGGCCAGTCGGGACGGATGTCGATGGCATCGGCGCTGATCCAGGAACAGGCCGAGCCTGCCTACCGCGGTCGGGCGATGTCGGTGCTGATGATGCAGTTCGCGGTCATGCAGGGTGGCGTCTTCGTCCTTGGCATCGCAGCGGAGTTGATTGGGGTGCGGCTCGCGGTCTTCGCCGTTGCCGTCGTCCTGCTCGCCGTCATGGCGCTGTTCGGGACGTTCTCGCCGACGCTGAGACGGCTGCAGTAGGCGTCGACTATCTTGACGCCGACGGCAAGCAGGTCCGGGGGAAGCGCCAGGAGGCGAGCATGATTACCTATCTCGATCACGTCGGCATCGTTGCGCACTCGCTGGAGGAATCGCTGGCGGTGCTCGTTGACCAGCTCGGACTTGAGCGAGACACCGAGCGTACGCCGTATCCGAAGGGCGGGTACTTCGCGCCCGAGCGGACGAAGATCTTCTTCGTCAAGGTCAATCTCGGCGAGACGCGGATCGAGATTCTCTTGCCGGAAGACAATGAGAGTGGCATCGGCCGGTTCCTCGAGCGCCGAGGGGCCGGACTGCATCACCTGGGCTACGGCTCGACCGACGTGGTTGGCGACACCAAGCTGTTCATGGAGCGTGGTCTGAGCTACATCGACTTCGGCGGGCCGATTGACGAGATCACCGCCTCCTTTTTCCACCCCAAGACGGCCGACGGGATCCTGACTGAGATTGTTCCCGATCGGCGGCCGCAGGCCTGAACCAGGGCTCAATTCCCCAACACTGACTCTCGTGCCCGGGCGTCTCTCGGGCATGACGGTTGGCGTTGTCGGAACGTGTTGTGCGAGAGTGCGGAGAAGGAGGGCGGCAAGCAGTTCCGATGACGCTGAGCTTGCGGGGATTCGAAGAGCGGCGGCTGGCGCTCGTGCTGAGCGGCGGCGGTGCGTCCGGGATCGTGCAAGTGCCGTTCCTGGAGGAGCTGATCCGCCGCGGGGTCCGACCCGACATGATCGTGGGATCTTCGGTCGGCGCGGTCAACGGAGCGTTTCTGGCCTTTCACCCCGACAACATCGAGGGGCTGGCCGACCTCTGGATTGCGCTGCGGGACACCCGGCTATGGCACCGCAACCTGCTGCGAATCACGCGGAACCTGTTGACCCGGGGCACGTCGGTCTACTCGAACCGGTTCTTGCGAGAACTGTTCAAGCGACATGTGACGATCGACGAGATCGCTGCGGCGGAGATCCCCTTGCATATCGTCACGACCAGTCTCTCGAGCGGCCGCAAGCGAGTGATGTCCAGGGGACAGTTGTTGTCCTCGGTGATGGCGTCGATTGCGCTGCCGGGGCTATTCCCTCCGGTCCGTCTCGAGGGCGACTGGTGCGTTGACGGCGGACTGTCATCGGGACTCGACCTCGAGACGGCGATCCTCCAGGGAGCGACGCATACGCTGGCCGTCGATCTGGGCGTCCATCCCTCGCCGTATCAGCCCCGCGGTCTGGTGGATCTGTTGGCGCGCTCGATGGAGATCGCGGTGCAGGAGCGAACGAAGGCGGAGATCGACCAATTCGGATCGATCGTGCCGACGGTGGTCTGGCGACCGGGGTTACGGGCCGTGTCGTTCGGTTCGTTCGGTGACGTGGAGGAGCTCTACGCTTCGGCGAAGGAGCTCGCGCCCGTGATGATCGATCAGGCCCTCGATTTGCAAGGCGATTGGAAACCAGGCATCTATGAGGGTGTCGTACCAGTGGCGAGCGCATAGCGCATGAGCGGTCAGAGCGGCGGTATGTCGGGCCTACGTGTGCTCGATCTGAGCGTCCACGTGTCGGGGGCCTATGCCGCGCGCCTGCTCGCCACCGCCGGCGCTCAGGTGACGCTGGTCGAGCCCACGGCCGGATCAGCGCTGCGATCCCGTCCGCCGCTGCTCACTTCGCAGGAACCAACGCGCAGCGCCGCGTTCGAGTATCTCTCGGCCTGGAAGCGCGGCGTGGCGCTGGACTGGTCGACCGACACGGGATGGACAGCGCTGGAGAGGCTGCTCGACCACTCGGACGTGGTGATCACGACTCTTCCCGCTGATCGGGCGCTGGACTTCGATCGCCGGGCGCGAGCGGCGCGACCGTCTCTGGTTCATGTGGCGGCGTCGTCATACGGGCTGACCGGACCCTGGGCCGGCTGGCGATCGTCGGATCTCACAGACTGGGCCGCGAGCGGTTACCTCTACATCACCGGCGACCCACTGCGCGAGCCGCTCCAGGGCGCCGGACCATGGGCCTCCTATGTCGCGGGCATCGCATCGGCGATCGGCGCGATGGCCGCGCTCCACGCTCGACGAGCTACCGGAAGGGGACAGCTGGTCGATGTGGGAGCGATGGAGGTAATGGCCTCAGCCCACCAGTGGAGCCTGGTCATGTGGTCCCACCAGGGCCGGATCAAGCATCGAGCCAACAACCGCCACGCCGAGGCGCATCATCCGGTCTCGCTCATGGCAGTGCGCGACGGCTGGGTCTGCATCGCCGCGCCGACGCAGGCGCAGTGGGTGAATCTCTGCGTCGCGCTCGACCTACCGGAGATGGCGGACGATCCGCGATTCGCCACCGCCGGACTGCGATTCGACGTGGCCGAGGAGATCGACGGCCGATTCGCGCAGTTTCTGATGGCTCGCACCCGGAATGAGGTGGTCGAGCATCTGCAGGGGTTCCACGTGCCCGCGAGCGCCGTGTTGTCGATGGACGAAGTGCTCGAAGACCCGCAGTTGCAGGCGCGCGCCTTCTGGGCGTATCCAGAACCGTTGGGCGTTGGCGTCAAGATGCCCGGCGTGCCGTTCGTCCTGCCCTCGTCGCCGGAGAGTTTCAGCGCCGCACCAGACATCGGGGCGGATACGGCGGCCGCGCTCGACGAGGCGGGACTCCGACCCGCTGAGATCGAGTCGTTGTCCGCGTCGGGGGTGATCGGATTGGGGCAAGAGAGCGATGACTGAAGGAATGATGTCGGGCGTCCGTGTGGTCGAGTTCGGCTACGCCTGGGCGGGACCGCTGGTCGGCCGGACGCTCGGCGATCTGGGCGCGGACGTGATCAAAGTCGAGCAGGACAACGCGCGCGGCGGACGGCTGCCGGACGATCCGTCGCTGCGCGCCGCGCTTGACGATTGGCGGCGCGGCGAAGCAGTGGAGCCGACGTTGCGCGCTTCGGTCTTTCCCGAGGGCGAGCCCGAGCCGGAGCCGTGGAATCGGGCCGGCATCTTCAACAAGCACAACCGGAACAAGCGCGGCCTCTGCGCCGATCTGAAGACCGCCTCCGGCAAGCGCATCTGGCGGCGGTTGGTGGAAACGTCGGATGTGATCGTCGACAACTTCAGTCCTCGCGGAGCCAAGAGCCTGGGCATCGACTACGAGACGGTCAGACAGTGGAATCCACGACTCATTTCGGTGTCCTGCACGGGTTACGGCCACACCGGGCCGTTTCGGCAGCGAGTCTCCTATGGACCGGTGCTCGAAGCGCATGCCGGCACAGCATCGGCAACCGGTTACGTCGGGGACGGACCGATGAAGATGGGTCACGCATTCCCCGACCCGATCGGCGGGCTACATGGCGCGTTCGCCGTGTTGGCGGCACTCTGGGAACGCGAGGAAACCGGTCGCGGCAGTTTCGTTGACCTGTCGCAGCTGCAAACCAATGCTGCGGTCGCCGGCGACCTGATCCTCGAGACCTCAGTGAAGGGACAGGCTCCGAGGCGCGGGAATCGATCCAGAAGCTCCGCACCGCAGGGCGTCTACCGCTGCCGCGACGAGCGTCCGGACGCACGCGAGTCGATGGACATGTGGATCGCCATCACGATTGAAGATGACGCGGCCTGGTTGAGATTCCGAGAGGTCGTCACGGACGAGCGATTCGACGATCGACGATTCGAGACGCTGGAGGGTCGCTTCGAGCATCACGACGAGCTTGACGACCTGATCGGCGAATGGACTCGCGACCAGGACCGGTTCGTCCTGACGGAGCAACTGCAAGCGGAAGACGTTACCGCCTTGCCGGTGATGACCAATGGCGACCTGGTCCAGTCCGAGCATCTGCGCGAGCGGGGATTCATCGTTGAGTGGGATCAGCCCGGCGTCGGCGTCTACGAGTACGGCGGCTTCCCGATCCACTTCAGCGACTGGGGACCGGCGCAGATGCGTCCGGCGCCGCTTCTGGGCGGAGACAACCGGGAAATCTGCGAAGAGCTCGGATTCTCGGGCGAAGAGATCGACGGATTCATTGCCGATGGCACGCTGGTCGACACTCCGCCGGTCGGCGCCAGCCGCTGATCGCTACTCAACCGCCGACGGAGTGCGGATGTGCTGGTGGGACCTGAGATACTCGCGAGCCATCATCAACGCCGTAATGCCCTCGCCGACGGCGGCGCCCAGTTGCTTGGTTGAACCGGCTCGCGCGTCGCCGGCGGCGTAGATCGACTCGACGCTGGTCTGGAATCGTTCGTCGGTTGTGATGAATCCACGCTCGTCCAGGTTGACGACGCCGTGCAGAAACTCGGTGTTCGGTTGCAGACCAATGAAGACAAAGACGCCGTCCGGCGACGTTTGCACCGTTGTGCCGCTCGACTCCAGAGTCAGCGCCTCAAGCTTGCTGTCACCCTGCATTGACTTGACGGTCGTCCGAAGCGACAGCTCAATCCTCGGGTGCGACCGAACCTTGTCCTGCAGCACGGCCGAGCCGGTGAGCTCGTCGCCTCGGTGAATGATGTGTACCTGCTCTGCGAACTGGGTGAGGTACAGACCCTCTTCCAGGGCAGAGTTGCCGCCGCCGATCACGGCAAGCTCTCCGGCGCCGGCGTAAAACGGACCGTCGCAGGTCGAGCAGAAGTGGACCGAGCTACCGATCAGTTCCATCTCGCCGGGCACGCCGAGTCTTCGATACGTGCTGCCGGGCGTGAGAATCGCCGCGTGAGCGGCGACGCGATCACCGCTCGACAGCGCGATCTCGACATCGGACGGAGCGGCGACATCGGTTGCGCCGACGGCAGACAGCAACTCGACCCCGAAGCGACGAGCCTGGGCAACGAACTTCGACATCAAATCGTCGCCGTCGACGCCGTCGGGAAAGCCGGGATAGTTGTCGATCCGATTGGTCAGACCTGCCTGTCCGCCCAGCGCGGAGCGTTCGATGACGACGGTGTCGATGCCTTCTCGCGCGGCGTAGATCGAGGCAGCCAGCCCGGCCGGGCCGCCGCCGATGATGGCAAGGTCGTAGAACTGTCGCTGGGGCCGAACCTGGACGCCCAGCGCCTGTGCAAGTTCCTCGTCGCTCGGTTCAATCAGCATCCCGCCGTCGGGCAGAATGACGGTCGGGATCGAGCGGCCGCCGTTCTGCAACTCTTCCACGTAGGCGAGTGCGTCGGCGTCCTGGTCGACATCGATCCAGTCGTAGTCGATTCGATGTTCGCTGAGGAAGGCCTTGGAGCGTCGGCAATCGGGGCACCAGGGTGCGCCGTAGACCTTGAGTTCAGCCATCACGACCCGTCTGCGCCAGATTGGCAATCCCATCTTCGTCGAGCCGGTAGAGCAACCACTCGGACTCGTGCTCCATTCCGAGTCGGTGATAGAACCGGCGGGCCGGATTCCAGTCGAGCACGGAGAGATCGAGCCGCTTCCACCCCCGTGCCTCGGCGATCTCGGCCAACGCCTGCATCAGCGCAAACCCGGCGCCCGAACCCCGCGCTTCCTGCTTGACGAAAAGATCCTCGAGGTACAGCACCGGAGTCCCGGTCCAGGTCGAATAGTGAGGGAAGAACAGCGCCATTCCGAGCGGTTCACCATCGCGCTCGGCGATCAGCGTCTCGAACAGCCGATTGTCGCCGAAGCCATCGCGGCTGATGCTCTCGACGGTCGCCTCGACGATGGAGCGTGGTTCGTTCTCGAACTCGGCCAGGCCGACGATGAAGTCAAGAATCGTCTGCGCGTCGTTGGGAACAGCCTCGCGAATGATGACGTCGGACACGTCGATCCCAACTATTCGCCGGTGAAGACCGGCGGTCGCTTTTCGATGAACGAGGCCTGCGCCTCGCGAACATCGTGCTCGGAACGCGTGGCGTGAGAGATCGCGGTGATCTCATTGCGCAGCGCCTCCTCAAGCGTGGCGTTGAGGTTGCGCTGCATCACACGCTTGGCCGCGCGCGATGCGAGCGGCGGCCAGAAGGCGATCTCCCGAGCCATGGCCCGAGCGCTGTTCATCAACTCTTCGTGCGGGACGCGCTGGTTGATCAGGCCGATCTGCAGCGCCTCGTCCGATTCGACGAAGCGGCTGGTCTGGACCAACTCCACCGCCTTGGGATAGCCCACGACGCGGGGCAGGAACCAGGTCATGCCGGCGTCGGGGCTGAGCGAGCGCTCGAGAAAGACGACCTTGAATCGCGCCTTCTCTGAACCCACTCGCAGGTCGCAGGACAGCGCCAGGCTCATGCCGGCCCCGGCCGCTACGCCGTTGACAGCGGCAATCGTTGGCTTGTCCAGGTGCCCAAATGCCAGCGCCTGGTGGCCGACCCAGCCGAACTCGTCCATACGATCGTTCTGAGTGTCGGGAGCGTCGTCGCGAGGCCGGGCAGTGAGGTCGGCCCCCGAACAGAAACCACGTCCGGCGCCGGTCACGATCACAACCCGGACATCATCGTCGGCCTGGAGCTGACTGGCAGCCGCGACCATCTCGTTGTGCAGATCGCGCGAGAGCGCGTTGAGTTTCTCCGGCCGGTCGAGCGTGATCGTGCCGATCTGGTCGGAGATATCGAGGCGCAGATGCTGGAAGGTCATGTGTTGCTCCGTTCGTTGAGCAGCCTATCGCGCATCCTGACAATCTCCGGGAATCGGAAGCAGGTCTCGGCGTGGTCATTGACGATTCCCACCGCTTGCATGAAGGCGTAGCAGGTCGTGGGGCCGACAAAGCGGAACCCGCGACGCTTGAGTTCGCGCGACATCGCTCTGGACTCGTCGGTCTGTGACTGAATCTCGCCGCGCGGTTCGTTGGAAGGGTCGGCGTAGGCCCAGACGACCTCGGCCAGCGACAGTCCCTGTTGTCGCAGCAGGAGCGTGGCGTTCGCATTGGCGATCGTCGACTCGATCTTGCCCAGGTGTCGGATGATTCCTTCATCCTGAACCAGGAGATCCACGCCGGCCGCATCGATCTCGGCGATGGCCTCGAGATTCCAGTCCAGGAAGGCGCGACGATAGCCGGCACGGCGCAGGAGGATCGTATGCCATGACAATCCGGCCTGTGCGCCCTCAAGCGTCAGCGCTTCGAACAGCGTCGATTCGTCCTGAGTCGGTACGCCCCAATCAGAGTCGTGGTAGGCGATCTCATCGGGATCGTCGCCGGGCCATTGGCATCGTTCGGGCATGGCGTCCTCAACAGCTCCGTAACATGCCGCTTCGGGCACAGGCTAGAGCCGGCCAGGCAAGGAATGTCAGGCCCGCCGGTACCCTACGCGAATGGCCTATCTGCTCGGCGTCACCGGATCGATCGCCTGCGGCAAGTCGGTGCTCTGTCGGCACCTGGCCAACTTTCACGGCGCCAGGCACATCGACGCCGACAGGCACGTTCACACCATGTATGAACCCGGCAAGCCGGCGTTCGACCGAATCGTGGCTCAGTTTGGCGACCAGGTAGTGGGCTCGGACGGCTCCATCGACCGCAAGGCGTTGGGCGACATCGTCTTCGGCAAGCCCGACCTGTTAGCTGCTCTGCGGACGGCGATCGGCGACATCGAGGGCGAGTTCATGCGCCTGCTGGGCGAGTTGAAAGACGATCCCGCCCCGATTGCGGTGTTCGAAGCCGTCCGTTTGTTTGAAGGTCCGTACATGGAAATCTGCGACGCCGGCTGGCTCGTCGCCTCAGAGGATGACACCGCGATTGTTCGCCTCATGGCTCGCAACAGCCTGACGCGCGTGGAAGCCGAGCAGCGGATGGCTTCAGCGACGCCGTGGAGAGTACGCGCGTCACGGGCCGATCTTGTGTTGCACAACGATGGCTCTATCGCGGATTTCCAGGCAGCGATCGATGTCGCCGTTGGCGAGGCGCTGAACCACCACGTCAGCGGTTAACCTCTACTCGCACTGGATTGACAGGCGATGGAGGCGGTTATGGGTGCGCTCGACGGAATTCGGGTCATTGATTTCGGCCAATATATGGCAGGACCGCTGGCGGCGATGATGCTCGCCGACCACGGGGCCGACGTGTTTCGCGTCGACCCACCGTCGGGACCATTGTGGGACACACCGGGGAACGCGGTCTGGAATCGCGGCAAGCGGCGCATGTCGCTCGATCTCAAGACCGCCGACGGTCGTCGCACGGCACAGGAATTGATCGCTTCGGCTGACGTGGTGGTCGAAAACTTCCGGCCCGGAGTCATGGATCGGCTGGGACTGGGCGCAGAGGAGTCGACCAACAGTAACGACCGGCTGATCTATCTGTCGCTGCCGGGGTTTTCTTCCGACGATGAGCGCGCGTCCGTGCCCGGCTGGGAAGGCGTCGTCTCAGCGCCGGTCGGCACCTACAGCGGATCCCTCATGCAAGACGCGCCCAAGCCCGTCTACACGGCGATCCCCATCGCCTCCTCATACGCGGCCTTTACCGGTTGCGCCGGTGTGGCGATGGCGCTGGTCGCGCGGGAGCGCGACGGCTTCGGCCAACAGATTGAGGCATCGCTGCACGACAGTCTGTATCAGGCGATTGGCATCCGCGGCCTGAGATACCTCGACCGTGAAGCGCCGCGGCCGCCGGTGCCCTGGGTTGGGCCGTACGAATGCTCCGACGGGCGCTGGGTCTTCTTCCATGCCGCCTATTCGCACTTCATCCGGCAGTTCTGCGTCTCGGCGGGTGTGCCGCAGTGGCTGGACGAGCCGTGGTCGAAGGCGTCGGAAATCCTACAAGACTTCTCCCTGGCCGACACCGCGCGCGCCCACCTGACCAACATCTTCCTGACCCGCACAGCGAAAGAGTGGGAAGACTTGATCAACGACGGCGGCAACGGACCGCCGACCGTGCGCTGTCTCGACTCCTCGGAGTGGTTGCACGAGCCGCACGCCCGTGAAGCGGAGATCATCGTCGAACTGGACGACCCCGAACTGGGGCCGATGCTGCAACCGGGCATCCAGGTTCGCATGGGCGGAACGCCGGGCGAGATTCGAGGGCCTCGTACGGCGCTCGACAACGATCGCGACGACATCCTCGCTGAACTGTCGGCATCGGCGCCGTCTGCGATCCGCGCGCCGGGCGATCGACTGTCGCAAGCGCTGGAGGGGATGACGGCCCTCGACCTGTGCATCATTCTCGCCGGACCCACCTGCGGACGCACGCTGGCCGAGTACGGCGCAGATGTCGTCAAGATCGACAACCCCTCCCGCGAGAACGGGATCATGCTGCACGAGGACATCAATCGCGGCAAGCGGTCAGTGCTGCTCGATCTCAAGCGCGACGAGGGCCGCGAGGTCTTCCTGGAACTGGCCGCAGACGTCGATGTCGTGGTCCAGAACTATCGCCTGGGCAAGGTTGGCGGATTGGGCGTCGACTATGAGTCGGTGCGGCAAGTCAATCCCGATGTGGTCTACGCGTCGCTGAACGCATTCGGCGAGATCGGTCCGTGGGCCGAGCGGGCCGGATGGGAGCAGCTGGCGCAGTCGGCGAGCGGGATGATGACCCGCTACGGCGACACCGAGCCGACGCTGCAACCGTTCGCGATCAACGACTACGGCACCGGGATCAACGGCGCGTTCGGCGTGGGCATGGCGCTATATCACCGTCTGCGAACCGGCGAGGGCCAGCAGGTCTTCACAGCGCTGGCTCGCACGGCCAGCACGCTCCAGTCGAACATGCTGCACGGCTACGAAGGCAAGCACTGGGACGAGCCGGCCGGCCAGGACGCGGTGGGCGAGGGACCGCTGCACCGTCTCTACGAGGCATCCGACGGTTGGCTGTTCGCCGGCGCGAAGCCGGAGCAATCGGCCGACATGCCCAGCGCAGACGAGTTCGCAACGAAGACCGTCGCCGAGTGGGTAACCGAGCTGACGTCGAACGGGATAGGCGCGTCGCCAGTGGGTTCCGTTGAGGAGGCGATGACCGAGTACCGCGCCGTCACCAATGGCATGTCGGTGACTCGTGAGCACGAAGGCCGAGGTCGAGTACGGACCAATGGCCCATCGATCAAGATGAGCCGAACGCCGGTCACGATCGGACGGCCGGCGATGCTGCCTGGCTCGGCAGCCAAGGAAGTGTTCGGCCAGCGTGAGCCTGACCTGTCTGAGGCCGGAGTGGTCGTCGCGGCTGACTGAGGAGACTCCCACATGACTATCAAACTGGTATCATCAAACCAAGAGCCTACGAGTAGGAGCCCTGCCATGGGGGCCACGCACGTGACCGTCAATGTGAGTAATCCCGGCGATCACAACCGCGAGTGGAGCGGTTTGTTTCTGGTCGACACGGGTGCGACGGATTCCTTGGTTCCGAGATGTCATCTGGAGGAGATTGGCATCGAACCTGATGGGCAGCGCGTCTACGTCTTGGCCGACGGCAGCGAACTGCGCCTCGACATTGCCGTCGCAAGACTCGAGATCCTTGGGGAGATTGTTGGCTCAACGGTTATGTTTGGCGATGACGACGCCGAACCGCTGCTTGGCGTGACCGCACTGGAATCTCTCGGCATAGAAGTGGATCCGCTGAATCAGCGACTTAGGCGGCTGCCAGCTGTCCGCCTCAAGGGCATTCGGCAGTAAGCGCCGTTCGACTCAGCCCTGTTCGTCAATCAATAGCCCTGGAGTGGCTATCCTCACCCCAGACTTGAGAGGGGCTGACCATGGCCTTGGCGCTGTCGGATGTTCGAATTCTGGATCTGACCCAATACGAGGCGGGGACCTCCTCGACCCAGGCCCTGGGCTGGCTGGGCGCTCAGATCGTCAAGGTGGAGCCGCCCGGACGAGGTGAACCAGGCAGACGTCTGGGCGCCGGCAATTCGGTCGACTCGACTTACTTCATCACGTTGAACAACAACAAACGTTCGCTGACGCTCGATCTCAAGACCGACGAAGGCCGTGAGATCTTCCTCAAACTGGTGCCCAACTTCGATATCGTCGTCGAGAACTTCACGCTGGGCACGATGGAGCGGCTGGGCATCGGCTACGACACGCTCAAGGAGCTTCATCCGCAGCTGATCTACTGCACGGTCAAGGGCTTCGGCACGACCGGTCCCTGGGCGCCGACGAAGTCGTTCGACATGGTCGCCCAGGCGGCCGGCGGTGCGATGGCGGTGACCGGCATGGCGGACGGCATGCCGCTCAAGCCCGGCCCGACGATCGGCGACACCGGCACCGGCGTGCAGGCGGCGATTGGCATGCTGGCCGCGCTCTGGCAGCGCCAGCGCGACGGCGTCGGCCAGAAGGTCGAGTTGTCGATGATGGAGGCCGTGACCAACTACACCCGAGTCCCGATGACCCGCCGCGAAATTGCTGGCGATCCCGCGCCACCCTACGGCGACGGTTTGACCGCGCCGACCGGACTGTTCCCATGCAAGCCCGGCGGGCGGTCCGACTGGGTCTGGATCGTTGTCGCCGGCGGCCGGATGCGCAAAGCGCTGATGGAGACGATCGGGCGGCCGGATCTGGCGGAGTCAAACGGCGCTCGCGGAATCACTCGCAACGAAGGCGACGATGTCCGTCAGGCGATTGAGGCCTGGACCAGTCAGCGGACCAAGTACGAAGTCATGGACAAGATGCGCGAGGTCGGTGTACCGTCCGGGCCGGTACTGGACTCGGGTGAGATCTTCGCCAACGAGCACCTGCGCGAGCGCGGGATGCTGGTCGATATTGAGCATCCGACCCGCGGTCCGATGACACTGCTTGGCTGCCCGATTCGGCTGAGCGAGAGCCCGGCCGTCCATCGCCGAGCGCCGCTGTTGGGCGAGCACACGGCCGAGGTGCTGGCCGAGGAGCTCGGGCTAGCAGCCTCCGAGGTTGAAGCGCTCGCCCAGTCGGGAATCGTGTCCACCGGCTGAGCGGCCGAGGTCAACGCACGGCGACATCCCAGCGTTCGGCGCAGTTGGCAACGACGAGGTCAATGTCCTCGGCGAGGATGATGCAATCCGTCGCCAACCGTTCGGCGTCAGCTCTAACGCGATCGAGATACGACGCCCTGTCGCCGTAGCGGGCGAGGATTTCGTCTCGGCTGAGCCACTGGGTCAGACCGACGAAGTGGCTGGTGAGATGCTCGCCGCCGGTTTCGGGGTGTCGCGGGTTCCAGCCGGTGTGCAGACCGAGCGGCTGGGTCAGGTCGGGCAGCCGGAGGCCGGCGACTTCGTTTCCGACGTCGTCGATGGCGGAGACGTAGCCCTGGTATTCGTCGCCCTCGACCGGCGGCAGGGTCGACCAGTCGACGGTTCGGACTCTGGAGAGACGATCGGCGTCGGGCGTGGTTACTCGATCGCTGAGTTGCGACAGCACGTCGTCTCGGGTCGCAGCCGTGCCGTTGGACAGGCTGGGCACGCAGGTCGGTGGCGGTTCGGACTCACCGGCGGTCCAACGGTCGAGGTTAACTAGCGCGGCCCGCATTAGCGGCGACTGGTCGACGGCGTTGTGGCGGTACATGCTGCGGTCGGCGGTCAGGTAGAAGCTGTCAATCGGCTCGGCCTGCCCGGCGCCGTGCTGAGTGCAGGCGAGCAGGTAGTGGCGTGAGTCGGGATGCTGAGGGATGTCCTCGCCCGTGGCCGGGTCGATGTCGATCAGCGACGCGTCGCCGCGCCAGTATTCCCAGCTGGTATTGGTCTTGACGATCTTCGGCGTGACGCCCTGTTCGTCGGAGCGCTTGAGTAGGCCGTCGGCGACGTCGGTCAATGAGTCGTCGCGAGTCACGTCGGCGAAGGGGAACTCGTGGATCGGGCCGGCGAGGAAGAGCTGCGATGGCTGCCCGTAGCGGCGATTGAATTCACCACGGATGCCGCCGGCGACGTGGATGTGCATGCCGTCGAAGGCGCGTTCAGTCGGAGCGTCCGGATCGCGGTTGAGGCCGAGATAGAGGAGATGGCGGAGGAATCGGCCGCTCTGGGAGATGCCGAAGCCGTGCACGCGCTCGTAGGAGCGTTGCCAGTTGCGCAGGAAGAGGGCGGCGTCGCGGAAGGCGAGCAGTCCGGTTCCCACGACCGGCGAGCGGTCGGTGGGGTAGACAACCTCGTAGATCTTGCCGGGCGTGAATCCGTCCTCGATCCAGAGGTCGCGGGTGCTGGGCACAACGCCATCGGCGGTCTGGCGCGCGAATCGCCAGCGGTCGCGGGGAATCTCGCGCGGCTCGTCGTCCTCGAAGTCGCGTTCATAGAGGCGCGCGCGGCCGTCCTCGTTGTCGGAGACCGGATAGCCAGGCTGAGCGAGGTGTTCAATCGGCATCGAGGCGACCGCCTCGCTGGGGCGGAGGTCGGTGATCGCCTCGCCGGAGATCGAATTGCCGTCCAGGCCAAGCGCCTCCGGCGCCTCGAAGTCGAGCAGCGTCTCCATGTCCGGCGTGTTCCACTGCCAGGCGACGGAGGCGACGCTAAATCCCTGGCTGAAGAGGAAGCCGTCGCCGGGATGCAGCGGATCGGTCAGCGAGAACTCGGGCGGTGTACGGTTGAGCGCGCTGGGCAGCAGACTGCGTCCTCGGTTGGGCACGTCGATCACCAACGCGCAGTTGCCGGCCGACGAATCCTGGGGCCGAATCAGCACCAGGTCGCCGCTGAAGCGGACGCATCCGTCCGTGCCCCGGTTGGCGCACTCGAGGTCGGTGATGCGCCGATGGTCCTCCAGCATGGGATTGACGGCATAGCGCAGCCGAGCGCGGATCAGCTCGAAGGGTCCGTGCGCGCCAAAGTCCTGGCCGTCGGCGTAGGGCTCCTGGTGGGTGATCTCGATTCGTTCAACGGACATGGTCGGCCTCGATTCAAGAAGCGGAACTGCGTAACAGCGGGCTCAACGGCAGGGTAGGTGGTACGCGCTCAGGTGGTTGGTCCGAAACTCTTTCTCCGGGCAGCCCTGGAGAAAAAGAGCTGCGAAGTGCCGTGAAACACTGGGAATCCGCCGAATGAAGGCGTCCCGAGGTGGTTGGCTTTGGTCGGGTTTGGAAGGCCCTGGTTCGCCGAGAGCGACCGTGTCAACCACTTGTTCTTTGGGAGACGGCAACTTTGTCGGCTAGCCATCGCGCATTGATGTCCTCCCCTTGAGCAACTGCTCGGTGTGGAGACCTTGTGCTAATCGCTCCCATGTTCTACTGGGGCATCGGTCGATTGGGACCGCAAGGGCCAGCACTGTTCGGCTGTCGGCTAGCCAAGTCGGACGCAAGCTGTATCGGGCGAAAAGCTACGCGTCGGCTTCCAGTGGAGGGAGTCCCCAATCCTCACGGATACCAATTGGGCCCATGGTGAAGATACGCGGGTCCATATCTCGGAGGTCGGATGAGATCGCCGGGGTGAACTCCATCTGATCGAGGATGTCTGATTGGAGATCGATGCCGGGGGCGATCTCGGTGAGCTTGGGACCGCTTGTGGTGAGTTGGAAGACGGCTCGTTCGGTGACGTAGTGGACAGTCTTGCCCTGTTCGAGCATGCGAGGACCGTTGAAGCAGACGGCCTGGACTTGCTCGACTGCGCGCGGGAATGCGCCCTCGCTCCGGATGTGGAGGCGACCATCCTTACCGATCGCGTCGAGGCTGCCGGCGCGAAACGGTCCGAGGAAGATGATCCGCTTGATGTGCGCGGCGATATCCATCGAGCCGCCCGGTCCGACGATGGTGTCGCCGTAGCGGAGCAGGTTGACGTTGCCCTCGGCGTCGAACTCAAGCATGCCGAGGCAGGAAGCGTCCATGACCGTGGTGGTGTAGAGGCTGAAGATGTCGGGAGTTTCGAGGATGCTGGTGACGCCGGAGCGGTACCAGCGACCGTTCATTGTGCCGCCGAGTACTCCGGTCTCGACGGAGAATCGCAGTTCGAGGTCGACATCGTCGTCGACGGCCGCTGAGGCGACATCGCGCATCGGCGGGCCGAGCCCGAGATTGACCAGCTCGCCTCTGTTGAGCTGCATGAGTGCGCGACGGCCGGCGAGCACATCGGCGGTCAGCCGTCGCTCGACCAACGGCGGAGACTCGCCCGTCTCCTGCCAGCGCCGCCAAACCTCGGTGTCGTGGTCGAGGAGGACCTGTCTCGGGGGACGCGACAGTCGCGCCTCCTGGTCGAGCCAGTCGAGCATCGGCGCCGACTCGTCGATGTGGGAGTCGGGATGAATCACGATCTGATCAACGAGTTCGCCTGGCACGGCAACGCTTCGAGCCGGAATCTCACCTTCATCGACCAACCGAGCGGCCTGGACAATGACCTGGCCTTCTGGTTGCCGTCTGGCCGCGAGCGCCTGGTAGAGGACGCTCATCGTGACCTGCTCGTCCTCGAGCGAGAGGTTGCCGGCGCGATCGACCGTCGAGCCTCGGATCATCGCGACATCGATTGGCATCGGCCGGAACATGAGCTGCGGCCCGTCGTCGTACTCGACGCGCTGGACCAGCGATTCGGACGCCGCCCGATTGAGCCGTCCTCCAGCGCACGAGTCGGGATGGGTCGGGTCCATGTAGGTGTCGAGACCGGTCTGGGTCAGCAGGGACTGACCCGCGGCGCTGGCGCGACACCAGAAGCCCAACGTGCCCAATGGGTAGCAGTACGCCGCGACCTCTTCGGCGAGCGCCATTTCGCGCAACCTGGGATGCAGCGTGTACCAGCCGCTGATCACTCGCCTCAGCAGTCCGTGGTGAGCGAGCGGCTCGATCCCGGCCAGACCGGTGGGGAAGACGTCGAACCAGCTCAGATCGCGGGGATGGCCTTCGGAGAGGAAGCGCGCCTCGATGGCGTCGAGGATGGGGATCGGCAGCATGTAGCCGATCGTGCCGGAGATCGTGATCGAGGCGCCATCGGAGATCGAGGCCGCGGCCTCGTCCGGCGAGACGATGCGCGGTCGGTGGGTCAGGCGAGGCCCCAGATTTCTTTGGCGTTGCCGCCGACGATCTTCTGGGCGTCTTCGATCGAATCAGTCGCGTCGAAGACGTCCCAGAGGGATTGCTGGGTGTAGCCGACGGCGCTTTCGGGGTGCGGGTAGTCGGAGCCCCAGAGGACCTTGTCGACGCCGATCAGGTCGAGTTGGCGCAGGCCTGAGGGGTCCTCGATGAAGGTGGCGTAGCAGTTCTCAAACCAGTAGTGGCTGGGCGGCTTGGCCAGCTTGGGCGTCATCTCGCTCTCGAACGAGGCGTAGACCTTGTCGCAGTCGAAGAGGCAACTGGGCACCCAGGAGATGCCGCCCTCGGTGAAGACGACGCGCAGCCCGGGGTTGCGCTCGAAGATGCCGGCGAACGCCAGCAGCGCGAACAGACGTCGGAAGGGCTGGAAGGCGACCACGATGGTCGTGGCCAGGCCGCCCTGCCCGCGGGCGTCGAAGGTCTCGCCGACGTGGAAGCTAAGCGGCAGGCCGGATTCGCCGATCGCCTTCCACATCGGTTCCAGGGCGCGGGCGTTGTAATAGACCTTGGAGTGCGGCGGCGGCAGCGAAGGCATGAGCACGCCCTTGAAGCCGAGCGCCTTGATCTTCTGCAGCTCGTCCTCGGTCGCTTCGGGGTTCCAGTAGCTCAGCAGCGCCAGGCCGTGCAGCTTGTCGGGATACTTGGCGCAGAAGTCGGCCAGCATCTCGTTGTAGGCGTCCATGCAGGCCTGGATGTAGTCGAAATCCTTGTTGCGGATCACACCAAGCATGCGCTGCGGGAAGAGAATCTCCTGGTCGACGCCCTCGCGCCTGATCTCATCAACGCGGACGCCGGCGTCCCACATCCCGGCGCGGCCTTCGATCATCTCGCTGGGCATGGCCGGGTTGTCGGTCGTCTCGCCGTCGATCTCCATGTGGAAACCGCGCTCATTGAAGACGCCGCGCGGGGCGCGGTCGCGGTACTTCGCGGGCATGCGGTCGATGAACTCGCCCGTTTCCAGCCAGTGACTGTCGGCCGAGATGACCGTCGTGCCGGCAGGCAGCGGCCGGGTGGTCTCGGGCAATTCGCGCTGGTTCGGCCAGGGCAGTGGGGTGGTGCTGATGCTGCTCAGGGTCGTGGTCATGGGACGTCTCTCGGTCTCTGGCGGTCGTTGGCGATCAGGATAGTGTGTGAGCGTTCGAGGGAGCCCCCTCCGTCACTTCGTGACACCTCCCCCAGAGGGGGAGGTCGAATGTCGCGGTAGCCTGCAGGCTATGGCTGTCGAAGCGACGACCTACGAACCTCGCGGTCTCAAGCGTTGGCGGATTAGCCGGTTCTACTACGGCTGGTACGTGCTGTTCGGCATGGTCGTGGCGCTGGTGGTGGCCGAGGGGGTGACGATCGGTTCGCTGAGCGCGTACACCTTGCCGCTGGAGAATCACTTCGGCTGGTCGCGAGCGCAGGTCTCGATGGGATTCTCGGTCACGGTCGGCACGATTGGACTGTTTGCGCCGTTCATCGGCCGCCTGATTGATGTGGTGGGACCTCGGCGATTGATGCTGATCGGCGCCCCGCTCTGTGCCGCGGCGTTCGTGCTGCTGGCCTTCATGACCGAGCTCTGGCAGTGGTACGTCTACCTGGGGTTGTCCTCGTTGGCGCTGGGCTTGATCGCGTACATCCCGGCGCAGGCGTTGGCGGTGCGCTGGTTCGACCGTCGGCGGGCCGTCGCATTGAGCATCATCGGCGCGTCGGTCTGGATGGGGCAGCTGGTGATGCTGCCGCTGGTCCAGATCATCATCTCCAGGTTGGGCTGGGAGGACGCCTTCCTCTACTCGGCCATGCTCGTCGTAGGCGCGTACATCGTGGCATTCATCTTCGTGCGCGATCAGCCCAGGCCGACGGAACACGACGCACCGCTGGCGACGACGGCAGGAGCACCCTCGCAGCAACAGGTCGCACTGAGCGGACTGACGATCGGTCAGACCATGCGTACGCCGCTCTTCTGGGCGCTGGTCTTCGGCCTGATGCTGCTCTACTTCGTCGTCTTCGGCTGGATGTCTCAGGGCGTGCCCTACTACCGCTCCGTTGGCTTCTCCGACACCTGGTCGGCGCAGATCGTGTCGTTGACGGCCGGCGGCGCGGTGATCTGGTTGCTGACAGCCGGATCGCAGTTGGAGCGGTTCCGCCGGCCCGAACGAATCGCCGCGGTAGGAGCGCTGTTCGTGTGCGGATCGCTACTGGTGCTCTATGCCACCGGAGGCAACATTCCTGGCGTCAGCGTCGCGGTGGTGCTGTACATCGTCGGCTTCGCCGCGACTCCTCCATTGGAGGCTCTGATGCTCTCACGCGCGTTCGGATTGAAGAACTTCGCCACGATCATGGGCACGGCGTTCCTGTTCCAAACGATCGCGATCGTCTTCTCGCCGATCATCGCCGGAAGCATCTATGACCGGAACGGCAGCTACGACCTGGTGTTGATCATCTATGCGATTTGCGTGGCAGCGAGTTGCGTGGTGTTCCTGATCGCGAGCCGGTTGCCGCAACCGTTCCAACGAACCTGAGCCGGTTCTGGGCCGGTCAGGTGACGATCAGGAGCGTCAGGGCAATGATGGCGATGGTGAGAAAGATGGCGTCGGGAAGGATGCTGGTGCGTCGCGAGTTCATGTCGTCCAACGAATCTGTATGTCAAGCGCATCTCAGTCGTTCGAGGTCGAGAGTACGCCGGCAGGATCGGCGCTGTTTAGCGACGGCGTAAGGACTGTAATCGGAGCGTCAACAGGAGAATTGAGATGGTCGGGGAGAGAGGATTTGAACCTCCGACCTCTTCGTCCCGAACGAAGCGCGCTGCCAGGCTGCGCCACTCCCCGACCGATTCAGCTTACTACCAGCCCTCACCAATTCGTGAATGATCCGTCGCGGCGATGCAGCATCGGCGCGTAGCCGACGCCCGGTTCTGGATACCTGGATGCAGCTTCAGCGTCGAATGTGATACCCCAACCGGGCTGGTCGGTGGGCAGGGCGTGGCCGCGCTCGAACGGGGTCTGCTCGGGGAAGACATCCTGGAGGTTCGTGCCCGGCTCCTTGGCCATTTCGAGCACTCCGGCATTGGCGGCGGCGAGGGTCAGGTGCGCGCCGGCGGCCGATGAGACCGGTCCGAGCGGATTGTGCGGGACGATCTGGATGTGATGCGTCTCGGCCCAGCGAGCGATCTTGAGCGCCTCGGTGAAGCCGCCGACCAGACAGAGGTCGATGCGGGCGTAGTCGATCAGCTCTTCCTCGATCGCGGTCGCAAAACCCCACTTGGTGAACCACTGCTCGCCGGCGGCGAGCGGGACGCTGGTGCGCTCGCGCAGGCGCCGATATGACTCGGGTCGCTCGGAGCGGAGTGCGTCCTCGATGAAGAACGGATGGAAGTCCTCGACCGCGCGGCAGTAGCGGAGTGCGTCTGGCAGATCGATGCGGGTGTGGACATCGACGCAGAGTTCCAACTCTGGTCCGAAGTGGGAGCGGACGGCTTCGATCGCGCGGACGGACTTGCGCACGGCATCGGACGGGTCAAAGGCCTCGCCGGTCGTGCCGCTGAAGCCCCAGCGGGCGAAACGCCAGCCGTCGGCGACGGTGCGCTCGATGTCAGCAATCAGCTTGGGAGGGTCGTCCTCGCCTTCGTTGTGCGGATAGCAGTGAATCCGGTCGCGGACGAGTCCGCCAATCAGGTTGTAGACGGGCTGTCCCAGCAGCTTGCCCTTGAGATCCCAGAGCGCGAGGTCGATGGCGGAGATGGCGGCGCAGTTGATCCGGTCGGCCGGGAAGAAGGAGGCACGGGCCATGAGCTGCCAGAGGTGCTCGGTGCGCATCGGATCTTCGCCGACGACCAGTTCCGAGAAACGCTCGATGGCGGCGGCGATCGGCTTCTCCTGCCAGCTCAAGCCCGACTCACCAACGCCGTAGGTTCCGTCGTCGGCGGTGACAGTGACGAACAGGTGGGGTCGCCAGGACATGATGGGAAAGACGTCGACGCTGGCGATGTTCATTGCTGCTCCATGTCTCGACGATCAAGAGCTCCCCCTCCGGGGGAGCTGTCGCGGAGCGACTGAGCGGGCTCCCCGTATCCCGAAGGACAGGCGAAAGCGGGCCCCCTCAGGCCCTTCGGCCCAGTTGGCCCAGAGGGGGAGCTCTTGTCTGTTAGCGGCGGTCGTCGCGGCCGTCGTAGATCGGTTCGTTGAGGTAGACGTCGCCGTTGCGGATCTTGAGGTTGAAGAGGCACTTGGGGTCGGTGCAGACCCAGGCTTTGAAGTGCACCGCCGCCCCTTGGCCGCCGAAGTCGGAGAGGGGCACTAACACACCCTTCTCACACTGCGCGCAGCGGGGAAATCCGCCTTGAACCACGTCGAGCGTATCGTTCGCCATCGCCCCGCATCTCCCTAGGGCCACGCCCGCTCGCCGGCCTCCACAGCACAGTCCCGCTCAGCAGCAGCCCCCGATGTCCAATGCGTATGTTAGCGGCTGCACACTTCGGATCGCCAACGACCGTCCAACGTTGCCGTTCAGCCGGCGATGTGCCCGTCTTCTTCCCGCCACTGCTCGCGATGCAACAGGTAGTACTCATAGGCGTCGGCGAGGGCGAGCCACGAGGCCTCGATCACATCGGGCGACGCGCCGACGGTCGCCCAGGTGTGTTTGCCGTCGGTTGACTCGATCAGCGCCCTGGTCTGGGCTTCGGTGCCGGAGTCGGCGTCGATGATCCGCACCTTGTAGTCGAGCAGGGATACCGCCTTGAGTTCGGGATAGGCCAGTTCAAGACCCTTGCGCGCGGCTCGGTCAAGCGCGTTGACCGGGCCGTTGCCGTCGGCCGTGGTGTGGAAGAGTTCATCGTCGACGCGGATCTTGGTGGTGGCTTCGGCCATCATCAGCGATTCGTCGGCGCCACCGTTGGCGGCCTGCGACGTTCCCGGGCGACGGCGCTCGATGACCAGGAAGTCATCGAGTTCGAACGGCGCAATGTAGTCGGGTCGTGAGCGGAGCGCGAGCAGCTCGAACGAAGCGTCAGCGGCCTCGTACTGGAAACCTCGCGATTCCATCTGCTTGACCCGGCCCAGCAACTCCGTGGTCTCCTCCGGGGAGAGCGGCAGATCGTGTCCGCGCTCCTCAAGCTTGACCTGGATGTTGCGTCGACCCGAAAGTTCCGAGACCAGTACTCGCCGGTCGTTGCCGACATCGGCGGGCTCAATGTGTTGATAGTGAGCAGGATCCTTGACCACGGCAGCTACGTGGTAGCCGGCCTTGTGAGCGAACGCCGACGCGCCGACATACGGTGACAGACCGTTGAGCGGCAAGTTGGCAAGTTCCGCGATGAATCGCGACGCCGTGGTGATCTCCTGGAGTTGGTGATCCTCGACGACGCGGAGTCCCATCTTGAGTTGCAGGTTGGGAATGATCGAAGAGAGGTTGGCGTTGCCGCAACGCTCGCCGTAGCCGTTGAGGCAACCCTGGACCTGGGTCACGCCGGCCTGGACGGCGGCGAGCGAGTTGGCTACCGCCAGGTCGCAGTCATTGTGGGTGTGGATGCCGAGCTTGGCTTCGGGCAGCATCTCCCGAACGGCCTGGACCGCATTGGACACTTCGTCCGTCATCGCGCCGCCATTGGTGTCGCAGAGGATCAGGTATTGCGCGCCCGAACGGAACGCGGTGCTGACGACATTGAGCGTGTAGTCGGGATCCTGCTTGAAGCCGTCGAAGAAGTGTTCGGCGTCGAAGTGAACCTCACGGCCGATTGAGGCCATGTACTCCACTGACTCACGAACCATCGAGAGGTTTTCTTCGCGCGAGGTGTTGAGCACCGTCTTGACCTGCGAGGCGATCGCCTTGCCGACAAACGTGACGACCGGCGTCTCGGCCTCGCGCAGGGCCACGATGTTGAAATCGGTCTCGACGTCTGCGCCCGGCTTGCGTGTGCCGCCAAATGCGACCAGTTTGGCTCGCTCGAGCGGTTGCGACTTCATCCGCTCGAAGAACTGCTTGTCCTTCTCGTTGGAGCCGGGGAACCCGCCCTCGACGTAGTGCATTCCGATCGAATCCAGACGCCGCGCGACCGTGATCTTGTCCTGCAGGGAAAAGGCAATGCCCTCCATCTGCGATCCATCTCGGAGCAGCGTGTCGTAGAGGGCGATTGGAGATTCAGTAAAGGTGGACATGAAACGAGGTTACAACTGATCAGTGGCGGATCAATGGCGGAACAACCGTTGTCCTGTAAGCGCCATGACGATGCCGTACTGGTTGCACGCATCTGTGGTGTCACTGTCGGCGATTGAGCCCCCCGGCTGCAGAATGTGAGTTACGGCCGACGCCTGAGCGCGGTCGACGTTGTCGCGGAAGGGCATGAAGGCGTCGTGGCTGAGGACGGTCTGGAACTGGCCGATCCACTCTCGGCGCTCGTCATCGCTCAGGGGGCCGGACCAGTTCACGATCTGGGACTGCAACCGAGCGCGCTCCGGCTCGGAGAGTTCGTTCCAGGCGATGTATTGCTCGCGGGCGGCGAATCGGTCGGGACGCTTGAGCGATGAGTCGAACTCCAGGTCCAGCACACGATCGTGCTGTTGCAGCATCCAACGGTCAGCCTTGCCGCAGGCGAGACGCGTGCAGTGAATCCGCGACTGTTGCCCCGCACCCAGGCCGATCACCTGGCCGTCGGCGGCGACGGAGACCGAGTTGGACTGTGTGTAGCGCAGCGCGATCGTGGCGACCAGCAGATCGCGCCGGACATCGGCGGGAAAGTCGGTCTGTTCTGTCACGGGGTTGGCGAAGATGGAGCCATCGATGAGCTTGCGGTCGAGCGGCTGCTCCAGGCGGATACCGAAGTGATCACGGGACTCAACCGTCGGAACGTCTGCGTCGGGATCGGCCTGAAGGATGAGATAGCGCCCGCCCTTCTTCTTTTGCAAAATTTCGATCGCTGCCGGCTCGTAACCGGGAGCGATGATGCCGTCCGAGACCTCGCGGCGCAGGAAGCGAGCCAGCGATTCGTCGACCACGTCCGAGACGGCGGCGAAGTCGCCGTAGGCGCTGACCAGGTCTCCGCCGCGGGCGCGGACATATGCCGCGGCAACAGGCGACAGATCCAACCGCTCAACCTCGTACGCGCGAGCCAGCCGATCGCCGATGGGCAGACCGATGGCGGCGCCGGCAGGTGACACATGCTTGAACGACGCCGCGGCGGGAACCTCGAGCGCTGAGCGCAGTTCGCGTACGAGGTTCCAGGAGCTCATGGCGTCGAGCAAGTTGATGTATCCCGGTTGGCCGTTGAGGATTTCGAAGGGCCACTCGCCGATCGCCGAGGCCGTCGCCGGCGACTGGTGCGGGTTGATGCCGTAGCGCAGCGGAATAGTGTCGGACATGTCGGTCAGGCGACGAGATCCTGGAGCGCGGCGTCGATCTCGGTGAACTGGAACCGGTAGCCGAGCTCAAGCGTTCGCGTGGGCAGTATTCGTTGCGAGGCGAGCAGGACGCTCGCTCCTTCGCCCAGCATGAGCTTCAGCGCCAGGGGTGGTACCGGCATCAGCGCCGGACGCTTCAGGGCCCGTCCCAGCGCGCCGGAGAACTCACTGTTCCTGATCGGATTAGGCGCCGTCAGGTTGATCGCGCCTTCGACGTAGTTCTCTTCCAGGGCAAAGAGCATGCCGCCGACGACATCGTCGATGTGCACCCAACTCCACCAGGCTCGGCCTAGACCGATCGGACCGCCGAGTCCCAGCTTGAACGGCATCAGCAGACGGGGGAGCGCGCCGCCGTCGGCGGACATCACAATGCCAATCCGGGCGTTCACCGTTCGCACCCCGGAGGCCTTCGCCTCCTGTTCCCAATCGGCGCAGAGCTGTGCGAGGAAGTCGCTGCCGGCCGGCGCCGACTCGGTCGATTCGCGTTCAACGATGTTGCCGTAGTAGCCAATCGCAGAGGCGCTGATCAGGACACCGGGCTTCTCGCCCGCAGCTTGGATCGCCTGTGCGACTTGCCGCGTCGTCTCAAGCCGGCTGTCGCGCAATGCGGCCTTGCGATTGTTGTTCCAGCGTTGATCGACGATGCCTTCGCCGGCGAGGTGGATGACGCCAGCCGCGCCCGAGACGGCGTCGGCGAGACCCTCCCAGCCGGTCCAGTTGACGCCGGACAGGGCGAGGTGAGCGCGAGGATTGCGGGAGACGGCGGTCACGCTGACTCCGCGTTGTCGAAGCTGGTCAATGAGGGCGCTGCCAATCAGGCCGCTTGCGCCGGTGATCACTACATGCATGAACTGGCTCCCCTCATCGCGCCCGCACGGCGAGCGTCATCAGCCGCCCATGTTGGGACGCACGGGATCGAGTCCGTGCATGCCCCGGATCAGGTTGATCTCGCCGCGGTGACCGTTGAGGTGGGTGCAGAGGTGCAGGGTGATCGACTGGCCAAGGGTCTCGGTGGCCTCGCCGAGCTTGACTTCACGCGCCAGGTCGTCGTCCGAGAGCGAGTCGAGGAATGCGTGGGTCGACTCGTTGACGGCGTCCTGGTAGGCGCAGAAGGCATCCATGTCGCCAATCGCAACGGTCGAGGCTTCTTCGGTCGACTGGCCGGTGCCGAAACCGCGCTCGGGCAGGCCGGTCTTCTCGGCCCAGTTGCCCTCGCGCCAGATCTCCTGCTTGCCCTGCCAGGCGCCCTGAACGAGCAGGTCTTCAACGCGCGCGGCGTGCCAGAGCACCCAGGCGACCGAGTGCGATTCGCCCTCGGGGACGAAGTGCAACTGCTCCGCCGTCTGCCCGCTACGGGCGTCGCGGAAGCCGCCGTGAATGAAGCTGAGCATGTCCTTGATGTAGCCAACCGCTGAAGTGCTCACGTTGTTGGTCCTTTCGAAGCGTCTTCGGAATCGTCATCCTGGCCGTCGGCGTCAGCTTCCGGCGTGCCGGGCTGCGTATCTGACTGCATGTCAGAGTTGGCGAGCAAGTCCTCAAGCTGCTGCATGATCTTCGGATCGAGCGCCGCGCCGTCGTCGTCGGACGGATCGTCCGCCGGTTCGGCCTCCATCTCAAGCATGTCGCCGTCAAATCCGAATGCGCGCGACAGTTCCTGCGCCACGCGCGGATCGAGCCCGCCCGCCTCGGCCAGCCGCTGGGCCAGCTCGCGCAACTGATCTTCGCTCACGCCCATCGAGGTCAGGGTCTCGCGGACCAGCCGCTGGACCTCCGCGTGATCCTGGCGGATCAGGGCGTCGGCCAATTCGAGTTGCGTCTCGATCGCGCGGAATCCGATCCGACGCTGGGCTTCATCACGCTGCAGCAGGGTCGACATCAATCGGGTGAACAGCGTGGTCGTGCGCGCGATGCGCATCCGGTCGTCAGGATGCTCGGGGAAGTCGCCGGTGACGGAGACCTCGAAGCCCGTGTTCTTGTCCCTGGCGACATATTGCTCGGCCATGATTCGATGGTACGCCTGTCAGACCTGGGCCGCTGAGAGCAGGAAATCTGAAACTGCGGCAATGAAGCCGGGCGTGTTCTGCGAGTGGACGTTGTGTCCACAGTCCGGCACTTCGACTAACCGGGCGTTGGGCAGGTCGGACACAAATCGCTCGGCGGCGTCGGCCTCGAGGATGTTGCTCGACGCGCCGCGCACGAGCAGCGTGGGGCCGTCGAACTGGTGAAAGCCGTCGGCCACATCGCGGCGGTCGGCCGCCGGGCGCTGGAAGCCGGGGTCATGCAGGATGCGGTCGGACTTGGAGACGTACTTGCCGTCGGATCGATGCACGAGGTTGTACCGCGCCGTGCGTTCCATGTGCTCTCGCGAGCGGAACGGGTCGTAGGCCGCGACGCGGTCGATGAATTCGTCCAGATGTTCAAACTCGACATTGCGCACAACAAAGTTGCGAATCGCCTGCGCGCCCCGCTGCGAAACCTCCGGGCCCACGTCGACGAGCACCACGGCGCGAGGCAGCGACGGCTCGCGCGCGGTCAGCCGCATGGTGACCATGCCGCCCATCGAGTGGCCCATCACGATCGGGGCTTCAATGCCGTCTTCATGGATCAACTGGAGCGCGTCGGAGGCCATCTGGTCCGGGCCGTAGTCGGCGTCGCGGGCCCACTCCGAGTCGCCGTGTCCGCGTTGGTCCGGGGCGATGATGTGGAACCGATCGGCCAGGTGGAGCGCGACCAGATCCCAGCTGTGAGCCGACTGGTTGCCGCCATGCAGCAGGACAATTGTCGGATTGGACGGGTCGCCCCACTCGAGCAGGTGCAGCCGAAGGTGGTTGATCACCTTGTTGCGCGAGACGTAGCGAATCTGCCCGGCGTGCGCGATCCCAAGGTCGGCGGCTGATTCGCAGAGCGACGCGAACTCGTCGGTTCCGGTCAGATCGACAGCGTCAACGGTGGAAGCAAAGGTATTGAGGTAAGGCACGGGCGGATTCTCGTGGACTGCGTCGGACGTACTGGGGCAGTCTATCGCGGGACATGGGTAACCTAGCCATGAACCCGAACACCATTGAACTGACAAGGACCATTGACCATGGCGTTTGCGCATCCCGAATACCTGGTGTCAACCGACTGGCTCGCCGAGCACCTGAATGATCCGGACGTCCGGGTCTTCGAGTCGACCGTGTTCCTGCGTCCCCGAGATGGAGGTGGATACCGCGTCGAGTCGGGGCGGGCCGAATACGACTCGGGACACATCCCCGGGGCCGGATACCTCGACCTGCAAGCCGACTTTTCCGACAACAACCAGCGTCTGCGCTTCATGATGCCGTCAGCCGACGAGTTCGCCGCGGCAGCGGGCAGGCACGGCATCTCCGAGTCGTCCAGGCTGGTCCTGTATGACCGCCTCGGCTCGATGTGGGCGGCCAGGCTGTGGTGGATGTTCCAGTCGATGGGCTGCAGCAACGCGGCCGTGCTCGACGGCGGTTGGCGTCGCTGGAGCGATGAAGGCCGCGCCGTCTCGACCGAGCCGGCGACCTACGCGCCGACCGGTTTCACCCCGACCGCTGATCTGGACCGCTTCGCCGACCTGGACGAGGTTAAGGCGTTCGTCGAGTCGGGCGGCAGCTGCCTGATCAACGCCCTGGGCCGCGACCAGCATTCCGGCGCCGACGGCGGACGCACATACGGTCGCGCCGGACACATTCCGGGCTCGACCAACGTGCCGGCAATGGAACTGATCGATCCCGACACGGGTCTGTACCGGCCGTCCGACGACCTCGCCAACATGTTCGCCGAGGTCGCCCCGGATAAGACGCAGCGCGTCGTGACCTACTGCGGCGGCGGGATCGCGGCATCGAACGACGCCTTCATCCTCAGCCTGCTCGGCTACGACAACGTCGCCGTCTACGACGCCTCGATGTCGGAATACGCGGCCGACGAGTCGCTGCCTTTGGCGGTGGACTAGATCTGCTCACATGGGCCGAATAGACGTAAGAAACTCCGTCATACCCGCGCTTGCCGCGGGTATCTCGCCGCGTTCAGCACGGACGTCAGTAGAGATCATGGCGAGATTGCCGCGTCAACCGCGGCAATGACGGCATCTGGGGCTGATGTCAGCCCATGTGAACAGGCCCTAGACGAGGTCGAACCGGTCGAGGTTCATCACTTTGTCCCACGCGGCGATGAAGTCGTGGACGAACTTCTCTTCGGCGTCGCTGGAGCCGTAGACCTCGGCCAGCGCTCGCAACTCGGAGTGTGAGCCGAAGATCAGATCGACCCGGCTCGCTGTTCCGCGCGACTCGCCGCTCTCGCGGTCGCGGCCTTCGAACAGCTCGTCCGAGCCGTTGACCGCGACCCACTCGGTGCCGGGGTTGAGCAGGTTGACGAAGAAGTCGTTGCTCAACGTACCCGGACGGTCGGTCAGCACGCCGTGTGGCGTGCCGCCGGCGTTGGCTTCCAACGCGCGCATGCCGCCGACCAGCGCCGTCATCTCGGGCGCCGTCAGCGTGAGCATCTCGGCCCGCTGGATCAGCAGTTCTTCCGACCGGCCTCGACGCCAGGTCTGCAGATCCTGTCGCAGGTAGTTTCGGAATCCGTCCGCCTTCGGCTCGAGCACGGCAAAGGACTCAGCGTCGGTCCACTCTTCCGAGGCGTCGGTCCGTCCGGGTGTGAACGGCACGGTCACGTCGTAGCCGGCGTCTTGGGCTGCCTGTTCGACGGCCGCGCTACCACCCAACACGATCATGTCAGCGAGTGATACCCGCATGCCGTCGCTACGCGACGCATTGAAGGAATCCTGGATGCCTGCCAGCGTCGAGAGCACTTCGCCCAGCTCAGCCGGATCATTGACCGCCCAGCTCCGCTGAGGTTCCAGGCGGATTCGCGCGCCGTTAGCGCCGCCGCGCTTGTCGGTCCCGCGGAACGAGGCCGCAGCGCCCCAGGCGCTGCCGACCAACTGTGAGCGAGAAAGCCCGGAGGCAAGCACTTCGGCCTTGAGGGAGGCGATCTCGGCCTCGCCGATCAGCTCATGGTCGACCTCGGGCACCGGATCCTGCCAGAGCAGCGGCTCGCTCGGAACCAGCGGCCCCAGGTAGCGGGATCGCGGACCCATGTCGCGGTGAATCAGCTTAAACCAGGCCTTCGCGAAGGCGTCTTCCAGTTCGGCCGGATTCTCCAGGAAACGCCGGGTGATGGCCGCGTAAGCCGGATCCTCGCGCATGGCCAGATCGGTGGTCAGCATCATCGGGGCGTGGCGAATGTCCGGGTCGTGGGCGTCCGGCACGGTGGCAACAGCCGCCGCGTTCTTCGGCGCGAACTGGTGCTTCCCCGCAGGACTCTGGATCAGCTCCCACTCGTGGTTGTACAGGTTCTCGAGGAAACCGTGATCCCAGGTCGTGGGCTGATCGGTCCAGGCGCCCTCGATCCCGCTCGTGATCGTGTCGGACGCCATCCCCGACCCATGACTGCTGTCCCAGCCGATCGCCTGGCGTTCGATGCTGGCGCCTTCCGGATCCGCGCCGACGTGCGCCTCGGGCGCCGCGCCGTGCGCCTTGCCGAAGGTGTGACCGCCGACGATCAAGGCGACCGTCTCTTCGTCGTTCATCGCCATGCGCATGAACGTGCGGCGGATGTACTCCGCGGCCAGGCTGGGATTGGGCTCGCCACCAGGACCTTCGGGGTTGACGTAGATCAGGCCCATGTGATCGGCGCCGAACTGCTCGTTGAGCACGCCCTCGGCGTCGTGGCGCTCGTCGCCCAGCCACTCCTCCTCCTGGCCCCAGTCCGTCTCGTCCGCTTCCCAGGTGTCGGGACGTCCGAAGGCGAAGCCGAAGGTCTTGAAGCCCATCGATTCGAGCGCGCAGTTGCCGGTGAAAATCAGCAGGTCGGCCCAGGACAGGCTCGATCCATACTTCTGCTTGATCGGCCAGAGCAGGCGTCGCGCCTTGTCGAGGTTGGCGTTGTCGGGCCAACTGTTCAGCGGCGCAAAGCGCTGTTGGCCGGCGCCGCCCCCGCCGCGACCGTCGGAAATCCGGTAGGTGCCGGCCGCGTGCCAGGTCATGCGGATGAAGAGCGGACCGTAGTGGCCGTAATCCGCCGGCCACCAGTCCTGCGAGGTCGTCATGACCGCTTCGATGTCCCGCTTCAGCGCTTCGACATCGAGCGACTTGACCGCGTCGGCGTAGTCGAATTCTGTCCCCATCGGGTCGGAGGAGGCAGTGTTGCGGCGCAGAGGCTTGAGGCTGAGTTGGTCCGGCCACCAATGCTGATTCGTGGTCACGTCGTTGGTCCCTTCAAGGGCGCGGGAACGCGCCTCGCCGAGCGCCGAACTCCGTTCCGGCTCACTGAATCTCGCGGCGCGCTCGGCAAATCTTCACGTGTCGCACAGCGTGCGTAGCCTATCACCGAGTCCTGCCACCGAAGGCGATCGCCGCGATACCTGAATCCTCGATTGCAGATGGCTAGCCTCCCTCACAACAGTTGGCAACGCCTTCGCGTGAGGGATGCAGATGGACTCCGAACAGCTTGGTCTGACAGAAATCACATCGCGGGACAACATCCGCGCCTACGTAGCAGAGCTGATTGGAACCATGCTCTTCGTCCTGATTGGGACGGGCGCTGTGATTGCCACCGGCGGCGGCGATCTGGTCGCGATCGCGCTGGCCCATGGCATCGGCATCGCCGTCATGGTCTACGCCACGGCGAACTACTCTGGCGGTCACCTGAACCCTGCCGTGACCCTCGCCATGATCGTCACCCGGAACATCAAGATCGCGCCGGGTTGCGTGTATGTGCTCATGCAGTTGCTCGGCGCCGCCATGGCAACCTCACTGCTTTACGCGATCCTGTTCAACGAGATCGGCAACCTGACCAATTTCGGAGCACACGGGATCAATGAGATGGCTCTCGGCGAAGGCGGCGCCTTGCTGCTCGAGCTGCTCCTGACCGCCGCTCTGGTCTCCGTCATCTTCGCCGTCGCCGTCTCGAAGAAGGGATTCGGCGTTGCCGCGCCGCTGGCGATCGGCCTGACCGTTGTGGTCATTCACCTGATCGCCGTGCCCATGACCGGCGCCTCGGTCAACCCGGCCCGCACCTTCGGTCCAGCCTTGATCTCGAACGCCTTCGATTCGTTCTGGGTCTACGTCGTCGGCCCGGGCATCGGAGCCATCGCGGCCGGCCTCCTCTACCACCACTTCTTCCGCGCCGGCAGCGATGCAGAAGCGGAGGCGGAGGAGACCGAGGAAATCGATGAGGCCGAGGACGCCGCGGAGACCGTCTAGTCGGCCGACCCCGCTCGCGCCGCTTCCGAGCGTTGGATGAAGGCGACGGTCTCCTCGACGAACCGCTCCGATTCCGTGATCAGAGGCGCATGACCCGACTCCTCGAACGTTCTCAGCGTCGCGTTGGGGATCTCCCGAGCCATGAACTCGGCGGCGGCGTGCGGGCAGATCGGGTCGTGCCGACCCGGGAAGATCGCCACCGGGATGTCAATGCTCGACAGCGTGGCTTCAAGGTCACAGGTAGCCCGAGACTGCTGCGAGCCCTCCCAGCAGGCCTCGGTCGACGGCCGAAACTGCTGGCCCCAGACCTCCCGGGCCGGCGCGTCCTGGTCGGGCGGCGTCAGCGGTTGACCGCCAAAGTTCGGCGAAGGCGGACCTGCAACCAGAATCGCCTGTCCGACGCGCTCCGATCCATGCCGATGCAGATAGGCCAGCGTCGTGCGCACGCCCAGCGACCAGCCCATCATGGTGACGTTCCGGTAGCCGCGCTGCTCGATGAACGCCGCCTGGTCGTCGGCAAACTGCTCAATGCTGTACATCGAAGGATCGTCCGGCGACTCCGACGGCGCGCGTCCCCGATGATTCAGCGCCGCGCAGCGGAATCGGTCCGACAGTACGTCGAACAGCCCGGCCCACAGCGACGCGTTGCCCTGTGTGCCGTGCACGAAGACGATCGTCGGCGCATCTGGGTCGTCTGGTCCCTGCTCGTGGTAGAACAGCTGCAGCCCGTTGATCTCGGCAAATGGCATCGGTCGGCGTTTCGTTACGATTCCTGTGGTTCAATTGGGAGCATGCTATGACCTCAATCTGGGAATTGGACACACCGGCGTTGCTGGTCGACCTCGACGCCCTCGAACACAACGCCTCGCTGATGGCCCAGCGCTGCGCCGACGCCGGCATTGCCTGGCGTCCTCACGTCAAAGCCTGCAAAGCACCCGCGATGGCGCTGCGTTTGCTTGAGGCGGGAGCCGTCGGGATCACCTGCGCCAAGTCGTCCGAGGCTCTCGTCATGGCCAGAGGCGGCGTCACCGACATCCTGATCGCCAACGAGGTCGTCGGCGAGCAAAAGGTCGCCCGACTGGTCGAAGTGGCCAAATTGGCGACCCTCTGCGTCGCGGTCGACGACGCGGACAACATCCGCGAGATCTCCGCCGCCGCCGACGCCGCCGGCGTCACCATCGATCTGCTCGTCGACATCGACGTCAACCTCCACCGCTGCGGTGTCACTCCTGAGGAATCGCCCGCGCTCTGCTCCCTGATTTCCGATCTACCGGCAGTCCGACTCCGCGGCCTGATGGGCTACGAGGGCCACGTGATGGGCCTCCCGGACGACGAAAAGGAACGCGAAACGTCCGCCTCGGCGTCGATCCTGGCTCGCGCCAACGAGCTCTGCCAGTCCGACGGCCACCAGATTGGCGTGCTCTCCGGAGGCGGCAGCGGCAACTATCGATACGTCCTCAAGCAGAGCGTCCTGAATGAACTCCAGGCCGGCGGAGCCGCGCTCATGGACCTGACCTACGAATCAATGGGCGTCGGCGGACACCGCCAGGCGCTCAGTCTCGTCTGTCAGGTCGTCTCAGCCGCCAACCCCGACCGGGCGGCCGGCGACGCCGGCTGGAAAGCAACCGGCCGGCACACCGGTTTGCCCGCGGTTGTCAATCCAGATGGCTGGAACTGTGTCGGACTCAGCGCCGAGCACACCCACTTCTCTCGCGACGGCGGTGAGCCGCTCAGGATCGGCGACCGGATCGAGATGATCCCCCACTACTCCGACAGCACCGTCCTCCTGCACCGGACGCTCCACGCCCACCGAGCCGGTGTCGTCGAGGACACCTGGGAGATCAGTGGCTCAGGCGCGCTGCAGTAGAAATCAGCCGTAGCGACGCAGCAGCGGCGTGACCCCGGCGACCGCGAACTCCTGATCTGCCGTCAGAATCGTGTCGATCTCAAGGTCCCGCATGATCTGTATCGCGATGCAATCCTGATAGCTCAGCCGAGTATGCCGAAACTCACCGTCGTACAGGTCCAATGCAGCGGCCAGCAGTGCCGGAGTGTGCCGCACAACAATCACGCGAGCATCCGCTTGCATCCCTCTGACGGTTGCCGCTATGGAAGACCGATCTTCTCCAGATGCTCGTGCAAAGTGAGCAAGCAACTCCTGAAAGACACCCTCGCTCGTAACTCTCTGCATCTCTTCCGTGGCATCGGCCGCGAGCAGAGCCGCCTCTCGCCATTGATCGTGAACAAGCTCCTCGCCGATCAGCTGCGAAGTATCGACGAACACCTGGACGTGGGACGTCATTCGGACGTCGGTTCCTCGGGCTCGATCAAGAACTGATCCAAGTACGCGACGAGTTCGTGGTAGATGGGGTTGTCTGGCCCAATGAGCGGTTCAGGAATGATCTCTCTGAGGACATCCGTAGTCGCTCCGACCTCGTAACACGACTCGTACTCGTCACCTCGGTACTCGAACAGTCGGCAGCGAAATGTCCGACCGTCGCGGACGACCTCATATTCGTCGGTCAGATACTTCGGCTTCGCCGACGATTCGCTCGGTCGTTCCGTCGTCGTCATCGCTTGCTCCAGCCACAGCCTAGCGTGTCGGCGTCGCCCCCTGCCTGCGCTTGCGATACCCTTCAATCGCTGAGCGGGAGGAGGCAGTCCGATGCTGTTGACGCCCTATCGCGTCCTCGATTTGACCGATCAGCGCGGCATGTTGGCCGGCCAGATCCTCTCCGACCTGGGCGCCGACGTGATCGCAATCGAGCCGCCCGAGGGCTCGCCCGCGCGCGCCGTCGGACCCTTCGCCGGAGACGACCCCGGACCGGATCGCTCCCTCTTTTGGTGGGCCTACGCGCGCAACAAGCGCGGCATCACCTGCAACCTCGACCACCCGGACGGTCAGGCCCTGGTCCGCCAATTGGCAGCGGACGCCGACTTTGTCCTCGAATCCAGCGATCCCGGCGCGATGACCGCACGCGGGCTGGGCTATCGCGACCTCTCAGCGGAACACGATGCGCTGATCTACACCTCAATCTCCGCCTTCGGACAGAACGGACCCAAAGCCGGCTACCAGGCGACCGACCTGATCCTCATGGCCGCGGGCGGCCCGCTGATTCTCTCTGGAGGCGCCGGTGAGGCGCCCGTCCGCGTCTCCGTCCCGCAGGCCTGGAGCCACGCCTCGGGCGAAGCGGCGATCGCCACGATGGTCGCCCTGCGCGCGCGCAGCAACATCGGCAGAGGACAGTACATCGACATCTCCGCCCAGCAGTCCGTGGCCGCCGCCACGATGTCGGCCAACCTCGCCGCCTCGATCGGCGCCGCCGAGACGGCCCGCGTCGCCGGCGGCATGGCCGTCGGCCCGTTCACCGGCAAGCTGATCTGGGAGGTCGCCGACGGCTACATCTCCCTCACCTTCCTCTTCGGTTCCGGCATCGGACCGTTCTCCCAGCGACTCTTCAACTGGATGTACGACGAGGGCGAGTGCTCGCTCGAGGACCGAGACCTCGACTGGATCGGTCTCGGCGCGGAGTTCATCTCCGGCGCGCGTCCCCTCTCCGACTGGGCCCGGCTAATGGAGGTGGTCGGCGAGTTCCTGAAGCAGCGCAGCCGCGACGAATTGTTCGCTGAAGCGCAGTCGCGCTCGCTTCTGATCGTCCCCGCCACGACCGTCGACGAAGTCGCAAACTCAGAGCAGTTCGAGGCGCGCGAATTCTGGCGCGAGCACGAGATGCCCGGCTGGCCCGGCCCGGTTCGCTTCCCCGGGCCGTTCGTCAAGCTCTCGGACAATGAGATTGAGTACCGTCGCCGAGCGCCAACCCTTGGAGAACACAACGCCGAGGTCTACGCCGAACTCGGCCTCGATCAGGACGCGCTCAGCGATCTGCGGGAACGTGGGGTGATCTAGATGACAGCGCTCGACAACACTCCCGCCATCCCGACCGAGGGCGCGCTGGCCGGACTCAAGGTGCTCGACCTGATGTGGGTCGTCGCCGGACCGACCGCCACCCGCGCCATGGCCGACTTCGGCGCCACTGTCGTCCGCGTCGAATCGGCCAACCGGATCGAGACCGCTCGCGGCATCGGGCCCTATCACAACAACGGACAGGGCCCGGACCACTCCGGCCTGTTCGGCAACATGAACATCAACAAGCTCGGACTCTCACTCAATCTCGGCACCGAGGAGGGGCGCGCCGTCCTGCTTGACCTGATCAAGTGGTGCGACGTCCTCACCGAGTCCTTCTCGCCCCGCGCCATGCGCGCCTGGGGCATGGACTACGACTCGCTCAAGGAAATCAAGCCCGAACTGATCATGCTCTCGACCTGCCTCTTCGGGCAGGAAGGGCCGCTCTCCCGCGTCGCCGGATTCGGCACCATGGGCGCAGCGATTGGCGGCTACATCGCGTTGGCCGGAAATCCCGGCGGCTCGCCGATCGGACCCTACTCCGCCTACACCGACTACCTCTCGCCGCGCTTCGCCTTGCCGACCATCCTCGCCGCGCTGGATCACCGCGATCGGACCGGCGAGGGAATCTACATCGACCAGGCACAGGCGGAGTCCTCGCTGCACTTCATGAGCACGGCGTTGCTCGACTACCACGTCAACGGTCGTGTGCCGCAACTCGTCGGCAACGCCGACCCCGACATGGCGCCGCACGGCTGCTACGCCGCAGCCGGCGACGACGACTGGGTCGCCATCGCTGTGCGCGACGACGGCGACTGGGCCAACCTCTGCTCCGCGATGGGCACGGGCGAGCTGACTTGCGACGACCGCTTCTCCGACCTCGCCTCGCGCCAGGCGAACGAGGACGAACTCAACGGCATCGTCTCGTCCTGGGCCGCGCAACACGGCGCGGTCGAGATTGAGTACATGCTCCAGGCCTTCGGCGTCCCGGCGCACGCCGTCTCTAACAGCTCGGCCGCCGCCCAGGATCCGCAAATGAAGCATCGCGGACACTTCGTCGCCATGGAGCATCCCGAGCACGGCACGACGACCTTCGAGGCCGCCAAGGGCCAGATGACGGAAACGCCCCCCAGTTACCGCTCCGTCGCCCCCTCAATCGGACGAGACAACGACCTCGTCCTGAGAGACATCCTCGGCTACGACGACGAACAAATCGCCAACCTCGCCATCGCCGACGCCCTGACCTGATACATACCCGCCAGCTCTCCGTCATTCCCAGCCGATCTCCGTCATTCTCGCCCGCTCTCCGTCATTCCCAGCCGATCTCCGTCATTCTCGCCCGCTCTCCGTCATTCCCAGCCGATCTCCGTCATTCCCAGCTTGTCTGGGAATCTCGTCCCCCGGTCCGTTGCGCGCATCGAAATGTGGTCCTCGGCGGCAACCCACCCCTCCCACCAACACCCCCACGCTTGCCTCCCCCTCCGATGCCCCGTGCGCCCGCCGATGCCCCGTACACTCCCCGATGCCACGTACGCCCTCTCCGATGCCCCGCGCTTGACGCGGGGCCCAGACCTCAACCATGGAGCACGAGCACCACGTAACTCTCGCCTCAGATCCTCGCAGCCCCAGTCCATCATGTTCCACGACATTTTGATACCATCAGAACATACGTACGTCACAGATGTCAGGAGCATTCCCAATGCCAAACCCCTACCACCTCCGAGCCCGCATCGACCGCCTCTGGCGACATGCCAACTCCGACGCCCCCGCCTACCGACGCCTCAAGTCCCTCAATGCCGTCGTGCGCGAACTCTTCGCCCCCAACGATCGCGCCCGCCAGAACCACCACCTGTACCTCACAACCGACCCCTACGACGTCGCCCGCCACCACCTCCGCGACCTCTACGACCGCCCCGGCCCCCTCTGCCTCCCTCTCCCTTGGGAGACCTGCGCGTAAGTCGGTTTGGCGCTGGATGGGTGGGTTGCGGTGTGTTG
>JAPPFB010000019.1 GCA_028875225.1 Chloroflexota bacterium | reverse complement strand
AAGGTAGCGAAATTCCTTGTCGGGTAAGTTCCGACCCGCACGAATGGCGTAACGATCTGGGCACTGTCTCGGCGAGGAGCTCGGCGAAATTGAAGTGGCCGTGAAGATGCGGCCTCCCCGCAGATGGACAAAAAGACCCCGTGGAGCTTTACTACAGCTTGACATTGAAGGTCGCCTTATGATGCGTAGGATAGGTGGGAGCCAGTGAACCCATGCTTGCGGGCGTGGGGGAGGCAACCTTGGAATACCACCCTTCATATGGTGTCCTTCTAACGCGTGAGCAAGCACGCGGACCGTGTCTGGTGGGTAGTTTGACTGGGGCGGTCGCCTCCCAAATTGTAACGGAGGCGCGCAACGGTTCCCTTAGGGTGGATGGAAATCACCTGTCACGTGTATTGGCATAAGGGAGCTTGACTGCGAGACTGACACGTCGAGCAGGGACGAAAGTCGGCCAAAGTGATCCTACGGTTCCGAGTGGTAGGGCCGTGGCTTATCGGATATAAGTTACCCCGGGGATAACAGGCTTATCTTGCCCGAGAGTTCACATCGCCGGCAAGGTTTGGCACCTCGATGTCGGCTCGTCGCATCCTGGGGCTGGAGTCGGTCCCAAGGGTTGGGCTGTTCGCCCATTAAAGCGGCACGCGAGCTGGGTTCAGAACGTCGTGAGACAGTTCGGTCTCTATCCTCTGTGGGCGTTGGAGCGTTGCGGGGAACTGCCCCTAGTACGAGAGGACCGGGGTGGACGGACCGCTGGTGTGCCAGTTGGAGGGCCAACCTCCACCGCTGGGTAGCCATGTCCGGACAGGAGAAGCGCTGAAAGCATCTAAGCGCGAAACCAACCTCAAGATGAGCGCTCCCGCCGCCATTGAGCGGATAAGGCCACGGGAAGACGACCCGTTTGATAGGCGACAGGTGGAAGCCCGGTAACGGGTGCAGCTGAGTCGTACTAATGGCCGAATGGCTTGACCTGCCCTACGCCACGCGCAGCATGACTGCGCAGCGGCGTCAGGACAGCTCAATGCAGCGTCAGACAACACGCGTACGCATCTCTTCACTATCTCCCCGCGTTGCGGGATAGAGCAGCGGTAGCTCGTCAGGCTCATAACCTGGAGGTCGTGGGTTCGAATCCCACTCCCGCTACCACGCAACAACCAACCGGCCGATGCCATGAGCGTCGGCCGGTTGTCGTTTCTGTCGGGATCGCGTTGCAGCGGGTTAGCGTCGACCGTCCAGCGGCTCTCCCAGGCGTTCGTCCAACGCCGAAAAGACGAACTTGTCGCCCACGAGCACCCGTTCCGACATCACCGGATTGAGCAGGACCTCGTCGCCGCGGACGACGGCGATCAGCCGGCGGTCGCCGGCGCGCTCCAGGGCCCACTCCACTGTTTGGCTGACCCAGGTCGCCGGGATCGGAAAGACGCCGATCCCGTAACTCGCCGTCAGTGGAAGGAAATCGCTGGCTGCCGCGACGCGGATGATGTGGGCGAAGCGTTCCGCGCCGTCGCGCTCCGGGCGGATCACTCGCTTCGCGCCCAGCAGCCGCAGGATGCGCGCATGACGGTCGGTCGAGGCCTTGGCGTAGACCATCTGCACCTCCAACTGCTGGAGGTTCATCATGGCCAGGACCGAGGCCTCGAGATCGGCCGTAGCGACCACCGCGACATCGACTTCCGACAGCGCGAGCGCTCGCAGCGCGTCGATGTCGGTGATGTCGGCGATTCGCGCATCCGTCACCCTGGGCGCCAGTTCGTGGACGTTGCTCTCGTCAAGATCGATGGCCAGCACTTCATGGCCCAGATCGTCAAGCGCCTCGGCCAGGTGCGACCCGAAGCGTCCCAGACCCAACACGGCGACCTGCATCCGGGCTCCTATCCGATCCGCACCGCTTCGGAGGGGAAGCGGAAGCGTTCTCGCGGCCGGTCGGGGATCAGCGTAGTGATCACCAGCGGTCCCAGCCGACCGACAAACATCATTGCGATCAGGATATTGGCCCCGGCCTGGGTGGCCGCCTGCGAGGCGCCTTGCGACCACCCGCAGTTGGCCAGCGCCGACATGACGTCGAAGGCGGCCGGCAGGATCTCGATCTTCGGGTCGACCGCGATAAAGAAGAGCAGTCCGAAGGTGTATCCGGCCAGGGCAATCAAGACCAGGGCGTTGGCCCGCAAGACGACTGACGAAGGGATCTCGCGTCCGAACGCGACGACTCTGGCTGAACCGATCAATGCCGAGATCACGCCGAAGCTAACGACCATGAACGAGCCAATCTTGATGCCCGATGCGGTTGACGTCGAGGCGCCGCCGATGAACATCAGGATGATCATCGCCAGCGATGCGTCGTCGCCGGCCTGGTCCAGCGGCGCGGTCGTCATGCCGGTGGTTCGGTTGACCGACAGAAACAGCGAATTGACCAGCTTCGAACCGACGCTCTGATCGGCAAACAGTCTCGACCAGTCGGCGATCAGGAAGAAGGCCATGCCAATCACGAGCAGCGCCCCCATACCGGTGATCACCAGCTTGGTGTCCAGCGTCCAACGGCGCCGCGGCTGCCGGAGATTGAACACGGTGAGGAATGACAGTGAGCCGAGAAAGGCGGAGATGCCCATCACGACCATGGGCCAACCGTCGTGGGCCTGGCCGATAAAGCTGCGGCTACCGCCCATCAGGTCGAAGCCGGCGTTGTTGAACGCAGAAATGGCGTGATACCCGGCCAGCCACACCGCTCGGCCGTAAGAGACGTCGCCGGGTTGCTCGATCATGAACCAGGGCAAGAGCAGGATGAAGGTGGTGAACTCGATGATCGCGGTGTAGATCATCACGCGTCGCAGCAGCACCGAGGCGCCTGAGCCGTCGACGGCGGTGGTCATGAGCTCCAGGCCAAAGAAGGCGCGCCCGCGGATCCCGAGCCGCTGCCCGGCCAGCACGATCAGCACGCCCGCGTACATGGTGACGCCCAGTCCGCCCAGCTGGAACAGGGCCAGGGTGATGAACTCGCCGACGTGCGAGAACGTTTCCTCCGTGTCGAAGCGGGTCAGTCCGGTCACACTGACGGCGGACACCGAGGTGAAGAGCGCATCGAGAAAGGGAATCGGTTCGCCGCTGGCCGATGAGAACGGCAAGTGCAGGAGCAACCCGCCCAGCAGCATGACGAGAGCGAAAAGGACGACCACCATCCAGGCGCGTGGCGTGATGCGCAGCCGTCTTTGGCGCCTGCCCCGAACCCGTTCTGGCTGCAATCTCACCCGCCGCAGCACTACATCACCGGGGCGTCGACGATAGCCGCGTTGCTGGCTCATCCACCGCCCTCCAAGTCGGAGTGTATGCCTCGGCGTCTGCATTCGACCGTCTAGTCATAACTCGGCAACCCAGAAGATCGATCTAGGCCGGCGCCGGAGTCGAGGGCCCGTTGTCTGTGTCCTCCAGCCAGAGACGTCTACAGCGGGGAGTCAACTACTCCGCATCCCGGTGGTCTACAGGGGAATCCGTCCCCGATCGATGATGAAGCAGGTCTTTCGACGGATGCGCTACAAGCTCGAGGCCGACATTTGTGAGCAGCTCGACAAGGTGCTGGAGTAGCCTGCCCAACAGACTCGGCGCGCCGACCTGGAGGTGTGAAGATGGCGATTGCGGCGGATATTCAACGGGCGATGGAGGACAGTTCCTGGATTCGCCGGATGTTCGAACTGGGCATCCAACTGCGCCAGGAGCGCGGCGCCGAGAACGTATTCGATCTCTCACTGGGCAATCCAATCGCCGAGCCGCCGCCGCAGTTCTTCGACGAACTGCGCAGTTTCGCCGCCAGCGATGCGCCCGGGGTCCACCGCTACATGCCCAACTCGGGCTACGTCGAGACCCGTCAGGCCGTCGCCGACTCGCTCTCGGACGAAACCGGCCTCAACTACGGCGCCGACCACATCGTGATGACCGTCGGCGCGGCGGCCGCGCTGAACGTGGTCATTCACTCCCTCTGCAATCGCGACGACGAGGTTGTGATCCTGACTCCGTACTTCGCCGAGTACCTCTTCTACGCGACCAATCACGCAGCCAGGCCGGTGGTCGTTGGCTGCGACGATGACTTCATCCCCGATCTCGACGAACTGGAACGCCGGCTTTCAGCCCGATCCAGGATGGTGATCGTCAACTCGCCCAATAATCCGTCCGGCGCGATGTATCCCGCGTCGTTCATCGAATCCCTGGCCGACCTGCTGCGTCGCAAGTCGGGGGAGTTCGGGACTGAGATCTTCCTGGTCAGCGACGAGCCGTATCGCAAGATCCTGTTCGACGAGCACCTGTACCCGTTCCCGCAGCTTGCCTACGAACGCACGATCACCGTCACATCGCACGCCAAGGACCTCGCCCTGCCGGGCGACCGGATTGGATACATCGCCGTCCATCCGGGCTACGACGACGGCGGCGAGTTGATGAATGCGCTGATCTTCTGCAACCGGGTCCTTGGCTTCGTCAACGCGCCGGCGATCATGCAGCATCTCGTCCGCAATCTCCAGACCGTCACGATCGACACGACCGACTACCAGCAGAAGCGCGATTATCTGTACGACGTGCTTACGTCATCGGGCTACGAGGTGCGCAAACCTGAGGGCGCGTTCTACATGTTTCCCCGGTCGCCGGTTGAGGATGAGATGGAACTGGTCGCGGCATTGCAGCGTCAGGGAGTGCTCGTCGTGCCCGGCCGCGGCTTCGGCATGGATGGTTACTTCCGCATCTCCTACTGCGTCGAGCAGCGGGAGCTGGAAGGGGCCGCGCCCGGTTTCGCGGCCGCAATGTCGGAGTTGACAGGCGGGTAGCGCAGACGCCGCCCGGCTCGGCGCGCCATGTAAGCTGAGACCGGTCGGCCCCATCGTCTAGAGGCCTAGGACGCCAGCCTTTCAAGCTGGTAGCACGGGTTCGAATCCCGTTGGGGCCACCAACACGTACCGATTTGCGAACTCCGCTGTCCAAGCCCAGTTCAGCGCGGTCTGAGCGCCCGATCGGGCTGTCCTCAGGCATGGGGATCGTGTAGCGGATCAGCGCCCGGCCGGGCCTGACCTCGATGCCCTGGATGA
>JAPPFB010000009.1 GCA_028875225.1 Chloroflexota bacterium | reverse complement strand
GGCCCGATACCCTGCCGGATGGCTTCCAGTCGGAGCTGGTCGCGACCCGCCACTATGTCCCGCGCCAATACCCTTTCGCCTTCACCAACGGCGCGCAGGCTTCCTACCTGGAGGTCGATGTCGAGACCGGCTTCATCTCCCTGCTGGATCACTGGTGCATCGAGGACTGCGGCACCGTCATCAACCCGCAGCTCGTGGACGAGCAGATCCGGGGCGGCATCGTGCAGGGGCTGGGCGCCGCGCTCTGGGAGCAGTGCGTGTACGACAGCGACGGGCAGTTGCTGAACGCCACCATGGCGGACTATCTCGTGCCCATGGCGGCGGAGCTGCCCGACATGCGCTGCGGCCATGCGGTCTCGCCCACATCGGAGTCCGATCTCGGTGCCAAGGGGGCGGGCGAGGCCGGCACCTGCGGCGCGCCGGCTGCGGTGATGAATGCGCTCAACGACGCGCTTGCACCCTTCGCCGCACGGCTCACCGACATGCCGTTCACGCCCCAGAAGGTGCTGCGCGCGCTCGGCAAGATTTGAGTGCTCTTTGGAATGGGATGCAAATGTGGGCTAGAATTGAACTGGAATAGGCCCGCCGCTCCAAGAGGATCAGGGTTTGCGTGGTGACGGCGGACTGTTCCGATGGCGCCGACCGGGCGTCCACGAGGTCATGACAAACCACGCGCAAATGGGAGGAGTTCATGAAGGCATTGAAGACCGGCTTTCTCGGACTGAGTGCCGCAATCGCCGCGGTGCTGTTCTCCGGCGGAGCCTTCGCCGAGACGAAGTACACCTTCTACCATATCCTGTGGGGAATGGTGGACGCCAACGTCCAGTTCCACATCAAGGCCGGCGAAGCCTACATGGCTTCGCATCCTGACGTGGAGATCAGGTATGTCGGCCCCGAGAACTATGACCCGGCCGAGCATGCCAAGTTCCTCGACACGGTGCTGAACGCCGATCCGGACGGGATCGCCATGCACATCTCGTCGGTGGACGCGCTGCTGCCGGGCTTACGTGCCGCCCAGGAGAAGGGCATCCCCTTCGTCTCCGTGACCTCGCATCCGCCCCAGCCGGAGGAGGAGGCCAAGCTCGAAGGTCTCTACCTGACCTGGGTCGGCGCGGACGAATCGATCGTCGGCGCGGTCATCGGCAAGCGCGTTCTAAAGGAAGGAACCCCGGATCGCGTGGCCTACCTCATGGCTCACTTGGGCCATGCAGGCCAGGAGCAGCGCGCCGCGGGCTTCTTCTCCGCCATGCCGGAAGGCGTCGCGACCGACAGGGTCGCCATCGGAGAGGAGCCGCTCAAGGCGAAGGACATCATCAGGTCCTACATCGTCGCCAACCCGGATGTGGGCGCGCTGTTCGCCGCAACGAATGCCAACAAGTGGATGACCGACGTGGTCGAGGAGCTGGGTCGCGAAGACATCCTGGTGACAACCGCGGACGCCTCGCCGTCGTCGCTGGAATGCGTGCTCGCTGGCCTGTGCCTGGCGACGTTCAGCCAGCAGCTCCCGATCCAGGCGCCGTATGCCTACGAGGTGCTCTATCACTACAACCAGTCCCAGATGTGGCCCGTCACGCCGATCGCCACCGGTCCCATGATCGTCGACGCCAACAATGCGCAAGGCTTCAAGGACGTGGTGATCTCCGTCCTCGGCGAAGACGCCTACTACGACTTGTCGCCCTTCTAGGCCGCGTCCGAACCGTTCGTTGGAGAGGCGCCGGCGAGGTCGTATCCGTGGCCTCGCCGGCTTCGCTTCCATTGTCCGAAAGGACATGTCCAGGGACTTAGGCGTCGAGAGCGCAACCAGTTCGGGTTCAGGCCGGCACGGCAGGCGCCGGAGACTTCGGCGTCGAGCGCTTCGATCGGCAAATCGTCGGCGCTGCGCCGGCGCATTGTTCTGCGCATCGATGCGACTGAATTGTTGAAGACAACGCCCATTCGAGACTGTCTTATGGAGTGCCGTCCTGCTGCGGCGACAAGTCGTGGGAGCGGCCGTCGATCCCGAGTCGGTGCAACATGGTGAGAAATGCGGGCTAGCGCTCCGGGCCGTCTCGCCCTGATCGTCAGGACGCGGCTGCTGGGCCGCGTGGAAACGGGCGTCGTCATTGGCACGCTGTTGATCGTGCTGTTCTTCGTCGCCAGCACGGACGGCGCGTGGCTGAACTCGATCCCCAGCGTATTGCGGGTCGCTGCTCCGATCGGCGTTATCGCCATCGGACAGGCGCTCTTGATGACCAGCGGCGAGGTCGACCTTTCGGTCGGCTCGGTCTTTGCCGTCGCCGGGGTCGTGTTCATCTGGACCATGGACAGTCTCGCGATCGGCGTCGTCCCGTCGATGCTGTTGGCTTTGGCCACGGCCTGTGCCATCGGCTTCCTCAACGGCGTGCTGACGGTGCGCTTTCATGTGCCTTCCATGATCGTCACACTGGGCGGGATGTTCGTCTATCGGGGTATCGCCTACATTTCCACTCAGGGGTTCAGCCTCAGTATTCCTAGAGAGTATCGCAGAGATTTGGTCGTACAGTTCCTCAAGGATCGAGTCTTCGACGTCAGCGTAACGTTCATAATCCTCCTGATCCTGACGGCGGCCTTCGTGTTCGTCCTGGCGCGCACCCGGTTCGGCAGCCATGTCATGGCTGCCGGCGGCGAGCCGAGCGCGGCGCTCGCCAACGGCGTTCCGGTGAACGCGGTCAAGACCAAGGCCTTCGTCATATGCTCCGGCCTGGCCGGCCTCGCCGGCATCATGACGGTCTGCCAGGAGGGCTCCGTCTATTCGACCTCGGGCGTCAAGATGGAGCTGGAGACGATCGCAGCCGCAGTGATCGGCGGCTGTACGCTGAGCGGCGGGATCGGATCGATCTGGGGGCCGATCCTGGGAGTCTTCGTGCTTTCCTCGCTCAAGGGCGGGCTGATGATGATGGGGGCGCCGACGTCCTGGTACATCGCCCTCGTCGGGGCCATCCTGATCGGCTTCCTCGTGGTGTCGAAACTCATGCACCAACGCATGGGGCTCTTGAACTAGTGCCCCGTTCTGGATGTTTCTATCCAACTGCCCGGCGCCCTTTCCGCGTCATGGCCGGATTTATTCCGGCCATCCACGTGTTTGCCCGGCGACGGGTGGGCCTTGCTGAGAGAGATGCCCGGATCAAGTCCGGGCATGACGAGGTGAGAGAGAGACTCGGTCGGAGAGACCGCGCACCGGCCAGTCCGAATGCTAATGAACTTCAGAAACACGACACTAGGAGACCGGAGCGGGGGACGGTATCGATGGCTGGGACGAGAGGCGGACGGTGAGAGTCTTGACAGCTCGTCGCGAGTCGATTGCGGCCTTGAGCGTCGTCCTGCTGTTCGCGCTTCTTGCCGTGCTGATCGGCGTGGCCTGGTTCAACAACCTGCCGAGCCTTCTGCGCGACATCTCCTGGCTCGGTATCGTCGCGATCGGCCAGGCCGTAGTCATCATCTCGGGCGAGTTCGATCTCTCGGTAGGCTCGGTCTACGCCTTCGTCAGCATGATTTTCGTCATGCTCCTGAATGCCGACATCGGACCGCTGCCGGCCCTTCTGCTGGCCCTCCTGCTGGCCGCCCTGATCGGATACGTCAACGGCATCCTCACTTGGCGGCTGCAGCTGCCCTCCCTCCTCGTGACTCTGGGCTTCCTGTTCGTCTATCGCGGGCTCGTCGAGTACGTCACGGGCGGCTACGCTCTCGTCATTCCCGACGAGATCCGCGGCTCCTTCTGGTTGCAGCTGCTGGGGGGCAAGTCGCTCGGACTCCACCATGCCGTGCCGATCTGCGCGTTCATTCTTGCGGCGTTCACCTTCGTAATGGCCAGAACGCGTTTCGGCAGTCACATCTACGCCGTCGGCGGCGATGCGACTGCCGCCTTGGCGACAGGCGTGCCGGTGGGCTGGGTCAAGATCCGCGCGTTTATGATCTCGGCCGTCCTGGCCGGGTTCGCAGGCATCATCACGGCGTCCAACCTGTCCTCGGTCTCGACGACCACCGCGACGGCGATGGAGTTCGAGGCGATCGCGGCTACCATCATAGGTGGCTGCGCCTTGCTGGGCGGGGCCGGAACGGTCTGGGGAGCGTTCCTGGGAGTCGCCACCCTGCTCGCGCTCAAGCACGGGCTCATCTTGCAGGGAATCAACATCTTCGCCTATCAGATCGTGCTCGGATTGGCCTTGGTCGGACTGGTTGCCATCAGGGGTGTTTTTCCGAAGATGTTTGCGCCTCACTAGACGTCGAAGCAGGCGGAGGATTGCGCTTGGACCTGGTCGTCGAAATGAAAAGCGTCGTGAAGCGGTTCGGCGAACTGCGAGCCTTGGATGGTGTCGACCTCGAGGTCTATCCCGGCGAGATCCATGCGCTCCTCGGCGACAACGGGGCCGGCAAGTCGACGCTGATCAAGATCCTCTCCGGCGTCTACCCTCCGACATCTGGCGAGATTCGGGTTGACGGTCGACCGGTCGCGTTCCGCTCGCCGCGCGATGCGGCGGATGTGGGCATCGGCACGGTCTATCAGGACCTGGCGCTCGCGCCGCTGATGCCGGTGTCGCGCAACTTCTTCATGGGCCGCGAGCTGATGAAGAAGCCCGAGCTGTTCGGCGTCCTGGACGACGCCCGCATGGACGAAATCGCGCTGGAACAGATGAAATTGATCGGCATCGACATCGCCAATCCGCGCCAGCCGGTCGGCACCCTGTCGGGCGGCCAGCGCCAGACGCTTGCGATCGCACGCGCGATCTACTTCGGAGCGCATGTGCTGATCCTCGACGAGCCCACCTCGGCGCTGGGCCAGAAGCAGCAGATGCAAGTGCTGAAGACGATCATGCGGGTCCGCGCGCGCGGCAACATCGCCATCATCTTCATCACGCACAACGAGAGCCACGCCCGTCTCGTGGCCGATCGCTACACCTTCCTGTCGCTGGGCGAAGTGATCGGGCGCGGCACCCGGGACGATCTCGTGCAAAAGGACATTCGGCAGCTGATGGCCGGAGGCGCCGAACTGGAGGACCTCAAGAGCGAGATTGAGGCGCTCGCGGGCTGACCGTCCGGGTCGGCGCCGGGCACGGCCGCGACCTCGACGCCTGGCAACGCGCGATGTGGAATGCACCCGAGGCGCGGCACCCGCGCTATGCCGCCTTCAAGAGCGCGCTCTACAGCCTCA
>JAPPFB010000022.1 GCA_028875225.1 Chloroflexota bacterium | reverse complement strand
CCCCCCCCCCCCCCCCCCCGCCCCCCCCCCCCCCCCCCCCCCCCCCCCGCCCGCCCCCCCCCCCCCCCCCCCCGCCCGCCCGACCGCGAGGAGAGAGGGACCCCCTCTGCCTTCGGCATCTCCCCCTGCAAGGGGGAGAAGGGATTCAGGAGCGGCATGAAGCGCGATTCTGAAACTCCTGAGCCGGAACTGCCTGAGTGGGCACAGAGGTTGGACCGGATTCCACAGGTCGACCCGGTCGCGGTGCTCGGCGTCGGTCCGACGGTGGCGTATCTCCTGTTCAATGCCGTGGTCGGCGTTCGCGCTGCGATTGCGGCGGCCGTAGTTGTGGGGCTGGTTGTCTATCTCGTCCAGCGCCGCCTGCGTCCGCAGATCACTGCGGTGCGCTGGTTGATGGTGTTCAGCGTCTGTTTCAACGTCGGGTTCGGCGTGTGGGGCCTGATCGAGGCGGACGGCAAGGTCTACTGGGCGCGCGACTTCGTCGACAACTTCGTGCTGGGCGCGATCTTCCTGATCAGCGTGTTCGTCGGCCGGCCGATCGTCAGCGCGGTCATTCGCGAGACGTTTCCGGCCATCCGTGAGCAACTGCCCGCCGACCACCGCGTCTGGATTCGACTGACGATCGTCTGGGGGCTGTACATCGCGGTCACGGGCGTGCTGCGTTGGTGGCTGCTCGATCAGGTCAGCGCGAGCACCTATGCAATCATCCGCCTGCCGCTCGGTTGGGGGCTCGGCGCGGTGCTGATGCTCTGGACCTTCAGCGCGGTCAGCCGTGCGATGGGGGAGGTCGCCCTCATGCGAGGTCGTGCTGGTATTGGCTCCGACACCGACCCCCGGTCAGACCTCGAATTAGACGATGCCGGCGAAGTGGTCGCGGATTCCGAGGTCGGCGAACGCTGAGCGGAACCACTCGATCACCTCAGGGTGATACGGGATACCACGTTCGGAGCGGTCGATTTCCGCTTCGTGCTCTTCCAGTCCCGCGTAGATCACGCGTTCCTCGCCCGGAGCGGTGGGCGTCTCGCGCAAGGCCTTGAGGTACTCGTCCATGTGCCCCTTGAACTCGTCGATGTCGGTGAACGAGGCGATGTTGAAGACGGTGAAATGGTGTCCGACGCCGTTGAAGCGGAACAGCGCCGAGCCGGCGTTGGCCATGATCCCGCTGAGGATGTCGATCATCACGGCCAGCGAATAGCCCTTGTGCGAGCCAATCTCGCGCGTGCCGCCCAGCGGCAGCATCAGGAACTCGTCCGGCGTCTGTCCCGCTTCCATCATCGGCGTGCCATCGGCGGTGGCGACCCAGCCGGGCAGCAGGTCTTCTCCGAGTCGCTGCGCCAGGCGGATCTTGTTGCCCGCGACCGAGGACATCGAGGCGTCGAAGATGAACGGCGCTTCCTCGTTGGCGGGCGCGGCGATGCTCATCGGGTTTAGTCCCACCATGGCCTGCGCCCCGTGCGTCGGCGCAACCAACAGTCCGCCGACCGTCATCGAGAGGCCAATCATGTCGTGCTCCAGCGCCATCTGCGCGTGGTAGGCGGCTGCGCCGAAGTGTCCTCCGTTGTTGCAGACCACCGTGGCCACACCCTGGTTGCGCGCTTTCTCGATGGCCAGCTCCATCGCCTGCGGGCCAACGGTCAGTCCCAGTCCGCGGTCACAGTTGATGGTGGCGGCGGCCGGCGCGTCCCGCAAAATCGTCCAGTTCGGCGTGGGGTTGATGTCGCCCGACTTGAAGCCAGCCACATAGGCGCGCAGCATGTTGGAGACGCCGTGCGAGTCGATTCCGCGCAGGTCGGCGTAGAGCAGCGTGTCGGTACTGCGCCGCGCGTCGTCCTCGGGCATGCCGCAGGCGGTGAAGATCTCGTGCACGGCGCCGCGCATGGCGTCGCCGGGAATGCGGACGGCGATCTCTTCGGGGACGGCGAACTGCTTCAGCATGGCGGGCTCCAGAACTGCGTTATCTGTCGGACTGTGTGGCAGGGTACCGCCAGATTGACGCCTGCTTGTCAAGCGAAACGTGGGAATCGCGCTGTTCTCCAGGCGTTGGCCAACCAGGTGCGCCGCGTGACCACGAACTGCATACCGTCGGAATTGGAGGCGAAGAATCGCGTCGCCCTGACGCCGCTCAACCGCCCCCGCACCATGGAGTGTGACCTCATGATTGTCCCGACCGAACCCAACCCCTTTGCGCCGACTTCCGCTGCCGAACGGGTCGCGACGGAACGGCAGATGCGCGAGGTAGCTCGGCGCCGCTGGGAGGCCCAGCAGGAGCATGAGCGCCGACGCCAGCGAAAGCAGGTGGTGAACCGGGTCAAGCAAATCCGACAACTGCGCCCCGGCCGCGCGGTCGCGAACTCGCTCTCGCCGGTTTACAACATGTTCAACGAGTCGTTCTTCCGCGCCCGCTGAGCCAGCAGCAGGACGACGGTCCACCCAGCAACGGCGGTCTCCGTGGCCCAAGGGTCCGGAGGCCGCCGTTTTTCCTGTCTTCGACAGTGTGCGGCCGCACGGCTCAGTTGGTTCAGACCCCGCTCAACACTACGCCCATCAATGCGATCATGAGCGCGGCCAGCAGGCCCATTCCCCAGAGCATCATTCGCTGTAGATCGTCGATTCTGCGATTCAGCTCGTCCCTCAGGTCGTCGATCCTGACATTGAGCTGATCGCGCACCATGCGGAGTTCGGATATTGTCGCCGGTCTGGAGTCGTCGGCCGTCGTCATCGCCTGCTACCTCTATGAGACAGGATAGATCGACTTATGCATCTAAGACAATGATGTTGTCGAAGGCATTTCTTCTGTACCGGTGGACTCGGCCCCAATGGCGCCTCGATGTCGACCTGGCAGCCAGTGTCGCGGCGGATTCGTGAATCGGCAAGGCTCGACAGGGTCGCTGGTACACTGCGGGCTGCGTGAACGAAATCACGTAGTCATGTCATGCACGCGCAGCGGATTGCGGCGCGGCCAAGCAAGCGATTGTTGAGAGGGGAGCGCGGTGGCCGAGTACACCAAGCCCATTCCGAGTCCCGATCCGGTTTCGCAGCCATTCTGGGACGGGGCCAAAGAGGGGAAGCTGACGCTCCCCCGTTGTTCCGACTGCAACCGAGTCCACTGGTACCCACGGGTGATCTGCCCGTTCTGCCACTCGATGAACATCGAATGGGTCGAGGCGACCGGCAAGGGCACGATCCACACCTTCGCGGTCCAGCACAACCGTGGTCTCGTCGCGCGCGGCTGGGGCGACGAAGTGCCCTACGTCACGGCCTACATCGACCTCGCCGAGGGCGACCGGATGCTGACCGTGCTCAAGGGCGTCGACCCCAACGACCCCGAATCGATCGAGATCGGCGGCGCCGTGCAGATCGAGTTCGAGGAAGCCTCCGAAGACGTTCACATCCCCTTCTGGCGGCCTGTCTAGGCGGCCCGGGTACATCACTCGTACATAACTCAGGAGCACAACATGCCTGGTGAAGCATCGAAGGCCGCCGCGATCATCGGCGCTGCCGAAGCGAACGACATCGGTTACCCGGCGACACCCAAGTCGTCGCTGACCCTGCACATCGAAGCGATCAACAACGTCTGCAACATGACCGGCATTCCGATCGCCGCGATCGACGGGATTTTCTCCGCTGGCTGGTCGCCGCAGCTGGCCGAGTACCTCGGGCTGCACCCCAAGTACATCGACACGACCTCGGTCGGCGGCTGCTCGTTCGAGATGCACGTGCATCACGCGCTGGCCGCAATCCACGCCGGCGTGATCAACGTGGCGCTGGTCTCGCACGGCGAGATGGGATTCAGCCAGCGATTCACGGGCGGCAAGGGAACGGGACGTCCCTTCGGCGGCGGCGACCCCTGGGATCCGGGCACGCAGCACACGTCGGCGTATGGCTTGGGCGGCGCGCCCACCGGTTACTCGCACGCGATGAACCGGCATATGCACCGCTACGGCACGACGCAGGAGGATTTCGCCGAGATCGCCGTCGTGACCCGCGAATGGGCGACGCTCAACCCGCGCGCGGTCATGTATCGCAAGGCCGGCGAGGGCGATCTGCCTCCGCTGGAGCAGGGCGAGTGGGGCGGCGGCAAGCGCGGCCACACCTTCGGCGGCCCGATCAGCGTCGACACCGTGATGAACTCCCGCGCCATCTCCTGGCCGATCAAGCTGCTCGACGTTTGCCTGGTCACCGACCACGGCGGCGCCGTGCTGATTACCGGACCGGAGATCGCCAGTACTTCCAAGACCCCGCCGGTCTGGATTGCCGGCGCAGGCGAGAGCATCTCCCACTGGAACATGCTCGAAATGAATGACTTCACCGAGACGTCGGCCGGCCGTTCGGCCGCCGCCGCCTACAAGATGGCTGGCATGGGTCCCGAGGACATGGAAATGGCCATGATCTACGACTCCTTCACCGTCACGGCGGGAATCACGGCCGAGATGCTCGGTCTCGCGCCGGCCGGTGAGGGTCCGGCCCTGTGGAAGGATCGCCACGCCGCGCCGGGCGGACGCCTGCCGATCAACACCAACGGCGGCGGCCTGAGCTTCAACCACTCCGGCATGTACGGCATGCAGCTGCTGGTCGAGGCTTACCGCCAGCTCTCCGGGACGGCCGAGGATGGCGGTTTCTCGGGCGACCCGGGCAAGCAGACCAGCGCTCGTAGCTGCGTTGTCAATGGCACCGGCGGGACGCTGTCGACGACCGGGACCCTGGTGCTCACTTCCGACTAAACGACGGCCTCGGCCGACGACCTCACAGGCCGCTCCCTGAGTCAATAGGGGGCGGCCCGTTTGGTTAACCTTGCGGGACGAAGCAGGTGGATCGGCCATTGCCATGTCGCAGATGACGGACTCGAGCCAACACGGCCAGCAAACCGCTCAGGGCGTCTCCTTCTTCTGGGCGATGGTCATGGCGGCCGGCTTTGTTGTGCTGTTCGGCCTGACTCAGTGGGGAATCCTGGACGACGTGCCAACCTCCGAGATCGGAGTGTTCGCTGTTGGCACGGCGAACGGCATCGGCGTCATCGCGATCGGCGGATGGAACGCGATCGGACTGGTCGCGATCGGCGGGGCGAACTCGATTGGCTTGGTCGCAGTGGGCGGATTCAACTCGATCGGACTGATCGCCTTCGGCGGCGTCAGCAGCTATGGAGTGATCTCGGTCAGCGGACTCCAGGCGTTCGGCACGAGGTTCACGGTTCGCATCTTCCAGTGGTCCCCGCAGATCATTCGGGGCCGTCAAGCAGGAAGTCGCGAAGCCGACTCGTAGATGTGTTAATCTCCAGGGAGAAACAAGCCGGGGTGGTCCGACCGTCGAGGTGACGGGTTTTGGGCCTGAGAACACACCCGCCGAACCTGATCCGGGTAATGCCGGCGCAGGGAGCGCAACAACCTTCAGGCCCACCCGAACGACAGTCGATCACCCCAAGCGAGGGCAGATCGTGCGCGTCGTTTGCTCCATCGCTGGATCCGACTCCTCGGCTGGAGCCGGCATCCAGGCCGACCTCAAGTCGATCACGGCCAACGGCGCCTACGCGGCAACCGTGATTACAGCCGTAACCGCGCAGAACACACTCGGCGTGCAGGGCGCCTGGCCGCTGCCGCTCGATGCCGTTCGGCAGCAGATCGCGTCCGTCTTCGAGGACCTCGATGTCGCCGGCGTGAAGACCGGCATGCTGGGCGGCTCGGACATGATTGAGCTGGTCGCGAGCGAGATCCAACGTCGGCGGTCGCCGTTCGTCGTCGTCGATCCGGTGATGATCTCGAAAACAGGATTCCCCCTCCTCGCTGAGGATGCCGCATCCACCCTGCGACGGAAGCTGCTGCCGCTCGCAACGCTGATCACACCCAACGTCCACGAGGCCGAGGCGCTGACCGGCCTGTCCATCAGCACCGTCGATGACGCGCAGCAGGCTGGTGAGCTGCTGGTTGAGGCCGGGGCCAGCGCTGCGTTGGTCAAGGGCGGACACCTCAAGGGCGCGCCGGCGACCGATGTCCTGGTCACAACAGACTCGACTCAGTTGTTCCCCGGCGAATGGATCAACCACCGACACACGCATGGGACTGGTTGCACGTACGCGTCGGCGATCGCCGCTCGGCTGGCGCGGGGCGAGGTGCTGCATGAGGCGATTGGCAACGCGAAGGAGTACGTAACCGAGGCGATCCGCGGCGGGCTGGACATCGGACACGGGGTCGGCCCCACCGACCATTTCTGGATGACGCGCCGTGACTGAGCAGAAGCAGGTCGGCCGACTCCACGTGATCACCGATGAGGTCCTCCAGGATCGGTTCAGTCACGTCGAACTCGCTGCTGCCGCGGCTGCCGGCGGTGCCGATGTCATTCAGTACCGCGAGAAGCGGCAAATGTCGACGAAGGAAATGATGCGCGTGGCCGTACTGATGAGCCTCGCCTGCCGCGAGTTCGGTACGACCCTGTTGATCGACGATCGTGTCGATGTTGCCGCTGCTGTCGGCGCCACCGCGGTTCATCTGGGTCGTGAGGACCTGCCGCCATACGTCGCCCGACAGATTCTGGGATCGGACGCAGTCATCGGTGGAACGGCCAACTCCGTCGAGGAGGCAGTCAAGGTAGCGAAGCAGCCGGTCGACTATCTCGGCGTCGGACCGGTCTTCGGTACGACGTCGAAGGGGAACCGCGCCGCCCCGATGTTGGGACTGGAACGATTCGCGGAGATCTGCGCCGCAGTCGACAAGCCGGTGATTGGGATTGGCAGCATCACTGCGGACCGGGTCGGCGACGTGATCGCCGCCGGCGCATACGGCGTGGCCGTGCTGTCGGCCGTGGTCTGTCAGGACGATCCCCAGGCGGCCTGCCGAGCATTCGCCGACGCGATCGAACGGGCGCTGACATGACCAGCAAGTCGCGTTCAACTGAGGTTGCGATCGTCGGCGCCGGCGTGGTCGGCCTGTCCTGCGCGTTCGAGTTGGCCAGGCGGGGGAAGTCGGTCATCGTAATCGAGCGGGAAGAAGCAGGGTTCGGCGCGTCAACCGTCGCCGCCGGAATGCTGACGCCGTCGTTCGAAGTGGAGACGACTCCTCCCGAGTTGGTCGAGCTGCAACTTGACAGCCTGAGTCGATATCCCGCGTTCGTCTTGGAGATCGAAGCCGCGAGCGGACTCTCTTGCGGATACCGGGACGAAGGAACGCTGTGGGTCTCGCGACACCGGGACGACGAACTGGAGTTGGAACACATCCGCAAGATTCAGGAGGATCGCGGCCTGCCCGCTCGGCGACTGACCGGTCGGGAAACGCGGCAGATCGAACCCTACCTGTCACCAAGGATCATCGGCGGACTGCTGGTCGAGACCGATCACCAGGTCAACAGCCGCAAGCTGGTCCCGGCACTCGCGGCGGCCTGCCGGAACGTCGGGGTGGAGCTGGTCGAGCGCACGGCTGTCAGGACGGTGGAACGGACCGGCGGACGGATTGAGTTGACACTGCACTCCCCAGGTGACCAGACAGTTCTGCGGTCCGAACAGGTCTTGCTCGCGGCGGGAGTCTGGTTGGAGGAGGGTCTGGTCACGCCGCTGCCGCGGATCGGTATGCGGCCAATCAAGGGTCAGATCGTTCACCTCAAGGGACAACTACTGGTCAATCACGTGCTGCGCAACAGCGACGTCTACATCGTGCCGCGCGCCGGCGGCGAACTGTTGCTCGGGGCGACCGAGGAGGAACAGGGCTTCGACATGCAGCCGACTGCCGGCGGCACGCTGGATCTGTTGCGCTACGCCTTCGAAATCCTGCCCGGCCTCTACGACCTCTACGTCAGTGAAATCGACGTTGGCTTGCGGCCCGCCGTCTCCGACCATCAGCCGGTGTTGGGGCCGACCGACAGTGAAGGCATATTCATCGCCGGTGGACACTACCGGGGCGGCGTCATCCTCGCACCGGCGACGGCCCACTGGATGGCCGAGCTGATGACGACCGGCAGCGTCCCAGAGGCAATTGAGCGGTTCGGTGTGGATCGCCTGATCGCACAGCAGCAGGAGGCGGCGGGATGAGCGATCCACAGGTCTGGGACATCGCAATCGTTGGGGCCGGCGTGATCGGTCTCACCTGCGCCTTCGAGTTGGGGAGGCGCGGCCACAAGGTGGTCCTGATCGAACGCGGGCGGCCCGGTCAGCAGGCGAGCCGTGTCGCGGCGGGACTGCTGGGCACGTCCACGCTGCCGGTCGGCGATGACGACGCCATCTTCCCGTTGAAGCTCGACAGTCTGCGCCGGTTTCCCCAGTTCATCGCCAAGGTCGAGTCGATTGGCCGCCGCAGCGCCGGGTATCGCATGGACGGCACGCTCTGGGTGGCCAGAACAGCCGAAGAGGATGCGCAGCTCGAGGCGTTGCACCAGGAGCGAGTGGAGCGCGGTCTGCGTTCTCAGAAGATCGAGGCAAGCCAGATCTTCCAGGTCGAGCCGGAGCTGCCGGGAGGCCTGATCAGCGCCGTGCTCGTCGATGAGGACGTTCAGGTCGATCCGCGGCGGCTGCTCTCAGCGCTGGAGCGCGCCATCGGCTACATCAGAGTGAGTCTCCGCACAGAGCGAACGGCGGTTGGAGGCGAGTACGACGAGGCGGCAGGCGCCTGGCGTGTGTTCTTGCACGGCCCCGATGCCAATGATGAACAGGAGACGCTCGAAGCCCGCGCCGTGCTGGTCACGGCCGGACCGTGGTCCGATCAGATTGTGGATGCGGCCGTCGACGGGGAATCGCCCCTGGCCCCCACAGGAGTTGGACCCGTGAAAGGGCAACTGCTGCGACTTCGAGGGCCGCGCATCATTGACCGAGTCATCCGCACGAACTCCGTCAGTCTCGCCCAGCGACGGGACGGCGAGTTGATTGTCGCTTCGACCAAGGAGCCTGAAGCGGGATGGGATCTCACGCCGACGGACCGGGCGCGAGAGGACCTGCTGACGGAGGCCTCCAGCCTGATTGGGCGAATTCGTGAGGTGGAGATCGAGGAGCACAGCGTCGGCCTGCGTCCAGCCGTCGCCGATCGCATGCCGATCGTCGGGTCAGCGGGTCAACCGGGACTGTGGATCGCCACGGGACATTACCAGCATGGAATTCTGCTGGCTCCAGCCACCGCGCACTGGCTGGCGGAGGCCATGGAGACAGGCGAAACGCCGGAGTTGCTCGCTCCCTACAGCATCGAGCGGCTGGGGCAACGGCGGATGAACACGGAGGCGGCATCGTGAGTGAAGCTCAGCCGGCCCTGACGGTGACGCTCAATGGAGAAGCGATCTCCATTGACAATCGGCAATTGACCGAGGCGTTGTGCGAGTTCGGCTACGACCCAGAGCAGCCGGGCATCGCCGTGGCGATCAACATGTCGGTCGTGCCGCGCAGCGAATGGGGCCAGACCAGCGTCGCCGACGGCGACCGAATCGATATTGTCGGCGCGAAACAGGGCGGATAGATCGATGAGCTCGTCAAACCACATAATCGAGAACGACACCTGGACCCTGGCCGGACGTGAGATGACCTCGCGGATCATTCTCGGCACCGCTCGCTATCCGTCACAGGAGACGTTGCTCTCGTCGCTCGAAGCATCCGGCACGGAACTGGTGACCGTCGCGTTGCGACGCGTCAATGTCGGCTCGGCCGACGGCTCCGATCCGACCAACCTGTACACGTTGTTGACTGAGCGCGGCTACGGCCTGTTGCCCAACACAGCCGGCTGCTTCACGGCTCCCGATGCGATCTTGACCGCGGAACTGGCGCGCGAGGCGCTGGGCGTCTCGCTGGTCAAGCTGGAGGTGATCGCGGACGAAGAGACGCTGCTGCCGGACACCGAGAGCTTGCTTGAGGGCGCACAGGAATTGGTCCGTCGCGGATTCCAGGTGCTGCCCTACACCAACGACGATCCGGTCACGGCGCGGAAACTGGAAGACGTCGGCTGTTCGGCGGTGATGCCGCTCGGCGCGCCGATCGGTTCCGGCCTGGGTATTCGCAATCCGCACAACATCCAGCTGATCAAGGAACGCGCCAACGTACCGGTGATCGTCGACGCCGGCGTCGGCACGGCGTCCGACGTCGCAATTGCATTTGAACTGGGCTGCGACGCCGTGCTGATGAACACCGCCGTCGCGCGATCGCGCAATCCCGTGCAGATGGCCCGCGCGATGAACGCGGCTGCCCGAGCCGGGCGCGACGCCTTCCTCGCCGGGCGAATGCCGCGCAAGTTCTACGCGGAAGCTTCTTCCCCGTCCGAGGGGATGATCTCCCCGCTGGAAACCTCTTAGGAGCCTGGAATCATTGCTGCCCACAGAACACCAACGAATCTCAACGTCATACCCACGTTTGTGGCGGGCAGCTCGCCGAGCTTCGTTCAAGCGTCAGCGCTGCTGATGGCGAGATTGCCGCGACGAGCGCGGCAATGACGAGGTGTGACGAGAACAGGAGATTGACCGTGTCCGACCCGCCGCTCTCGCAACGACTCTGGGACGACAACCGCGACCTCGCGGAAGCCTGCCTGGAGCATCCGTTCATCGTCGGCCTGGCCGACGGCACATTGTCCGAGTCCCGCTATGGCCTGTTCGCCCAGCAGGACCACTTCTACCTCGACGCCTATGCCCGCTCCTACGCCTGGGGCGCGGTCCGTGCCCAGGACTGGGCCACTCGGCGCCAGTTCGGATCACTGCTCTCCGGCATCCTCACCGAAGGCACCCTGCACGAGCAGACCGCACCCGAACTGGGCGTCTCGCTGGAGGACGTCCAGCCGCTGCCCGCAGCTCGCGAGTACACCGACTTCCTCCTGGCGACCGCTTCGCTGGGGACGATTGGCGAGCACCTCGCCGCCATGGCCCCCTGTGCCAAGCTGTACGGGTGGCTCGGCACCCGGCTCGCCGATCAGCCCTATGAAGAGCGCTACGGCTTCTGGATCAACATGTATGCCGGCGCGGGATATCGGGAGAAGGTCGACATCATCATGAGCATGCTCGACGAGCACGGCGACGAATCGGCCGAGGTGGCGATCAAGTTCCGCACCGCGATGGAGCTCGAGTACAACTTCTTCGACTCGGCCTGGGTGAACGGTGAATCTCCGTGACGGCGAGATTCCGAGTCGCGGCAGCCGCCGTCGGAGCAGTGCTGCTGGCGCTGACTCTGCTGCTCACTGCCTGCGGTGAGGATGAGCCGGACCTGATCCGGGTCCAGCTCGACTGGACGCCAAACACGAACCACACCGGCCTGTACGTCGCACTCGCCCAGGGCTGGTACGAGGACGAGGGCGTCGAGGTCGAAATCTTGCCGTACAGCGGCGCCAACGGCGACCTGCTCGTGGCCGAGGGCGTGGCCGACGTCGCATTCTCCTTCGCCACCGTCGTGCCGTTCTCGCGGGCGCAGGGGCTGGACGTGGTCAGTATTGCCGCCGTGCTGCAGAAGAGTCCGACCGAGATTGCGGTGCTCGAGGACGGACCGATCAAGCGGCTCCGCGACATGGACGGCAAGCTCTACGCCGGTTGGGGATTGCCATACGAACTGCCTCAGTGGCGCACCGTGATCCAGGCCGACGGCGGGGAAGGCACTGCCGAACTGGTCGTGCTCGACACCGGCGCCTATGACGCGCTGCTCGCCGGACGAGTCCATGCCGTGGAGATTTTCGTCACCTGGGAGGGCATCGACTGGGATCGGCAGGGCATCAAGTACCGCACGTGGCGTCATTCCGACTTCGGCGTGCCCGACCGTCCCGCCGTGCTCCTGGTGTCCTCGGGCGAAACGATCGACGAGAAGGAAGACGCCCTGATCCGGTTCATGCGCGCCACCCTGCGCGGCTATGAGTTCGCGGTCGAGGATCCGGACGAAGCCGGACGCCTGTTGATCGAGACCGCGGGCGAAGACGCGTTCCCCGATCCGGAGCTCGTCTATGCGTCGGCGCAGCTGTTGGCCGACGACTATTACCTCGCTCCCGACGGACGCTGGGGGTCGCAGACGCTGTCGCAATGGTCCGGCTACCCCGGATGGCTCTACGAGAACGGTCTGCTGACCGATGAGAACGGCGATCCGCTCGCAACCGAACCGGACTGGTCCGCCCACTTCGACACCGAGATCATCGAGGCGGCGCGGGAGTAGCGCTGTCCGATGCTGCAAATCGAGGGCGTCGGCAAACGTTACGGCACCGGCGAGGGCGCGATCGACGCCCTGATGGATGTCTCACTGACTGTCGCCGATGGTGAGTTTGCTGCGCTGGTCGGCCCGTCGGGGTGCGGCAAGACGACCCTGCTCAACCTGATCGCCGGTCTTGATGAACATGACACAGGCTCGATCCAGGTCGATGGCCAGTCGCCGTCGGCCGAAGAACGCCTCAGGTACTTTGGATACATGCCTCAGGAGGACTTGCTCTTCCCCTGGCGGTCGGCGCTCGAGAACGTGTCGCTGGGACTGGAGGTTCAGGGCGTCGACAAGCGCGAGGCTCGGCAACGCGCCGCCGACCTGTTCCCTCAGTTTGGACTGGCCGGATTTGAGCATCGCCGTCCGCACGAGTTGTCGGGCGGGATGAGGCAGCGAGCCAGCTTCCTGCGCACGTATCTGCTGGCTCGCCCGTTCCTGCTGCTGGACGAGCCGTTTGGCGCGCTCGACGCGATCACGCGCGGCCAGCTGCAGTCGTGGCTGGCCGAAACCTGGAACCGGATCGGCGGATCGGCGCTGTTGGTCACGCACGATCCGCACGAAGCCGTGGCGCTCTCGGACCGCGTATTCGTCATGTCGCCTCGACCCGGGACGATCACCAACGTGCTCGAAGTCGATCTGCCTCGTCCCCGTACCACTCGCGCGGCCGAAACCGAGGCCGCTCATCAGTTGATCGATTACCTGAGGCATGAGACCGAAGCAGAGGAAGTGATCGCGTGAGCGCTCGGCCGCTTCGCCGCGAGCTCGTCGTCAGCGTCGGCGCGCCGCTGGGTCTGGTGCTGGTCGTGCTGGTCGGCTGGCAGATCTACGTCTGGCTCTCGGACATCCGTCCGCAGACGCTTCCCGGACCTGTTCGGATCGTGCGCGAGAGCGTCGAGTCCGCCGGGTCGATCTGGGAGCACTCCCTGGTCACCATGTCCGAGGTGGCGGCCGGATTCGCGATCAGCATTGTCTGCGCGCTGGCCCTCGGCTTGCTGCTCGATCTCTCCGCTCCGGTGCGACGGGCGCTCTATCCGATCATCGTCGCCTCGCAGACGATCCCGATACCTGTCGTTGCGCCGCTGATGATCGTCTGGTTCGGCTTCGGCGTGACTCCGAAGATCATCGTGATTGGACTCTTCACATTCGTCCCGATCGTGCTCGGCTTCGCCGCCGGACTGGCGGCGACTGAGCGCCCGACCATCAACCTGATGCGCAACTTCGGCGCCTCTCGCTGGCAGATGTACCGCTACGTCAAAATCCCGGCTGCATTACCGGATCTGTTCACCGGCCTGCGGATTGCGGCGATCTACGCCGTCCTCGGGGCGATCTTTGGCGAACTGGCCGGCGCGACCGACGGACTCGGCATTTTTCTCGAGCAGTCGCGATTGTCCTTCCGTACGGATCTGGTCTTTGGCGCAATCTTCGTCGTCGCGCTGTTGAGCTACCTGCTCTTCCTCGCGGTCGTGTTGATCGAGCGCCGCACGATTCCCTGGCACTTCCTCAGGCGCGAATCATGATCCTGCACCGCCTGATGCTGATTGCCGACCAGCAAGGCACGAACGGTCGCCCATTGCCCGATGTGATCGTGCGGGCCGCCAACGGTGTGGGCGGGAAGCTGGTCGTCCAGTTTCGTGAACGGGAACTGTCGAATGCCGAGCTCATCGCGGTGATCCAAGCGGTCCAGCGCCGCATTCCACCGCAGACGGTCTTGATCGTGAACAATCGCCCGGACCTCGCGCAGGCGCTGGAAATCGGCCTGCATCTGCCCGCCGCCGCCGAGACGCCAGCAGGACAGTTCACGCTGCTGGGCCGATCAGTCCACGACGAGTCAGAAACACACACCGCGCTGGCCGATGACGTTGACTACGCCATCGTTGGCACCATCTTCGAGACGGAGTCTCATCCTGGTCGAGCCGGCGCCGGCCTGGAGCATCTCAGAGACATGCGGGACTTGCTGGGCAACGTCGCCTGTTACGCCATCGGCGGGATGACGACGGAGACGGCTCCGCAAGCGATTGAGGCCGGCGCCTGGGGCGTGGCCGTGCGCAGCGCGATCCTCTCCGCCGACGACCCGTCCGAGGCCGCCTACCGCCTTGCCGGTAGCCTGCCCGCATGACGACCAACTTCCCGCTGAGGACCGTGATTGAGGGTCGCAATCCCTCGAGATTCAACTCGGTCTCGCGCGCTCGGGCCATGCTCAACAACGGCCCCAACGCGCTGAATGCAATCGCGGAGGACCTTCGCGGAGCGCTTTCGCAACCGTCGGATGTCCTCATCGACCGTCCGTCTCGCTTGCTCTACGCCACCGATGCGTCGCTCTACGAGATGGAGCCGGTGGCGGTCGTCTTCCCTCGAACGCCAGCCGACGTCGAGGCCGCCGTCGGTATCGCCCGAGCCCAAGGAGTGCCGGTCCTGCCGCGCGGCGGCGGAACGAGCCTGGCCGGTCAAGGCGTCAACCACGCCGTGGTGCTGGATTTCACCCGGCACATGAACGCCGTCCTCGATCTTGATCCCAATCGCCGCCTTGCGAAGGTCCAACCGGGATTGGTGCTCTCCGAACTGAACAAGGCGGCGCGCAAGTTCGGTCTGCACTACCCGATCGATCCCTCGACGGCCAATCGCGCCACCATCGGCGGAGGGATCGGCAACAATTCCTGCGGCACGCACAGCGGTCTCTACGGCAAGACGGTCGACGTCGTCGAATCGATGGACGTGATCCTCTCCGACGGCGAGCAGCTGCGTTTCGAGCAGCAGGACGAGCGCCGGTTGCGTGCGTTGATCGACGCAGGCGGACGCGAGGGTCGGCTCTACCGAGACCTGCGCGAGCTTGCCGACCGCGAGCGAAACGAGATCGCCGAACGTTACCCCGACATTCCCCGTCGAGTCTCTGGCTACAACCTTGAGACATTGCTTGATCCGGAGGGCGTCAACCTCTCGCAGCTGGTCGTCGGCTCTGAGGGCACCCTGGCCGTCGTCACTGAGGCGACCGTGCGGCTCGCCCCGCTGCCCCGTCGTCGCGGCATCCTCGTCGCCCACTTCCGAACGTTGATTGAGGCGGCCGACGCGACCGTTGTCGCTAATGCGCGCAAGCCGGCGGCGATCGAGCTGGTTGACGACATCATCATCGAGCGCTGCCGTTCCAGCGTCGGTTACGCGCCGCTGGCCGAGTTCGTCGTCGGCGATCCTGGCGCGATCCTGCTGATCGAGTGCTTCGCCGCCAACGACTCCGACCTTAACGAGCAGCTCCGCACCATTCAGTCGGAGCTCGAAGCACAAGGCATGGGTTACGCCTTCGTGACCGAAACCGACTCGGCCGCGCAGGCGCGGATGTGGCAAATGCGCCAGGCCGGACTCGGCCTGCTGATGTCGATGCACGGCGATCCCAAGCCGGCGGCATTCGTCGAGGACACGGCCGTTCCGCCCGATCGACTGCCCGAGTTCGTCGCCCGATTCGACGCCGCGGTGCGAGCCAAGGGGCTCCGCGCGGGCTACTACGGACACGCCGCCGCCGGATGCCTGCATATCCGACCGGTCGTCAACGTCAAGGATCCAGTCGGCCTCGACCAGACGGAGGAGCTGGCTTCGGAGATCGCGGATCTGGTCGTCGAGTTCGGCGGCTCGCTATCGGGCGAGCACGGCGACGGCATCGTCCGCGGCGCGTTCATGGAGAAGATGTACGGACCCCGTCTCGTTGACGCCTTCCGCGAGACGAAGCAGATCTTCGACCCGGACGGACTGTTCAACCCCGGCAAAATCATCGACACGCCCCCATTCCGCGACAATCTCAGGCTCAGTCCCGAGACGATCAATCACGAGCCGCCGGGTTGGCTCGATTTCTCCTCCGAAGGCGGACTGGCTCGCGCCGCCGAGATGTGCAATGGCCAGGGCGCTTGCCGAAAGTTCGACGGCGGGATGTGTCCTTCGTTCATGGTTACGCAGAATGAGGAGCATTCGACCCGCGGCCGCGCCAACCTGCTGCGCCAGGTGCTAAACGGCGCGATGCCGCTGTACGAACTCTCGGGCGACCGATTACACGACGCGCTCGACCTCTGCGTCGAATGCAAGGCGTGCAAGGCCGAGTGTCCATCCGGCGTCGACCTGGCCAAGATCAAGTACGAAGTCCTCGCGCACCGACATCGAGAGCACGGCGTCCCCCTGCGCGATCGCGCCTTCGCCAACATTTCCACGCTGCTACGGGCAGGCTCTGTCGCGCCCACCTTGGCCAACTTCGCGACGTCGACTCCGCTCGCGAAGCTGGCGTTGCGGCGACTCGGCATGAGTCCCTTGCGATCACTCCCAAGGCTGGCGCCTCGGACGTTCAATCAATGGTTCCGAAGCCGCACAATCCCTGCGCAACAGCAGGTGCGTGGCGACGTGGTGCTCTTCGACGACACGTTCACGAACTTTGTCCATCCCGAAGTTGGCATTGCCGCAACGACGATCATCGAGGCGCTTGGTTATCAGGTGATTCGGGTGGAGCAGCGAGCCTGTTGCGGACGCCCGTCGATCTCGAAGGGCCTGCTCGACAATGCTCGATCGCTCGCCGAGCGCAACGTCACGGCGTTGCTGCCCTACGCGAGGTCCGGCACACCGATCATCGGCACAGAGCCATCCTGCCTGCTCACGCTGCGCGATGAATACCCATTGCTCTTGCAAAACAAGGATGCGACAAGCGTGGCTGGTCACGCCCTCTTGCTTGACGAGTGGCTTGCTCGAGAGCTGGGCGATAGTGACGGAAAGCCGATCTTCACGAGCAGCAATGGACCACTGATGTTGCACGCACATTGCCACCAGAAGGCCCTGGCCGGCGTCGAGCAAACCCTGTCGGTCTTGCGGCACGCCGGTTACGAGGCGGAAGCGATCGACAGCGGTTGCTGCGGCATGGCCGGCTCGTTTGGCTTCGAGGCCGAGCATCACAACATTTCAAGAGCAATGGGGGAACTGCGCCTGTTTCCCGCCATCCGTGGCGCCAGGCACATTCCCGTCGCCGTGACAGGCGTCTCCTGCCGACAGCAGATCGGACACTTCACCGAGGCCGAGCCGCGGCACGTGGTCGAGTATCTGGTCGACGCTCTGAAGTAGGGGACGAGACTTGGTGCCGAGGGGCAGAGTCGAACTGCCGACACCACGATTTTCAGTCGTGTGCTCTACCAACTGAGCTACCTCGGCGCGATAGCTGACTCAGCATACACTCAGAACCGGCGCGCAAGCGGGACCAATCAGGGTCGCGACATGCTCTCAACCGTCGGCATGACGGCCACCCGGACCTCCTCGAAGACCTCTTCAATCGTGCCCCGGGCGTCGACCACGTCCCAGCCGTAACGGTCGGCCATCGCCGACATTTCCTGCAGTTGCTCGCGTTGGTGCTGCATGAAGCCGTCGTAGATGCTGCGGTCGTGCAGATAGTCACCGCCCGACTCCCAGAAGTCGAAGCCGCGCTCGAGAATGCGCAGGACCAGGTCCTCGGCGTCGATGTCGAGATAGATCACCTGATCGGGAATCAACGCAAACCCGTAGATCTGCTCCAGCCACTCGCGCGCTGCTCCGCGCACGATCGCCCGAGCCATGAGCGAGAAGATGTAGCGGTCGGCCAGCACGACCATGCCCGCCTGCAGAGCAGGCAGCATGATTCGCTCGAAGCGGTCCCAGAAATCTGTCGCATAGAACAGGTTGAGTGTGATCGGATCGAGCGTGTGGCCTTCCTTGGCCTGGTCGATGCCCGGACCGACCAGCGGCGAACGACGCAAACCACTGTCGACCACGCCCCAGCCATTGGCCTCGAGATAGTCCCGCAGAATGGAGATGATCGTCGAGCGCCCGACCCCGTCGGTTCCCTCGATTGCAATCAGCCGACCGGGGAGCCACTCCTGGTCGATGCCGGGCGGCGGCTCGCCGTAGAACTGGACCTTGGTCACAGGCCACCCCCGGCCGCGAGCGAGACGTAGCCGGCATGCATGTGCGTCGGCACGTTTGTGATCTCTCGCCGCGGCATGTCCTCAAGCAACGGCTCGACCAGGTCGCGTACCAGGACCTGCTGACTGACCAGCGACTGGTGAGCATCGACGCGCGTGATGTCGTATTCGTCGCACAACGTGTCGTATTCCTCGAGGATCCGTCCCTGGAACAGGCGGAACGACTCGCTCACGTCCTCCGAGAGCCCAAGATCCATCCCTGCCTCATAGAACTTGATCTCGGCCCGCGCGGCGTCAATTCGGCGGATCGACTCATCCAGCGAGACGTGGAAATACAGCGCCAGATCCGGCGGCGGCGCAAATGAGTACAAGTCTCGGACCCACTTGCGATTGACACCTCTCGCTGCATCGCGCGCGAATGCCGTGTAGATGTAACGATCCGCCAGAACGATCACTCCGGCCTGCAGCGCGGGCAGAATCTGCTCGTGGGTGCGGCTGGCGAAGTCGGCCGCGTGGATCAGACTGAACGACATCGGCGTCAGTAGCTGCTTGCGCTTGCCCCGCTTCGTCGTGTCGCGCACTATCGGCGACGAGTTCCACTCCGTGAACACCGTCACGTAACCCTCGCTGCGCAGCCATTTGTGCAGCAGGTCCAGTTGCGTGCTCTTGCCCGATCCGTCGATGCCCTCAACCACAATCAGGCGGCCCGGTAAGTCCATGAATTGGTCGGATGTGGACACTGTTGGATCCCTTCGACGCGCAATCCCAGGCACGGACCCGCAGCGTTGCACGCGACTGCTCGGTCATCGAATACAGGCTAACGAATCGCCAGGAGGCGACCACACAACGAGAAGTCATGCTGACTCTGGAGTCGCTCACAGCGGCGAGGACCGTGCTTGCACATCGTAGAATTGGCTACGACGCCAGCGGAGAATCAGGAGCCTGCACGTGAGCATTCGTGACTTCAACCTGCTGGATCCGGAGACTCTCGAGTGTCCATATCCCCTCTATGCGGCGCTTCATGCTGAGGCTCCGGTGTACACCGCTCCCGAGCTTGGCGTCACCATCGTGAGCAGTTACGACCTGCTGCAGGAGGTGGTTCACGACCCGGAGACGTACTCTTCAGCCGTGCCGACGGGCGGAGGCAATCTGCCTCGCGGCCGGGCCGCCGCAGACGACGAAGAGATCGTTCAACTGCGTCGCACCTTTGACCGCGCCAACGTGCCGACGTTGCTCGCGGCCGACCCGCCGCATCATGCCCGTTACCGTTCGCTGGTCAACCGGGCGCTGGCGCCGCGCCGGGTGATCGGAATGGAGGGATACGTCCGCGAGATCGTGAACGGCCTGATCGACGACTTCATTGATGAGGGCAAGGTCAACTTCACCAGGCAGTTCGCGGATGAGTTGCCGATGGCCGTCATCGCCGATCAGATCGGCGTGCCTCGATCGGACCTGAAGGAGTTCAAGCGCCACGCCGACTTCGCGATCGGCGGCATCGAGCGTTCGATTCCGCCGGAGGAGGAACGAGCGATCCTGAGGGCGGGAATCGAACTGCAGGAGTTCTTCCTTGGGCGCGCGGCCGAGCGCCGCCGTGATCCCCAGGACGACATCCTGACCACCCTGGCGACGGCGGAGCTTGAGACCGACGACGGCTCGCGACCGCTCAATGACGAAGAGATCCTGAGCATCCTGCAGCAGCTCCAGGTGGCCGGTAAGGAGACCACCGCGCACCTGATCGGCAGCGCGATGCTGCTGTTCATCGAGCATCCTGAGCAACTTCGGGCCGTGCAGGCCGATCCGTCGTTGATATCCAACATGGCCGAAGAGGCGCTGCGGATCGAATCGCCGGTGAGGGCCCTGTTTCGGACGGCAACGCAACCGGTGACGTTGGGCGGCGTTGACCTGCCCGAGGGGACGCGAATCATGCTGCTCTACGCGGCGGCGAATCGCGACGAATGCACGTTCGAGGACGCCGCTCGGTTCGATGTGCGGCGCGAGAATGCGCCTCGGCATGTCGCGTTCAGTGCGGGACCTCACTACTGCATCGGCGCGGCGCTGGCGCGGCTGGAGATTCAGGTCGCATTCGAGGAAGTGCTGAGCCGGATGACCAACTTCCGCCTCGATCCGGACTATCCGCCTCCGAGCCACGTGCCCAGCTTCATTCTGCGCGGCCTGAACGACCTGCACATCCTCTTCGATCGGGCGTAACTCCAACATGCCCGACGACTTCAATCTGCCGCAGATGTTCCGCGAGCACGAAGACGCGACGTATACGGCGCAGCAGCTTGCACCGACGCTGCGGCGGCTTCGGGCAGCGGTCGACGACATCTCGGAGTTACCCGTGACGCCCGAGGCCCTCGCGGCAGCGTGGACTCGGATTGCCGAGTTGCGGCTGCCTCGCAAGGCGGTGCCAGGCCCGGTCCTGCATGAGATCGAGGAGCTGATTGTCGACTGGGGCTCGCACGGCATCGGCGGCATTGCCGCCCGCGCCTACTCGCTCGGCGAATCGCAGCGGGAGACTGAGGCGCTACGCATCCGCAGAATGCTGGAGATTACCGAATCTGCCGCGGCGAACGCGCCATTGGCGCCGCTCTATGAGTCCGAATAGCGACTAGCCCTCGTCGTAGGCCACCCACCGGTCGTAGAGGTCGTGGAAGTGGCGGATCTTTCCCTCTTCGTAGGCAGCGAGATAGATGTAGGGATTGACCTTCGCCTTGAGGCCCTTCTGGATCTTGGGCAGGTTGTAGCTGTCCTGGTTGAGCACGCGGGCCAGGCCGCCCATCTCCGGCGCCTCCGTCCAGTGATCGTCGGGACCCAGCCAGTGAATCGGCGCGGCAGGCGGCTTCGGTTGATCCTCCGGCCAGGGGGAGAGGTACATCACTTCCATGATCGACATCTCGGGGTCGTCGCCGTAGGGACGGAACCTGTAAACGATGCGGCTGAACGATCCCCACGGGTGGAAGTTGGGGAACAGATTGTTGTACTGCCCGTCGATCAACTCGGCGTCGCAATAGATGTCGACCCGGTCGCCGATCACGTCGCGCAGGCTCTCGCGCATCATGTCGGCCATCTTGTTGCGCGACTCGGAGAGCTCCTCCCGCGGCGGATGGATGTCCAGGTGCGGACTGGTCCGCACCGCCAGCGTGACCGCGCGCGACCAGTTGTCGAACGAGTCGTACTGGTGATTGGCGCCGTCGCCGCCGTAGATCATCAGTTGTGGATGTGTGGCGATGATGTGGTAGCCCTCCATGAAGGCTTCCTGGTTCACCTTCCAGTTGGCCCGTACGATCTTGGCCACGTGCATCTGCTTGTACTTGCGCTCGTAGTCGTACTTCTCGTAGTGCGCCGGCAAAGAGCCGAGGAAGTCCTCGAAGGGCTCGGCCTCAGGATCCGGATTGATGAACACGAACCCGCCCCAGGCGCCGACCCGCGCCTCGGGCAACTGTCCCACGTCCTCACGTACCTCGGGAAAGTCCCACTCTGAGGGAATCTCGCGCAGCGAGCCGTCCAGCTCCCAGCACCAGCCGTGGAAGGGGCAGCGGAACTCAGTCGCCTGCTTGCCATCGAACTCGCGCAACTGGCGACCGCGATGCAGGCAGGCGTTGTTGTAGGCCTTGAACTCGTCCGCGCCGGTGCGCACCACGATCCAGGAAAGATGGGCCACGTCGTAAACGATGTAGTCGCCGATCTCGGGAATGTCGTCCACGTGGCAGGCCATCTGCCAGACCCGCTTCCAGAGTCGCTCGATCTCGAGGTCGTGCCACTTCCGGCTGTAGTAGCGCTCGGTCGGGACCCGGCGCACGCCCCCCGGCTGCGAGCGCTCCATGCGCAGCGTTTCGGGAATGCGCTCCGGGTACTGATCCAACTCCAACAGTTCGAGGAAGGAGATGCCGGTCGAGCGTACGCCGTCCGGCGTCTCTCGGCCCGGGTCGCCCCGATAGCGGGTGAACGACTCGTCGAGCTCTCCATCCTTGGACATGCCGCCTGAGTAGGACGCCTCCGCCGCCATGGCGTTGTCAAGCGTGCTACGGGCGCGCTTGCCGCCGCGACGAATGATGCCCGGATCGCCCGCTTCGCTCTTGTCTTCCGCAAGTTCCTCCCGGCGTTTGGACGGCCGCGGCGGCAGTTCCGGTCCGCCGACCCACTGCAGCAGGTGCGGGTCGGCGTGCACCAGCTCGCCTTCGATGTGATGGCCTTCCCAGTCGAAGATGCCGTACTTCTTCGCCTTGTCCACCCGTACCTTGCCCTCGCCGAGCTCGGTGTAGGTGGCGCCGCTGAGCGGGTGGACTTCGGTCTTCATGGACTCCCCCTATCGAACCTTGACGTCGTCGCCGGGCTGCGGCTCCATGCGCGGATGCGCGGGGATTCGCTCCTGGAAGCTCAGCCGGATTCCGAGCCGGACCGGCAGGTTCGGTGATTTGCGCATCGATTTCGTCTCGTGCATGCCTTGCTCGATGATCGTAACCGGTGTGTGCTCGGTCGCTTCGCTCGCCTGCTCGAGTTCCGCAGCGTCCACGTCCCAGTCCGGCCGACAGGCTGTCCACGAACGATGCCGGTCGCCAGGTTCAGGCCTGCATCGCCGCCAACGCCCGCCTCCGGATCACCACCGAATGCCATTCAGGGCGACCGCCTCGATTGCCGCAGCAACCGACAGCCCGCCATCTGGGCCTGCCTCACAGGTCCAGAGCGAACGTCAACTCGAAGGTTCTTGATGTCAGGAAGCTTGGTGGAGCTGGGGGGACTCGAACCCCCGGCCTTTTGACTGCCAGTCAAACGCTCTCCCAGCTGAGCTACAGCCCCACGTGGCTCGCCTCCGGCGAGACTCCAGCCTACGCCCGCCCCGACCGATGCGCCAGCGCGGACGGTAGATTGACCCACGGCCATCCAGGTTGCTCGGCGAAGTCGTGAGTGTAGATTTACGCTGAGCTAACTCGGTTTGCCGAATCCGTTTGTCGGCTTCGCGGACGCCTGCATACATTGACCAAACAGGCGTCGTGGGTGGCGCAAGGATTGACGGCCATGCTCGATCGAATCCGCGATCTCTGGGCCGAACGACCGGCGATCGTCGCGGCCGCGCTGATCGCTCCGGCAGCGTTCGCCATCACGCTGCTCATCCTGTTCCTGGTTGTCGGCGACGGGCAGCAGTCCCGCGAGCCCGAAGTGGCGACCGAGCAGCCGCAGCGTGAGACGCAGGCCCAGGAAGTCCAGCCGGCAACCTCTCAACAAGCCACGGTCGTCGTGGATACCTCGCCTGCTGACTCGCAACAACAGAGTGACGTGTCCCAGCAAGCCGAGGCCCAGGCTGAAGACGGTGACGAAGCCGAGGAATCATCCCCGGCTCAGGAAGACGGGACAGAACCGGAGGATTCGCAGGCTCAGTCGGTTGACTCCGAGACGCAACAGGCCGAGGAGGCTCAGGAGCAGTCAACGCCTCTGATGGTCGCCGACCGACCGGTTGAACCGCTCAACGATGTGCTGTCCGAAGAGATCGACGAGGAGAAACTGCGCCACGGCACCGATGGCCTCGAAGGCGGCATTCTGCCGATCGACAACGGGGTCGTGGTCTCGAGCCTTCCCGAACAGAGGACGACCTGGGAACTGATCGTGCCATCCGCGAGCCTCAAGAGTGCAATCGTGAGAGTGGGTCGGACGGCAACAGGCGCGATGGGTTCACCTGACAATCCCTTCGTGATCGGTTGGCTGGATTCGAGCGCGGAGCCGGGAGCGGTGGGGAATCACCTGTTGGCCGGCCATCGCGACTTTGAGGACAAAGACGGCAATGTCGGTACTGGCGTGTGTTGGGAACTGGTCAACACGGCCGTCGGCGATCAGATGATCGTTCGCGACAATGAGAACGAGATCTACTACATCTACACGGTCACAGAAGCAGTGACGATCAACCCTCGCGATCGTGCCGCGCGGAAGTACTTGAGGAATTCCGATGACCGGATCATCACGCTGATCACGTGCGAGGGTTCATTCAACTCAGAGACCAACCAGTACTCGCACCGGCGGGTCGTGGTTGGTGTGCTTTCAGCCGTGGCGTCGCCCGACGCGTAGGATGTCGAGGCCCGGCGGATGTGGCGAACATTGCGGTTGTTGTCCGGTTGGCGCTCCAACCATCGGCTGTTCGTCAAGGAGTCTCGCGATCGTCGGCCGGTGCTTGTTGTCGGTCTGGTCAGTGGAATCTTCGCACTGCTCGTATTCATAATCGTTGCCGCTGTTGGAATCGGCGGTGGAGCGTCGAATCAGCGCGAAGGAACGCATTGGTCGGAACGGTCAGCGGACGCGACGGCTGACTCGGAGCCTCGGGTTCGCTATGTGCCGTACAACGGGCTGGCCAATCAACAATCCGATCACGATAGCTCCGCCGTGCGACGATCCGACGATTCGGAACAGCACAGAGCCGTGGTCCGAAATCTCTCTGAAGTCCTTCGCGATCGCTACGACGAATCGGATCTGCGTTACGGCTCGGACGGGTCCGAAGGCAGCATCCTGCCGCTCGACAATGGAGTCGTACCGTCCAGCGGCGCGCGGTTCCATACGCCATGGGAACTGATCCTCCCGTCGGCCGGAATCCGCGCTGCCGTGGTTCAGGTCGGCTTGACGCCCGATGGAGCCATGGGTTCGCCCGACAATCCCTTCGTCGTCGGTTGGTTCAACCGATCCGCCAACCCCGGAGAGCTGGGCAATGCGTTGCTGGGCGGCCACCGCGACTACCAGGATCGCGACGGCAACATCGATGTCGGCGTCTGCTGGAAACTCGATGAGACCCGCATCGGCGACCAGCTAATCCTGTTCAATCAGTCGGCGAACCGATACTACGTCTACGACATCGTTGACAAGGCAACCATCCTGCCCGACTCCGAAGAGGCTGTCAGGTACCTCAGCCAGACCCGAGAGTCGGTCGTCACCCTGATCACCTGCTCCGGAGACTTCGACAAGGAAACCCACAGCTACGCCGAGCGACTGATCGTCGTGGCGTTACTGAATGCCGTCGCCGCTCCCGACGCCTGATTCTCGTTGCCGGCCTACCAGTACTGCCGACGTTTGCCTTTCTTGCCGCCGGCCCCGCTGTGACGCCACTCCGACGGTTGCGCCGCTCGCTCGACTGCCACCGCGCAGACTTTGTACTCCGGGATCCGCGCCACCTCGTCGTAAGCGTTGTTGGTCAACCAGTTCGCGGCCGAGTCGGCGAGTCGCACGAACGGCACGAAGACAGAACCCTCGGCGACATCGTCGGTGACGAAACTGACGCCCTCCAGCCGACCCCGGCGTGAGGCCACCCAGACCGCCTCGCCGTCGACAATCTCCATGCGCGCTGCGTCGTTGGGATGAATTGCCACGCGCAGCTCCGGCCAGGAGTCGACCAGACCTTCGACCCGTCGCGTGATCGTCCCGCCGTGCCAGTGGTACAACACCCGGCCCGTGTTGAGTATCAGCGGATACCGCTCGTCCGGCGCCTCCTCCGAGGGCGGCAGTTGCCGCACCGGAATGAACTTACCCAGCCCGCGAGGGAACGATTCGTCGTACAGTCGCGCCGTACCCGGATGGTCGTCACTCGGGCACGGCCACTGGATCCCGCCCTCGTCGTCGAGTCGGCGATGCGACAGGCCGGCCATGATTGGCGTCAGCGACGCCAACTCGTCAAACACGGAAGCGGCAGACCCATGCTCAAATCCGTGTGACGTTGTTCCGAGCCGTTGCGCCGTCCGACGCGCCACATCCTGGACGATCTCCCAGTCCGCCCGCGACTGTCCGACCGGCGCAATCACTTGACGCACACGCTGGACGCGTCGCTCCGAATTCGTGAACGTGCCTTCCTTCTCGGCAAACGACGCCGCGGGCAACACCACATCGGCCAGCTCTGCCGTTTCGTGCATGAAGATGTCCTGCACGACGAGAAAGTCCAGCTTGTCGAACGCTTCATGCGCGTGCGCCAGGTTCGGCTCTGTCAGCAGCGGGTTTTCCCCCACGATGTACATGCAGCGCACGCCCCCGGACTCCAAGTCGGAGAGAATGCTCTCGACCATGTCCGTCGCCCGCAGGCCTTCCGCCGACGGTAGGTCCGCCGCCCAGATGCTCTGGAATCGGTCCAGAACCTCGGGCGTGTAGCGCTGATATCCCGGCAGCGCGTCTGGAACGCAGCCGGCGTCGCCCGCGCCCTGCACGTTGTTCTGACCGCGCAGCGGCGAGACGCCGTTCCCGACCCGCCCCACCTGACCGGTGAGGAGCGCCAGATTCAACAGCGCCGTTGCGTTCGCCGTCCCGTTGGTGTGCTGCGTGACCCCCATGCCCCAGATCAGGCAGGAGCCGCCGGGATCGTCCTCGCTCGGATTTGGCCGCGCGTACATCCGAGCGGCGCGAATCAACAGGTCCGCCGGAACTCCCGACATCTGCTCGACTGCATCGGGCGTGTACTCGTCCAGTTCGGCGAGCCAGTCCTCGAACCCCTCGGTTCGCTCCGAGATGAACGCCTCATCGGCGAGCCCCTCGTCCAGGATCACCCGCGCCATCCCGTTCAGCACCGCGACATCCGTTCCCGGATATTGCCGCAGCCAGAGATCAGTGTGATCACAGAGTTCGATTCGTTTCGGATTGAGCACGATCAGTGCCGCGCCACGATCCACAGCCGTCCGCATTCGCGACGCCGCCACCGGATGGTTCGAGGACGGGTCCGCTCCAACCACGAACAGGCAGTCCGCCGCCTCATAGTCGCTATAGCTGTTTGAGGTCGCGCCCGAGCCCAGTTGGGCCAGCATCGCCTCGACCGACGGCGAGTGGCATAGCCGCGTGCAGTGATCGATGTTGTTCGTGCCCATCACGGCGCGGACAAACTTCTGCAGCATGTAGTTGTCTTCGTTGGTCGCCTTGGCCGACGAAAACGCTCCGAACGCCCCCCGATGCTCGGCAAACTTCTCGGCGACCAAATCGAGCGCTTCGTCCCAAGATGCCGGCTGCAATCCCTCGGGTCCGCGAATCAGCGGCGTCGTCAGCCGATCCGAGTGGTTGACGAACGCCGTCCCGAACCGCCCTTTCACACACAACAGACCCTTTGAGGAGAGATTGTTCGGATCGTCATCAACGTGCGTCAATACTCCGTCTTCGGCCGTGATCCGGATCCCGCACCCGACGCCGCAGTACGGACAGACCGTGGAAACAGTCTTCGCGCCCGATGCCGCCCGCTTTGGCATCAACGCCTCGGTTGGACAGGCGGCGACGCAGGAGCCGCAGGACGTGCAGGTCGACTCACCGAGTGGCTCGTCGCCGAACGAAGCGATCCGAGCGGCTTTCCCTGCCCCCGCGATTCCGATCGCGCCAATGTGCTGTCGATCGGAACACGCCGACACGCACCGCCCACAAAGGATGCAGTCGGTCGCGTCGAAGCGGTAGAAGTGATTTGTCTCGTCCTGATGCTCGTTCGCCCGCGTCACCCACCGGTCGACCGCGGCCTCGTGCGTCGTCGCGTGGTGGCGCAACTCGGTTGCCGCTCCTCCGTTCGAATGCGCGGCGTTGTCGGTCATCGCCAGGGTCAGCTCAAGAATGCCTTTGCGAGCCGCGCGAGCAGTGGCGGAGTCGGTCAGGATCACCTGGCCCTCCGAAACGGGAGTGTGGCAGGCGGCCGGCAGCCCGCGCTGGCCGTCGATCTCGACCAAACACGTCCGGCAAGCTCCGAGTGCCGGACCATCCAGGTCCTTGCACAGATGCGGCAGATCAATCCCCGCAGCCAGGACAGCATCGAGAATTGTTGCGCCCGCCTGAGTCTGGCAAGTCTGACCGTCGATGCTGATGTTGATCACTGCAGTGGAGGTCTCTGTCGTCATACGACGCTCCCGCCAAACTGATGCCGCGCAGATGTCACAGGGTTCGGCGCCATCTGACCCAGCCCACAGAGCGAGCCCGCGGAGATCAAGGGAATCAGCGCCTCCACGTCGGCCCAGTTGCCCTCGGCCAGCGCTGACGCCATCCGACCTGAACCCTCGCGGCACGGCGTGCATTTGCCGCACGACTCGTTCGCGTTGTACTCCGCCCAGACCGCCAGCGCTCGCTCAATGCCAAACGACCGAGGGATCGCGATGATCCCGCCCGCTCCCAGCAACGCCCCGTGGCCATCCATCGCCCCCGGCGCGATCGGCGTGTCGAGATTCTCCGCCGAGAGAAACCCGCCCGACGGACCACCCATCGTCACCCCCGCCAGTGGCGCGGACGGTTCACCAACCTCGACGATCCGAGCAACCGACGTGCCCAGCGGCAGCTCGACCACGCCCCGGTTGCGAAACGCCCCGCTCAACTGGATCAGCTTCGTTCCGGGCATGCCTTCGGCTCCAACCTCGCGAAACCAGTCCGCCCCGAACTCAAAGATGTCGGGCACGTTCGCCAGCGTCTCGACGCTGTTAATCGCCGTCGGACGGCCCCACAGCCCACGTTCCGTCGGATACGGCGGCTTCAGCCGAGGCACCGCACGACGGCCCTCAATCGACTCCAGGATCACCGACTCCTCACCGCACACGTACCCGCCCGCTCCTCGTCGAATCTCCACGTTCACGCCATCAATCAACCCGGACGCCGTCGCCGCCTCGATCGCTTCTGTTGCGGCCGCGGCCGACCGATCCGCCATCCCGTTGATGTACCAGTACGCCTCCGACGCCCCCAGCACGTGGCAGGCAATCCGAATCCCCTCGAGGATCCGCTGTGGATCCGACTCCATCAACCATCGGTCCTTGAACGTCCCCGGCTCTCCCTCTTCCCCGTTCGCGACGAGCAACGGCTGGCCGTTCCGAGACGACGCCTCGACCGCGCCGCCCCACTTCAGATGCACCGGGAAGTAGGCGCCTCCGCGACCGAGCAATCCCGACTCCCGCACCAGTGCCAGCGCCTCCGACGGACTCAGCCGGGACGCCGTCTCCCAGCCCCGCCAGCCGGCGGAACTACCAGTTCGCCGTCTCGTGACTCGAGTCAGACCGCCCGGCACGATCGCCCTGGCGGCTTCAATCACCGAGTCATCGACCGACGCCTCAATCCGTCCCGATCCGTGTACGGCCATCGCACCGTCAACCGCCGCAGCGCAGAGAAACATGCACTCATGCGCCTCGCCCTCAGCCGCCGACTCGCCCGCCGCGATCTGGCAGGACATCCCGCGGCACACCCGCACCGAGTCGGACGCCAACGGATGCCAGCGAAACTCGGTGTAGCTGGTCGCGACGGCGAACAGTTCCGCCCGAGGCATATGAATCCACTTCGCCACCTCTTCCAGCGCCGAGTAGTCGAGGAATCCGAACACCTCGTCGACCAGGTGCAGCGCCGGCAGTGCCTGCGTCCGCCGGCGCGGCAGCGCCGCCAGCGCCTCTTGCAACTCACCCAGTGCCACACCGCTGGCCGCCTCGGTCACCACGTCGATCTCGCCCTTCACCCACTGAGTCGCCGATCCAGTCGCCTCCTGAGACGCGCTGGATACCATTCTAGATACCACTCCCGAAGCCTCCAGGATCGCAAGGAGCGGCCATGTCCGAGGATTCCAACCTCCCCCGCTCGTACGAAGAGGCCCACCTCAAAGCGCGCCCGGCCAATCGCTATGGTCCATCCTTCACCTTCCTCGGCGTCCCGCGCGCCAACCTGCGTCGGCCCGAGTCGATTGAGTCGGCCGGCGCCGTCATCCTCGGCGCGCCCTTCGACGCCGGTACCAGCTACCGACCCGGCGCAAGATTCGGTCCCCAGGCAATCAGGTCGGCCGACTACATCCCCCACTCCGGCTACCGCCCGCATCTCGGACTCGGCGTCGATCCGTTGGGCGAACTCGCGGTCGTCGACGCCGGCGACGTCAACATGCAGCAACTGGACAGCGAACCCAGCCTGCAACGACTCATGGAAGCCTGCCGACAGGTCGCTGCCGCCGATGCCATTCCCGTGGTGCTCGGCGGCGATCACACGATCACCTATGCCACCGCCCAGGGCGTCGCCAAACACCACGGATTCGGACGCGTGGCGCTCATCCACTTCGACGCCCACGCCGACACCGGCGACTCCGACGGCGGCCTTTGGGGTCACGGCACGCCGATGCGACGGCTCATCCTCAGCGGCGCCGTCCGCGGCGACCGATTCCTCCAGATCGGCCTGCGCGGCTACTGGCCCGACCCGCCAATCCTCGAATGGATGGCCGATCAGCGGATGCGCTGGTTCGAAATGACCGAAGTCGTCCAACGCGGCCTCGACGACTGTCTGGATGAAGCGCTCGAGACCGCCGCCGACGACTGTGACGGCGTCTTCCTCTCCGTTGATGTCGACGTCGTCGACCCCGGCATGGCCCCCGGCACCGGCACCCCGGAGTCCGGCGGCCTGACTTCGCGCCAACTCCTCGACGCTGTCCGCCGCATCGGCATGGAATCCAACCTGCTCGGCATGGACGTGGTCGAGGTCTCCCCGCCGTACGACACGTCAGACGTCACGGCACTCCTCGCCAATCGAGTCGTGCTGGAGGCGCTGTCTGGGGTCGCCGTCAGGCGGTCGGGCGAAATGTCACACTGAACCAACTGGCATGCGATCAGCACACCCGGCGAGTTTTCTATATCGAACGCATGATCTCAATCGCTGCTAACATCTGAACTGAAGGCAGGGCGCCGCCATGGTCACGACCGAAACGCGGAACACCGAACAAGCTGATGAAGCTGGTTTGGACGATCTCCCGAAGCAGCTCAACGACCCCGAAACGCTCAGTGCACTCGGCGATCCCATCGTGCTGCGACTGCCGTCTCAGTGGCGGCTGACCGATGACGCCCTCCACGACATCTGGGAGCTCAATGAGCCCCTCACTTTTGAGCGAACGGCGGAAGGAGACCTTGTCATCGTCCCTCCACCAAAGGGTCCTAGTCCGGCGATGGGCGTCAGGATCTCTGCGCAGTTGATTGAGTGGGCCGACGCAGGCGGCGGTGGCGAAGTCCGTGACGCCAGCGGCGGCTACAAACTCGGCGAGACCCCGCCGCCCGAACTCGAGGAGAAACAGGCAAGCCGCATCCCCGACGTTTCTTGGCTGCCGCAGGAAATGGTCGACGACATTGACGAAGAAACCTACGAAAGCGGGGAGCTGATTCTCTGTCCGCCGTTCATCGTCGAGATCGTCTCTGCCAGCCAGACGTTGCGACCCCAGCAACGCAAAATGCGTGAATGGATGGAACACGGTGTCAGGCTCGGCTGGCTGATCGACCGGAAGCGCGACCGGGCCTGGATCTACCGAGCCGGTCAGCCGCAACCCGAAGAGCTGGTGCGACCGCCAACCCTGTCCGGCGAGGATGTCCTGGAAGGATTCGAACTGGACTGCACACACATCTGGCGCTGATCTCCCGCCAGTGACCTCGACGGGTACCCTGTGCCCATGCCCAACGACTCAACAGCCGACAACGGCCAGATGAAGTTCGGCGTCCTCCAATTCTTCAGCTGGCCCGGACGCCGAGTCCCGCTGCCCACCGTCTACGAGCGCGCGCTCAACCGCATCGACATCATGGACGAGACCGGCTACGACTGCGTCTGGCTGGCCGAGCACCACTTCTCCACCTACTCGGTCTGCCCCTCTGTTCACCTGATGGGCATGCACGTCGCCGGGCGCACACGAAACCTCCGCATCGGCACTGCCGTCACGCTCGCCTCCTTCTACCACCCGCTGCGCATCGCCGAGGAAGTCGCCCTGCTCGACATCCTCTCCGGCGGCCGCGTCAACTGGGGCGCCGGACGCGGCTTCGACCGTACCGAGTTCCGCGCCTTCGGCGTCGAGTTCGAGGAGTCCTATCCCCGCTTCCGCGAGTCGGTGCAGGTCGTCCTCGAGGCCTGGCGTCAGGAACGCATCACCTGGCACGGCGACTACTACGACTTCGACGAGATCGAGGTCCTGCCCAAGCCATACCAGCAGCCCACACCGCCCTTCTGGGTCGCCGCCGGCGGACCCGACGCCATCGACTGGGCTGCCAGGCAGGACTATTCAATCCTCATGGATCCCCACGCCACCCACGAAGAGCTCGGCGACAAGCGCCGCAACTACTTCAAGGCGCTCACGAGCTACGGCCACGAGTCCGACGGCCGCTCTATCCCCATGGCCCGACTGATCGCCGTCGCCGAGACCGACGAGGAAGCCGAGCAGATTGCGATCAACGGCGCACAGTGGACGATCGGCTCCTACGCCAACGAAAAGGTCAGCGGCAACTCCAGTCGGACCACGCAAATGTCCGACGACGAGCGCATCGACCGATACGCCAACCAGGTCGTGATCCACGGCAGCGCCTCGAAGGTGATCGACCAGCTCGAGGAGCTGCGCGAAACCATCGACCTCGATTACCTGATCGCTTCGCCCTTCTCGCACGATTCCTTCGTCCGATTCACAAAGGACGTCATGCCGCACTTCCAGTAAACCCATTCACTCCCCCTTGCAGCGGGAGATGCCGAAGGCAGAGGGGGTCCTCCTCTCCGACGAGCGAGAAAGGAACTCAACCATGGCCTACGAACTCATCACTGTCGAGCGCAAGGGCGAACACGACGGCATTATCTGGCTGGAACTCAACCGTCCCGAGAAGCTCAACGCACTGACGTTCCCCCTCCTCGCCGAGATGTACGACGCGCTCACCCGGATTCGGATGGACCGTACGGCGCGGGTGCTCGTGATCACTGGCAAGGGCCGAGGCTTCTGTGCCGGCATGGACGCCGGCGGCGCAGGGGACGGCCGCGGCACCGAGTTCTGGGACGACAATCCCGACCCGCTCCTGGGCGCGCCAGACTCTCCCAACTACACCGACAACGAAGGTCAGCGGCTCAACTTCCGCTACGAGACCAAGACCTTCGCCGAACTGCGCAGACTCGACATCCCCGTGATCGCCGGCGTCAACGGACCATGCGTCGGCGCCGGATTCGACATGGCCTGCCTTTGCGATCTGCTCGTCGCCTCGACCAATGCCCGCTACCAGGTCGCCTACGTCAAGCGCGGACTCTACGCCGACCTCGGCGGATTCTGGGCCATCCCCAAGATCATCGGTTGGCGCAAAGCCATGGAGATGATGTTCACCGGCCGCTTTATGTCGGCACAGGAGGGCCACGAGTCGGGACTGAGCAACTACCTCTTCGAGCCCGAGGATTTCCACGAGAAGCTGCTCGAATTCGCCCAGGAGGTCGAAAACGGACCGCCCGTCGGCCAGAAGGTCGGCAAACTCATGGCCTACCGCACCGCCTATCTCGACTACGAATCCGCCCTCGAACTCTCCGGCGGAGTCCTCCCTCTCGTCACCGGCTCATTCGACCGGATCGAAGGAGGGCAATCATTCCGAGAACGCCGAGAACCAAGGTTCACAGGGTTCTAAGACCTCCCCCTATGGGGGAGGTGCCGCGAAGCGGCGGAGGGGGCCGCAACACATGTGCCGCTCGATCAAACGACTACGTCAACCCGCCGGAATCGACCCCACGCACGACGAAATCGAACAGGCCGCCCGCCAGTTCGTCCGCAAGATCTCCGGCATTCAGCATCCGTCTTCGCGAACCGAGGACGCATTCCAACGCGCCATCGACGAGATCAGCGTGGTCGCAACCCAGCTCCTCGACGACCTCCCACCCCTCAAACAACCCCGCACCTGACGCGAGAACTCGCCCTCCTCTGATGCGTCACGCATCCCTTCCGATGCGTCACACATCCCCGTCCGATGCGTCCCGCATCCGCTTCCGATGCGTCCCGCATCCCCCTCCGATGCCCCGCGCTCCGACGCGGGGCCCAGACCGCGATCATTGAGCGCAGCAGGACAGTAGCCCTCGTCTCAGTTGCCTCCAGGCCCCCACATCACTCCCCCTAAATCTCGGTAGCATCAGAACATACGTACCTATCCAGACGAGGAGCACGTTCGATGCCCAACCCCTACCACCTCAAAGCCAGGATCGACCGCCTCTGGCGGCACGCCAGTTCTGACGCCCCCGCCTACCGACGACTCAAGTCCCTCAACGCCGTCGTCCGAGAACTCTTCGCCCGCAACGACCGCGCCCGGCGCAACCATCAGCTCTACCACGCCACCGACCCCTTCGACGTCGCCCGCCACCTCCTCCGCGACCTCTATGACCACGGCGACCCGCTGATCGCCGCCGACGATGGTTCCCTTCCTCTCCCTGCGGGAACAGCCTGCCCCGCACTTGATGCGGAGTGTTGGGGTGAGGGTCCCCTTGCGCTCCCCGAGGAAGACGACATCGAGGAAGACGACGACCCGTTGTAACCGCTATCTTCATCGCCTCCCTCAGCGCGTTTTTTTTCTTTTGGCGGATCACCTGCCCCCGGCTTCGCCCTGCCGTACGCTGAGCACGGCCCCTCGGCATAAGATCGGTCCCGGAAAGGCATCCCGACATGACCACCTTCCAGCTCTCCGAAGCCGACCGCATGGTCCAGCAGACCGCTCACGAGTTCGCCGCCCGGGAAGTCCGCCCCGTCGCCATGGAGTACGACGAGCGGAACGAATTCGCCTGGGATGTCGCCTCCAGGGCCGCTGAGATCGGGCTAACCGGCGTGCCGCTCGGCGGACACTCCGCCGAACCCGGCATCACCGCCATGATCACCGCGGAGGAGCTCAGTTGGGGCTGCGCCGGAATCGCCCTCGGCACCCAGGTCTCTGGCCTCGCCGCCACCGCCATCTCGGTGATCGGCACACCCGAACAGAACGAGCGCTGGATTCCGGAGTGCACCTCCGACGACGGCCAGTTGCGCCTCGGCGCACTCGCGCTGACCGAACCCGACGCCGGCTCCGACGCCGGCATGATCAAAACCCGCGCCGTCCGCGATGGCGACGAATACGTGCTCAACGGCACCAAGCGCTTCATCACCGGCGGCGGCATTGCCGACATCACCGTCGTCTTCGCTCGCGAATCCGACTCCGAGGGCTGGCGCGACGTCTCCGCCTTTGTCGTGCCCAAGGACGCCGAGGGATTCTCTCAGATCAAGATGTGGGACAAGATGGGCATTCGCGCCTCCCACACCGCCGACCTCGCCTTCGACGACGTGCGCATCCCGCTTGAGAACCGCCTCGGCGACCCCGACCCCGATTTCCGCTCCGGCGGCCGCGGCGCGCTGGGAACACTCGCCGCAACCCGCCCCTGGATCGGCGCCTTCGCCGTCGGCCTCGCTCGCGCCTCCTTCGAGTACGCCGCCGACTATGCCCGCGAGCGCAAGACGATGAACCGCCCCTTAATCGAGCACCAGGGCGTCGGCTTCATGCTGGCCGACATGGACATCGCCATCGACGCCGCCCGCCTGCTCACCTGGCGAGCCGGAGAGATGGCCTCGAGCAACCAGCCCTTCGAGCTCGAGGAGGCCAGCAAGGCCAAGACCTTCGCCTCCGACATGGCGATGAAGGTCACCACTGACGCCGTTCAGGTTTGCGGGGGGGTCGGCTTCATGCGCGAACTCCCGCTCGAAAAGTGGATGCGAGACGCCAAGATCTTCCAGATATTCGAAGGCGCCAACCAGATTCAACGAATGGTCATCGCCCGCAACATCCAGAACCGCTACTTCTCCTAGATCTCTTCAGTTCGGCCCGTCAAACACCGACTGTTCCCCACATAGAACAGGTGTACCGTCTATGATGTGTGCATCGGAGCGTGAACACGATGGCGGTCTTCAATACGGCACGATTGCTGGACATTCTCGTACGAGGCAGCTTTGCCGCACCCGAGCCGGCTACTGAGTTCGTCACAGAGCTCGAAGACCAGATGAGCGACGCCCTATCGGGCTACGGAACAATCGATCGCATGGCGATCATGGAAGCGAACATTCTCCGGGCCATCGCGGAGCTGGATGTCCGCCGAGCCGAGATGGAAGCTCGACAGGCCCGACATGTCAACCAGGCAGTCGGGATTCTGCTCGCCGGTCTCGCCCTGGCGGTGGGCATCATTCTCGGCTTCGGCTGAGTCCATTCATCGCTCCGGAAGCATCGGGCCCAGCGATGCCACACGCTGATCCGGCTCGGCCAGGCAATTCCGCAGGCAACAGACTCAGGAACAATGTGACATCCGCCGGAGAGCATGGGGATGTCGCCCGCTCCAATGCTGTTTGCTCTCTGGAGCAAAGAGGGTTTCGCATCTAGAACGCCTGTTGGGGGTATGATGAGCGGACCGCACCGGGAGAACAGATGGCTGTCTTCAATACGTCGCGTCTCAGGGACATCCTCGTTCGAGGACGAGTGACCGACGATCGGGCGGCCACGGACTTCGTGGATGAGCTGAACTCACAGGCTGAGGAAGCACTCTCGGCCTACGCGCCACAGGAGCAGGTTGGTCTGGCGTTCGAGCGAGTGCTGCGCGCGATTGCCGAGGCGGAGGCCAGACAGGCCAGGCACCTCAATCAATCCGTCGGGATCCTGCTGATCGGCCTGGCGCTGGCGGTCGGGATCGTCCTCGGCTTTGGCTAGTGCGCAGCGCATGCCCAACTAGAATGCGCCCGCCCAGGCAAGGATCGTCCAGACGACCATCGCCAGAAAGCCGGCTCCCAGAAGCAGCTGGAATAGAATCAGACTCTCAGCGGGGCCTCGCTTCGGCATGGTCAACCTCCGGGAGATAGCGTAATCGATGCCTGAACTGGCAGTCTTTCGAGACCTGGCGGAACTGCGTGACGCCGTGCTGATCCTGGCCGGAATTGGCGCCTGCCTGGTCGCCTTACTCTTCTTGCTCGCGGTGCTCAAATGTTCGCTGATCGCATTCCGCATCGTGCGGCGGCTCGAGCGCTTCCACGAGCGGAGAATCGTCGGCAATGTGGTGGCTGCCGACGCCAGACTGGCAGCCTGGCTTGAGGAAGATCGCTGGTCCGCCCGGGGCATCCTCGAGTTGCTCCAGATGGCAGCGCAAGGCGTCCAACAGCGGCGCAGTCCGCCGCCCAGGAAACGGCGACTGTTCGGACTGCTGCCACCGGCGTAGACCTCATAGTTCGATTGTTGTGCCGGTCGGAGTGCTCACGTAGCATGATTGCCAGCCGTACCGGACTGGGCGGCGTGCTGTAACTGAAAGCCTGGGAAGGAAACCGCGATGAAAGCTGCCATCTGGGAACCGGGAGCACAGGCCAAGGACGGCGACCGCGACGTGCTGGAAGTACATAACATTCAGGTCCGCGATCCCGAACCGACTGAAGTTCTGGTCCGCACCACCACCAGCGGCGTCTGCCACTCCGACTTGCACTTTGTCGACGGCAAGTGGGGCGCGGCCTTCGGTGGCCGACCCACCATTCTGGGCCACGAGGCCGCCGGCGTCGTCGAAGAGGTTGGGTCCGACGTGACCTACGTGGCCCCCGGAGACCACGTCATCATGTCGTTCCGCCCCTTCTGTGGTGACTGCTACTGGTGCCTGCGCGGAGAGCCCAACCTCTGCCCGGCGCCCGCCGACACGCAACTGTCCATGAACCGTCTGAGCTGGGACGGCCGACAGGTCATGCAGATGGCCTCCGTTGGCTCCTTCAGCGAATACATGCTGACCACGCAGGCAGGCGTCCTCAAGATCCCCGAAGACGTTCCCCCTGCCGAGGCAGCCCTGGTCGGTTGCGGCGTGATGACCGGTGTGGGCGCTGCGCTGTACACCGCCAAGGTGCCGGGCGGCTCCATTGTCGCCGTGATCGGCTGTGGCGGCGTCGGCCTCAACGTGATTCAGGGCTGTAGGATCGCCGGCGCGAGCCGAATCATCGCGGTCGACATCCTCGACAACAAGCTCGACTTCGCCGAGCAGTTCGGCGCCACTGACCGGATCAACGCGACCGAAGTTGACGCAGTCGAGGCCGTCAAGGACCTGACCGAGGGCATGGGCGTCGAGATCGCGTTTGAGGCCATTGGCAACGTCAACGCCGCTCGCCAGGCCTGGGACATGGTCCGACCCGGCGGCACCGCCTGCATCGTCGGCATGATGCCGCTCGGCTCCGAGGTCAGTCTGCCCGGCCCGGAATTCCTGCAAGAGAAGAAGGCGATCGGCTGCATGTACGGCTCGACTCGCTTCCGCGAGCACATGCCGAAACTGCTCGACCTCTACCGTCAGGGCAAACTCGACCTGACCGGTCTGGTCTCCAAGCGCTTCGCGCTGGACGACATCAACGAGGCCTTCGCCGCCATGCAGGCCGGCGAAGTCGCCCGCGGTGTGCTCGACATCTCGCAGCCATAGTCCGCAACCCGGGTCAAGCCGACGCGCCGTCCGATCACTCGGGCGGCGCGTTTGCGTATCACCGTCCTCGTGGCGCCGGGTGAGCAGGGAGCGCATAGATGGCCGCCTTGAACTTCGACGAGTACCTCCCGCCCCGCTCCTCCCCGCGTGCAACGCGCGAAGGATCAGCAGAGGAGGCGCTGCGTCGGATTCCCGACGGCGCGCGCATCGTCGTCCCGCCGATGTCGGCGACCCCGGTCGGCCTGCTCCACAAGCTCGACGAACTCCGTGGCGGCTGGTCCGACATCGAAATCGCCACTGGCAATCTCTTCACTCACGTACCGCCGCTCGATCATCCACACCAGCCATTCCGATTCTCGACCTACCAGACCAGCGGCCCGCTGCGCGACGTCGAAGCCGCCGGCGCGCTCCAGCACATCCCGGCCACCTACGCCCAGGTACCGTCGCTCTTCCGTCCCGACGGTCCGATGCCGGCAGACGTCATTCTGGTCCAGGTCTCCGAACCAGGTCCCGGCGGCATGTACTCGCTCGGCACCTCGGTCGGCGGCATCGTCGACGTGGTCCGCACCGCGCCGCTCGTGATCGCGCAGATCAATCCCAATCTTCCATACTCCTTTGGCGCAGCCGAACTTCGCCGCGACGAGTTCGACTGGCTCGTTCCGATGCAGAGCGACGTATTGGAGTTGCGTCGGGCAGAGCCCGGACCGCTGGAGCGGGACATCGCGGAATCTGTCGCCCAACTCGTCTCCGACGGCGCCACGCTGCAGTTCGGCATTGGTGGAGTGCCTGAGGCGATCATGGGCATGCTCGGCAACCGGCGCGACCTCGGCGTTCACTCCGGGTTGATTTCAGACGGCGTCATGGGCTTGGTCGAGAGCGGCGCCTTGACCGGTGCGCGGAAGGCCACCGCTCCCGAATTGATCATTACGACCGAAGCCGCTGGCAGCGCCGAGTTCTTCCACTGGATCGATCGTAATCCGGCGGTCTGCATGGCGCCGGCCGGTTATACCCACTCGCTCGAGGTACTGGCGAGGCAGCGCAACTTCGTCGGGATCAACTCCGCCGTGCAAGTCGCATTGGACGGCACGATCAACGCGGAGTCGCTCGGACCGCGACAGATCTCCGGACCTGGCGGCCAGCCTGACTTCGCCGCCGGCGCAATGCTCAACGGCGGCATCTCAGTAGTGGCGATGCCTTCGACGGCGGCGAGAGGCAAGGTCTCGCGGATCGTCAAACAACTTGATCCCGACGCCGTCGTCACAACACCTCGGACACTGGCCGACCGGGTCATCACTGAGTTTGGTCAGGCTCAGCTGGCGGGGCGTACGCTGGGCGACCGAGCCGACGCCTTGCGCGCCATTGCCCATCCAGACTTCCGCGATCAGCTGGCGTAAACGACGATCCGTTCTCTACGCAACCTGATTCACAGGCGGCGAGATTGTGCTCACACGCCTTCGCCCCTGAGATAGGGCGACCCGTTATCTTGCACGTGAAGCAGCGCACGACCCGCGCCGACTGCTAGAGATCAGCTTCGGAGGTTGAAATGCCGGTTTCGATTGAAGACATGCTCGCCAACACCTCGCTGTTCTCTCGCGTGGATCGCGATGAACTGCACAGCATCGCCGCCTGGGTCCAGGTCCAGGACTACCGCCCCGGTCAGGTGATCGACCGCGAGGGTGACCTGAGTACCACCCTGCACATCATTCGCACCGGATCCGTGGATGTGTATCAGTCCTACGGATCGGACGATCAGACCCTGCTCGCCTCGTTCGGCGAGGGTGACTTCTTCGGTGAGATGGCGCTGCTACTGGGACGCCCGCGCTCGGCCACGGTGATCGCCAAGGAAGAGACCGAGTGCCTGCAGCTGCTGCGCAACTCATTCGAGGAAGGCGCGACGGCCCCCGTCCTCTGGGCCATGCTCCAGCACGTCGCCGAACGGCTCGCCCACGCCGATGAGACCATCGGCGAAATGCACTCGCACTAGATCCCTAGTCGCTGACCCCCCGGCCCAGCCCGGACACGACCCGGGCCAGCGCCTGGGTGCCCTCGTCTCCGAGTCCCGATGACTGCAGTTGGTAGTAGAGCTGCTGAACCAGGGACGTGTTCGGCAGCGGCTGAAGCACATCGCCGCCGGCTTCCAGAGCCAGACGCAGATCCTTCTGCATCAGCTTGACCATGAAGCCCGGAGCGTAGTCACCGACCGCAATCTTGGGTCCGAGGTTCGTCAACTGCCAGCTGCCGGCCGCGCCCGCTGAAATGGCCGCCAGCATTCGCTCCTGATCGACTCCCGACTTTTCGGCCAGCGACAGCGCCTCGCAAACGCCGAGCAACGCACCGGCGATCGCGACCTGGTTGCAGAGTTTGACTGTCTGTCCGGCCCCGGTCGGGCCGCAATGGGTGATGGTCGTTCCCATTGCCTCCAGCACCGGCAGACATCGTTCGAGTACGTCCGCGTCGCCGCCGACCATGATCGAGAGCGTGCCCGCCCTGGCGCCGGTGTCGCCTCCTGACACGGGTGCGTCGAGCATCGCGACGCCGCGAGCGGCGAGTTGTTGGGCGACGGCGCGCGTCACCGCCGGAGAGATCGTCGACATGTCGACAACGACTGAGCCTGAAGCAAGGCCATGGATTGCCGCATCTTCGCGCTGCACCAGAACCGACTCCACATCGGGTGAGTCGGTGACGATGGTGATCAGGATGTCGGATGCCTCGGCGACCGCCATGGGGGAATCGGCTGTTGCCGCGCCCAGGCTGATGCAGGCGTCGATTCCGGGCTGCGAGCGATTCCAGACCGTTGGGGAGTAGCCGGCCTTGATCAGATTGGCCACCATCGGCACACCCATGATGCCCAGCCCGATGAATCCGATCCGTTCCATGCCTCACTCCGTTCATGCGCTCGATTGCGATTACGATACGACCCATGCCGCTCTATCTGTCGCAAGCCTGTTGGGACGCCTCGCGCCCGCTCGAGCACGTGCTGACCGAATTTGATGGCATCGTGCAACGCACTGGTGGTCAGGTATTGCAGGTGCTCCAGGTCGATGGTGATCTCTCACTCACGATTGAGACCCCCGATGATCTGTCCCTGTTTCGTATCGGCCGCGAAGCGTCCATGCTGGGATTGCAGCTGACCTCCCGCGTAGCATTGTCGAGAACTGAGGCGGAGGCGCTGGACAACGCGCATCGAGAGCGAATCACGTAGGAGACCGCAAATGGCAGACGACGCACGCTGCGAAGAGATCCGCGCTGAGCGCACCCGCTTGAACAAGCTCGCCGATGACATGCCCGGCAAGTTGCCTCCACAGCCCGGAGAGGGCCCTCTGGGCTGTCCCAATCCTGAGCTTCGGCGGATCTACGACCAGATCAACGATTTGCGCAAGGAGCTCCTGGCAAAGGGTTGCAAGCCCTGAACGGGGTGTTCCGTTCCCCCTGCCGCCCGGAGAGAGAGAACGGGCCTACCCTCGAATGCGCGTGATGTGTGAACGCTCCCCGGTATGTGCGAGGTTCACACTCAGTTAACACTCGGCAAGCCGATGTGGCGCGCATCTGGCAATTGCACGGGCAACTGAGTAGGCTTGCACATACAACTGAATATTCGGGCCGAATCCCCGAGAAGCCCAGCAGCCGATCGGGGAGCGGGGGACCCACCATTCTGGGGTGAATGCGATCTTCGTCTTCATCGAAGCGGAATCGCACGGCGCACTCCTTCGCGCCGAACCCGTCAGCTAACCCCGTAGGCGACCGAGGGAGATGCGCACCAGAGCAGCAGCTCAAGTGCGCAAACCAAGAACCCGTGCCTTGAGCACGGCTCCACCGGTTCGCCCACTGCCGCGAGGCAGTCATCGGCCGCGAACGTGAGAGTCACGCCGGGAGCGACCGCCCGGCGCACTCAGGGGCACGGGTTTCTCGCTCGCCCGTCCCCGTCCTTCCTGGCCGACCCCCGGACTCTTGTCCGGGGGTTCGGTTTATCCGGGCCAGTACTTGACTTACCGACCGACGAAATTCGGCGGGCGCTTTTCCAGGAAGGCGCGTGCCGCCTCCTTGTTGTCCTCGCCGGTGAAGGACAGCATCACGTGCGAACCCTCCTGGTACAGCGAGTCACTCAGGCTCGATGTCGCCGCGTAGTTCAACGTCCACTTCATCATCGACAGCACCGCGGTTGGTCCCTGCGCCAGTTCGCGGCAGAACGCGAGCCCCTCGGACAGCAGATCGTCATGCGGCACAATCTTCGTGACAATTCCGAGCGCCTCGGCTTCGTCGGCGTTGATCCGGCGGTCGAGCATCAGCAACTCGCGGGCGCGCGTGATCCCAACCATCTGGTTCAGGAACCAGGCGACGCCGTAGTCGCCCGATACGCCGATGTTGCGAAACGCCGTGACGAAACGCGCCCGGTCGGAGGCGATTCGGAAGTCCGTCGCCAGGCACAGGCCGAGTCCGCCGCCGGCGGCCGGCCCATTGACCAGAGAAACGGTCGGCGTACCCATTTCATGCAGCATTCCCGAGGTCTGCTGCTGGCTGCGATGGCTGCGCCGATTGACCACGCCGGGACCGGGAGGCGGCCCGCTGGAACCACGTGCCATGTTGTTGATGTCGGCTCCGGCTGAGAACCCGCGCCCGGCACCGGTCAACGCCACGCATCGAACCTCGGGGTCGTCTTCACAATCGACGAGCGCCTCGGTCAATCGTTGCAGCAGGTCGTCGCCGAAGGCATTCAGCCGCTCTGGTCGGTTCAAGGTAATCAGAGCGACGCCGTCGTCGCGCTTGTCGAGAATGACGGTCGGCTCGCCGTTCGTGTCGGACATGTGTCGGTCCCTTCGCCAATGGGTAGATGGAAAGATTCACTGATTCGCGAATCGAAACAATCCTCTCAATGCTAAACGGACACCTGCCTACACTGACCCCATGTGCGGACGCTTCACCCTGACCGTCGACTCGCTGGAATTCGTCGAGGCCGTGCAGCGGCTCAATGTCAAGCTGTTCGGCGGGGGCGATTTCAAGCCGCGATTCAACATCGCACCGACGCAGCTGCATCCGATCATCCTCGCCGACGGCGAGCAATTCGCCGCTCAGCCCGCGCGCTGGGGACTGGTGAACTTCTGGGCCAAGGACACGAAGCGTGCGGCGCGTCAGATCAATGCCCGCTCCGAGTCGGTGGCCGAGTCCCGAGCGTACGCGCGACCATTCAAGCGCCAGCGTTGCCTCGTCCCGGCCGACGGTTGGTACGAGTGGAGCGGACCGAAGAACCAGCGTCAGCCGCACTGGATCCATCGCGCCGACCGGGAACCGTTCGTCTTCGCCGGCCTCTACGACATCTGGCATCCCGAACCCGACCGTCCGGCGGTGACGTTCACGATCCTGACCCGGGAAGCCAGCGAGGCCCTCGCAAACATCCACTCGCGGATGCCGGTCGTCCTTCCGCCGGATCGCCATGAAGAATGGCTCGATCCAGGCAATCAGGAGCGGGAATCGACGCTGGCTTTGCTGGATGTGACGCCCGACGATTCGTTCATCTCGATGCCGGTCTCGAGCCGCGTCAACGCGGTCAAGCATGACGACCCCAGCCTGCTCGAGGTCGAAGAACAGCCCTCCCTCGAACTTCAGTAGAGCAAAGGACACAGCATGTTCACCGATATTGATGGCTTCTTGCGCTACTTTCGCTCGGTCAACCGCCGCGCCGTGCGCGATGTGACTGCATTGCCACCGGAAGCCGACGGCTGGACTCCAATTGGAGGCGAAGGCGCCACGTTAGTGGGAGAAGGGGCCTGGTCGATCAACAAGCTGATCGGTCACATGTGCGGCTCGCGGCTCTACTTCGCCAGCGCCTATCGACGGGAAGGCTGGATCTCGCCCGAGCCGCCCGACGTCAGTAGTCCGGAGCTGTGGGCGCCTGCGCTGGACGCCAGCTTTGAGGAGTTCAGTCGCCTCGTGACCGAGGTTGGACCGGAGGGGCTGAACCGTCAGGTCGAGATGATCGATACGCCCGGTGCCACCTTGAGCGGCTGGCGACTGCTTCTGATGATGATGGAGCACGACATCCACCACCGCTCCCAGATCGACACCTACGCCGGACTCAACGGCTGGGACCCACCCGACATCTACTTCCGCTCCGCCGAGACGATCGCCGAGCGCCAGCCGGAACAGATCGCGAAGTACCGCTCGTGAGCGGCGCCCTGGTTCCGCCATCGCTGGAGGATGTCCGCCGAGCCCGGGAGGTCATCAAGCAGACGCTCTCGCTGCCGACGCCGCTGGTCCACAGCCCGGGACTGTCAGAACGCTGGGACGCGCACGTCTCACTCAAGCTCGAGTGCATGACTCCGACCTCGGCCTTCAAGGTGCGAGGCGGCGTGTACTTCGCGTCGCAACTGACTGCGGATGAGCTCAAGCGTGGTCTTGTCACTTCATCCACCGGCAACCACGGACAGTCCATCGCGTTCGGCGCAGCCTCGATCGGCGCAGAGGCGACGATCTTCATGCCGACCGACGCGAACGCTGACAAGATTGCGGCGATCGAACGACTGGGAGGCAAGGTCGAACTCGTCGGAGAGCGGTTTGACGAGTCCCGCCGTCAGGCAGAGGAATACGCGGCCGAACGCGGCGCTCGATACGTTGAGCCAGTCGAGGAACCGCGCCTGATCGCGGGCGTCGGCACGGCCGCCCTGGAAGTGCTTGAAGATCAACAGCCGGACACTGATCTGGTGCTGCTGCCGCTCGGCGGCGGCACGGGCTCTAGCGGTTGGGTTACGGTTCGCGACGGACTCGACCATCCGGCCCAAATCTGGGCGTCCCAGTCCGCCCAATCGCCGGCTGCACACGACGCCTGGCGGTCAGGCATCGTTGAGGATCGGCCGAACCGGAGCATTGCCGAGGGTCTGGCGACCGGAACGCCGTTCCCCTTTGCGCTCGAGATTCTGAAGCACAGACTGAACGACTTCATCCTGGTTGACGATGAACAGATCCTCAACGCGACCAGGCTGCTCTGGGACATGCAACACGTGATGGCGGAACCGTCCGGGGCGGTCGCAATCGCAGCGGCCGATCAGGAACGAGACCGACTGGTCGGCAAACGGGTGGTGATCGTGATCAGCGGCGCCAATGCGACGCGCGGGCAGCTCCTCAAGTGGTTGGCGGACTAGCCGGCTGCCTCGTTGATCTGGCTGGCCAGGACGAAGTCGAAGTCGGTGACGCCGCCGGCGTCGTGGGTGTTGAGCGCGATCGAGACGGTGTTGTAGACGTTCGACCAGTTGGGATGGTGGTCGAGCTTCTCGGCCAGTAGGGCGACCGACGACATGAAGCCGAAGGCTGAGACGAAGTTGTCGAACTGGAACTCGCGCGTCAACGAACCGTCCTCGTAGCCCCAACCCGGGATCTCCGACAGCCGATCGCTAATCTCGGAGTCATCAAGCTTGCGTCGCTCCGGCATGAGTACCTCCCGCTGATCTCCAGAACTGCTGATCGATGCCGCGAGTATAGGAAGCCGATGACCTCACTCGATGACGTCCGCGCCACGCTTGAGTCGGCCCGACACGGGTACCTCTCGACGGCTTCGGCGGAGGGCGACCCGCATCTTCAGCCGGTGGTCTTCGAGGTCGTGGCCGACTCGGTCTACATCGCGATTGATGAGAAGCCCAAGACGACGCTGCGGCTGCGGCGGTTGACGAACATCGAATCCAATCCGAGGTTCGCCCTGCTGATCGACAACTATGACGATACCTGGGATCGATTGTGGTGGATCCTGCTGCGTGGGCCGGCGACTGTGTTGTGGCCATCGACGTGGGAGGTTGAGGAGGCGGAAGCGGTGATCGCGGCGCTTCGAGCGAAGTATCCACAATACGCGTCGATGGCGTTGGAGGAGCGGCCCCTGCTCAAGTTGACGCCCGACCGGATTACGCGCTGGTCGGCCTCGTGAGCTAGCTCCAGTCGCGGCCGGTGAACTGGTTGTAGCGGGCGTCGGGACCGGTCCAGCCGCCGTCAACGACGAGCTTCTGTCCGGTGATCAGCGCTGAGGCGTCCGAGGCGAGGAAGAGGGCCGCGTTGGCGATGTCGATCGCCTCGCCTGAACGGCCGATTGGGTGCATGTTCGCCCAGTCCCGTCTCGTCTGTTCGACCCGCTCTTCGCTGAGCCAGCCCTGACCGGTGGCGATGCCGCCGGGGCAGATGCAGTTGATACGGATGTTCTTGGACGCCCACTCGCCGGCCGCGGCCTGGACCATGGCGATCACGGCGCCCTTGGAGGCGCAATAGGCCGCCATCCCGGCCAGGCCGACCAGACCGGCGACCGAGGCGGTGGCAATGATCGAGCCGCCGCCGGCGCGCTCGAGGTGCGGGATGCCGTACTTCATGCCCAGCCAGACGCCGCGGATGTTGACGTCGGAGACGAGGTCGTAGGTATGTTCCGAGCACTCGAGAATGCCGCCTTCCGGCGGACCGACGCCGGCGTTGTTGTAGATCACGTCGATCCGTCCCCAGGCCTCATCGGCGGCCGAGAACATGCCCTGCACGTCCTCACCGTTGCGCACGTCGGTCTCGACGTACAACGCGGCGTCGCCGATATCTGAAGCCACCCAGGGTCCTCGTTCCGCGTTGCGATCGGCGATCAGGACCCTCGCTCCTTCGGAGGCGAAGAGCCGCGCCGTGGCTTCGCCAATGCCCGACGCGCCGCCAGTAATCACTGCGACCTTGCCCGCTAGTCGATCAGCCATGTGCCGTTCCTCTCGGTTACTGCGAGTACTGCGGTCCCATGACCTGGACGTATCGGTCGTCGAGGCTGGTCCAACCGCCGTCGACGACCAGCTTCTGCCCCGTGATCAGCGAAGATGCGTCGGAGGCGAGGAAGAGCGCGGCATTGGCGATGTCGATCGCTTCGCCCGAACGCCGGATCGGGTTGTAGTTGGCCATGAACTCGCGCGACTGCTCGATCTGTTCCTCGTCGCGCGAGCCCTGACCGGTCGCGATGTTGCCCGGCAGGATGCAGTTGATGCGAATGTGCTTCGAGGCCCACTCACCGGCAGCCGCCTGAACCATCGCGACCACAGCGCCCTTCGATGCGCAATAGGCGGACACGCCGGCCACACCGGCAATCGCCGCGATCGATGCGGTGACGATGATCGATCCGCCGCCCGCCCGCTCCAGGTGCGGGATCCCGTACTTCATCCCCAGCCAGACGCCGCGGATGTTGACGTCGGAAATCAGGTCGTAGCGCTCCTCGGGACATTCGGTCACCCGACCCTCGGGGCCTCCGACGCCGGCGTTGTTGTAGATCACGTCCACGCGGCCCCAGGTGTCGTCGGCCACGGCGAACATTGCCTGCACGTCTTCGCCGGAACGCACATCGGTCTCGACGAAGCGCGCGGCGTCGCCGATCTCGGAGGCCACCTGAGGTCCTCGAGACGTGTTCCGATCAGCAATCACGACCCGCGCGCCCTCGGATGCAAACAGGCGGGCGGATGCTTCGCCGAGCCCGGAGGCTCCGCCGGTGATGACGGCGACCTTGCCTTCGAGCCGTTGAGGCATTGGTCTCTCCGTTGCTTTCGTCGGAGGGCGGCCCCCTCCGTCACTTCGTGACACCCCCGCCTTCGCGGGGGCAGGCTCTCCCCCAGAGGGGGAGGTCTTGGTCTTGGCAGCTACGAGAAGTCGACGCCGGCGAAGTCGGCCCAGCGTCCGTCGATGGCCGTCCAGCCGCCGTCGACCACGATGGCTTGACCGGTCATGAACGAAGACTCATCGGAGGCCAGGAAGAGCGCCGCCTGGGCGATGTCGCTGCCTTCGCCCGAGCGGCCCAGCGGGTGCGCGCCGGCGTTGCGCTCGCGTCTTCGTTCCAGCTGCACCGGATCTTGCGGGCCCTGCGAGTTGTCACCGATCCGGGTCGCGATCGCGCCGGGGCAGATGCAGTTGATCCGGATGCCCGATGAAGCGAACTCACCGGCGACGGTGCGGGTCAGGGAGATGACGCCGCCCTTGGAGGCGCAATAGGCGGTGATGCCGGCCAGACCAGAGATGCCCGCGACGGAGGCCGTGGAGATGATCGAACCGCCGCCGGCGCGCTGCAGGTGAGGGATCCCGTACTTCATCCCCAGCCAGACGCCGCGCAGGTTGATCGCCATGATCTCGTCGAAGACCTCCTCGGGACAGTCCCGGACATTGTCCTCGCGGCTGCCGATGCCGGCGTTGTTGTAAATGATGTTGACTCCGCCAAAGGCGTCGACGGCGGCCTGGTACATCGCCTGGACGTCCTCGCCCTGTGAGACGTCGCCCGTGAACGCGACGGCCGCCTCTCCAATCCCGGTTGCGGCGTCCTCCGCCCGCTCCGCCCAGCGATCCATGACGAGGACGCGAGCGCCTTCCTCGGCGAACAGTTCCGCCGTGGCCCGGCCCATGCCGGAGCCGGCGCCGGTAATCACGGCGACCTTGCCGTCCAGTAGTCCAGTCATGAGGAACCTCCTCGTCGACGCGCGCTGCACGGCGATGGCCGCGCATTGTTGGAAGGGTAGAGCGGCGGCAGCGACGTTGAGTTGTGTCGGTGGGTTCCAGTGGGCACGGCGGTGCCGGGAGTGGGTGATCGGCCGTGAGAAAAAAAACGCGCGGGACAAACAAGAGAGGATCGGCAGTTACAAGGGGTCGTCGTCTTCGTCGATGGTCTCTTCCTCTGGGAGGGAAAGGGGACCCTCACCCCATCCCCCCGCATCAAGTGCGGGGCAGGCTTCTCCCCAGGGAGACCTGCGCGTAAACCGGTGGATATGCGATCATGGCCGGTAACGGGTCAAGT
>JAPPFB010000015.1 GCA_028875225.1 Chloroflexota bacterium | reverse complement strand
GGCCGAGGGACCCCCTCAGTCCCTACGGGACAGCTCCCCCTGCAAGGGGGAGCGGTTTACGTGCGGGTCTGCTGTGGTCAATCACGCCTAGTCTGTCGGAGGATTGGTCACCGAGGGAGATTCTCATGAGCTGGCAGCAGGAAATCGATGAACTGGCGCGTCGGCATGCGCTGAAGGAGCAGATGGGCGGGGACTACGGGGTCGGGCGGCAGCACTCGCAGGGCAAGCTGACGGTGCGCGAGCGGATTGCGCTGCTGGCCGATCCGGGCAGCTTCGATGAGCTGGGCAAGCTGCAGGGTCGGGGGACGTACGACGAGCGGGGCGAGCTGGTCTCGTTCACGCCGGTCAGCAGCGTGCGCGGTCTGGCCAAGGTCAACGGTCGGCGGGTGTTCGTGCGCGGACAGGACTTCACCGTGCGCGGCGGGTCTGCGCGGACCGACGACGGCGGGGTCGACATTGGCCACGGCCATCCCGGTCCGGCCGAGTTGCAGCTGCCGCTGGTCAACCTGATCGACGGGGCGGGCGGCAGCGTGACCGAGTTCTCGGATCTGGGACGCACGTACATCCCCGACGGCGGTCAGTTCGAGGATTACTGCAAGATTCTCAGCGTGTCGCCGGTGGTCTCGGCGGTGCTCGGTCCAGCGGCCGGCGGGCTCGCGCCGATCCCGCCGCTGAGTCATTTCAGCGTGATCGCGAAGGGCACGGGACAGGTCTTTCCCGGTGGTCCGCCGGTGGTCAAGGCGGCGCTGGGACTGGAGATCGACAAGGAGGATCTCGGCGGCCACGCGATCCACACGCGGATCAGCGGGGTAGTCGACAACGTCGCCGAGGACGAGCCGGCGGCGATCGAGCAGGTCAAGCAGTTCCTCAGCTACCTGCCCGACAACGTCTGGGAGATGCCGCCGCGCGGCGACACGTCGGACGATCCCAATCGTCGCGACGAGCGGCTGCTCTCGCTGATCCCTCGCAACAAGCGGCGTCCGTACGACGTGCGGGTGATTCTCGAGGGCGTGCTCGACGAGGATTCGTTCTTCGAGATCGCGCCGGACTACGGGACGTCGCGGATCGTGGGTCTGGGCCGGGCGCACGGCTATCCGGTCGGCGTGATGACCAACAATCCGTATCAGCGCGGCGGATCGATGGACGTCGCCGCGGCGGAGAAGTCGACGCGGCTGGTGCAGCTCTGCGACACGTTCCACATTCCGATGGTCGTGCTGATGGACGATCCGGGCTTCCTGGTCGGTCCGATGTCGGAGGAACAGGGGATCGAACGGGCGGGGTCGCGGCTGGTGCACGCGATCATTCACAGCAAGATGCCCTGGATTTCGTTCATCTGCCGGCAGTCGTTCGGTTTGGCCGGCAGCCTGCAGTACCGTCCCGGGCCGCATCTGTATCGGCGCTTCGCCTGGGTCTCGGGACATTGGGGATCGATGCACATCGAGGGCGGCACCTCGGCCGCCTTCCGCCGCGTGATTGAGGCAGCGGACGATCCGGAGGCCAAGCGACTGGAGCTGGAGGAGACGTTCCAGCGGATCTCGTCGCCGTTCCGCACGGCTGAGGCGAGCGGGCTGGATCTGATCGATCCGCGCGAGACGCGGGCGCGGCTCTGTGATTTCGTCGAGCTGGCCCAGGGCGTGATCAAGACTCAGCTTGGCCCCGGTTCGGGTCCGACCTGGCGGCCGTAGGCGGACCTCAGATTGCCCTCTATCGGCGCTCCAGTTCCAACAGGCGCACTTTGCGCTGGATTCCCCAGCGGTATCCGCCGAGGCTGCCGTCTGCGCGGATCGCGCGGTGGCAAGGCACGATGGGCGCCACGGGGTTGCTCGCGCAGGCCTGGCCTACGGCGCGGCTGGCTCCGGGTTGATCCAGTTCCCGGGCCAGCTCGCCGTAGGTTCTCGTCTGGCCCGGCGGGATGCTTTGGAGTTTCCGCCAGACCCGCCACTGGAAGACGGTTGCATGTACGTCCAGCGGTAGGTCGATGTCCTCCCTGTGCCCATCGAGGTAGCTCAAGATCGCGTCCAGCCAGCCATGCAGTCCAGACGATTGCCGATCGTGTTGGCTGCTCTCCAGGCGCTCGATCGCTGCGGCAGGAAACTCGTCATGCAGTTCGTCGATGAGCGCGTCAGGATCGTCACCGAGTTTGACGGCGCAGATGCCGGTGGCCGTTCCGGCAACCAGCAAGCCGCCGAAGGTGGACTGCGAGACGACGAAGCGGATGACGGCCCCGGCGCCTCCCTTGCGATAGCTGGCCGGAGTCATACCGAGTTGCGCGTTGGCTGTCTCGTACACGCGACTGGTAGAGCCGTACCCTGCGTCGTACATCGCATCGGCGACGCTTGCCTGATCCCGGAGCCTGGATTTGAATCGGGCCAGGCGGCGTCCACGGGCGTACTGGATTGGGGTGAGGCCGGTGTGCTGCTTGAATACGCGTCGGAGCCGAGCTGGCGCGACTGAAAGCTCATTCGTCAGTTCGGTCAGCGATGGCAGAGCGTCGTCAGCGTCGATCCGAGTGTCGATGTACTCGCAGGCGCGCGGAATCAGCCTGGCGTCCTCGCCTGCTTCGTCCGGCCGGCAGCGGCGGCATGCGCGATAACCCGCGAGACGCGCTTCATCCGGTGTCGCGAAGAACGCCACCTGAGCCCGGCGTGGTCGACGGCTGGGGCAACTGGGCCGACAGTAGATGCCGGTGGAGCGCACCGCATAGATCAAGTGGCCGTCGAAGTGTGCATCCCTTGTCTGCACGGCGGCCCACAACCGCTCGCGGTCCGAGCTCAGCGGTTCTGTGTGCCGTGTGGTCTCTGGCATGGCAGTCCCAGGCATCGCAGTGTGTTCCGTTGAGCTAGGCGGAATGCGTCGGCACCGGTTGCGACGGCGCGCGGACGAAGTGGGTGGAGTTGACGAGCGCGAGCAGTTTGCCGTCGCCATTGGTGATCCGGGTGGTCGCAGCGAGCAACGTGCGACCAGGATGGGGAACGGTCGCCTCGGCTATCAGCAGACCCTGGCTGACGTTGGCGACGAGCTGGCTGGAAATGGCCACCGCGACCGGCAACTGGTCCGGCTCCAACTCACTGCGATAGGAAGCCATCGCGGCCCAGGTGGCGGCGGTGTCGGCCAGAGCGATCATGGCACCCGCATGGACGTGGCGCTGAGGGGTGAAGACGCCAGGATGCACAGGCAATTCCACGACGACCCGCTCAGGTCCTGCCTCCGTGACACGCATCCCCAAGCGGTCCATCAGGGTCTCTTCACTGGATTGTTGGTTGATCCATTCCGCCAGTCCCTGGCGAGACTCGTTCCTGGGCCATTGATCCATGAGTCACCCTCGATTCATTGTGGTGCCGATACCGACAACCTAGGCAGGGACGAGCGGCGAATCTATCCGCTTTCTGCGGCCAAACTCCCGAGAGGGTCAGGCATCTCCGCTGCCTGTCCGATCCAGTCGTCGTTGGATGAACCAGGAGAAATAGCCGTCGTACTTGCGCTGCAGGATGGGTTGTCTCCAGTCGTAGCCGGTAATGACGCCTCGGCAGGTCTCGGCGCCGCAGTCGCAGGGCATCTCGTATGGTTCGTCGTCGGTCATGGCGTAGTCGATGGTCAGTTCTGCGCCTTCGGCGATGTCGCGCATGGCGACGAAGACGATCTGTCCCTGCAGGCCGAGATTGGGCTCGCAGGAGTGGTTGAGATGCATCATCCCGCCCTCGCGCTGCTCCGGCGTGATGGGTCCGATGTGCAGGTCTTCGGTGATCTGGATCTCGGCCGGACCCAGTTCACGGGCGACGTCGTCCCGTTGAGACCTGGTCATGACATAGCCGCCCTTGACCACGACGACCTCGCCCCGGGCGATCGGCTCGCGGGCGAACAGGCCTCGGCCGTGAATGGCGCTGACGCGCTTTTCGACCTTTGCCGAGAAGTAGGTCTGGTCCATGCGGAGTTCCTGCCGACCCGCTCAGCCCGACGCCAGTCAGCGGGGTCTTGAGCAGCCCCTAGTATGCCGCCATGCCCAACCTCGCCGCGAGCGTGTCCTGGATGTTCAACGAAGTCGAGTTGCCGGAGCGCTTCGCGCTCGCCTCGGCTGTGGGATTTCGCGCGGTCGAGATCCAGGCGCCGTACTCGGAATCGGCGGAGCGATTGGCCAAGCGAGCCGATGCGGCCGGCTTGCAGGTGGCGCTGATCAACATGCCAGTCGCCGTCGGCGCCGTTCCCGGGCAGGAGCAAGCCTTCCGTGAAGGACTTGCAAAGGCGCTGTCGTATGCAGAGACGGTGAATTGCAAGCGGATTCATTGCCTCGCGGGCCGAACGGACGATCCTGAGGCCGAATCGACATTCATCGACAACGTGCGCTGGGCGGCCGACGAGGCCGCTGCGCAGGGCGCGCAAGTGATGCTCGAGCCGTTGAACACGGTCGACAATCCGGGCTACTTTCTCACCGGCAGCGCCCAAGCGCGGCGGATCATTGAGCGGGTCGGACGTGAGAATGTGCGGATGCAGTACGACATCTATCACATGCAGATCATGGAAGGCCGCCTGGCAGACAGCATTGCCGCGCACTTCGATTTGATCGGGCACATTCAGATCAGTGGGGTTCCCGGCCGGCATGAACCGGACGACCAGCAGGAGATCAACTATCCGTATCTGTTGTCGAAGCTCGATGAGATGAGCTACGACGGCTGGGTCGGCTGCGAATATCGGCCTCGCGCTGGAACGCTGGCAGGACTGGACTGGGCGCGGCCCTACGGCATATCGAACGAGGTTGGAAGCGAGTCAGAAGGGATCGAGCGATGACAGACTCGGCAACTGGACGAATTGCAGTGATCACCGGAGCAGGGTCGGGCGTTGGTCGGGCGTCGGCGCTGGGATTGCTCAGACACGGCTGGACGGTGGTGCTCAACGGTAGACGCATGGAGCGGCTCGAAGAGACCCAGTCGATGGCCGGCGACGACGCAGCCCGGACGCTGGCGGTCGCCGCCGATGTCAGCACCGCCGATGGGGTTGCCTCGCTCTTCGCGCAAGTGCGTGAGACCTACGGACGCCTGGACATGCTGTTCAACAACGCCGGCGGCGGCGCCCCGCCGGTCCTGCTGGAGGACCTCACGCTCGAACAATGGCAACGGGTCGTCGATCTGAACCTGACCGGCGCGTTCCTCTGCACGCAGGAGGCGTTCCGGATCATGAAGGATCAGGATCCGCGCGGCGGGCGGATCATCAACAACGGCTCGATTTCGGCCGATCGTCCGCGGCCGAACTCGTCTCCGTACACCGCGACCAAGCACGCGCTCACCGGATTGACCAAGTCGATCGCGCTCGACGGCCGCAAGTACGACATCGCCGGCGGACAGATCGATATCGGCAACGCGCTGACCGAGATGACCGGAGGTATGGGTCGCGGCGTGCCGCAACCCAGCGGCGAGCGGATGGCGGAGCCGACATTCGACGTCGAGCACGTCGCCGACGCCATTGTCTACATGGCCAACCTGCCGCTCGACGCCAACGTGCCGTTCATCACGGTGATGGCGACGAAGATGCCGCTCTACGGCCGGGGATAGGTTCGATACCCATCGCGCAATAGAGCTCAAACGACCCCGTCATACCGGCGCTTGTCGCAGGTATCTCGCCTCACTCCGCACAGTCTCCGCCAACCCCCTCCGATGCCCCGCGCTCGACGCGGGGCCCAGACCGCGATCGGCATCGGCAACCGCACCGCCCCCAGAGATCAGCCCGTCATACCCGCGCCTGTCGCGGGTATCTCGCACCGTCCAGCACGGACGTCAGTACACATCATGGCGAGATTGCCGCGGCAAGCTCCGGTTCGACGAGATTTGGTGGGTGGGCGGCCACTGGCGAGGTTCGCCAGCAATCTCAGCCGATGTCCTTGTTGGGATTGATCAAGTACTTCTCGCCGGTGGCGCGCCGGTTGTAGACGGCGATGTTGTCGAGGTCGAGCGCTTCGGCCAGCGAGATTTCCCTGGCGTAGTCGCTCGCGAACGTGGTCGTGACCTCGTCGGCGACTCGTTGTCGCAAGCGCTCCGACGCCTCCTGTCCGACCCGCTCCAGGAACGGCGTCAGCAACCAGCCGCCCAGACCCCAGGCGAGCCCATAGCTGCGATGCAGCACCGTCGGCGAGGTGTCGAGGCCGCCGTAGATGTAGACCTGCTTGTGCACGTTGGACCCGTAGCGATTGAATCCGGGATCCTTGGCTTTCGCCGCCACTTCCATGCCATGCAGCAGCTGATTGGCCAGCGGACCGCCGCCGGTGGCGTCGAACGCCAGGGTCGCGCCGGTCTCGGTCAACGCAGCAATCAGATCGTCTTCGAACGTGTCTGAGCTCGTGTCGCAGACGTACCGCGCGCCGATCCCACGCAGCAGCTCGACATGCTCGGGACGACGCACGACGTTGACCAGGGCGATGCCTTCGTCGTTGCAGACCTTCTGCAGCATCTGGCCGAGATTCGACGCCGCGGCGGTATGGACGAGCGCCGTGTGTCCTTCCAGCCGCATCGTTTCGACCATGCCCAGCACCGTCAGCGGATTGACGAAGCAGGAAGCGCCCTCTCTGGCTGTGGTGCCCTCGTGCAGCAGCAGGCACTGTGAGACGTGCATGACCCGGTACTGCGAGTACATCTCCCGGGCGATCGCCGCCACCGTCTTGCCCTGTAGCGCCTGGGCTGCCTCGCTCGAACCGGCAGCGATCACGACCCCCGCCCCTTCGTTGCCGGCGGGCAGCGACATGTCGAAGCGGTCGGCCTGCGACGGCAACATCGCGGACGGAATCGGGGCCGTGACGACGGGAAAATCGGACGTTCCAGACGCTTGAGCCCGGCTCATGTCGGCCGGACCGATCAGCAGCCCCAGATCGGACGGGTTGATCGGCGACGCCTCGACCCGCACGACGACCTCGTCCGGCCCGGGGGACGGAACCTCCACGTCTTCGAGTAACAGGATGAGTTGCCCGTCGCTGGTCACCTTGGAGCGAATCTGTCGTGACTTCACGCTGCACCGCGTTTCTCAGGGTTCTGGGGAGGAATGAGTTCCGACGGACAGCCTATCGAAGCGCGTCTGTCAGAATCCGGATGCCAGGCTGCGGCGCGAGCGGTCGATCAGGAAGAGGAAGACCGGCGTGCCGATCATCGCGGTGAGCACGCCGAGCGGAAGTTCCGCCGGCGCTGCAATGGTTCTCGCGGCCAGGTCGGCGCCCAGCACCAGGATCGCTCCCGCCATGGCGCTGGCCGGCATCAGACGCTTGTGGTCGGGCCCGACCGCCAGACGCACGATGTGCGGCGCAATCAGCCCGATGAATCCGACCACACCGGCGACCGCCACGCCCGCGCCCGTTGCCATCGCGGCGGCCGTGACGATCAGAAGCTGGGTTCGTTGTACCGGCACGCCAAGATGCCGCGCCTCGGCGTCGCCCAGCGACAACAGGTTCAGCGCGCCCGCCTGACGAATGAGCACTGCGACCGCAAACAGGATCAACGGTCCCGCCGAGTACACGTATTCCCACAGCGAACCGGCCAGGCTGCCCAGCAGCCAGAAGACGATGTCGCGCAGCTCCTCGTCGTCGGAAAAGGAGATGATGAAACTGATCGCCGCCCCAAGCAACGCATTGACCGCGATGCCGACCAGCAACATCGTCGCCATCTGGGCGCGGCCGCTGCGTCGAGCGAATCCGTAGATCAGAAACGTGAGCGTCAACCCGCCCAAGAATGCGGCCAGCGGCAGCGCGAACAGTCCCCATGTGGAGATGCCGACGACCACCGACACCGCGACCGCGAAGGCGGCGCCGCTGGAGACGCCGATCAGTCCCGGGTCGGCCAGTGGATTACGGAACAGGCCCTGCAGCGCCGCGCCGGAGATTCCGAGGCCGGCTCCGACCGCCGCCGCCATCAGCATCCGCGGCACGCGGATCACCCAGACGACCGCCTCTTCGCGGGCGGAGTACTCGATGCCGAGGTCGATCCCGAGCTTGCCGAACAGCACTCCGATGATTCTCGGAATATCGACGTCAAACGCGCCCAGCGCCAGATTGACCAGCACCAGCGCAATCAGACCGGCCGTGAGCGTCCCCCAGACGAGTGGCTCCAACAATCGCGGCAGCGTCGATTCGGCGTTGCCCGCCAGATCCGGTCGGCGCTCCCTGAGTTGAGCCAGCGGTCGGTTGGCCATGGCGAATCGTCTACCACTTCATCCAGAAGTGAGCGTACTCGCCTTACCGAGACATCCGGGACACCGCCTCCGATACGCCGACGTCCTGCCAGCGCAACACGGGACGGCGCGCCGCCGTGGTCTCGTCGAGCCGGCCGATCGGCGCGCTCCACGGCGCGCCGTGCAATGTGTCCGGATCGTCGGCCGCTTCTTCGGCGATTGCGTTCAGCGCCTGGGCGAGCGCTTCGATCGCCTCGGGCGGCTCGGTCTCTGTCGGCTCGATCATCAGCGCCTCCGGGACGATCAGGGGGAAATAGACCGTCGGTGGGTGGAAGCCGTGGTCGATCAGGCGCTTGGCGATGTCGTAGGTGCGCACGTCATGCTCGCGGCGTTGGCGCGAGCCGGAGAAGACCACTTCATGCAGCACCGGTCGGTCGTAAGGCAGGTCGTAGTGACCGTGCAGCAGCGTGCGCAGATAGTTGGCATTGAGCACCGCCTGACCGGAGACGGCGCACAGACCATCCAGTCCCAGCGCGCGCAGATAGGCGTAGGCGCGCAGCAAGACACCGACGTTGCCGTGGAACTGTTGCAGCCGACCGATGCTGCGCTCCGGCGCGGCCAGCCGGACGACGCCGTCGTCGCATTCTTCGACGACCGGCGTCGGCAGATACGGCGCCAGTTCTTCCGTGCAGCAGACCGGTCCCGCGCCGGGTCCGCCGCCGCCGTGCGGCGTGCTGAAGCTCTTGTGCAGATTGAGATGGGCCACGTCGAAGCCCAGATCGCCGTAGCGTACGCGGCCCATGATCGCGTTCAGATTGGCGCCGTCCGCGTAGAGATACGCGCCGGCATCGTGGATCAGTCCGGCGACCTCCTCGATCCCCTGTTCCCAGAGTCCGAGCGTGTTCGGCACCGTGACCATGACGGCCGCGACGGTCTCGTCGAGTTCCTGCTCGATCGTGGCGCGGTCGAGCGAACCGTTCTCGGCCGTCGGGAGATGCGTCACGGTGTAGCCGGCCATCGCCGCGGTGGCCGGATTGGTGCCGTGCGCCGAGTCGGGGACCAGGATCCGCCGCCGCTGGCCCAGTTCTCCTCGATCCTCCAGCGCCGACGAGATCATCAGCACGCCGGCCAGCTCGCCCTGCGCTCCGGCCGCCGGGGCCAGGCTGACATGCGCCAGACCGGTGACCTCCGCCAGACCATGGCGAAGCTCGAGCAACGTGCGCAGCGTGCCCTGCGCATCCTCTTCGCGAGCTTGCGGATGCGCGTTGGCGAAACCCGGCTGCGAGGCGATCAGATCGTTGACCTTGGGGTTGTACTTCATCGTGCAGGAACCGAGCGGGTAGGTGCCGGAATCGATCCCGTAGTTGCGCTCCGAAAGCGCCGTGTAGTAGCGAACCAGTTCGCCCTGGCTCATCTCCGGCAGAGCCAGAGAGTCGCGCAACAGCGATGCATCGGGAAGGGACGTCTTTGCGCCGCGCCAGGTCGGAACATCGACCGCCCGCCGACCAGGCACGCTCCGATCCACGCTCAGCCGCGCGCCAAAATCCTCTCGTCCGGGCCCGGGCGCCGTCATGCCCCGTCTCCAATCGCCGCCAGCGCGTCGATCAGCGCTTCAACGTGCGCATCCGGCGTCGCCTCGGTCACGCAGAAGAGCAGCGCATCGCGGGCCTCGGGCTCCGGCCGATCGGTAACGTCGAGCCCGGCCGCGATGCCGCGTTCCGACAACGCCGCGCTCAGTTCTGGCGCCGACATTGGCCCGCGAACCAGAAATTCCTGGAACCAGGGACCACGCTCTGGCACCGCGAAACCAGGCAGAGCGCCGATCCGGCGTGCGGCGTCGTGCGCGCGCTGGTAACACAACTCCGCCGACTCGCGCAGTCCTCGCGGACCCAGCGCCTGGACGGCGATCGTGAAGCCCAGCGCGATCAGCGCCTGCGCCGTCGAGACGTTGGACGTCGCCCGTTCACGCCGGATGAACTGCTCGCGCGCCTGCAGGGTCAGCACATAGCCGGTGCGCGGCTCGCCGTCGTCCGGCGGATGGAGTTCCCTGGTCCGGCCAACGATCCGGCCGGGCATCTGCCGCAGATAGGGCAGACCCGCCGCGAACAATCCCAGCGACGGACCACCAAACGCGGGCGCGCCGGCCAGATCGCGGCCCTCGCCGGTGACGATGTCCGCCCCGGCGTCGCCCGGCGCCTTGAGCATGCCCAGCGCAAACGGATCGGCGACCGCCGCAAGCAGCGCTCCGGTCTCGTGCGCTGCATCCGCGAGCGGTTCGAGATCGACGATGGTTCCCAGGAAGTCGGGTTGCTGCACGACGAGGCAAGCGTGCTCGTCGGTGATCTCGTCGGCGGAGACGGCGGTGTCCACGCGCAGGCCTGCTCCGCGCGCGTACGTCTTGACCACGCCGGCCGTGCCGGGATGAATCGGTTCCAGCAGGCAAACCGCCTGCCGCTTCGTCGCGCGCGCGGCCATCAGGCAGGCTTCGGCCGTCGCGCTGGCGACGTCATAGAGTCCCAGATTGGCCACGTCCATGCCGGTCAACTCGCAGACGACCGACTGAAACTCGAATCCCGATTGCAATGTGCCCTGGCTGATCTCCGGCTGATACGGCGTGTACGCGGTCGAAAACTCCGAGCGGCTGACCAGGTACGGGACGATCGAGGGCACCGAGCGTCGGTACGCCCCCGCGCCGAGGAAGTTGGGACGCGACGGCGACGCATTCTGGCCGGCCCGATTGGCAAGCAGCGCCATCAGCTCCGGTTCGGTCAGCGCGGGCGGCAGGTCGATCGCCGGATCACGGAAGCTTGCCGGCAGGTCCGAAAACAGGGCGTCCAGGTCGTCGACGCCAATGCGCTCCAGCATCCGCGCCCGGTCCGCCTCGGTCGCAGGAATGTACGGGTGCGGCGAGCTCACCGCTAGTCCTCCGGAATCAACGCCCGGTAGGCGTCGGCGTCCAGCAGGTCGTCCAGCTCCGCTGCGTCCGAGATTCGCACGCGCACGATCCAGCCCTCGTCGAAGGGCGACTCGTTGACCAGTTCGGGACGCTCTTCCAACTCCCCATTGACGCCGATCAGCTCGCCGCTGACCGGCGCGAATAATTCGGCCACGGTCTTGGCCGACTCGATCTCGCCGAACGGTGCGCCGGACGTCAACTCGGCGCCCTCGGCCGGCAGTTCGAGGTAGACCACGTCGCCCAGCTGTTCCTGGGCGAACTCGGTGATGCCGATCGTGACCTCGTCCTGGCTATCGGCGTCGCGACGCAACCACTCGTGGTCCGAGGTGTAGAGCAGATCTTCCGGGATGTCGTATTCCATGGTCAGTCATCCTCAGACTTTCGATAAAACGGGCGGCGAACCACTTCGACCGGCAGCGACCGTCCCCTGACGTCAACCTCAAGCATGGCGCCCCGCTTGGCCAGTTCGACCGGCAGGTAAGCCATGCCGATCCCGATGCGCAGGCTGGGACTATGTCCCCCGCTGGTCAAGCAGCTGATCGGTTCCGTCCCGCCCGCCTCACGCACGTCGAATCCCGCCCGGATCACCCCGCGCCCCCGGGCGGCCAGGTGCGACAGGCGACGGGTTCGCGGCTGCGCCTTCAACTCGGCGAGCGCCTCGCGACCCGTAAACGGCGCGCCGTCGTCGAGGCTGACCGCGAATCCCAGTCCCGCCTCGTAGGGATGCGTCGATGCATCGATGTCGCTGCCGTGCAGCGGCAGCGCCGCCTCGAGCCGCAGCGTGTCGCGCGCGCCCAGTCCCGCCGGCGTCGCGCCGGCCTCGGTGAGCGCGTCCCACAGGTCGCCGGCATTCTCTGCGTCAACGATGCACTCGCCGCCGTCTTCTCCCGTGTAACCCGTGCGGGCGAACAGTACCGAGGTCCCCCGCCAGTCCAGCTCGGCGCACTGCCTCGGCTGCATCGACGGAATCTCCTCGCTCAGGACCGCGCCCAGCAACGCAATCGCCTCCGGTCCCTGGACGGCGAGCATCACGGTGTTCGGCGTGACCTCCGACGCCGCGCTCCCCGCGACGGCTTGTAGCCGTTCGAAGTCGCGCTCGGCGTTGGCGGCGTTGTGGATCACCAGCCAGCGATCGCCGGGCAGGTGATAGATGAAGACGTCGTCCTCGATCCCGCCGGCCTCATTGCAATAGAGCGAGTAATGCGCCTGACCCTCAGGTAAGGAGGTGACATCGAACGTCGTCACCGAGCGCAACAGCTCACCCGCCTGAGGTCCTTCGACCCACGCCCGCGCCAGGTGAGACACGTCGAACACGCCGACGCGTTCGCGCACCGCGAGGTGTTCGGCCACGATGCCCTCGTACTGGAGCGGCATCTCCCAGCCGGCGAACGGTGCGAAGCGCGGGCCCTGGGCCAGATGCCGCTCGCGCAGCGCCAGATGCACAAGCGGGCTTCCAGATTCTTGGTCGGTCATCCAACACACTGTAGCCAGTGCTATTGAGCACGTCTTGCCTTCACCATTGAAGTCTTCTATTTCACTCGACGCAGTTATGAATCCCGAACGGGTAGTGTTCAGCGCTTGCCAATCGGTCGGACTATTGCAACACCATGCCCCCGTCGACGATCAGCGATTGACCGGTGATGTAGTCGGAATCGCTGGAGGCGAGGAACGCCGCAGGCCCGGCCATGTCCTCCGGAGTCGCCGTGCGACCCAGCAGGATGCGCTCGCCGAACCGCTCCATTCCCTCTCCCGGACGCTCGGTGATGCCAGAGCGCATGAAGTCCTCGTCCAGACCCTCCCACAGTTCGGTCTCAACGATCCCTGGGCAGATCGCGTTGACGGTGATCCCATGTTGCGCAAACGCGCGCGCTCCCGCCTGTGTCAGCGCCACCACCGAGAACTTCGTGGCGGAGTAGTGCGGCTGGATGTCGTAGCCCTCTTTGCCCGCGATCGAGGAGGTGTTCACGATCTTGCCGTGCCCTTGCTCGATCATCAGCCGAGCGGCCTCCTGCATGCAGATCAGCACACCCAGCCCGTTGACCGTCATCAGCCGATCCCAGTGCGCCTCCTCGACCTCCATGAACGGTCGAATCTCGGCGATTCCGGCATTGTTGAAAATCACGTCCAGCCCGCCCGTCGCTTCGGCAATCGCTTCCAGGGTCGAACGCACGCTGCCGCGCTGGGCGACATCGCACTCCCAGGCGGAGGCCGCTCCCCCGGCCGACTCGATCTGCTCCGTCACCAGCAACCCTCCGGCCCGGTTCTGGTCGATCACGGCCACGTGGGCCCCGTCGTTGGCCAGCCGCACCGCGATCGCCCGGCCAATCCCACTGGCCGCGCCGGTCACAGCGCACGTCTTGCCCGACAGTCGTCCCTCGGCCATGAATGTCACCTGACCCTCCCAAGCAGTCTCAATGGCGCAAATCCTAGCCCAGCCCATTGGTGGTTCGGGAGGGCGTCAACTGGCCCTCGCTACCCTGCCGAACAAGGAGCACATCATGGGTCAACGTCTGCAGGACAAGGTCGCGGTCATCACCGGAGGCACCAGCGGGATCGGCGCGGCCACGGCCGAGTTGTTCGTCGCCGAGGGCGCCAGCGTCGTCCTCACCGGCCGATCCCGCGAGAAGGGCTCCGCCCTGGCCGAGCGGCTGGGTCCCAGCGCCGTCTATCACGAGTCCGACGTGATGCGCGAGGAGGACATCAAGGCCTCGATCGACCTGGCCGTCGACCGGTTCGGATCGCTCGACATCCTCTTCAACAACGCCGGCGGACCAACCCGCGGGCCGTTCGACTCGATTACCAGCGAGGACATCGACTATGGCGTCCACCTGCTGCTGCGCAGCGCGATGCTGGGTATCCGCTACGCGATCGAACCGATGAAGGCCGCCGGCGGCGGCTCGATCATCAACAACTCGAGCATTGCCGCAATTCGCTATCGCCAGGGCGACCCCTTGTACTCAGCGCTCAAGGCTGCGATGACGCACTACTCCAAGCTGGCCGGCGTCGAACTGGGACGCTATGGCATCCGCGTCAACGTGATCTCGCCCGGCGCGATCGCCACGCCGATCTTCTACGGCGGCTCCGCTCGCGCCAACACGCTCTCCGACGAGGAGAACGCCCGCAAGATGACCAAGCTCACTTACAACCTCTCGCGAGCCACGCCCATGACTCGCGCCGGCCTCTCCGAGGACATCGCCGAGGCGGCTCTCTACCTCGCCAGCGACGCCGGCCGCTTCGTCAACTCCCACGACCTCGTCGTCGACGGCGGCCGCACCTCAATGTTCAACGAGTGGCACGACGAAGATCGACCTCAGTAGGGAACTCCACCGCCCCGTTGCTCCTCCGGAGGCGACCAGCGCCACGCACCCGGAGTCGGCCCCGCGCAGGCGGGGCCCGGCGTTTCCTATCCGATTGCGTCGCCCCCGCCTTCGGAGACTCTTGCGTAATCCCTTGAAGAAGTCGCCCCCGCGGAGGCGGGGGCAGCACGACCGGATCAGGGCCAACGGGCCCCGCCTACGCGGGGCCGACTTTGATTGGGTTGTGAAAAGGTCTCCATTCGCTGGGCGACTTCATCGAGCGACTACGCGCGGGTTTCCAGTGGGAAAATGAGTGGACTCCGTGCAGCTAGGCGCCGGGCGTCCAGCCGTAGACCTGCTGCAGCGATCCGCCCATCAGCGTCGCCCGCTCGTCGTCGGACAGCGAGTCGGTCACCCGGAACGCCTCGACGCCCTGTTCGAAGGTCAGCAGGTTGGTCGCTCGGGTCCAGTCGGTGCCCCACAGGCAGCGGTCGAGACTGTAGGCCTCGAAGATCTGACTCAGCGGCGCCCAGATGTCGGGATAGGGAAACGGCTCGTGCGACAGCGTGCAGGCGCCCGAAATCTTGATCGCGACGTTGTCGAACTGGGCCAGCGACAGCACCCCGTCGAGTTCCGCCCACGGCTCGTCCGGCGGGGGCGGAGCGAACGGCTGCTGCAGGCCGACATGGTCGATCACGAGCTGCGTCTGCGGATGCCGACGCGCCAGCGCGGCCAGGACCGACAGCTGGTCCCAACAAAGCACGTTGATCGGCAGTCCCGTCCGCGCTCCCCCTTCCAGCACCTGGTCGAGTCCGGGATGGTCGGCGGTGACGCCCTCGAAACTGAGCACGATCCGCGCCCCGACGACGCCCGGACGTTCCGCCCAGGCATCGACCTCCGCTCCGAGATTCGCGGCGTTGAGATCGAACGGCTTGATCAGTCCGAACCGGTCCGGGTGCCGGTCGCGCACGCCCTCGCAATAGCTGGAGTCGTAGCCGTAGATCGTGTACGGCGAGATCAACAACGCGCCGTCCACACCGACGGCGTCCATCGCCGCGACCATCTCCTCGCCGGTCACCGTCGCCGGCCCGGCCAGCACGGAGCGAAAGTTTTCCTCGTTGTTGCGGTCGTAGGCGTGAACCTGGCAGTCGATCGTCGGCGTGTCGGTTGGCATGAGGGACCTGCCTGTTTCAGATGGTTGATTGTCGCAACGGAGTCTACGAGAGCGCCGGCCCCAGCGGAGTTGGAAGGCGTGATACCGTTCCGCCCGACGATGGAGGCGGCAGCATGACGACCGAACCGGACACCTCAACCTGGAAACAGACGCCCCATGGCATTCCCATCCCACCGCCGTCGCCCGACGACGTGCGCTACGAATCTGCCGACGGGGTCGCCCGAATCACGCTCAATCGACCGCTTGTCCTCAACGCGATCAATCGCAATCTGATGCGTCTGCTCGACGCCGCCCTCGACGAGGCGGAAGCAGACGACGACGTTCGAGCTGTGATCCTGACCGGCGCCGGCCGCGCATTCTCCGCCGGCGGCGATTTGTGGTCGTCCCTGTACCCCGACGACGAACCGGCGCCAGACTCGCTCGACGTGCTGATGCGAATCTGGTCGTTCCCCAAACCGGTGGTCGCCGCCGTCCGCGGCCATGCGGTCGGACAGGGCTGCGAGCTGGCCGGCGTCTGCGACTTGACCATCGCCTCGGACAACGCCCGGCTGGGAGAAATCCAGATCCGCCACGGCTTCGGCATTCCCGTGTTGATCACCCCATTCCTCGCCGGTCAGAAGCAGGCCAAGGAAGTGCTCCTGCTGGGCGAAGTGATCGAGGCCCAGGACGCCCTCCGGATGGGCCTCGTCAACCGCGTCGTGCCCGACGATCAACTCGAAGACGCAGCCACCGAATTGGCTGCCAAGCTCGCATCACTGCCGCCCTCGGTGGTCAGACTCAACAAGCGCCTCGTCAACCTGGTCTACGAGCAGATGGGCCTGATCGACGCCGTCCGCTATCGGGACAACGACTCACTGCGCGACCTGCTTGAAGCCGAAGACACAGTCGGAACCGGACGACAGAGAATCCGAGAAGATCAAGGCTGGGCCGCCTTCAAACGAGAACGCGATCAGGGCTACGAAGACGCCCCTAGTCGGTGATGTACGTGTGGGTGATCACTTCCCACACGTGGCCGTTCTCGCAGTCGAAATAGAAGCCTCGGCCCTGGTGGCGGTGATTGATCCGGCCGTCGGTTCGTGAACCGGGACCGCTGCCGAAGGCGATGCCCTCGTCCTTGACCCGCTGCAGGATGTCGTCAAACTCCTCGTCCGAGGCGAGGAACGCGTAGTGATTCGAGCCAGGGCTGTCCGAGTGGTCGAAGTCCAACGTCAGCGTCTCGTTGACTTTGACCGGAGCGAAGTGTCCCCAGGTTCCTTCATAGCTGAGTCCGAAGATCCGGGCGATGAACCGGGCCGACCGTTCCTTGTCGAAGGCCGGCACGATGGTGTGGTCGAGTTGCAACGGCATGGTCTCCCCCTTTGCCGGCGCGTGCGCTTTGCTCTGATTCCAAATCTACCGATTTGGGCCATCAATCGCCGTGGACGTCTGCTCGACCGGTCCGCCAATCCATCTTCATATAGACATCGCCCTGTTCGAGTTCGGACAGCATCTGTCGCAGGCGGCGCTCTTTGGTCTCCGGTCGTTTGGCCCGATTGATCCAGCCCAGGTAGTCGTTGCGCTGGTACGGCGGTCGCGCCTGGTAAGCCGCAACCAGACCGTGCTCTTCCAGTGCCTCTTTGACGGCTGCAGGCATCGGTTGAATTGGGCGTGACAGTCCCGACTCTGGCTTTGTCATGCTCGACGCTCCGCTTCGTCAGGCGGGATCGGCGACGATCGCGTGCACGTCGAGCAGCGCGGGAATCGTCTCCGCCGGCCGCCGGCCGAAGCCGCACTCCGTCGCCACGCCAAACTCGGGAACCGCCCGCCGCGCGGCGGCGATACGCGCCTCAGTTCCATCGACGCCGTCGGTCAGATGCACGAGCCCGAGATACAGCTCGGTCTCGGGCTGCAACTGCAACCCCTTCAGCGGCGCGAAGTAGGCGTCGTCGTTGCGACCCCGAGGAACCGGCATGTGGATCCAGTCGACCAATCGGTCGACGCCGGCGCAGACGCCGTTGGCGACGCCGACCAGCTTCGTCGTGTCGACGGGTTCGATGAAGTGTTGATGCTCGACGTCCCCGTAGCACAGGTGGAAACCGGTCTCGACTCCAGCCGGCACGTGATCGGCCAACCGAACCAGTCTATCCACGATCTCTGCCTCGGCGTCGACCAGGAACGAAGGCAACAGTCCTTCAAGAATGGCGAACTCCACCGCCGTGTCCCACTGAATCGCCAGCTCTTCGGCCGGAATGATGTCCAGCAACCCATCCAACTCCTCAAGCAGCTGGCGCTCGTAGGCCAGTTCGACGGCCTCCTGGTCACGAGGCACAAAACGAACGTGAATCACCGCCAGCGGCGTCGGCAGGCAGACCTGGAAGCGGACGTTCTCTCCGATCACGCCTTCCCGCTTCAGTCGGGTGAATACGGCGTACGACTCGAGCGCCGCCGCGCGGTAGCCGAGTTCGGGAAAGCCGATGTCATCCTGGATCACACCGGGGCGCAGTTGCAGCCTGGCTCCGAACGGTCCCGCCGGCTCATCCGCCGACTCGAACTCCGGAACTTCCAGCAGCAGCGGAAACTGCCACTGAATCCAGTTCGTCCGGATCCCGGTCTCGCCGTCGGGTACGCGCCTCAGGCGATCGCCAAGGCTCGCCGAGACTTCGCGAAACACTGCTTCGCTGTCGGCGAGCGGCACGCTGCCCACCAGGTGAACGCCCCTGGGGCGGCCGGAAGTCGCTGCATCGGTCATGTTGGGACTCCTGTACCATCCCCGTTCGGACGAAATCGCACCGCTCTCTTCACGCATCATCGTGTTCTCATCGATAGCCTTCAAGTCAGGACTGGAGGACTGCCATGAACGCCACCGTACGAGTTTGTTCGCTGGAGGAACTGCAGCGCGACGGCGTGCGCGTCGTCTCCACCGGTCAACGCACCGCGGCCGTCTTCTGGCACCGCGAGCAGGTCTTCGCCGTTGACAATCGCTGCCCGCACATGGGTTTCCCGCTCAGCCAGGGGACCGTGGCCGACGGCATCCTGACCTGTCACTGGCATCACGCCAAGTTCGATCTCTCCGGCGGCTGCGCCTTCGACCTCTTCGCCGACGACGTCGCCGCCTTCCGCGCCGAGATCCGCGACGGCGACATCTGGCTCGATCCGGAACCGCAGGAGGAAGAAGTCGTCGCGCACTGCACGCGCAAACTCTCCGAGGGTCTTGAGCAGAACCTCCGTCTCGTCATCGCCAAATCGGTGATTGGACTGTGCGAAGCCGGACGCGAAGATCTCGTTCTCGCCGAAGCGGCCCGCTTCGGCGTCAAGAACCGCGCCGCCGGTTGGTCCAGCGGACTCTCAATCCTCACGGCGATGGCCAACGTGCTGCCGCATCTCGCGGCGGAAGACCGGCCGCGGGCGCTCTATCACGGCGTCGTCCACGTCGCACGCAGCGTCGAAGGGCAGCCGCCCGACTTCGACATCGCCGCGCTCGACACCGATGAAGATCGGCCCGATCAGTTCCGTACCTGGTTCCGCAGATTCGCCGAGGTGCGATCACGCGACGCGGCTGAGCGCTGTTTGCGGACCGCCGCCGTCGCCGGCCTGAACGAGTCGCAGCTGGCGGACCTGCTCTTCGCCGCTTCCACCGATCACACCTTCATGGACGTCGGACACACGCTCGACTTCGCCAACAAGGCCTGCGAGCTGCTCGACGTGGTCGGCTGGGACACTGCGCCCGACGTGCTCAGCTCGATCATTCCGACCATCACCGGCGCCCAGCGGATGGAGGAAACCTCCGCCTGGCAGCATCCGGTCGACCTCCCGCAACTGCTCGACGAGGCCGGCGAGGCGCTGGACGAGGCGCTCGCCATTGGCGGAGAACGCAACGAATCCTGGGACGAACACCGACCCGTCGCGGAATCGATCCTCGACGACACGCCCGACCGTTCGCTGCGCAGGATCGTCGACGCCGCCCGCGCCGGCGCGCCGCTGACGGAGCTCAGCGCCACCGTCGCCTACGCGGCGGCCCGCAGGCCGCTGCACTTCCACATCTCCAACGAGTTCGGCGACTGGAACACCGTCCACCACACGTTCACCTACACCAACGCCGTCGACCGGGCGATGCAGAGGGCGCCCTCCCGCGAGCTGGCCCGCGGCATCCTCGACGGCGCGGCCTCGGTCTATCTCGAGCGCTTCCTCAACATGCCGCGCCAGCCACGACCGGAACCGAACGGCGGCTCCACCTCGACCGACGATCTGCTCGATCACTTCGACCGGCAGCAACAGGTCGACGAGACCGGACAGTCGGTGGCCGACCTGCTCGCCGGTGGTCAGCGAGACGAGGTCGTGCGGACGCTGGGCACCGCGCTGCTGCGCGAGGACGCCGGCTTCCACTCGTTCCAGATCTACGACGCCGCTCTCCGCCTGGTCGACCGCTTTGGCGACCGGCCGGAAGCCGACGACGTGCTGATCGGCGCGAGCCGATTCCTCACCGCCCACGCGCCGACGGTCCGCTCCATGGGCCAGACCTACGAAACGGCCGCGCGACTGCATCGCGGTGAAGCTCTGCATGCCTGAGTTCCTTGACCCACTATGTTGATTCCATTGGGTCGAGCAGAGGGAGACTCACAATGGCACGGAAGTACCCACTCAGCGAGTTCATCGAAAACGCAGATGAGATTGTGCGCTGCCTCGCCGACGACGAAGATTCGCACGTCCTGACCCGGGACGGCAAGCCGGTGGCTGTCGTGATGAGCTACGAGCAGTTCCAAATCACCGAGAAAGCCGCGTTACTCGCCATTCTGGCGATTGGCGAAGAGTCCGTTCGCCAGGGCAGGACCAAGCCAGCCGACGAGGTGTTCGAGCGACTGCAGAAGCGCTGGCCCGCGACGTGACGACCTACCGCGTCCGTTTCACGGACGAGGCGGAAGCCGATCTTGAAGGGATCGGCGAGTACATCGACTTAGCAGATTCTCCGGCGCGGGCGGGATCTGTCGTGGCGTCGGTTCGGCAACGGGCGGACAGCCTCGCCGAGTTTCCGGAACGCGGCTCCTATGTCAACGAGGTGCTCGACCAGGGCGCTCGCTCCCATCGCCAGGTGCTCGCCGGCCCATACCGGATTGTCTACACGGTGACGGACGCAACAGTCATTGTCCAACTGATCGCCGACGGTCGGCGCGACATCCGGGCGCTGCTCGTGCAGCGCCTGTTGCAGAGGTAGATCCGTTCCCTAGGTGCGATGTGTTACTCATGGTTCCTGTGCGCTGACCAAGAGTTCACTCACACTTTCGCGCCGTCAAGGTCCTCGGCGATCCGGTTGACCGCCGCTGCAAGTTCTTCTGGGCGGCGGCTGTTGATGTAGTGACGGCCGCCTTCCTTCGTCTCCACAATGACGCCACTGCGCAGAAATGGCACCGACATCGCGCGGCCGGGGCGGCCTTCGTCCCGGCCCCAGCGCATTCCCCAGCCGTAGTAGGACCCCCAGCGATACGTCTCGGCACGTGCGGAGTCGATCTGCCCTGCCGGCAGATTGAGCCCCCATGGTCCGAATCGAGCGTGCAGGCCTTCATTCTGAACCCTGACATGCAAGACAGCGAACAAGCGCAGAATCCCGGCCAACAAGGTTCCGGCCGCGAGCAGGCCGACGCCGTCACTTACCTGATTGGCGCCCAACAACAGCCAGAGGCCTCCCCCCACACATGCAACAGCTATGGCAGCCACGACAATCGCAAACCGGCGTTGGGCGAATACGTCTTCCGAGTACAACAATGCTCCGCTGCTCTTTTCGGCATGCGCTTTGGATGCGCGTACCGGGATTATGGTGTCTCCGATCATGGCTCACGCGCAACCGCCATCGCCATAGCCCAGTAGCGCACGCTCTCCGACCTCGAACCTCTATCGGGTTCTTCTTGAAATCACGGTCTCCCATTACCCTTGCAGCGTTACCGATCTCCAACCAAACAGGAATTCCTGGCGAGCGAAACTCAGGAGCAGCGAATGGCACTCGACCCCGCGACGACCATGCTTATCCAGACGATGGCTGAAGGCGCTGACCCCGATGCCAAACCGCTGCACGAAATGACGCCCGAGGAAGCCCGGGGGTTCGGTGGCGCAATCGCCGAGATGGCCGGCCCGGCGCCGCCCATGGCTCGCGTTGAGGAGCACACGATTGAGCAGGACGACGGTTCGTTCAGCCTGCGCGTCCTGGTTCCAAACGACCATCCACCCGGCATCATCGTCTACTACCACGGTGGCGGATGGGTGATCGGCTCGATCGACGAGACCGACACGATGGCCAGAAAACTGGCTGAGCGCACCTCTTGCGCCGTCGTCAACGTTGAGTACCGGTTGGCTCCCGAGCACCGCTATCCCACCGCAGCGGACGACTGCTACGCCGCGTTGGAGTGGGTCGCCGAACACGTCGAGGACATTGCTGGCCGCCAGGTGCCTCTGTTCGTGGCCGGCGACAGCGCGGGCGGCAACTTGTCCGCCGTCGTTGCTCGCCGTTCACGCGACCGAGGCGGCCCCGAGATTGCGCTGCAGGTGCTGATCTACCCGGTCACCGACGCCGACTTCGACCGGCCCTCGTACGACGATCCCGAAAACGAGCTCCTGCTGACCAAGGAAGCGATGGTCTGGTTCTGGGACCACTACGTGCCCGACGCCGAGCGCCGCAGCGAACCGGATGCTTCTCCTCTGCGGGCCGACGATCTCTCAGGGTTGCCCCCGGCGGTCGTCCTCACCGCGGAGCACGATGTCCTGCGCGACGAGGGCGAAGCATACGCCCGACGGCTGGAGGAAGCCGGCGTGCCGGTCAACTTCCAACGGCACCCGGGACAGATGCACGGGTTCTTCACCCTGCTCATGCTGCCCGGCAGCGAACGCGGATTCCAGCATGTCGTCAAGGCCATTCGCGCGGTGGTCGTCCAGCAGCCGGCGGCCGCCAGGTAGTAGACTTTTGCTGATCGGTCGTTTCGCCTCAGCGAAGGAAATCAGTGGCTCGGATCGTGACCTGGTCCGAGCCGGAGAGAAGTACGAAGATGGCAGACTCCACGGCAACCAAGCACGTCGACGCAGTGGTGATCGGAGCCGGTTTCGCCGGCATGTACATGCTCAAGAAGCTGCGCGATGACCTGGGCATGACCACGCAGGTCTACGAACGCGGCAGCGGTGTGGGCGGCACCTGGTTCTGGAACCGCTATCCCGGCGCGCGCTGCGACTCGGAGAGCTACATCTACTGCTTCTCCTTCGACGACGACCTGCTGCAGGAGTGGAACTGGAGCGGCAAGTACCCGGAGCAGCCCGAGATCCTCGAGTACCTCAACCACGTCGCCGACCGCTTCGATCTGCGCAGCGGGATCCAGTTCAACACCAGCGTTACCGCGGCTCACTTCAACGACGACACCAACCTCTGGGAGGTCGAGACCGACCAGGGCGACCGCGTCACCGCCAAGTATGTGGTCACGGCAATCGGCTGCATCTCGACGGGACAGATTCCGCAGATCCCGGGTCTCGACTCGTTCCAGGGCGACTGGCACCACACCGGAGCCTGGCCGCATGAGGGCGTCGACTTCGCCGGCAAGCGCGTGGCCGTGATCGGCACGGGCTCCAGCGGCGTGCAGTCGATCCCGGTGATCGCCCGCGAGTCCGAGCACCTGACCGTGTTCCAGCGCACCCCGCAGTACACGATTCCGGCGCGGCACGAGAACGTGGACCAGGAGTTCCTCAAGGAGGTCAAGGCCAACTACACCGAGATCATGCAGCAGTCCAAGGTCTCGTTCGCCGGCTTCCCCGTCGAATTCTCCGAAGAATCCGCCCTTGAAGTAAGCGACGAGGAGCGCCGCGCCAAGTTCGAGGAGCTCTGGGAGCTCGGCGGCTTCCGTTTCCTCTTCCAGTCCTACGGCGACATCGCCGTCGACCGACGCGCCAACGACACCGCCTCGGAGTTCATCCGCAGCAAGATTCGCGAAATCGTCAAGGATCCCGACACCGCAGAGAAGTTGCTGCCCCGCGACCACCCGTTCGGCTCCAAGCGCGCGTTGATCGACACCAACTACTTCGACACCTACAACCGCGACAACGTCGATCTGGTCGACATTCGCCACTTCCCGATCGAGGAGATCACGCCAACCGGTCTGCGCACCGCCGACGGCCAGGAGTACGAGTTCGACGTCATCGTCTTCGCCACCGGCTACGACGCGATGACCGGCACCTTCTTCAACATCGACCTCACCGGCCGCAACGGGGTGGCATTGAAGGACAAGTGGAGTGAGGGTCCCAAGACCTATCTCGGGATCGCCACGACCGAGTTCCCCAACCTGTTCATGATCACCGGACCGGGCTCACCCTCGGTGCTGAGCAACATGCCGGTCTCAATTGAGCAGCACGTCGAGTGGGTCTCGGACTTCATCGAGTACCTCAGCGAGCGCGACGTCGCCACGGTTGATGTCACACCTGAGGCCGAAGAGGAATGGGTCCAGCACGTCAACGACGTCGCCGAACAGACGATGTACATGCTGGCCGACTCGTGGTACCTGGGCGCCAACATCCCCGGCAAGCCGAGGGTCTTTATGCCTTACGCCGGCGGCGTGGGCGTCTACCGAGAGCGCTGCGAAGAGATCGCCAGCACCGACTACCCCGGCTTCATCCAGAGCGAGGCCAAGGAACCGGTCCTGGCCGACTAGGCTCTTGATCTGAAGCAGAGAGAGCGTCCCCCCGAGGTTGATCGGGCCTAGACTGGTGGTCATCCAGTCTAGGGCCAGGAGGCGGCGATGAGCATCAGGGAAGCCGAAGGCACCGCCTGGACGATTGCCGAAGCCAAGGAGAAGCTGCCCGAGATTCTGCGACTAGCCGAAATCGAAGGGCCGCAGCGAATCGGCAGTCGCAAGCGCTACATCATTGTTCCTGAAGATGCCTGGCTCAACCGCGTTCCTCCTCCAGAAGCGCAAGTGGGCGGTGCACCTCAGGAGGAGCAATCGGCCGGGATGTCCATCAGTCAGTATCTGCTTACGAAGATGCCACGCGGCATCTATGACAACGTCCCAAAGCGAGGTTCGGACCCTTCGATTCGTGAAGAAGACGGGGCTGAACCAGAATTATCGCAAATTGACGACGATGACCCAGGCAGCAAGTGAGTGGCTATCTGCTTGACACCAATGTCGTCTCAGAACTGACCAGAGACAGTCCCGAGCCTCAGGTAGCTGCCTTCCTGGATCTCCGTGCCGACCAGTGGCTTTCGGCAGTCGTACTGCATGAGCTGGAGTTCGGACTGCAACAGCTCCCGGATGGACGTCGCCGGGAACGCATGTATGAAGATCACTACCAGTTTCTTTCGGCATTCGAGAATCGCATCGTTCCACTGGATAGTTTGGCGGCCGAGTTCGCTGCAGTTTCGCGAGCAGAGGCTCTTCGCAACGGACGACCGGTCGATGTTGCGGACGCGTTGATCGCCGGCACGGCGATAGCGAACGAGATGACGGTGGTGACCCGCGACGTGACCGACTTTGGGGCACTTGGCGTCGAGATCATCAATCCATGGGAGTACGAGACGAGCTAGCGGACCGTCAACCGCTCCACTTCCGACTCATTCAACTCGATCCCGTAGCCCGGCCGGTCGCTGAGCTGGATGCGGCCGTTGCTGGGAATGACCGACTCTCCATACAGTTCGGCCACATCGTCGATTGGACCGGAAAACTCCTCCGAGTATTCGTGCGGCCGCGTTGCGTTCTGCACCGTCGCGTAGACGTGCAGCGAGGCCATTGAGTTGATTCCGGCCTGGGGACTGTGCGGCATCACCGGCTTGTTCAACACCGTCGCCATCTCGAAAATGCGCTTGACCTCGCTGGGGCCGCCGGCGTTGAGGATGTCAGGCTGGAGGATGTCCACGTCTCCAAGCAGCACGAGGTGTTCGAACCACCAGCGGAATGCGTCCTGTTCACCGGCCGAAACGGCGACATCCAGCGCATCGGAGATCTGCTTCAGGCCGGGCAGGTCGTAGTGCGGAATTGGCTCCTCGAAGTGGTCGATGCCGAGTTCCTCGAACCGGCGGCCTTGCTGGATCGCGGTCGAGACCGAGTAGCCGTTGTTGGCGTCGAAGCCGAGGTACTGGCCCTCGTCGAGGTACTCGCGCACCAGCTTGAAGATCTGGAAGTCCTTCTCCGGGTCGATGTCCTGGCGCCAGCCGCGCCAGTCCATGCGAATCTTGAACGATTCGTACCCCTGCTCCTTGCCCTCGCGGACCAACTCCAACATCTCCTCGGGCTGCATTCGCCACCCCGATCCCGTGCTCCAGTAGAGCGGGATGTCGGTGCGGCGCGCTCCGCCCATCAGCGTGTGCACCGGCAGGCCCGTCTCCTTACCCATCAGATCCCAGAGCGCCACGTCGACCACGCCCACGACCCAGCCGGGCAACTTGTACATGCGCTCGCCGCGGCCCAGTGCCAGCGTCTCCCAGTGCCGGTCGATCAGCAGCGGGTCTTCGCCGAGCAGGGCTCGCTTGATGTCGGTTTCGAGATAGGCCTCGAACACGGCCGTCTTTGAGCTGAGGTTGTAGTTGCCGCCCGGAACCTCGGCCCAGCCTTCGAGTCTGGCATTGGTCACGATTCTCAACAGGCTCTTGCCGATCGTCAGCGGCGTACAGGTGATGTCGGTGATCTGCATGGCATTGACCTCTCTCCGTCAGGCGAGACTAGCGGCGCGTATATTCGCAGTATCTGACGATTGCTCTGGAGGCCAGAACCATGACCCGCCCACTGCTCGACGGCATTCGCGTGCTCGACTTCACCCAGTTTCAGCAGGGACCCTCGGCCACCGTGCTGATGTCCGACCTCGGCGCCGAGGTGATCAAGGTGGAACGGCTCAGGGTCGGCGACCCGTCACGTCATGTCGGCAAGCGCGAGGATGGCTTCTCGCAGTACTTCCACACCCACCACCGGGGCAAGCGCAGCATCGCCGTCGACCTGCGCTCGGAAGATGGCCGCAACCTGGTCTACGAACTGGTCAAGCGGGTCGACGTGGTCACCGAGAACTTCAAGCCCGGCGTGATGAATCGGCTCGGCCTCGGCTGGGAAGATCTCAAGCAGCGCAATCCGAAGCTGGTCTACGCGAGCGCGAGCGGGTTCGGCCCGAAGGGTCCGCGCGCGAACGCGACCTCATGGGCCTCGGTCGCCGGAGCGGCCGGCGGCGGCATGTGGCCCAACGGCGTCCGCAGCGAGAACGGGGTCAAACCCTACGCGAACGTGGCCGCGCCCGATCCCGACCAGACGGGCGGCATGATCTTCGCCTTCGCCATTGCCAGCGCCCTGGTCGCGCGCGAGCGGACCGGCGAGGCGCAGTTGGTGCAGACCTCTCTCTACGGCAGCCAGATCTGGGGTCGTGCGCCCGCGATCAACGCCATCGCGAACGGCAATATTGTCCCGTCCGCGAGGAACATGCCGATCTCCAACATGTTCACCCTCCAGGCACAGGGCTCCGACGGCGACTGGCTGTTCGTTGGCTACATCACCGACCGCTGGGTCCCGATGTGCCGCGCGCTCGAGCGCGAAGACCTGGTCACCGACGACCGATTCGCCACACTCGCCGACCGCAACGACAACCTGGAAGAACTCCGAGGCGAGGTCGCAACGGCCATCGCCGAGCGTCCCGCCGCCGCATGGCCGGCCCGGTTCGACGCCGAAGAGGTGCCCAGCACCTTAATCCAGGACTACCCGATGATCGCCCAAGACGAGCAGGCCGCCGCCAACGAGTACATCGTCCAGTACGAGGACGTCCGCTTCGGCACGCTGACCACGGTGGGATCACCAATCCGCGCAAACGGCGTCCAGGGACACGTGAAGTGCCTCGGCCCGGAGCTGGGTCAGGACACAGATTCGCTGCTTGAAGAGATTGGCTGCGCTCCGCAGGAGATTGCCAGGCTCAGGGAAGCCGGTGTCGTCGGCTAGGACCGCTTAGCAACGGGTGGCGGCTGGAATCTCGTCGATGATCTCGTTGGCGAGTTGCAGTTCTCGCACGTAACAGATGACCTGGTTGATCTCATCGATCGACAACTCGGGGATGGCGGGCATGTTGCCGAAATCCCAATGATGCGCGCGGACGCCTCGGGCGACGGCGATCACGAAACTGGCGTTGCCGTGATGCCCGGGCTCGTAAATCACGTGCACCAGCGGCGGGCCCTGATTGGTGCCCATCGCATTCTCGCCGTGGCATTGCGTGCAGTTGGCCGCGAACAGCTTCTTGCCCTCGAGGCCGGTCTCTGAGTGCTCGCCCGCGACAACTGCAGCTGGAGCTGAATCGTGCTCATCGTGGGTCTGCGACGCGGCGTAGTCTTCTTCGTCTCCGCTGCCGCAAGCTGCCATGAACAGGACGGTCACGGCCACGAGGACTGACAGGGACGCAACTCGGACTCTCCGGCGAACGAAGTCGGCCATTTCGCTGTTACCGCCCTTGAGCCATGCTAAACAGAGTTCGGCCGGGCGCCGGGTGGATATCCGCCGGCAGCCAGGCGATCCTCGACCTGAGCCAGCAACCGAGCGGCGTTCTCGCCGAGCCAGCCTTCCTTGACATGATCCTTGAGCGGCAGGTCTTGCAACTCCGACACGGCACGCTGATACGGGATCATGTTGTCGGTGGCGAAGAGGACGCGGTCGCTGAGCAAGGACGTGTTGCCGTAGTGCATCAGCGTTTCCCAGCCGGTACCCGGCGTGCCGATGTACCTGGGCGCGACTGCGCCGATCTCGATGTAGACGTTGGCGTGCTTCCAGGCGACCGCGACCAATTCATTGACCCAGGGCCAGCCGCCGTGATTGGCGACGATCTTCAGGTCGGGGAAATCGCAGGCGATCTCATCGAGCACCAGGGGACGGCCGTAAGCGATGGAACGGTCGTTGGAGAAGTTGATCGAGGAGTGAATCGTGACCGGGACGCCGAGTTCCTGGCACTTGGAGTAGAGCGGATAGAAACGTTTGTCGTTGGCCATCACGCGGTATGAGAACGGTTGCAGGTTGACGCCCGTTGCGCCGCGCTCGCGCACTTCCTCTTCCACGACCGCCGCCATGTTATCGCCGGCGGCCGGATTGACGGTGACGTAGCCAGTGAGCACCTCAGGATGCCCCGCCACGATCCGATGCACGGCGTCGTTCATGGCGCGGTAGTCGCCGGCTGCCCACTCGGCCTGGAGTACAGCGCGATCAATGCCGGCTTCCGAAATCGCGGCGACCATCGCCGCAGCGTCGGAACCGCCGCCGCGTTCGCGCGTGTAGATCCGGTTGTAGTTGGCCAGGTAATCGCGGTCGCTAAGGCGCTCATCACCGTCGCCCGACGGATCGGAGTACTCGCGCGGCGGCAGGGTGACTCGGAAGTCGATGATCTCTGACATTTCTTTTCACGTCTCCTTTCTCCCCCCCTCACAGGGGGAGATGTCACGGAGTGACAGAGGGGGTCGGACAGCCGTTGCCAGGAGGGACCCCCTCAGCCTTCGGCAGCTCCCCCTGCGAGGGGGAGCGGGATTCGCTGGCTGGCCTCACTACGGAATCACGCCGGACGCTTTCATTCCGGCGATCTCATCCCAGTCGTAGCCCAACTCCTCCAACACCATCTCGGTGTGCTCACCGAGTTCAGGCGCGCTGCTGCGCGTTTCGGTCGGGGCCTGTTCGAGTTGGAAGGGCAGGCCGAAGATCTTGAAGTCTCCCGCCGTCCGATGCTGCATCGTCCGCACGTAGCCGTTGGCGGCCGCCTGTGGATCATTGGCGATCTCCACGGAGTCCGCCGCCGGCGCCCAGGGGAAATCCCGGGCGTCGAAGATCGCGGCCCAATGGTCCCGCGGCTCTTGACCGATTCGCTGTTCGATCACCTCCACCGCTTCTCGGATGTGCTTGCGGCGCACCGACGCCTCGGCGAAGCGCGGATCCTCGGTCAGGATTGGCTGATCGATGGCCTCGGCGAATGGGCCCCAGAATCGCTCTTCCTGGATCATGGCGAGCTGCATCCACTTGCCGTCGGACGAACGGTAGGAGTTGTAGAGCGGATTGAAGGCGCTGTAGCGGTCCGAGCGGGGGAAGTTCTGGCCGGTGGCCAGCGCCCCCTGGATCGCGAAGCCGTTGGCCCAAATCCCGCCGCCGTAGAGCGAGCAGGTGACGAACTGGCCTTCGCCGGTCAGTTCGCGCTGGTAGAGCGCGGCGAAGATCGCGGTCGAGAGATTCATCGCGCTGGGCAGGTCGCCCATTGCGCCGACGAGTCGGATCGGTTCACTGTCGGGCGGACCGAGCGTCTCCATGAATCCGCCGCGAGCCCAGTAGGCGAGCTCGTCGAAGGCGGGGCGGTCGATGTCGGGACCTTCGGTGCCGTAGCCGGTGGCGTGGGCGTAGATCAGGCGCGGATGATCCGCCTTGATCGAGGCGTGGTCAATGCCAAGCCGTTCGAGCGCGCCGCGGCGCAGGTTCACGATGAACACATCGGCGTCGGCCAGGAGTCGCCGTAACGCGTCGATGCCCTCGGGCGTTCGCACGTTGAGCGCCACGCTGCGCTTGTTGCGGTTGGGAATCTCGAAGACCCAGTCGACGCCGTCGTGCAGGCGGTGAATCAGGCCGCGCATCGGATCGCCTTCATGCGGCTCGACCTTGACGACCTGGGCGCCCATCTCGCTGAGGATGCAGGCGCTCATCGGACCGAACAGCCAGGTCGCCATCTCGACGACCTTGAGTCCCTTGAGCAGTGGCATATCGGTTGGCTGTTTCGTCGCCACATGCACCCCTTCCACCGACAGCGATCTGCGCTCATAGGCTAGTCGAGCCCGATACCCTCAGGGTGCCCTCCCGAGCGGACAGCGAGCGCACCATGCCCCTCACCATCGAGAACGAAGAGACTTGCCGACTGCTGATTGAGCTTGGAGAGCTTACCGGCGCCTCGCCCGAAGAAGCATTGGCCACGGCGGTGAACCTCGCGGTTGAACGCGAGCGCGAGATCCAGGCAACGATTGGACGAATCGGGGCCATCGCGTCGAAGGCTCGAAGCCTCGCGGAGGCACAGGGTACCCAGCTCATGACCACCGAAGAAATGAACGAGTTCTTGTACGACGAGAACGGGCAACCCCATTGATTGTCGACACATCGGTGATCGTCGCAATCTTGCTGGGAGAGCCGGAAGCGGACGAGTTCTCAAGAGTCCTGGTGACAACGCCGGACTGCCGTATGTCGGTGATCTCGCTGCTGGAAACGACCATCGCGCTCAACAATAGGGGTGGCCCGGCGGCCGAAGACCTGCTCGAACCACTGCTTGCCGAGGCGAACGTGGAGCTGGTGCCTGTCTCGTTCGAGCAGATCCAGGCCGCTCGGCAGGCGTGGCAGCGGTTCGGCAAGAGGAATCACCCGGCCAAGCTCAACTTCGGCGACTGCGTCGTCTATGGTCTCGCTGCGACATTTGGCGAACCGCTGCTCTTCAAGGGCGATGACTTTGCGTTGACCGACATCGAACCCGCTTGGCAACGAGGCCTCTGATGAAACGATCTGTTGAGCAGTCGAAGCCACGGCGATGAGCAGCGACCTGGCGGATCGCTTCTCGGCGCTCTACCCGCGCCTCTATCACATGGCGGAGGCGGGCAGCTGGCGCAGCGTTCGTGAGCATGGACTGCTGAGCACGAGGGCGCTCCTGGACTTGTTCGAGATTGATGGTCCGAGGCGGCGGAAGATCGAAACGCAGTGGCGTCCAGAGGGCGTGCCGATCAGCCATCCGACCCATGGGACGGCCGTGATTCGGGACCAGTGGCCGATGCCGCCGAAGCACCTGGCGGCTGGCCTGGACGGCATCTCGCCGCAGCAGTGGTACGAGTTTCTCAATCGACGGACGTTCCTGTGGCTCTCGGAACAACGCCTGATGCGCATGCTCAATGCCGCGCCGTACCGGGATGCGGCCCACGACGTGTTGACGCTGGATACCCGGTCGTTCGTTGGTGAGTACACGGAGCGAATCACGGTGTGTCAGATCAATTCCGGCTTCGCGATGCCGATGTTCGGCAGGGTGACCCGGCGTTCATTCGATTCGTTTCAGACCATCGAACAACGCGCGGCGACCGGACGTCTGAGCGGTCTGGCCGAACTGACGGTGGACTATGCCGCGCCGGACGCCTGGCGGTTCGTGACGTCGGTCGAGTCGTGGCGCGGAAAGGTCTGCGAAGGGACGATCTGGAGACCTTGAGCGCTCAGCTGAGGGCTTGCTCGATCTGGCGGATGTGCTCCTCGCGGTGCGGTGCGCGGTCGATGGCGTAGGACTTGCCGGAATCTGTGAGTGCGTTGACTTGCTCGGCGGTCAGCGACTCGACGAGGGCGTCGAGCTGTTGCGCCGCGCCGACCGCTGCCTGTCCAATCGTCTTGGGATTGAAGGCGGCGGCGATCGCTTCCAGCGCGGCGTTGGTTGCGAGATCCTCGGCGGGGAACGCTTCGCCCCGCGACATGCGCTGCAGGGCCGCGACCTGTCGCGCGTCCCAGAAGGCGAGGTGCGCCAGCGCGAACCCGATCGTCCAGCCACCGCCGAGGGAGCGCTGCATATCTTCCGCGCTGAATCCGCCAACCAGCGCCGACAATCGCTCCGTCGACTCTGCGTTGCCTGCCGCCAGACTGTTGGTCGCCACGACGCCTCCTCCGGTTCTGTGATCTCAGGTGCGGTCAACCTTAGCCGCGTTCCGCACTCTGTCGTGTCGGCGAACGTACATCCGCGCTCCGGCGACGCCGATCAGGATCGCCCCAGTTGCGACGACCACCGCGATCGCAGCCGCCCGGTCTGGTGGCGATTCCACATCGGCGAGACCGCCGTTGCCCGAGTTCGGGAAGCTGGCGAGCGCGATGCTCTGATCCGGCACCGCGAACGCATCCAGATCTTCATCCGCGAACTCCACCGGCGCGGTGCGGCTGCAGCGCGCGACATCGACGCCGTTCCAGGAGTAGACCACGTACTCGACGCGCTCCTCGAACGGATAGCCGCAAGCCGCCGTGTCCTGCTGGGTAGTCAACGAGATCGTCTCCACCTCCGCACCTCTCCAGACCGTGGCGACATTGAAGTCGACCCTGAGTACACCGGGTTCATCGGACGGCCCGATCGACGTGACCGTGCCGCGAAATACCAATTCCGACTCGGCCAGCGCCTCTAGCGGCGTGCCGGGGGGCGCGCACGAGCAGGCGTAGGTGCTCGCCGGTGTCACGACGAACCAGAGCCCAATCATCGACACGAGCAACAGGATGCGCAAACCCACGATTGACTGCTCCGCGACCGCCAGACCCTCCCGCGCCAACCAACTCAATGTACGCCGCTGCCGATGTTTCGGATCCGTTCCCGATGCGGCGCCGGGACGTTTTACGATCAGCGACAATCGCGAGACGAACCCCAACCAGATTTCGAAACGGCCTCAGCCATGACCGAGTTGCAGAAGATCACGCCACACCTCTGGTACGACCACGACGCCCAGGCAGCAGTCGACCTGTATGTCTCGCTGTTTCCCAACTCCAGGGTTATCAGCATCGAGCGGATCCCCTCCGGTCCCGGCGAGGACGGCGCCATCGTGAACTTCGAGCTGAACGGTCAACGCATGACCGCGTTCGACGGTGGGCCGATGTTCAGGTTCACTGAAGCGGTCTCGTTCGTCGTCTCGTGCGAGACGCAGGAGGAGATTGACCACTACTGGTACGGACTTTCGAGCGGCGGAACAGAGCAGCAATGCGGCTGGCTCAAGGATCCGTTCGGCCTGTCCTGGCAGATCGTGCCGGCGGAGCTGCCGGAGTTGATGGAGGCGGCGCCGGTCGCGGTGATGGACGCGCTGCTACAGATGGTCAAGATTGAGATCGAGCCTCTGCGTCGGGCTGCCAGTCCCCCAGTTTCGGGGTGACGCCAGCAATTGCCTCATTCGACTTGATCTACACCAGTTTGACGTTTGTGCTGCACCCAGCGAGATTCCCGCGCTCTGGCGCGGGAATGACAGATCGTTGCGGCGCGGCGGGACGGACCGTCTGAGCAGGCTCTAGACCGAGTACAACAGCTCCCCATCCACGTACGTCTGCTGCACGGAGGTGTCGCGGATCGACTCCGGATCGACCAGCGTTGGGTCGTGGCTGAGGACGACCAGATCGGCTCGCTTGCCGACCTCGATTGAACCGACTTCGTGGTCTCGGAACATAGCGACGGCGGAGTTGATCGTCTGCGTTCGCAGGGCTTCGAGCGGTGAGAGAGTTTCCTCCTCGGCGATTACGTCGCCTTCCCGAGAGCGGCGGGCGGTGAGGCCGTAGAGGCCGATCAATGGTTCGACCGGGGCGCAGGGGAAGTCGGAGCCGGAGGCGACGGTGACGCCGGCATCGAGGAAGGAGCGGTAGGGCAGCGGCGGGATCGTCAGGCCGGCGTCGGCGATGAAGTCGACGAAGCCCTGGCCGACCGAGTAGAGGAAGGCCGGCTGGTGCGAAATGATCACGCCCAGCGAGGCGGCGCGCTCCATCTGGCCCGGGTCGGCGAAGAAGAAGTGCTCGATCCGGTACCGGGCGTCGCTGCGCGGGATCTCGCGCTGGACGCGCTCGTAGGTGTTGAGCGCCTGCTCGATGGCGCGGTTGCCGAGGCAGTGAATCGCGGTCTGCAGCCCGTGCGAGGCAGCGTTGAGCACCAGCTGATCGACCTCGTCCTGGTTGTAGTAGGGCTCGCCCGCGTCCTCGAAGGTGCCATCGGCGTGGCACTTACGCAGGGCGTTCGAGGGATAGACCGGGTCCATGAACAGCTTGACGATCCCGCCGCGCAGCCGGTCGGAGACGTCGTCCTGCAGGAAAGTGCCGTTGGCGGCGGCCTCGGGCGCGGCGAAGAAGCCGTTACCGCCGCGCATCTGGTGGATCACGATCGGCAGCTTGCCGCGTTCGTCGGCGAGGCGGTACATCTCGGCGCTCTCGGGCATCACGACGGCGTCGCCGACGCTGGTGACGCCGTGCGAGAGGTGCCGCAGCGCGTTCTGCTCGACCAGGTCGGCGACGATCTCCGGGCCAAGTGTGTCGATGTGCGATCGCATCGACGCGTGATGGACGAGATCGGAGGCGCGTTCATAGAGCATGCCGGTCGCTTCGCCGCTCTCGTTGCGCAGGATCTGGCCGCCGCGCGGATCGGGCGTCTCGAAGTTGATCCCGGCGATCGACATCGCAGCCGAATTGGCGTAGCTGGCGTGGTAGGAGTAGTCCATTATGCAGACCGGATTGTCGGGCGCGACGTCGTCGAGCTCGGAGCGGGTGAGCCAGCCGCCGTTGGCGTGTCGGGCGCTGTATCCGAGTCCCCAGACCCATTGGCCGGCTGGCGCCGCCTCGGCTGCGGCGGCGATGGCGTCGAGCACGGCCGGCTTGCCGGCCAGGGGCGGGATCCGGCAGTCGACCGAGACCGGCTCGAAGGTCGTCATCGAGAAGTGGTTGTGCGGATCGATGAAACCGGGAGTCAGGGCGCGGCCGCGCAGGTCGATCTGCGTCGCGTCGGGGCCGACAGTGCCTCGCACCTCGTCACTGTCGCCGACGGCGATGATCCTGCCGTCGCGCACGGCGACTCCGGACACAATCCGATCGAGTCCGTCCATCGTCAACACGCGTCCACCGGTGAAGAGCAGTTCCATATTCGCCTCCTCGAGGAACGGACCCTGGATCGGTCAGAGGCTAACGAACCGGCTCCGTGACGCCATGACTTATGGCCCAAGGCCGTAGCCTGAGGCGGCGGTTCGGTTCCGAGAAGCTAACCGCGTTCGTTCGCGGCGGATGCGAACGCTCGGATTGATTGCCGCGGCCGGAGAGGTGCGGGACAGGCGACGACAGTGGCCAACGAACACATTCGTTACGAGCCCGACGAGCGCGTTCCGCCGCTGCTGACGGTCAACGTTGCCGTTCAGGGCATGGTCCTGATCGTCTCCAACGTGGTCACCTTCGTGGTGATCTTCTCGGCGGCGTTCAACGACGACGGCAGCTACATGACCTGGGCAATTGTCGGCGCGCTGATCGTGGCCGGCGTCTCCACGGCGCTGCACGCATCGAAGATCGGCCGACTGGGACCGGGACACGTCCTGCTGATGGGATCGGGCGTTCCGTTTCTCGCGGCCTGCGTGCTGGCCGTCGAGCAGGGCGGGCTGGCGCTGATGTCGAGCCTGGTCATTGCGTCCTCTCCGATTCAGTTTGTCGTGGCTGCCCGCCTGGCCCAGCTGCGCCGGCTGATCACGCCGGTCGTCTCGGGCGTCGCCTTCATGATGATTGCCCTGTCGGCGATGCCGATTGCGCTCGGACGGCTCAACGATGTCCCCGTCGGCGCCGGCGACGGGGCTGGCCCTGTTGTGGGACTGGCGACATTGGCCATCACCGCCCTGCTGATGCTGCTGGGCAGCGGCCTCTGGCGACTCTGGGCCTTGCCGATCGCCCTGATCGGCGGCTGCGCGATCGCCGTGCCGCTGGGCGTGTACGACATCCAACGAGCGCTCGACGCGCCCTGGTTCGATCTACCGGAGGTTTCGGGCTGGCCCGGATTCGGGTCGGTGCTGGACGAGGACTTCTGGGCGCTGTTGTTGGTCTTCCTGGTGGTCAGCGCCGTCGTCGCGGTTCGCTCCAGCAGTGAGGGAGCGGCGATTCAACAGGCCTCACGGCGCGAGCCGCGCAGCATCGACTTTCGCGGGGTGCAGCGCACCCTGAATGTGGGCGGAATCGCCATCCTCCTCTCGGGGATTGCCGGCACCCCGCCAACGATCGCCTATCTCCCTTCGACCATCTCGCTGTTTCAGTTCACCGGAGTGGCCGCCCGGCGCGTAGGGATTGTGATCGGGGTGATGCTGATCGTGGCCGCGCTGCTGCCCAAGATCGTGGCCATTCTGCTCACGATTCCACGACCGGTCAGCGGCGCGCTGCTGTTGGTGATCATGGGACTGCTCTTCGTCGAGGGCATGCGCACCGTCATGCGAGACGGACTCAACCGGCAGCGAGCCGCCATAGTCGGGACCTCGCTCTCGATCGCGGTCGGGTTGCAGAGCCAGAACATCCTGGCCGACGTGATCGGCGGCACCTGGGGCGCGACGCTGGGCAATGGCGTGGTCTTCGGCGTGTCGGCGGCCGTGTTGATGACTGTGATCCTTGAGCTGGCCGGCTCCCGTCCCCGGCCTCGGCGCTTCGAGACCGAGCTGGACGTATCGGCCTTGCCAGGCATCGAGGCATTCCTGCGCCAGCTTGGCGCCGATCTGCGCTGGGACCAGGCGTCAATCGACGGTCTGCACGCGGCGGGGGAGGAGACGCTCTCGGCCATGCTGAACCTGCGCGACGACTACGAGTCGGATCAGCCGCCTCGCCTGGTGCTGATCGCGCGGCCGGCCGGCGGCACGGTCGAGCTGGAGTTCCTGGCCCTGTTCTCGGAGGAAAACCTGGAGGATCGAATCGCATATCTGAGCGAGCAGGCCGAGGAGCCGGACGTAGGCGACATCTCGTTCCGGCTGTTGCGCTTCTACGCATCGTCAGTGCGGCATCGGAAGTACTACGGTGTTGATATCGTGACGGTCGAGGTCGACGGTTCGCGTTAGTGAACGCGAACCGTTTGCGATCTCATCAGGTCAACACTGGGCAATGAGCCCGGTCGCAACAGAGAGGGTTTGTCGAGATGAGTAGCTATCTGGTCATTGACACCGAGGTGATCGACAACGATGCGTTCGCTGAGTTCGCGGAGAAAATCTACGAGGCCGTCACCGCACAGGGCGGCACGTTCCTCGTGCGCGGCAGCGACCTGGATGTGATCGAGGGCGACTGGACGCCGCAGCGGCTGGTAATCATGTCCTTTGACAGCGACGACGGCGCTGCGGCGTTTGTCCGTTCGGCCAAGTACACCGGGCTCGATGAGCTTCGCCTGCGAGCGGTGCGGTCCAGCGTTGTCGTGGCGGCCGGCTACCAGGGCTGACACAGCTCGCAGATTCCGGGAGCCTTCTGAGAGGCCAGGTGACGCCGTGCCAACCGATGTAGACGAACGACGCAGCGGCAACCCTCGCGAGGCGCTGCGCGACTACCACCAGATTCAGCAACTGAGCGAATCGCAGGAGGACGCCGCCCGGATCGCGGAGCAACCGAAGCTGGTCAGCCGCTTCTATGACGCCGTCACGCGGTTCTATGTGTTCGGCTGGGGCACGACTTTCCACTTCTCGCCGAGGCGGCCCGGGGAGAGCCTGGTCGAGTCCCAACGGCGGCACGACGAGGAAATCGGAGAGATCCTGCAGCTCAAGCCGGGGATGGAAGTGGCGGACCTTGGATGCGGGGTCGGCGGTCCGATGATCACGATCGGGCGGGCGAGCGGGGCCAACATCACCGGGATCAACTTCAGCCCCGAACAGATTTCGCGAGGCGAGCGGCTGGTAGCGAAGGCGGGTCTGAGCAAGACCTGCCGCTTCCTCTACGCCAACTTCATGGATGTGCCGCTGGAGGATGAGACGTTCGATGCGGTCTATTCCTTCGAGGCCGTCTGTCACGCGCCGAACAACCTGCTGCTCTTCCAGGAGCTCTACCGCCTCTTGAAGCCAGGCGGCGAGATCGCGATCGTCGATTGGTGCTTCACCGACAAATTCGATCCTACGAACCCACGTCACCTGCGGATTCGCAAGGACATCGAGACGAACAATGCGGTGCCGGACCTGCTGACCACGGAACGGCAGGTGGAGACGGTTGAGGAAGCCGGCTTCGAGATCATCCAGGCGATCGACCAACAGGCCGAGTACGGCAATCCGGACACGCCCTGGTACATGGCGCTGCAGGGACGCGATTTCTCGTTCACTTCGTGGGCCCGGACTCCGATCGGCCGCGGGTTCACGGCGACCGTGACGAAGTTCCTGGAGCTGGTGCGGATCGCTCCGGCGGGAACCAGCGAAACCGCCTCGTTTCTCAACGTCGCCGCCGACGCCCTGGTCGAGGGCGGCGAACTGGAGATCTTCACTCCCAGTTTCCTGGTCCACGCTCGCAAACCGGTCGGGGGTGGTGATGGATCATGATCAGCTTCAGATCCAGACGCCAGGAGCCGTCGTCGCTGCTTGAGGCGCGCCGAGCTCAGGACTACCCGTATCCCTACCCGACGGGCTGGTATCGACTGGCCTCGACCGATTCGCTCCGCCGCGGCGAGATTCGCGGGCTTGAATGTCTGGGCAAGCAGTTCGTGCTCTGGCGTGAGCGGGAGAGCGGCGAGATCCACCTGATGGACGCATTCTGCCCGCATCTGGGCGCCAATTTGGCGCGCGGGCAGGTTCGCGGCGACTGCATCGAGTGTCCGTTTCACCAGTGGCAGTTCGCCGGCGACGGCAGCGTCGAGCACATTCCTTACAGCCAACACCCTCCTGCGGGGACGCCGGCGCGCACGTATCCACTGGAGGAGGTACACGGTCAGCTGTTCCTCTTTCACCGCGCCGATGGCTCGGCGAGCACCGAACTCAATCCTCCGCCCTATCCGGTGCCGCGAATCCCCGAAGTCGACGAGGGCAGCTTCGTGTTCCGTGGACACCGCGATGTCGGCCGAGTTGGCATGCACATCATCGAGATCGCCGAGAACGCCGTCGACACGGCACACTTTCAACCGCTGCACGGCAAGTTTCGCCTGCCCTGGACGCAGATTCCGGTCCCGAAGGTCGATCTTGTCCACACAGCAAAATGGACACTCGACGAAGACGCTCCGTGGTTGATGCACTTCGATGACGAAGTCGCTCTCCGCATCCTCGGTCGCGAGTACGACTGGAGTTACGCGCGAGCGCGGGTCTCCTACTACGGGCCCGGCAGCTTGCTCCTCTTCCGCATTGCACTACCCGGGCGCGGCGAGATTGTGATGTATCAGACCTTTCTGCCGATCAGCCCGCTGGAGCAACAGATCGACCTCCATTGGTTCGCCGATCGCAAGATGCCCCGCTGGCTGGTCTGGTACGTGATCGGAAACTGGGCGTCGCAGCTGACTCAGGATGCCGCGATCTGGCAGGACAAGGTCTATGTGCCTCGACCGATCCTCTGCCGGGACGACGGTCCCGTTCACCAGATGCGCCGCTGGTACCAGCAGTTCTTGCCCAACGAGCCCTCGACGGCAACCGACGCAGCCGAGGCGCGCTCACCTCGCGAGCGTTCTACTCCCGCCGCCTGACCGGTCTCCTAGACCGAGTACAGCAACTCGCCGTCAACGTAGGTCTGCTGCACCACGATTTCCCGAATGTAGTTCGAGTCGACCAGCGTCGGATCGTGGCTGAGCACGACCAGGTCGGCACGCTTACCGACTTCGATGGAGCCTACTTCGTGATCGCGGAACATCGCTGCGGCTGAGTTGATCGTGTAGGTGCGCAGCGCTTCGAGCGGTGAGATCGCCTCGTCGGCGGCGATCACCGTGCCGTCGTGCGAGGTTCGCGTGGTCAGTCCAAACAGCCCCAGCAGCGGCGGCACCGGCGCGCAGGGGAAGTCGGATCCCGAAGCGACGTGGACGCCGGCATCCAGCATGCTGCGATACGGCATCGGCACGGTGTCAAGGCCAGGCTGGGCAGTCATCTGCTCGAAGTAGTCGCCAATCAGATGCAGGAACGGCGGCTGATGCGAGACCATCACTCCAAGCGACTGGGCACGCTCAATCTGCTCATTCGTCGCGAACATGAAGTGTTCAATCCGGAAGCGCCGATCCTCACCGGGAGTCTCTCGCAGGGCCCGCTCGAAGGCGTTCAGCCCCTGTTCGACCGCGCGGTTACCGATGCAATGAATCGCGACCTGCAATCCGCGTGACGCCGCATCAAGAACCAGGTGATCGACCTCTTCCTGCCCGTAGTAGGGCTCGCCGATTGGCTCGGTCGTGCCATCGGGATGGCAGAGTTCCATCGCCGGAGAGGGCCAGACCGGGTCCATGAAGATCTTGACAATCCCGCCGCGCAGGCGGTCCGAGACGTCATCCTCCATGTAGGCGCCGACAGCGGCGTCCTCGGGCGCCGCGAAGAAACCGGGGCCGCCGCGCATCTGATGAATGGCGATCGGCAACTGGCCGCGCTCGTCCGTGAGCCGATAGATCTCCGCGCTTTCGGGCATCACCAGCGCGTCGCCCACGCTCGTGATTCCGTGCGAGAGATGGCGCAGCGAGTTCTGTTCCACCAGCCCTGCTACCACGTCCGGACCGAACGTATCGATGTACGAACGCATCGTGGCGTGGTGGACCGGATCCATCGCCCGCTCCCAGAGCACGCCGTTCGGCTCGCCGCTGTCGTCGTGCAGAATGTTCCCGCCTCGCGGATCGGGCGTGTCGCGATCAATGCCAACCATCGCCAATGCCGCCGAGTTGGCGTAGCAGGCGTGATAGGAAGAGTCCATCACGCAGACCGGGTTGTTGGGGGCGACCTCGTCGAGCTCGTGCCGGAACAGCATGTCGTCGCTGACGACGCCGGGTTCGCTCTGGGAGAAGCCGAGTCCCCAGATCCACTGCCCGTCTGGGCTGCCGGACGCCGCCGCTGCGATCGCGTCGAGCACGGCCGACTTGCTCGCCAGCGGCGGGCGGCGGCAATCGACCGAACGCGGCTCGAACGTGGTCATTGAGAAGTGATTATGCGGGTCGCAGAATCCGGGCACGAGCGCCCGACCGCGCAGATCGACATGCACCGCGTCCGGCCCGACCGCTGCACGCGCCTCGGCGCTGTCGCCGACCGCGATGACCCGCCCGTCGCGCACGGCGACGCCCGAGACAATCCGATCCATCGCATCGATGGTCAGCACACGTCCGCCGGTGAATAGCAGTTCCATTTCCAGCTCCTCAGAGTCTGCGCGAGCGCGCCCACCCGAGGCTAACGATTCTCACCACGCTGCGAACGAGGCGCGATCCTGATGAGCACCGGACCTGCATCCACTTCGTCCACAATCGCCGCCAAACAGAGCCGTGTCTAACACCGGCGGAGCCGGGGGCCGCAGTATGTTCCTCATGCGGAGGCGGATGAAGTGCTGACGACGGAATCTGTCTGGATCGCGCTCAAGCAACTCAACTTGCGTACTGAACATCCCGGCCGCAGCCTGGGTCGACTGGTACAACTGGCCAATCGCGAACTGCGCGAATGGGGCCACGACGGCCATCAGGTCACAGTGGAGCGAATCACGCCGTATTTTGGCAACCCGGAGGTGCTTCGCTGTTCTTTCTGGTGCGAGACCTGTCATGTCTCGCATCACTCGCTAATCGCCATGCCGTCCGGCCGCGCAACGCCATCTGACGACAGCAACGTCGGTCCGGCAGACGACGAATCGCGACTGCGACCTCGATGGTCCCTGTGGCCGCCCAGTCACGATCTGGTGCAACGAATCCTGGGTTGAACGACGGGGCCCTGCTAACGGCTGATTCCGTTGCCGCCGTCCCGCTGCTCCATACTGATCGAGGTCGGATCGTCGCTGCCGTCTTTGACCGGGATCAGCTCTCCGTCCGGACGCGGGTGATGCGCCCAGTGTCCCGTCGGTTCTTCGCCGCGGCAGATGATCGAGTTCTCGTTCCAGCCGTTGTAGGCGCGGACATCTTTGGACAGATAGCGCATCGCCAGGCCGCAACGGCGGCGGTTCGAGTCGTTCGGCTCCGAACCGTGCAGCACCCAGTCGCTGTGCAATGAGATCTGACCGGCCTTGAGTTCGAGGGCGACCGGAGGATCGCCGTGTTCCTCGGGGTTCTCGACCGTCTGATTGAGCACGTTGTGCTCGTCCTCGGTGCTGTCGCGGAACTCGACCTGGGCCTGGAGGTGCGAACCAGGAATCACCTGCATCGCACCGTTGCCCAGGTCCGAGTCGTCGATCGCCAACCAAGCCGAAACCACCTTGCTCGGCGTAATCGGCCAGTACGAGGCGTCCTGGTGCCAGCTCACGCGCATCCCGTCGCCGGGCAGCTTGGCGAAGAAGTGGCTGTGACGCAGAATCACCGTCTCGCCGAGCATGTCCTCCATGATGTCGATGATCCGGCTGTCGGTGACGATGTCCCAGACGCCCTGGCAGTGCTTGTGCCAGTTGGTCAGCTCGTAGCTGTTCCAGCCTGCCTCCAACGCCTTCGGCAGCAGCTCGTCGAAGTAACCGCGGACCGATTCAATCTCCGATCGCGAGAAGATGTCGATCGGAAAGACGTAGCCCTTGTCGTTGTATTGCTCAATCTGCTCCGTCGACAGGTTCGCCGGCTGATCGACGCCCAGCGGGAAAAAGCGAAGGTCGCGTTGCAGTTCCGGAAACGCGTCGGTCCGTTGTGTCATCGGTTGAGGCCTTCAATCCACAGACTCACTGCCTGACCTGAGCAATGTAGCCAATGACGCCGCGACGGTCGGCGAGTCTACCCGAGCAAGTGTTGCCTGAGGAAGTCGATCTCGGCGCGCAGGTAGGCGTCGTCGCCATCGCTCAATCGCAGCAGATGCCAACCGTTCTCGACCGTGAACAGCTCGGCGTCCCGAATCCCGGCGGCCGAGTGCTCGGCATGAGCGAACGGAACGTCCCCGTCATGTGTCCCGTGCACCACCAGGGTGGGACAGTTGACTCGATCCAGCGGCAGCTGCGCGATCGATGCGAACTGCTCCAGGTCGTTGTCGAATCCCGCGCGCAGCATGCCAAACGGCGGACCCTCGGCGAGGCGGCGCAGAATGTCCATCTTGTCAGGATCGCCAACGACGTCCGCCGTAATCCGTGCGACCTCTGCAGAATCGTGCGTGCTCTCTACCTTCATCATCTGGCTCACGGCAAATCGGGGAAACCAGCGCAGCAGCCGAGCCTGGATCCTGAATGCAATCGAACTTCTGGCCAGCATCAGGATCAACGGAGAGACGTCGGGAGCGAACCGCTGCGAGATCGCGACCTCGAGCACCAGGCACGCGACCCGATCGGGATGTCGCGCCGCAAACTCGATGCTGCTCGGACCGCCGCCCGAAACGCCGTATGCGGCGACTTGGTCGATCCCCAGTGTGTCCAGGAGGGCGGCCGCGGCGTCGGCCTGCTCGGCGAACGTGCGACCGGTCTCGAGCGGCGTCCGCAGATAGCCGGGCCGCGACGGCGTGATCGTGCCGAAGCCCTCCGCCTCGAACGGCTCACCCATGAAACTGGCGTGGTGCCCCTGCGGCGTGCCATGAAAGATCAGCACGTACGGCGCGTCGCCGTGGAGTGCGAACTCCACGGTTCCGCGGGAGGTCTCAACCACTTGGGAAGCAGCATTGAGGGCGTCCATCGTCCTGGCGCCCGGAGTCTTGAACACAATCGCCATCAGAAACTCACCAACTGGCACGAGCGCTGTTAAGGGGCCCCGTTTCTGCCGACCACTGACCGCTGAGGCCTGATCCGAGCCACCGGCGCTGGATCATTGGTCCAGCCGCCGCCATTGGACGCCAGCACCGGCGCCAGAATCTCATCCTCCGGCGATGCGGCCAATGCGCCTTCCGGAACCTCGGGCAGGTCGAGTTCGCCGGTACGCAGCCGTTTCTCGCGCAGAGTGAGCACAGCGAAAAACGCGACTACCCCGACTCCGACTGAGAGCCAGAAATTGCTGGTGATGGCGATGGCCAGTGCCTCCGGCAGCGTCTCGAGGATTTGCAGGAACCCTGCCTCGCCGATCTCGGTCAACAGTCCGCTGCTGGCCTCCTCGCTCAGCAGTTGCGTCGGATCGGCGCGCGCGGCGAGGTCGGCGGGCAGACGGGCCGCCAGCTCGCTCGTCAGCCGTCCCGTCACCAGCGCGCCGACCAGGGTGACGCCGATGATCGCTCCCATTTCCTCGAAGAACTGCGTCGCCCCGGAAACCGTGCCCAGCATGCTCTGCGGCAGTGCGTTCTGCGCCGCGGTCATGAGGGCGGGATAGAGGGTGCCGAGTCCGGCGCCGAACAGGACCAGCCTCCAGATCACGTCGACCGCGCCCGTACTGGTTCCCAACTGGGTCATGAGCCAGCCGCTGATCACGATGATCACTGTCGCCACCGCGGACATCGCCTTGTAGCGGCCCGTGCGCGACACGATCTGGCCGCCAATCGTCGCCGCGATCACGAGCGAGACGATCTGGGTGCTCAGCAGCAACCCTGAAGCGGTCGGTGTGTAGCCCAGCACGCCTTGCATGAAATAGGCGAGGAAGAATGACACCCCGAACAAGCCCCCGCCGATCACGGTCATGACGAGAGCCGCGACACGGAACGTGTGATTGGCGAACAACACGCCGGGCAGGATCGGCTCCCTGGCTGCGCGCTCCGCGCCCACGAACGCCAGGACGCCAACTGCCGACACCCCAAACAGCGCCAGCGTCTTGAGATCCAGCCACGGCGTCCCGGTCGACACGAGACCCAGCGCCAGCATCGCCGGCATTAGCGCCAACAGCATCGCCCCGATGCCCAGCCAGTCGATCACTACCTTCCGAGGCGGCGGCCGCAGCCAGGGCATGATGAATGCGATTGAAGCGAACGCGAGCGCCGCCAGCGGCAGGATCGACCAGAAGACCCAGCGCCAGTTGAGCGCATCGACGATCAGTCCGCCCAGCAACGGCCCGACCAATCCACCGACCCCGAAGACCGCCGCAAAGATGCCCATGTATTTGGCGCGTTCGGAGGGCGGGAAGAGGTCGCCCGAGATCGAGAAGGTGTTGCCCATCAGGATGCCGCCGCCGATGCCCTGCAGCGCCCGGAAGCCGATCAGCATCTCCATCGAGGTCGCGAATCCGGCCAGCGCCGTCGCGCCGGCGAAGATCACCAATCCCACCAGCAGGAACGGCTTGCGGCCATAGACGTCGGACAGGCGTCCGGCGATCGCCACGGCCGGCACCGAGGTCGCCATGAAGGCCGATTCCATGAAGGCGATCAGGTCGATCCGGCCCAGGTCGGCCGCCAACACCGGCGTCGCCGTCGCCACGATCGAATGCTGCACCGCCGAAAGGAACATCGCCACGACCGCGCTGCCCAGAATCAACATCTTGGTGCGCTGCGGCAGCGCGAACCCAACCGTCGCGGCAGTCGGAGTGTTCGGGGCGGCGTGACTCATCAGGGGTCCAATGGGAGGGCCCGCGGGCGGCCCGAACCAGACCCGACCAGCTTACCAACGATCCCCTTCACGGCCGTGTCGCGCCGACCGCATCCGACAGTCGCAACCCGGCGACCCTATGATCGCGGCGGAAACGTGAGTCGCCCACATGCCAGAACCGCTCGAAGGCCTCCGGGTCGTTGAATTCGCAATCGCCATCCAGGGACCGCTGGTCGGTGGATTCCTGGCCGACATGGGCGCCGACGTGGTCAAGGTTGAGCCGCCCGGCGGCGACCCCAATCGCTGGCACACCGGCGTCAACTGGACCGCACCGCCCGAGACGCCCGGCGCACAGTTCCTCTCCGTCTCCCACGGCAAACGCTCAATCGCGCTCGATGTGCATACCGAGGTTGGGCGCGAGGTGCTGATGCGCCTCGTCGATCGTGCCGACGTGTTCGTCAGCAACTTCCGGGAGGACTCGCTGGAGCGCATGGGACTCGGCTACGACGAACTCGCGAAACGCAACGAGCGATTGGTCTACGGCATCGCCAACGGATTCGGACACGAAGGCCCGGACCGCAACAAGCGCATGACCGACCAGTACGCCCAGGTCCGCAGCGGCATCGCCAACATGGTCGGCGAACCTGAGTCCCAACCGATGATCGCCGGCAGCGTGATCGGCGACACCTCCGGGGCGATGGGCCTCACCCTCGCGATCATGACCGCTCTGGCCGCCCGCGAACTGCACGGGGTTGGGCAGAAAGTCCGCACCTCCGCCTACGGCGTCATGGTCTGGATGCAGGCCTGGGAACTGAACCACTCTTCGATTTCGGGCAACCTGCTCTCGCGCGAGGGACCGCATCATCCCAACGTGCCCGGCAGCGCCGGCACCTACGTAACCGCCGACGGCGGCGCCTTCCACGTCGACGTGCAGGGCGACGAGGTCTGGCAGGAGTTCTGCGAGTTCGGCGGGATCCCTGAAATCGGAACTGACCCGCGTTGGAACGAGAGTCAGAAGCGCTCGCCGCTGAGCGATTTCCGCTGGGTCGAGCAGTCGAAGCTCCTGCGGCCGCACATGGCGCGAGCGATGAAGAACCGGACCACCGACGAGTGGGAAGAGTTCTTCGACGAGCGCCGCGAGCACATCATGTACCAGCGCGTCTTCAACTACGAGGACGTGATCGCCGACCCGCAGGCGCTGGCGAACGGCTACATCGTCGAGAAGGATGTCCCAGGCGTCGGCAAACGGCGCATGGCCGGCAACTTCGCACAGTTCAACAAAACTCCGCCCAGCGCCAAGCCCTGGTTCCCCGAACTCGGCCAGCACACGTCCGAGGTCATGTCGGAACTGGGCTTCAGCACCGAGCAGATCGCCGAGGTCGAGGCCCAGAAGAGCCCGCGCCAACCGATGTCAAGTCGACGTCGAAGGCAAAGACGCTAATCGTCGCGGCAGAACGCTGCGATGTCTCGCGCCGTCGCCAGCGCCAGGTCGGTGCAGGGCAGGACCATGTTGTCGCCGCCGTGGATCGTTCCCATGATCTGTCGGCAGCGCGCACGCTGACCGGCCCGCAACAGCAGCCGGTAGAACTCGATCCCTTCGTCTCGCAAGGGGTCGCACTCGTTCACACTGATCACGGTTTCGGGAAAGCCCTGGACATGCTGTTCGCTCGCATACAGCGGCCAGGCTTCCGGATCCCGCGCCTCGAACGCCTCAATGCCGTAGCCCAGTCTGCTGAAGCTGCTGTGCGAATCCAGCCAGACGTCGTTGTTTTCGATCGACGACGGCAGGTCGTCGCGCGGCCTGCTCCCCGCGATGTCGGGACACATCGCGTACAGCCCCCTGATCAGCCCCGCATCGCCCTCGCGGGTCAGGCGCAGACCCATCGCCAACGCCAGATTGCCGCCGCCGCTCGAACCCGAGACGACGATCCGATTGGCATCAATTCCCCACTCATCCGCTTCCGAGATCAGCCACCTCAGCCCTGAGACGCAGTCGTTCAGTCCGGCCGGATACGGCGCAATCTCCGGAGCCGAAGATGGGACCACGCAGTTGCGAAAGTCAACCAGCGCCACGGCCACACCCTGGTTCGCAATCATCCGTCCCCAGGCCTGGTAACCCAGATCGAAGGCCGACGTGACCGCCATGCCGCCGCCGTGGATGTAGTACACGCAGGGCAACGGGTCATCAGACTGGCCGCCCAATTGGGGACGCATCAGCGAGAGCTGAATCGTGTTGCCGTCCGGCTCCGACACGAAGCGCTCGGTCGTGATGGTCAGTCCCGCAGATGGCGCGACGGCCTCGGCTTCTTGTTCAGTGAACAGTTGCGCCTCGCGCAGGCCCTTGAGGACTTCCGGCGCGTTCATCGCGGCGATCAGGGCTTCCCGGGAGTCAAAGTTCGGCAGCGGGAACGGAGCCATTCCTCCAAACACGGCTTTGAACCGAGGGTCGATCCGAGGATCCTCAGCCAACCGGCTCATCGCACGCTCCTGACCAGTGGCTCGTATAGGGCTAGCCGGTCTTCCGCGCCGACGAGAAAGATGACGGGAATGGTCAGGTTGGCCATCTCCTCGTAGGTGGCGGCGCCCTCGGTCGAACTCAGCGCGCTGCCCACGTTCAGCGGCGGGTTGAGCGCCCGGATCGTGTTGTAGAGGAACAGTCCCTCAGGGGATCGCTGTTCGTATTCCGGACCGACCATGACATTGGCGCCGCGGTCGCCGAGCGCGCTGCGGGCGGTCGCCTGCTGAGTCTGCAGCTCGGCCAGAATGTCCTCGTTGCCCACGCCGATCACCGTGTCGGCCATCAGCAAACCGGCGGCGCGTTCGGGGTTGCGTCCGATCGCGACGGGCGTCAGTCAAGGTTGTAGACCTGCGCGGCATTGTCATGCAGGACCTTTTCCAGAATCTCCTCCGAGATGCCGCTGCTGTCAAACTTGCGATCCAGATTCTCGCTCGCCGACTCGGAGAACTCGAACGCGCCCGGCGTGATGCTGGTGGGATGCGGGAAGTCTGTCTCGTACATCACGTTGTCCTGGATGAGGTCAATCACTCGCAGTGCAGAATCTTGCTCAAACCAGAAACTGCCGTAGACCTGGCGGTAGAAGTACTCGCTGGGCAGTAGCTCGCGTTCGGGATGGGCGCGGTGCATGCCGAGGTTGATCCACTGCCAGTCCATCGACTCCAACAGGTAGGGGATGTAGCCAATTCCGCTCTCGACCGAGACGAAATCAAGGTTGGGGAATCGGTGGCAGAGGCCGGAGAAGATTACTTCCGAGATTGCATCGGTGTTGCCGAGGAAGCTCATGATCGTGACCTTGACGAGAAACGTCGCCGGATCGTAGCCCGGCCAGACGTTCATCTCGCGGCCTGCGTCGATGTGGAACGTGATCGGCAGACCCGCGTCTTGTGTCGCGTTCCAAATCGGATCCCAGTGCTCGTCGGCCAACCAGGGCAAGCCATAGCCGTCGGGCTGATAGGTCATCATCACCGACTTGTGGCCGGCGGCGGCATTGCGTTCGATCTCCTCGACACAGGCCGGGATGTCCCAGAGCGGGAGGCTGACCTGGGCCAGCAGCCGGTTCGGATCCGCACTGCACCACTCGGTCAGGAAGTCGTTGTAGGCGCGGCAGCACTCGAGCGCCAACTCCGGCTCGGAGCGGGCGATGTTCAGGTACTGCCGGCTGCCGCCGACGTTGGGAAACAGCAGGTTCGCGTGCACGCCGACATCATCCATCAGCTTGAGCCTGGCTTGCGGGTCGTAGGCCGCCGCGTGCGCATCAGCCAGCGTGTGCGGATGCTGCGGCCAGTGCTCGTTGTGCCCCGACCAGGCCAGCAGCGCTGTCGGCATTCCCGGCTTACCGTCAACGATCCAAATGTCATCGCTATCGCCGCGGTCGATTGAGACATTCTGCACGATCGACGCGTCGCCCGAGGCACCGGCATCGCCGGCCTTGATCACATGCGGGATCCGATCACCCCACTTCGACGAGACCCGAGAGGTCCAGAGGTCCTCTGGTTCCGAAATATGCGTGTCGACATCGATCACCTTGATGCGATCGGTGATGCCGGAAGTCATGGCCAGGCGCTTTCTCTATCGCAGGCCGCGGCCTTCCGCGGCTGCCTGCTGTGCGTCGAGACTAGAGAATCTGGCGCGCGTCCGTCGGGAGACTGCGTCCGCGCTGTGACAGCAGAGGCTAGTGCCAGTCGTGGGCTGAGGGCATGCGGATGTCGGCGCCGATGGCGTCAATCCGCTCGGCCACGACGTTGGTCGTCCCGTCCCAGCGGTCGATCCGGCCCTGCAGCAGGATCAACTGGTTCGACAGCGCCCGCCGGCACCGGGCGAAGACCTTCGGCCAGACGATCGACTGCACATCGCCAGTCTCGTCCTCAATCGTGACGAACACCGTGCCGTCCTGCCCGCGCGGGTGCTGCCGCGCAATCGGCCAGCCGGCCACGCGGATCCGCGCACCGTCCTCGCAGTCGTAGACCGCAGCCGTCGTCAGCACGCCCGTATCCAGCGTCGGGCGGATGAACTCCATCACATGACCGCGCGGGTAGATGCCCAGCGTCTGGTACTCGCCAACCATCTTCTCGTAGTCGGTGAAGTCGTCGAATCGCGGCGGCGCCTCCGAGCCGTGCACCGGAAAGGCCCGCTGCCCGGATCTGGCGGGGCGGATCGACAGTCCCGCCTCCCAGAACGCCTCGCGTCGATTGGGCGTGACGGCGTCGAACGCCCCTGCCTCGATCAACGATCGCACCGACTGCGGCTTCAGCCCGGTCCGCCGGACCAGCTCACCCGCATCCGCATACGGGCCGCGCGCCTCGCGCTCCTCCACGATCAGCCGGGCCGACTCGGGTCCGATGTCCTTGATCATGCCCAGGCCGAGACGGGCGGCCTGCGAGAGATTGCCAATTGATTCCGCTTCCCCCCTCTGGGGGGAAGCTGTCGCGAAGCGACTGAAGGGGGACTCCCCAGCGGTCACCACCTGGAGGGGGGGGGGGGGGGGGGGGGGGGGGGGGGGGGGGGGGGGGGGGGGGGGG
>JAPPFB010000024.1 GCA_028875225.1 Chloroflexota bacterium | reverse complement strand
TTCCGTACGCCGCGTTTTCGCTCGTCCTGCGCAGTATTCGCGAGTCGCTGGCGGAGGGGCGCGGGGCCCGGCGGCTGGGGCTGGCAGCGGGCCGGCGTCCGCGAGACGAGCCGGAGCTGGCCGACCAGCCGAGCGCCGGACGGTCCGCTCCCGAGCGGGCGCAGATCGCGGAGCGGGCCACACCGCTCCCGCGCGCGGCGCTGCCGTCCAACGGTCAACCGCGCTACGTCGCCGAGGTGGCCGAGCCCTCGCTCTCGCCGGCGTTCGCCGCATCCCCGCCGCAGCGCGTCCTGCCGCCGCTGCGCATGGTGGGACAGCTGCACCGCACGTTCATCATCGCCGAGGGTCCCGGCGGGCTGGTCCTGATCGACCAGCACGGGGCGCACGAACGGGTCGTCTACGAGCGGCTGCTGGCGGCCGCGGCCGGGCCGTGGTCCGGCGTCAGTCAGCCGCTGCTGGAGCCGATCCTGCTACCGCTCGACGCCGAGGAATCGGCGCGCTGGGAGGCCGAGGCGGCGCGCCTGCTCGAACTGGGCTTCGAGGCCGATCGGTTCGGTCCGCGCACCCTGCGCCTGCGGGCGCTGCCCGGTTCGGTGACGGTCGACGACGCCGAGGCGCTGGTCCGCGCGGTGTTGGCCGATCTGAGCGCCGACCTCCGTGAGCCCGAGCGATTCGATCGGGCCGCGGCCTCGGCCGCCTGCCACGGGTCGGTGCGCCGCGGTCAGGTGCTGGATCCGGCCGCGATGAGCTCGCTCCTGCGCGATCTCGAGGGCTGCGATCAACCGCATTCCTGCCCGCACGGGCGTCCGACGCTGGTCGAGATCTCGGCCGACGACGTGCTCCGCGAGTTTCGCCGCAAGTAGCGGTTCGCCGGTATGCGCGCGCCCAACGAACGAAGCCGCCCCGAAGGGCGGCCTCGCTGGTATGCGGGTCGGGCCTCGGTCTAGGTGCCGCGCAGCCGCGGGTCGAGGATGTCGCGCAGAGCGTCGCCCATCATGTTGAAGCCGAACACGGCGATCATGATCGCGAGCCCGGGGAAGATCGCCATCCAGGGCGCCTCGGTCGCGTAGATCAGGGCGATCTGGCCGAGGTCCCGGCCCCAGGTCGGGAAGGGCGGAGGGATGCCGAAGCCGAGGAAGGAAATGGCCGCCTCGATCAGCACGGCCGCGCCCAGGTTGAGCGAGGCGAGAATGATGATCGTGGCCATGATGTTGGGCACGATGTGGGCGACCATGATCCGCATGTTGGAGGCGCCCAGCGTCCGCGCCGCTTCGACATACTGCGCGGCGCGGGTGGCGAGGACGGCGCCGCGCACGACGCGCGCGTTGCCGGCGGCCAGCACCAGCGCCACGGTCAGCACCACGGTGGTGGTGCGCGGGAAGACCTGCCAGAACCATTCGTCGCCGATCTCGGCCTGCGGGCCGAAGGCCGGTCCGAAGCCCAGCCCCAGGAAGCCGGTCCCGCCGGCGCCGATGATCGCGATCACGGCGAGGATCAGGAAGATTGCGGGGAAAGCGTTCCAGACGTCGACGATCCGCTGGATCATGATGTCCACGTCGGGCACCGGACCGCGCCTGGAAGGGAGATCTCGGGTGAGATCATCGAGTAAGGCATCGAGCTGGCTGCTGAATAAGCCGAGCGTGACCATGTCGACCAGCTTGAACAGGATCTGCACGCCCAGCACGAGCGTGGCGAAGGGCAGCGCCAACAGCCACCAGACGAACGGGATCGGCAGATCGAGGATGAATCTGGGCGCGCGCATCGACCAGGACGCGCCGGAGCCGGCGAAGTAACCGGAGACCAGACCGATCACGGTGGAGAGCACCGCCGTCACCAGCACCGAGCCGATCCCGACCAGGACCGTGACCTCGGAGCCGTAGACGATGCGCGACACGATGTCGCGGCCCTGGTTGTCGGTGCCCATCACGTGGTCGGCGTTGGGCGAGAGGAAGCGGTCGGAGAACACGGCCTTGGTATAGGGCGCGACGCGGACCGCTTCGGGGTCCTGCTCGACCGTCTGGATCAGCGGCGCGATCGCCGCCACGACGACGCAGGCCAGGAGAATGAAGGCGCCGAACGCGCCGAGGTACTTCTTGCGCTTGTACATCCAGTAGGGCATCACCACGACGCCGACGAGGAAGCCGACCGAGCCGGCCAGGATCAGGATGATCACGGCCGAGAGGAACCCGATCGGTCCCGAGACCGAACGGTCGATCAGCAGCTGCATCTGGTCGCGCACCCAGTTGGCGAAGCCGCCCTCGTCCTGGAGCGCGTAGCCGGAGACCGGTTCCTGAGCTTCAGACATCAGCACTCTCTCTTCATGGCGCTGCCGCCGTCTGAGTCGGTCAGTTGTAGCGGATCCGCGGGTCGACCAGCGAGTAGGCGATGTCGACCAGCAGGTTGGCGACGATCACGACCAGCGCGACGAGCACCATGATGCCCATGACCACGGGGATATCACGGTCCTTGAGCGCCACGATCATGCGCAGGCCGATGCCCGGCAGGGTGAAGATCGACTCCATGATCACCGAACCGCCGACCAGGATGCTGGCCTGCAGCCCGACCAGGGTCAACACCGGAATCAGCGCGTTGCGCATGCCGTGCCGGATGATCACCGAGTTTTCCTGCAGCCCCTTGGCGCGCGCCGTGCGCACGTAGTCCTGGCGCAGTACCTCGAGCATTTCGCCGCGCGTGAGCCGCATCACGGGCCCGGCCAGGCCGATCCCGAGCACGATCGCCGGCACGTACATATGGCGCAGGTTCTCGGCCAGATTCTCGGTCGGGTCGCTGTAGATCAGCGGTAAGGAGGGTAAGCCGAGCTCGGGGAACACGATACGGATGACCAGCACCGCCAGCCAGAAGCCGGGGATCGAGAGCGCGAGAATCGCCAGGCCGCGCATCACGTAGTCGACGGCCGAGTCCTGGCGCACCGCCGAGATGATGCCCACGGGCAGGGCGATGGCGATCCCCACGATCATGGCGAGAATGCCCAACTCCAGCGTCACCGGGATGCGGGTGCGCAGTTCACCGACGACCGTCTGGAACCCGCCGATGAAGGAAGTGCCGAGATCGCCGCGCACGGCGTCCCAGAGCCAGTTGCCGTACTGCACGATCCAGGGGTCGTTCCAGCCGAGTTGCTCTTCGAGCTTGGCTCGGAACTCTTCCTTGTCTTCGCCCGAGCCGACGTGGTCGGCCAGCATGACGTCGATGAAATCACCGGGCAGCAACTGGGTCAGCAGCGAGACCAACATGGTCACGCCGATCATCGTCGGAACGATCAACAGGATTCGGCGGATGATGTACTGTCGCATCGCTGCTTGTCCTTCGGCGCGCCGTCCGCTGCGGCTGAGCGGATGAACTGCTGTGCCCGCTGGGGCGGAATATACGCCAACGGGAGGCGCGGCACCAGATGGTCGAGACCAGTCCGGGCTGCGCCTCCCGTGGGTGAGTTGGCTGACGCCTTAGGTGTGCTCGGCCTTGATGTCCGGGTCGATCATGAAGAACGGCTCGCCCTCGGAACCCCAGGCGTAGTTGGCCTTCGGCCACATGCGCACGTCGGCGTTCTCGATCACCTGACCGTTGCGCGGGTCGACCTGCTTCATCCAGGGGTTGAAGGAGTAGACGCCCGGTCCCGCCACGTAGGGAACCATGTACATCTTGGTCGACATGTAGCGCTGAATGTCCTTGGTGTATTCCAGGCGCTCTTCGAAGTCGAGCAGACCCTTCTGCACCTTGAACATCTCGTGCAGGCGCTCGTCGAGTTCCGGTCCGCCGCCGGAGACGGCGTTCGCGTGCGTCCAGGTCTCGGCGTTGCCGCCGGTGTCGAGCTGGATGACGTCGCTGATGCCGTCCGGGGTGCGTCCGCCGGAGCCCCAGTTGTGGCGACCGGAGGAGCGGTCGTAGACCGCGGCCCAGATGTCGTGCGGGTCGGTCGCGCCGCCGTACAACGGGCCGATGCCCAGGTGGCTGGACTCGCCGTCCCAGTCGTCGGGGAAGTTGCCGCGGAAGATCGAAGCGATGTAGGCGGCGTACTCCTTGAAGAAGAACTCGAACTGGAAGCCGGCCTCGGCCGCGGTCGCGGCGCAGGCCTCGTAGAGGTTGACGACGGTCGCGCCGTAGTCGGCGGTGCCGTGCAGCGTCGCGCGGACGCCATCCGGGTAGCCGGCCGCGTCGAGCAGCTGGCGCGCCTTGGCCAGGTCGCGGTGGAACAGCAGACCGGAGTCTTCACCCTCGAAGGTCTCGCCGAAGGTGTCCAGATCCTTGGGGTCGATCCAGTACGGCGCGATCTGCGAGAGCGGGCTGTGCCAGCCGCCGCGCCCGGTGTCGTCGGTCGCGGCGAGCACACCGTCGCGGTCCATGGACAGCGACAGCGCCTGGCGCACGCGGACGTCGTTCCAGGGCGGGATCGAGTAGTTGAAGTAGAACCCGCCGGGCACCGTGTTCAGGGTGAAGACGTAGCCGTCGTCCCCGATCTGCGGCGCTGCCTCCTGGGCCTGCTTGAAGATCGCCGGCGAGAGCTGCGAGTAGTCCAGCGAGCCGTCGCCGAGCGCCGGGATCAGCACGTTGGTGTCGCCGTTCATCGTCGCGACGATGCCGTCCATCAGCGGGAAGAGTTGCGGGTCGGCGCCGGCGATGCCGTTGTAGCCGCCCGCGCCCGCGCTGATGGCGGCGTTGACGAAGTCGCGGCTGCGGTGCCAGTTGGGGTTGCGGCTCCAGTTGAGCGCCACGCCCGGCTCGAAGCTGTCGAACACCCAGGGGCCGGAACCGACCGGGCGCTGAGCCACCGTGCCGTCGTCCACGATCTCCTGCGGGATGATCCAGAGGTGCTGGGAGGAGCCGGCCAGCGTCAGGAAGGGCGCGTGCGGCTCGTGCAGCTTGAAGGTCAGCGCGTTGTCTTCGCCCGGCGTCATCGAGGCGATCACGGCGTTCCAACTCGCGTTGTTGGCCGTCTCCAGCTCCTGGAACCGGTCGTGAGTCGCGACGATGTCCGCCTGCGTGATCGCGCGACCGTTGAGCGGGTCAACGTCGTGCCAGTTGGCGTCCTCGCGCACGGTGAACACGTAGGTCGTGTCGTCCGGGATCTCCGGCATCGAGGCGGCCAGGTCGTTCTCGTACTGGGCCGTGTTGCCGGGGTTGATCCCGTCGCCGCCGCTGATCGCCTGGATCAGCTTCGAGTAGTGGAAGCCGGAGGGGATCTGGGCGCGGTAGGTCAGGTTCTCGTACGGGTCCAGCGTCGGTGGGTCGCCCGAGTAGGGGCCGACGAACGGCGCCGTGCGGGTGCCGCCGCTGATGATTCCGGCCGGTGCGCCGGAGACCATCTGCTGCTGGCCCTGCTGCTCCTGCGCCGCCTCTTGCTGATCGGCCTGATCGGCCTGCTGCTGCGCGGCCTGCTGCTGCATCGCCTGCTGCTGTTGCTGCTGCGCGGCCTGCTGCATCGCCTGTTGCTGCTGCTGGACCTGGGCGGCAGCCTGACCGTCGTCATCGTCGTCGCCGCAGCCGACCAGGGCCAGACCGGCGGCGCCGACGCCAGCGCGGGCGGACGCCCCGAGCAGCGCGCGGCGTGACATCTGTCGCCGGCGCATCCGTTGCCAATAGTTTCGCTCGCTCATTGGTACCTCCTGCAGCGGGACGTTCCCGCCGGATACTCCTCGCCCGACACTGGTCCTGTCGGGTCAGTTCTGCGCAGAGTACAACAGAAACACTGAAACGTTCGCTATCGATCGCCGGTTAGTTCACGAACTCGTACATTCCGTCCGCGCTGGATCGTCGGCCCGCTCGTCCGTCGGCGTCACGCCGTCCGACAGGACTGGGGCGCCATGCGGGCCCAGCGTTACTCGCCGGCCGGAGCGGCCGATCCGCCCGGTCCGCGAATGCTGCGCCGGATCGATTCATAGAGGAAGCGCCAGTCTTCTTTCTCCCGAGGTTGGGCGCCGCGGAACCGAATCGCGGCCAGCATGTTGATGTCGGTGGGCGGCAGATCCGCTTCATCGGCAAACGCCCGCAGCGCTTCGGGGACCTCGAAGTCGCTGGCCGCCTCGACGTCGCCCTCGCGGCGGCCCTCAAACAGCTCGCCGACCGTGGTGCCGAGCGCTTCGGCGATCGAGAAGATCGTGAATGCCGAGGGCCGGACGGTGAGCGAGCGTTCGACCTGCGAGAGGTAGCCCTTGGAGACGCCGGACAGCCGCGCCAGATCGTTAAGCGACAGTTTCTGTTTCTGACGCAGCGCGCGCACCCGCTGACCGAGCGTCTCTTCCTGTTCCGGCGTGGGCGCACCCGAAGGTTCGGCGGTCTGTTCGTTCGCCGCCTGGTCGCCGGCCTGTGGTTCGCTCGCCTGTTGTTCGCTTGCCTTGCTCGACATGACGGCCTCGCTTCCGGCCTCGCTCCCAGCTTCGCGTCGCCAGGACGCTCCGCCGTGAACCTTCGGCGTCCGAGCGGGCAGTTCGGGCGCGCTGGTGGAGACGGGGGAGAATCGAACTCCCCGTCCAGACGGCCGCCGCGAGCTGTATCTACGTGCGTAGCCGTCGCTTCAGGTGTCCCTGCTCGCCGGCGCGTCGGCCGACCGTTACGAACAGGTAAGTGGGTGAATCTTTCCGCCGCGGTCCCCACCGTCCGCGACGGGCATCCGAGTTAGTCGTCGCCGCACGCTCTCCGACTCGGCAGCGGTTGAGTGGCGACGTCACCGCGGTTAGGCGGCGAGGGCGAGTTCCCTGGATTCGCCAGTTAGGGAGTGTTGGCGCGGTTTCACGAGCGACGCCAGCTCGACACGCAACAGCTCGAAGTAGACCGCTGTCGAACCCTTTCGTCCCCATCAAGTCTCTGCGCCGGAAAGTACCGGTCGAAATCAATCCTAGCAGGTCTGGGCGCACTCTGCAGGTATACCGTCTCGGAGTCTGCCGAGTTGTGCATGTTCCGATACGTATCTCACCCCGACTTCGTCCGGTCGGAGCCTCGTCGGGGTTCATTCGGCCCTCAATCGGCGCGCGTGGTTCGTCGCAGCGCTCGCTCGATCTGACGCTGCGCATCGCGTTTGGCGACTTGATCCCGCTTTTCGTGCTGCCGCCGGCCGCGACCGACGCCGATCTCCAGCTTGGCCAACCCCCGGGTTAGATAGAGCGTGAGCGGCACGAGCGCGAGCCCCCGCTGGGCGAACGCCTGCTCGAGCTGGACGATTTCCCGGCGATGCAACAGCAGACGCCGATCGCGGGTGGGCTCGTGGTTGGCCTGTCCGGACGGCTCGTAGCGGGCGATGTGCGCGCCGATCAGCAACAACTCGCCGTCGCGCGGCCGGCAGTAGGCCTCCTGGATTGAGACCCGGCCGGCGCGCACGCTCTTGATCTCGGAACCGGTCAGGCTCAGGCCCGCCTCGTAGCGGCGCAGGATCTCGTACTGATGGAGCGCCCGCCGGTTGCGGGCGATCACCCGGTCGTTGGGCCGCGCCCCGTTGGCATCGGCCGCACCTCGGCGCGATTTCGATTTCTTGGCCATGAACTGAGCTTAGGCGGCCGGGAACGTCGAGGCCGGGCGGCGGCGTAGCATGCGCGCATGCAGTTGTCGGGTCGGCGCGAGCTGTGGACGGCGTGGTGGCCGACGTGGTGGCCGTGGTTGCTGGGAATGCTGGCGGTCTGCGGATTGACCGCGGCGCTGGCCGTCGGCGCCGCGGTCCTGGTGCATCCGCCGCTGTTTTCGGAGCTACGCCCCTGGTGGCCGCCGCTGGCGGCCGTGGGACTGGTCTCCGTCGTGACCGGCTACTGGCTGCTTTGGGGACGCGGGCGCTAGCTCTCCTCGGCCAGCGCCTCCAGCACGGCTTCGGCGACGTCACTGGAGACGAACGCGCTCCAGGTGTCCGGATACGTCTTCAGGTACCAGATGGCGGCTTCGTCGGGCGAGGCGTTGTTGTCGGACATCCAGATTTCCGACTGGACCTGGACATCGGCCGAGAAGTCCCAGGCGCGGAGGAACTCGACCACGTCGGGCGCGTCCTCGAGCAGGGTGTGGAAGACGGCGATGCGAACCTCGGAGGTCGGGTAGGCGCAGCCCTGGTCCCCGTTCCAGCAGTCCTCGCTCCACTCCGGCTCCTCCAGGCGGTAGAGGTCAAGCGTCGCCGTTGGCTTGGTCGGACCCCACATGTAACCCAGCCAGGCTTCGCCGCGCGCGTAGGTCGATTCCAGATCCTCAAACAGGGCGGCGCCGGATCCCGGCTTGACCAGCTCCAGCACATCCTCGAGCCCGTACGCGACCACCTTGTTGCCGTTCACCTGCTCACAGGCCCAACCGGGCACGCAGTCGATGAAGCGCGCTTTGCCGCGCGAGTCCGCGGTCACGAAGAGGTCCATGTATTCGGGCAGATCCGAAACCGAGACCAGGCCTGGGTTGGCGTCCTTGACGTATTGCGGGATGACCCAGCCCTCCCAGTTTTCGTCCAGCGAATCGCCGAGCAGGGCGATCGTGTCGGGATCCTCCAGCTCGTCGATCCAGGGCTGCTGGGCGGGCCAGATCTCCATCGTCACCTGGGTGTCGCCGTTGATCAGGCCCTGAAAGAGCGAGACCGTGTCTCCGGCGACCAGTTCGGTCGGATATCCGAGGCCGTGCTCGACGATGTACGCGGCCGCGCGAACCTGGATCTCGGACGAGGTCCAGTTGAGGTCGGAGAACACAACCGTTGTCTTCTCCTCCTCTCCGCCGCAGGCCGCCAGCAGCGCCGCCAGGGCGATGATCGAGGCGCCCAGGATGGACGCCCAGGTTCGTGTCCGCATCAGTGTGTTGGCAAGTCTCATACTCATCTCCTATCTCCAATGGCAATCGCATCGATTTCGACGTCCGATGGAGCCTATCAGTGCGATCAGTCCCGGCTCGCGAACACTCGCGACTTGTAAATCGTCAACAGCGTCATCAGCACGGCCAGCACGACGAACAACGCCTTGGCGCCGCCCAGCGCCGCCTTGTCCGAGAGGTCAGGATCGGCCAGAGCGAATCCGGCCAGCACCCAGCAGAGGACGGTGAGACAGCCCACGGTCAGTCCGGGAATCCGTGCGATGCGCTGTATCAGATCGCTCACAGATCGCTCCCAGATCGCAGTCTTGCACATCAGAACCGCATGCGTTCCGCGCGGTCGACCAGGGGCCGGGGCGTTAATCGGAGCCCAACGCCGCCTGTTGGCGTCTGGTCAGGGCCTGGGTCACACGATCGATGATGATCGCGACGAACACGATCCCCAGCCCCGCCAGGAATCCGTTCCCCGGTTCGATCCGGCCGAGCGCCCGGTTGACGTCCAGTCCCAGCCCGCCGGCGCCAACCAGTGAGGCGATCACCACCATTGAGAGCGCCATCAGCGTGGTCTGGTTGACGCCGGCCATGATCGTCGGGATGGCCAGCGGAATCTTGACCTTGAGCAGCATCTGATTGCGGGTCATGCCGAACGACTCGGCCGCTTCCAGCGTCTCAGCGGGCAGCTGCCGGATACCCAGGTTGGTCAACCGCACGGCAGGCGGCACGGCGTAGATCAATGTGGCCAGAACGGCCGGCGTGTTGCCCAGCGAGAAGAACGCGATCGCCGGCACCAGGTAGACGAAGGACGGCATCGTCTGCATGCCATCGAGGATCGGACGCAGGATGGCGTCCAGTCGATCGCTCTGCGAGGCCCAGACGCCCATCGGCACGGCGATCATGATCGACAGCGTCACCGTGACGATGATCAGCGCGAGGGTTTCCACCGTCGATTCCCAGAGACCAAAGGTGGCCAGCAGCAACAGCGAAGACGCGGAGAACAGCGCCATCCGGAAGGAAACCAGCAGCCACGAGGTGAGCGCGATCGCTCCGATCATGGCCGGCCAGGTCAGCCAGAGCATCATGTCCTCGAGCGAGATCAGGAACCAGACGATCACGTCCTTGATCGCCTGGAAGAGCGGCGAGAGGTTGTCCTCGAGCCAGTCCAGCCAGACATCGATCCGGTGACCGACGTCGCGCCCGACGTCGAACGGAAACTCATCCGCGATGGCGAAGTAGGCGATCACGAAGAGCACGCCAACGAGAAGAATCGCCAACGGCGCCGACCACCAGCGTCCGGCGCCCGTCGGCAGCCTGCCGGTCAGGAGTTGGGTCAGCAACTGGCGCGTTGCGGCGGGAGGCAATGGTCGACTGCTCAAGCTGCCGGCTCGCCTTCCGCAGTTGCCGCAACCGCCGCCTCATCTGAGACCATCGCCCGGGCGAGGCGCTCGAGCGGGATGACGCCGACCAGCGCGCCGGCACGGTTCACCACCTGCAACGGCTGCGTGGCCGACAGACCGGCGGGCACCAGCTCGTCGAGGACCGCGTCCTCCAGCACGACATAACGGTCGTCCGTCTGGCCTGCCAGCGCTTCCTCGCTGGAATCCATGATCGATGCGGCCGTGACCATCCCATGCAGGCGCACGTCCTGAGTGAACTCACGGACAAAGCTGTCGGCCGGATTGAGCACGACGTCGTTCGGCGCGCCGACCTGGACGATCTCGCCGTCGCGCATAATCGCGATTCGATCGCCCACGCGCACCGCCTCATTCAGATCGTGGGTGATGAAGACAATGGTCTTCTGCACCGCCTCCTGCAAGGCCAGAAGTTCGTCCTGCAGGTCGCGGCGGATGACGGGATCGAGCGCCGAAAACGGTTCGTCCATCAGCAGCACCGGCGTCTCCATGGCCAACCCGCGCGCCAATCCCACTCGCTGTTTCATCCCGCCCGAGAGCTGGTTCGGCATCGATCCGCCCCACTCGCCCAGACCGACCAACTCCAACGCCGTCGCCGCGCGCTCGCGGCGTGCCGGCTTGGTTATGCCGGCGACCTCGAGCGGCAGCGCCACGTTGTCGAGCACATTGCGGTGCGGCATCAGGCCGAAGTGCTGAAACACCATCGCCAGATCGTTGCGGCGAGCCTCGCGCAATTCGTCCTCTCGCATCGCGGTGATCTCACGGCCGTTCAGCCAGACCTGGCCAACAGAGGGTTCGATCAGACGATTGATGCAACGCACCAGCGTGGACTTGCCGCAACCGGAGAGGCCCATCACGACGAACAGTTCGCCCCGCACGATCTCGATGTTGACGTCGCGCAACCCGACAACCGCGCCGGTACGTTCCTGGATCACATCCTTGGACAGGCCCTCAAGCGCCATCTGCAAACCGGATCCGTCGTCGGCGAACAGCTTGTACAGCCCCTGAATGGAGAGCGCCGGTTCGCCGTTCGCGGTCACTGCACGGCCTCCGTTCGGTCTGGTCCGCAGACTACTCTTTGACTCAATGGACGTTCATCGGCTCGCCGGCCTGTTCGCGATTGCGGTGCTGATGATCGCGGCCGCCGGCTGCAACGCATCGCGAGGCGGGATCTTCTCCGGCGTCGGCGGCTCCGCCGAGGCGGCGCTGCACATCGACGAACAGGCCGAGGACAAGGCGGTGCTCACGCCGCTCAGCCGTCCGCTCAAGTTGGAGGAGCCGTTCTGGTTGCGCCTGGAGATGAACGAGCCGGTCGACGCGGACCATATTGTGGTCCGCGTGGAGTATGACGCGGGAGCGCGCGAATACTTTGAGCTGCGCGACCTTCGCTTTGAAGATGTCGAGCCGCCCTGGAAGATCGCCGCGATTCCGCTGGCGCTGACCGACGACGGGGATTTCAACATCGCCCTGATCGTGAACTCGCGCAAAGTCACCGACGTCAAGGTCACGGTCGAAAACTGAGCTGATACGGAATGGGTTCGGTGCTGCGCTAACCTGCCCTTCGGAGCGAGGGGTAGTGATATGCGGCCGATCGTCGATGTGGCAGCCGACCTGGGACTGGGCGAAGACGATCTCGACCTCTACGGACGCTCCAAGGCCAAGCTGACCGCCGAAGCGCTTGAGCGCCTGGGCCAGCGGCCCCAGGGCGACCTGGTCTTGGTCACCGGCATGACCCCGACGACTGCCGGCGAAGGCAAGACGACCACCGCGATCGGGCTGACCCAGGCATTGCGCCAATCGGGCGCCAACGCCGTCGTCGCGTTGCGCGAACCTTCCATGGGACCGGTCTTCGGGATCAAGGGCGGAGGCACCGGCGGCGGCGGGTCGCAGGTGCTGCCGGCCGACGACATCAACCTGCACTTCACCGGCGATCTGCACGCCGTCACCGCAGCCAACAACTTGCTCGCGGCGGCGATCGACAACTCGCTGTTCCACGGCAACGCGTTGAGCCTCGACGCCCGGCGGATTACCTGGCGGCGCTGTCTCGACATGAACGATCGAGCGCTGCGCGGCGCGGTGATTGGCATGGGCGGCACCACCGATGGCGTCCCGAGGGAAGAAGCGTTCGATATCACCCCGGCCTCAGAGGTGATGGCGATTCTCTCCGTGGCCAGTGACCTCGACGATTTGCACCGGCGGCTGGGCGACATCATCGTCGGCTACACCGCCGCGACGCCGATCCAGCCGATTACCTGCCGCGACCTGCAGGTCGACAGTGCGATGACGGTATTGCTCAAGGACGCAATTCGGCCCAACCTGGTGCAGATGGGCGAGGGCGGTCCCGCCTTCGTCCACGGTGGGCCGTTCGCCAACATCGCCCTCGGCTGCAACTCGATCACCGCCACCCGCGCGGCGCTGGCGTGCGCCGACATCACGGTCACCGAGGCCGGGTTCGGTTCCGATCTGGGCGCCGAGAAGTTCTTCAACGTGGTCTCGCGATTCGGCGGATTCGAACCGCAGGCGGCCGTGATCGTCGCCACCGCGCGCGCCATCAAGCGTCACGGGGGTCGTCCGGCGCGCGAGCTCGAGGTCGAGGATCTGGCCGCGCTGGAGGCCGGGCTGCCGAACCTCGACGCGCATATCGACAACATGGAACAGCACGGCGTGATTCCAGTGGTCGCCGTCAACCAGTTCCCCTCGGACACGCAGGCGGAGCTGAATGCGGTACTCGCCCACTGCAGGGCCAGAGGCGTTCGTGCTGCGGTGGCCAATCCCTACGGGGGCGGGGGCGAGGCCTGCCTCGATCTCGCCGTCCAGGTCCGCGAAGCGCTGGACGGCGACCGTCCCTCGTTTCAGCGCCTCTACGAACTCGAGTCGCCGCTCAGGGACAAGATCGAAACGGTCGCGCGCGAGGTCTACGGCGCCGGTTCCGTGTCCTATCTGCGGCGCGCCGAGCTGACCCTGCGCCGGGCCAGCCGGCTGGGCCAGGATGACTGGCCGGTCTGCATCGCCAAGACTCAGTACTCGCTCTCCGACGACCCGGGACTGCTCGGCCGCCCGCAGCAGCACGAGTTCACGGTCCGCGACGTGCGGCCCTCGGCCGGCGCGGGATTCGTGGTGATCATCTCCGGCGAAATCATGACCATGCCGGGACTACCTCGCTCGCCGGCCGCTATCCACTTCGACCACACGGCCGAGACGCACACCGGTTAGATCACCATGCCCGAGTTTCGCAACACCTTCTCCGGAAACCCGCTCGATCGCGAGGCCGCCCGGCGGCGAGACGAGTCCTGGGTGACGGAACAGCTCGATGACGCCTCGGCAGTCTTTCTGCCGCTGCGCCAGCTGACGTTTCCCATGCGTCGCGATGGCGCGGGCATGCGACTCGCCTGGTCGCCGCTGCCGCCCGACGCCGACGTCGAGCGACATCCACCCTTGCTCCTCGGCACCAACGAAGGCGTCGCCCGCTTCGCGATCGACGCCGCGGCAGCGCCCGATCGTTTCGACCTGCCCGGCGACGCCACCTTCATGGACCTGCGCGCCGCCGCGCCCGTGCTCGACGCCGACGACGCCGGCATCGCCGCGCAGGCTCGCTCGTTCCTCGACTGGCACCAGCGCCATGGGTTCTGCGCCGTCTGCGGCGAGCCCACCCGACACGTGCAGGGCGGCATCTATCGCAAGTGCACGGTCTGTCCGGCCGAGCACTTTCCCCGCACCGACCCAGTCGTGATCACGGTCGTGATCGACACCGTGCGCGACCGCTGCCTGCTGGGCCGCCAGGCGTCCTGGCCGGCCGGCATGTTCTCGGCATTGGCCGGATTCATCGATCACGGCGAGTCGATTGAAGACGCGGTCCGCCGTGAAGTGGCCGAAGAGTCTGGGATCGACGCCGTCAACGTGCGCTACCACTCCTCGCAGCCCTGGCCCTTCCCGTCCTCTCTGATGATCGGCTGTCACGCCGACGCCGGCAGTTCCGACATCAACTACGACGAGTGGGAGATGGACGACGTGCGTTGGTTCACGCGCCCCGAGATCCTGCACTCGCTCAAGCAACCAGCCGCCCAACTCGGCGAGCCCGGTCTGCCCAAGGGCGCGCTCTCTCTGCCGGGACCCATGGCCATCGCCCACACGTTGATCACGGCCTGGGCGAATGACGCCGTCTGACCCGCTCGGCGGACCAATGGGCCGGATCGGGATACGCTCACCCAAATGAAACATCTCACGCTTGCCGCCGCCCTCGTCTTGATCGTCGCGTTGCTTGTGGCCTGTTCCTCGGACGACGAACCGACGTCCCAACCACAGGCCGAACAGAGCCGAACGGAATCGAGCGCCGACGCACAGACCGAACAGCGCCAGTCGACCGAACAGACCGAACAGGACCGAACGCAATCGAACGCCGCCGAACAGTCCGAACAGCTTCAGTCGACCGAACAATCCGAACAGGACCGAACGGCGTCGAACGCCGCCGAACAAGCCGAACAGTCCCAGTCGACCGATCAGGCCGAACAGGACCGAACGGATCCGAACGCTGCCGAACAGACGGATCAGGAACAGGCTCAGGAGTTAGCCCAGCAACAGGTTGACGGCGCCGACTCCGACGAAGCCCAGGTCGAACAGTCGCAGCCGCAACAATCGGGCGCCCAGCAGGACGAGATGACGTCGGAGCGGGAGCAGGCTGACGCGGCCGAGCAGCAGCAAGAACAGGAACAGATCGACCCAGCCGAGGCCGAGCGCCTGCGTCTGCGCGCCGAAGAGATCAGCGCCAACGCAACCGTCACCGACGTGGTCGGCATCAACGCCTGGCTCAACGGCGCGGAAACGTCGATCGCCCTCGAGTTGGCCAGGGGCAACATCGTCCTCGTCGATTTCTGGACGTACACCTGCATCAACTGCGTGCGCACGCTGCCCTTCCTCACCGCCTGGGACGAGAAGTATCGCGACCACGGTCTGGTGATCATCGGCATCCACTCGCCCGAGTTCGCCTTCGAGGAGCGGCTCGAAAACGTACAGGGCGCGATCGACGAGTACGGGATTGAGTATCTCGTCGCCATCGACAACGACCACGTCAGCTTCCGCACCTTCCAGGGCGCCCGCCGCTTCTGGCCGCGCAAGTACTTGATCGGCCCGACCCCCGACGGATCGCCGATGGGCGTGCTCTACGACCACATCGGCGAAGGCGACTACCAGGAAACGGAAGTCGCCATTCGAGAAGCGCTGCAGGCGAACGGGCGAGATCTGTCCGACGTCCCCTTCGGCGTCGAGGTCGCGGAACCCAGCCGTCGTGGTCAGCCGAGCGGTCAGACGCGCGAGCTATACATGGGCTGGCGGCGCAACTCGGGCCGGCCCTACGCCGGTCAGGACGCCTACTATCTCTCATCGCTTGGAGCGGTCACGCAGTTCGTCGATGTCGCAACTTCCCAGCGCGAGCACAATCGCTGGTACCTCGAGGGGTTCTGGCAGATCGAAGAGGAATCGATCGTCCACGCCAGGCAGACGGACAATCTTGAGGACTACGTCGCGCTGATCATCCGCGGGCGCACGGTCAACCTGGTGCTCACCGCCGCCGACGATGGCCGGCCGTACGACGTCTTTGTCGAGATCGACGGCCGCTGGCTGTTCCCCAACGAAGCGGGAGCGCACATCCGCTGGGATGATCAGGGCCGCTCGTTTATCCGCGTGACCGAGAACGACCTCTACCGGCTGTTGTTCCTGCCGGAGTGGTCGGAGCATGAGTTGAAACTGAGTTCCGACTCTGACCAGTTCCGCCTGTTCGCCTTCACATTCGGTTCCTACGTCGGCGGAGAGTAGCGTTGAACCACGGAGCCCGTATCCGCTGAGCGAGTGAGGATGTCCATGATCGGAATACTGAACTGGCTGCGCGCGCCCGGAAGTCGGCGTTGGTCGATCCTGATGGTCGCGGCAGCGGCGGCGCTGGTGCTGTCCGCCTGCGCGACCTCTTCCGACGACGACCAACAACAGCAACAGGCCCAACCGCAGCAACAGCAGGAGGGGGCCGAGACGGCTGCCGACTCCACATCCGGCGGTGAGCCAGCGACCGCACAAACCCGAGCCGATTCAACGAGCAGCGGACGCATCGGGACGGTACGCGCCGCTGATCAGGATGCTCAGGAGCAACCCCAGGCCGCCGCCGAGACCCAGCAGGAAGCCCAGCCCGACCCGCAACCGGCGCAGTCGCAGGAAGACGACGGAATGGGCGGCATGGAAGGCGGCATGTCGGTCGGCATCCTCGAAGCCGCCGCCTATGACGATCTGAGCCCGCGCCTGCAACTGCTCCTCGACTGGGGCTATCCGGTCTACGACAGCGGCGATGGCTACACCATCGCACTGGGCACGCCCGATCTGGCGCCCGGCCGGCACCGGATCTCGCTCGTGATTGAAGGTCCGGCCGGCCTCGTTGAAACGCCCGCGATGCGAGTCACGGTACTGCCTGACGACGCGCCCGGTGAGATGCAAGAGGTCGTCGCGCGGTTCGCTCGCTTCCCCGACGGCGTCCGCGGCTTCCACGTCACCTACGTCGAGTTCGCCACCGTCGGACGCTGGAATCTGATCCTGCATATCCCGTCAGAAGACGGGTTCGAAGACCTCGGCATCGCCATCGACATCCCCGACGACACGGCAGCCCCATCCGTCGGTGACGCGGCGCCGGCATCACAGAGCCGGACCCTCATCGATGTCGCGAACATCGAAGATCTCTCGACCGGCGACGAACCCGATCCGGGTCTCTACCTGGTCTCGCTGGCCGACGCAGTTGAGGCCGGCAAACCGCTGGTCGTCGTCTTCGCCTCGCCCGGCTTCTGCACCAACGCCTTCTGCGGTCCGCAGGCCGAAGTCCTCTCCGAGATCAGAAGCATCTACGGCGACGCGGCCAACTACGTCCACGTCGATCTCTACGAGAACCCGGCCGAAGTGAAACTCGGCGCAGAGCCAATCGAAACGCCGATCCTGGAGGAGTGGGGACTGCACACCGGCGAGTGGACCTTCGTCGTCAACGCCGACGGCGTCGTCGCCGCCCGTTTCGAAGCATTCGCTCCGCTGGACGAGGTCGAAGCCGCGCTCGCAGAGGTGCTCGAAGGCTGATTCCTCGACCCGTGAACGCGTGAGCGTCAGTCGTCCGGCGTCTCGATCGGATGCTCGAGCGCGTTGCCGTACTCGTGCCAGGACGCGTCGTAGTTGCGGCTCTGGTTGTAGCCAAGCAGTTGCAGGAGCCAGTATCCGTGCGCCGCACGGATGCCTCCCTGTCAATAGGTGGTGACCGTCGTCTCCGGCGTAATCCCGAGGTCGGCCAGCATCCGGCGTAGCTCGGCCGGCGGCTTGAGCGTGCGCACCGGCTCCTCGAGCGTCTCCAGCCACTCCAGGTGCACGGCGCCAGGGATTCGCCCGCCGCGCTGCGTGCCGCGCTTGTTCGCACCGGTCCATTCACCGTCCGAGCGCACGTCCCAGAAGACGTGATGGTCATCCTCGATCGCGCCGGGAATATCGTCGAGCCGGCAGATCGAATCATCGTGCGGCGCAGACGGAACGGGATACTCGACCGCGCGCGGGCGCAGGTTCTCACGCGACAGGGGACGTCCCTCGGCATACCACTTGTCCAGCCCGCCGTGCAGGATCTTGAAGTTGGTGTGGCCGAAGCGATCGAACGTCCACCAGGTCCGAGCCGCGTAGAGCGAGCCTGACCCGTCGTAGCCCACGACCGTGGTATCCGGCGTGATCCCCAACCGTCCGACCAGTTGAGCCCACTGCTGGGGATCCGACATGCCGTAGATCTGCGAGTCATCACGCGGGTCGGTCTTCCAGTAGCGCGACAGCGACCAGACCGCCCCGGGAATATGCAGCCGCAGGTAGGCGTCGAGCAGATCACAGTCGAGCACCACCACATCGTCGTCGTCGATGTGCTCGGCCAGCCAGTCGGTCTCGCAGATCAGCTCCGGGCGGGCCCATCCGTCAGCGTTCGAAGTCATCGCTCATGCCTTTCCAACCGAGCCATCTCGCTGCCCGCTCCCTCGTCCGGTGCAGGCGCCCCTGTCCGGCGCAGGCTACTCCCCGGATTCGGTCTGCGACTCCGAGGCGCCGTCCGACTGGGAGTCCTGCTGCTCGTTTGGCTGCTCATCTTCCTCGACGTTCACCGGCTCGCTCTCCGTCGAGCCGCTGTCGGCACTGCCGGGGTTGTACTCCCCGCGCAGATACTCGATCGCCACGAAGAGCTGGATGTCCTGGCCCGCCTCGAATCCCGTATCGGGAATCGCGATTTCAATGTCGGGGGCGACGCCGACGCCCTCAACCGGCGCGTTTTCCGGGGTCAAGTATCTGGCGATGCTCACGTACAGCACGCTGCCGTCGGAGAGCCGGCGCGGAACGTTGACCGTTCCCTTGCCGGTGGTCGTGGTACCGATCAGGACAGCGCGGCCGTGGTCCCGCAACGCAGCCGCCATCACCTCGGAGCCGGATGCGCTGTGTTCGTTGATCAGCACGACCAGTTCCAGGCCGACTCCGGCGCCGCCGGGCTCGTCGCTGAAGACGCGTTCATTGCCTTCGCGGTCGATCTGGCGCAGCACCACGCCCTCATCCATGAATTCCCCGGTCGTTTCCACCGTCGCATCGAGCAGCCCGCCCGGATTGCCGCGCACATCGACGATCAACTGGGTCAGTCCCGCATTGCGGGCGCCCTCGAGCAGCTCCAGCAGTTCTTCCTTGGTGTCCTCGGTGAACTGCGTGATCAGGATGTAGCCGATATCCGCGACTGGATTGCCGGACCGGTCGGTGATCGGCAGCGATTCGACGCTGGGCACCACAATCCGGTCACGGGTCACGACGATCAGCTCCTCCTCGCCGTCGGTATGCCGAACGAGTAGCTCCACCTCGGTGCCCTTGGGACCGCGAATCACGGCGACGGCCTGTTCGAGGCTCCAGCCTTCGGTCGATTCTCCATCGACTTCGAGGATCACGTCGCCCGGGCGAATGCCCGCCTGCAGCGCGGGCGAGTTCCGGAACGGGCGCACAATCACGATCGCGCCGTCGACCTGGTTGACCGTTGCGCCGATGCCCTCGAACGATCCACCGATATCCTCGCTCGCCAGCCGATAACGTTCGGCGTCGATGAAGACGGTGTGCGGATCGTCGAGCGCGTCGATGATGCCGTTGATCGCTGCTTCGCGGGTGTCAAGCGAGTTGAACTTCGCCGGATCGACGAAATCCTTGTCCAACACCTCGACGATCTCGTCCAGGATCGCAAACCGCGAGGCTCGTCCCGCGGTGTCGACCGCGACTTCCTGGTCGTCGTCATCCGACGGCTGAACCGCGGCCGGAACCGTTGCCGGCGAGCCGCCGTCGCGGCCGCTGCGCAAGACGCGCCCGTAGTCGTCGCTGGCGTCGATCACGCGCATGACACCGATGCCCAGCGCGAACGCCGCGCCGATCATCACGAAGATCAACAGTGTGATCGACCCGCGGCTGGGCCCATCCCGGCCGTCCGGGCGCGCCGGCATGACGGCGCGCCGACCCGAGTCGCTTCCGGAGCCGCCCGCCGGCGGTTCCCATCGCAATTCCGACATCAGCCCCGCCCCTTCTCCATCGACGTCACCACAGCCTGCCGGTGTCGCCATTGAGTCTGTATCATCGCACTCAAATTACAGTGAATCGCCCGGTACAAGGGATACCGGAGCATTCGAAGGAGGCCAACATGCCAGCCGTTGCCGGATACAGCCACGTCGCGATCTGCGTCTCCGATGTTGAAGAGTCGAAGCACTTCTACGGGGAACAGCTGGGGCTCGGAGAGATCGATCGGCCAGACTTCGGATTCCCCGGCGCCTGGTACGAGGTTGGGTCGCTGCAGCTGCACTTGATGCAGCGCGAGATGGATCAGTCCGTCGAGGGAATCGGTCCGCACTTTGCCCTCTACATCCCCACCGACGAGTTCCACTCCGAGGTTGAACGGCTGCGGGGGGACGGCGTCGACGTCATGGTCGAACCGAACCAGCGTGACAACGACGGCATCTGGGCCGCCTTCTGCAAGGACCCGGACGGCAACATCATCGAGCTCACCGACATGGGGCCGGATCACCACAAGTAGGCGGCTCCTCGACGCACTGATGTTCACGCCCGGTCCGGCGATCGGCGCACAGGCGACTCGCCGGCTGCGCATACGCTGAATCAGTGAATCAGAATCCGGCCACCGTCCTGATCTGTCCGGGACAGGGTGCGCAGCGCGCTGGCGGCGTCACCGATCTCGCCGAATCGTTCGATGACCTGCCGGAAGCCGGCCAATCAACGTTTCGACTGGCGTCCGAGATCGTCGGCTGCGATCTGTGGCAGCTCGGCCTGAGCGCCAGGCAAGCCGACGAGGCCGCACTGCGCCAACCGTCGCTCTTGCAACCGTTCCTGGTTGCCTGGGCGGTTGCCGAGTATGCGGCGATCGCTCAGCGGATCGGCCCGCTCAGCGTTGTGACCGGGCACTCCAGCGGGATGAATTCGGCGCTCGTGCTGTCCGGCGCGGTGGATCTTGAAGCGGCCCTGGAGTTCGCCTGGCAGTGCGGCAGGAACATGGATCGCGATTGCCAGGAGCGGCCCGGCGGGCTCCTCGCTCTCGTCGGCGCGGGGCGCTCGGCGGCCGAGACAATCGCGGCTCAGACCGGTGCGTCATTAGCCAATCACAACGCGCCCGACCAGACGGTGTTGGGCGGCGCGCACGACGCGCTGGCGCGGGCGACCACGATCGCCCCTGAATTTGGCGGACAGCCCGTGCAGTTGCGCGTCGCGGGCGCGTTTCACACGTCTGCCTTCGAGCGCTCCGACGCGCTCAACCGAGGGTTGATCGATGCATTGCCGATCGCCAACGGATTCACGCCGATCATCGGCAACCACAGCGGTCAGATCGTGAAGTCTGCCGAGCAGCTGCGCGAGGAACTTCGATCCCAATACGTCCGGGCCGTCGAGTGGCAGTCGGTGCTCAACACGCTCTACGAGCTCGGCGTCAGGCGCTACCTGACCCTGGGACCGGGCAATGTGATGGCCGGCCTGGTGCGCCGCTACGGCAAGACGCTGCCGCAACGAATCGAGATTCGGCGAACGAGCCAGCTCCGATCGTGAGTAGCATTCGTTCGACCATCAGGAGGGAACACGCCCATGAGTCGCTACGAATCCGACTACATCCTCACGACGACTCGATCGGTCAGGCTGCGTCTCGACTTTGATCGAGCGATCGAGCCAGAAGTAATCCGGGAGTGTCTCGAGATTGCCCTGCAAGCGCCGACGGCGTCCAATTCACAGCAATGGCAGTGGATGGTGCTGACCGACCCTGAGAAGATCGCCGGCGTCGCCAGGATCTACCGGGACAGCTTCGAGGAGCTGGCCCAGGCCCGGGCGGACGACGGGCCGCGCTGGCCGGCTGGCGACTCGCGCGCGGCGGCTGAAGCCGGCGTGACCAAATCCGCCACGTATCTCGCGAGAGAGATGCACCGCTGTCCGGCATTGCTCATCGCCTGCATCAACGGCCGTGTCGAAGACGCCGGGCAGATGGCGCAGGCGGCGACCTACGGCTCCGTCATCCCCGGCGCCTGGTCCTTCATGCTGGCGGCCCGTTCCCGCGGCATCGGCATGGCCTGGACCACCCTGCACCTGCGCGACGAGTCGCTCTCGCAGGAACTGCTGGGCATTCCCGACGACGTCACCCAGGCGGTCCTGTTGCCCATGGCCTATTTCAGCGGCGACGACTTCAAGCCCGCGCCACGCGTACCCCTGGACGAGATCATCCATTGGAACGAGTGGGGGCAACGAACTCCCGACGGCTGAGCCTACTGACTCCCGGTCTGAGTGCTCGACCCGTCCGGTTCCGAGGTCCGACCACCCGCCTCCTGCTCTCGCAGGAACATCAGCCCCTCTTCGCGGCCCAGGCGTTCGCCGTCTTCGACGCCCGCCTGAAAGGCTTCGATCGCCATCTCATTCAGGCGTTTGCGCCCGGCGGCAACGCCCGCAAACCAGCCATCGGGATTGGGCAACCGGTCCAGCGAGAGCCACTCCGTCGCCTCGCGGCCGCGCTCGAAGCCAAGCCGCTCCTGCTCCTCGGCAGCCGCCTCTTTGCCCACATCGACTTCCGCCTGGCCGTCGGCCAGGCCTCGCTGCCGCGCATCGCGGACATCGATGTCGGTGGGCCCGCGGTCGAAGGTCCCCAGCGCTCCGCCGAGGCCCGCCATCAGCAATACGCCCCCGGCGAAAGACACGACCAGTGCAAGTGTGATCCTGCGTTTCAAGGCTCACCCCCTCCTTCCTGCCAGCGCACCCGGCTGGCGTATCCCGGGCCGGGAGGATGAGGAACAAACCGGGCGCCCGACGACACACCGGTTACCCGGGTCCAGGCGTCGCGGTATCCCTGCATCCATCCTTCGCGGTAGCTCGCATCGATGTCGACGTCTTCCGAATCCAGGCCCGCCTCGAAACCGGCCTCCCAGCTGAATCCGTCGCGCATGGCCTTGAGAATGACCGGCGCCATGCTGGTCTCCGAGGCCTGGCCCCGCTTGTAGCCCTCCCACCAGCGATCAACCAGTTCGTCCTCCCAGAACGCCTCAGCCGACGCCACGCCCTGGTCCACGCCGCTTCGATATGCGCTGCTCACATCACCCTCGCTGGGACCGCTGTCGAACACATCAGTGCCGAATCCCAGGATGCAGACCATCAGGATGCCCGCCAGGAACGCCGCGCCGTACCAGCGCCGATCGAACGCCTCGGCCGGCCTGGACTCCCGGGCGAGTTCCTGCAACTCCTGTGGATCAGGGGGTTGGGTCCAGTGCGACACCTGGCATCACCCGCCTCCCGCGGCCGCGCCGGCGCCCAGCGGCTCCATCGCCGGCGGCGCGGACCGGGTCCAGCCCATGACGCGGCCCAGCATCAGTCCGCTTAGCGCAACGATGGCGCCCAAGGCAGCGACCCAGAAGATCATCTCGACATTGAAGAAGGCGCCCACGATGCCAATCAGGAACGACGCGAAGCCGCCCACATCCCAGGCCAGTTGGAACGTCGCCGTGGCGCCGCCGCGCTGATTCGCGGCAACCCGATCCACCGCTAGGGCCAGCAGTCCGGTGTGCGCGCCGCCCATGCCAATCCCCGTCAAAATGCCGGCGAGCCAGAGCATCGCCGCTGTCTCTGATTGTGCCACCAACGCCATCCCCGCGCATGTGGCGATCAGACCGGGAATGATCACCGGCACCCGGCCAACGCGATCGGATATGCGTCCGGCCAACGGACGCGAGAGCATGGCTCCGAGCCCTGAGAACATGAAGAACAACGGCACGAATCCCAGATTGCGCTGCGGCTGATCGGCCAGCGGTTCAAGGAACGCCGCGGCAACCGAAAATCCCAGGGTGACACTGAGGAAGACGAGCATCGGGAAGACGGCTCGCGCCGGGATCAGCGCCTTCAACGAAATCGGCGGCGGCGGAGCAACGGGCGCCGGCGGTTCGCGCTGGAAGATCGTGACCAGCAACGAGAGCACGGCGGTCGCCGCGCCGAGCAGCATCACGCCCTCAAATCCGGCGAACGCCGCGATCGCCCCGCCGGCCACCGGCGAGAGCGTCTGGGCGAAACTGGTCGACAGACCGAAGAACCCGAGCCCTTCACCGCGGCGCATGGGCGGCACGATCTCGGCCACCAGCGATCCCGCCGACGTGGGATAGAACGCCATGCCGACGCCCTGCACGCAGCGCAGCGCGAACAGCGCCCAGAGATTGTCGGTGAAGATCATCAGGATGAACGATCCGATAAACGCGACGAGCGCGATCCGCATCTGCCGGATCCGATGACCGCCGTCGCTCCAGCGTCCCACGAGCGGGCGCAGGAAGATCGGAATCGCGGCGTAGCCGCCGACCACGAGACCAATCTCGAAGAGATTGAATCCCAGGTCGGTCATTTCCCGCGGCAGCGTCGTCGTCAGATAGAAGAAGCAGGCGAAAAACGACGCCGTGCCCAGCAGCGAGAACGCGTACTGAAGGGTCCACAGCGGAGGCCGCTGTGGAGGAATTCCCGCGGCCGCGCGCGCCACCGTGCGTAGAAACGCCGCGTGCTGTGGCGCCGGCCGCGCGGTCAGCCAGTCTCGTGACCGCGCGCCTTCGTACGTCGACAACGCTCGCCTCCGGGCCTAGAAGTCGGGCGGCCCGATTTCGGCAAGTGCATCCTCGGCGTGGCCGTTGGTCCGAGGGCAGAGGTGCTCCGCACCCTCGATCGGTTGCTTGCACAATGGACAGGTCGGGCGCCCGCCCGCAACGGTCTCCTCGGCCTGGACCGTGAATAGCCGCGCCGCGAGCCGGCCGATGTCAACCCGCAGGGTCGGCGTCGCATTCGTTCCACCCTCTTCGACATCCGTGGCGAACAGCGTGATCGTATCGGCGTCTTCGTCGTACCCCAGCGCGATCCTCCCGGCCAGGAAATCGTGCGTTGCCCGGTCCGGGAACGGCTCCAACGGGCGTGATGCCGGGCGTCGTCCTTCTCCGGACCGTCGATGACGCGCCAGCACCTGTTGGATCGCCTCAGCCAACGCGCTGACCTGCGTCTTCTCGCACCAGATCGAGGCCGTCTGATCGCCCGCGATCACGCGCAACCGGAACCGTCGCTGACCGGGCGGGCCGATCGCTTCCGCTTCCAGAGCCTCCGCCGCACCCAGGTCATACTCGGCGCCGTTAGCCATGGCCGAAGTATACCCAGCGACTAGAATATGAACAGAACGACGACCCCCACGCGCAGCTGACGAGCACAGGCGCCCCGGCAGGCAAGAGCGCAACGCAGGCAGGAACGAACTCATGGCAGTCGAAATCGGTCAGGTCGCCCCCGACTTCACGTTGATGGACGGCGACCGCAAGGAACACACGCTCTCCGAGTACCGCGGTCAAACGGTCGTGGTCGCCTGGTACGTGCTCGCCTTCACCGGCGGTTGAACGAACGAACTGAGCCGCTTCCAGGAACTGCACAGCGAGTTCCAGGAGGCCGGCGCCCAGGTGCTGGGCATTTCCGTCGACTCCCCGTTCGCCAATGGCGCGTACGCGATCGAGTTGGGACTCGAGTTCCCGCTGCTCGGCGACTTTCCCTGGGGCCGGACGGGCAAGGCCTGGGGCATTCTCAATGAGGAGCGCGGCATCACCGCCCGGATGACCTACGTGATCGACGCCGACGGCGTGGTGCGGCACATCATCGACGCGCCCCGCGACTTCAACGCGCATCCCGAGGGTGCGCTCGAGTACCTCAAGTCCATGGCATAGTTGCGTCGACTCTTTGCCGCGATCCGTTGAGCCAAAGAGTAAAATGGTTAAGCGCTTATACCATTGTATTCCCGAACGTCCTTTTGAGTCAATTGTACTGTGTAGCGACATAACGCCAACTGTTAACTGGAGTTGACACGCTTTACCAAATTTGCGAACGTAAGGGGAGTCGCGGCGACTACGTCAAGTACAATCCGCGAACAGGACGCCAGGCGGCGGGCCAATCTCCTCGGAGATATGACATGGTTACTGCTGTAACCCAGGCCGCCGTCGCCTCCCCGCAATGTGCGCACATCTGGCTGATCGACACGCCAGACGGTGCAACCTCCGTGGGACATTGCGTACGTTGTAACTCGCGACGTGAGTTCTACAATTCAATTCCAGAAGACAAGCGGATCAACAACTCCGACATCTTCACCGGTCGCCGCGGCGGCAGTCGGCAAACCTGGAACGAAGACGACGCCGATTCGGCCGTCCGTTCTATGTACCGTCGCTAGTCGGTCGTGCAACCGCACCCCGAACGTACAATGCACGCATGAGTACGCGCAGCGGCGGACGCACGCCTGGCGACCCGCCCGGTGAGGGCATGTCGGCCGATCCTTCCGCCGACCTGGCCAGCTTTGCCGTCCGCTCGGTGCCCTTTGACGAGTGGGTCGACATCGACACGCTCGTCCATCGCAGCTCTGTGACCTCGGGCGACTTCGACTATGTGCTGCGTCCGCTGTGCCCGGATTGCGGCGCCGAAGCGGATATCGAATACGAGACCCTTGACCTGGAGAGCGACGGTGGACGCGAGGTGATATCCGCGCTGGTCTGCGGCACGTGCCGGATTCTCTGGGAACCCGATCAGCCTGACGATTAGCCTGACGACTAGCGCCCCGTGGTCCGTCACTGGCCATCCTGCATCGGACTGCATCGGCGAGCGCAGACCTCCCCCGATTCCCGCGCTAATCTCTATGCCATCAGGACGACTACAAAACGAATCGAGCTCCATTGATGAGCGTTTCCGTGCGCATCCCCACTCCCTTGCGCGCCCTCACCTCCGATCGCGATGTCGTTGAGGCGGGCGGCGAGACCCTGCAACACCTCGTGCTCGACCTCGAGCGCCAGTTCCCCGGGATCGGCGAGCGAATCGTCGACGAAGACGGCGAGATTCGGCGATTCGTCAACCTTTTCGTCAACGGCGAAGACGTGCGATTCCTCGACGGCCTCCACACCGCGCTCAGCCAGGGCGACGAGGTCTCAATCGTCCCCGCAGTCGCGGGCGGATAGACGCCAATGACTGTCCGCATCGACACCGACGGCAAGATCGCCACGATCACGCTCGATCGCCCCGAGCGGATGAACGCCATCAATCCCGAAATGTCTCGGGAGCTCGACAGGTTCTGGTCCGACTTCGACGCCGACGACAACTTGCACGTCGCGATCATCACCGGCGCCGGACGCGCATTCTGCGCCGGCCGCGACCTGGTCCGACCCGACGCCCACGACGATGAGATCAACCGCGCCGCCCGCTCCGCGAGCGGTCGTCAAGCGCAATCCTCCAATGCTGCCGGTTTATCAAGTTGGGGACCCGACAACACCTGGAAGCCGGTCATCGCGGCGATCAACGGCTGGTGCCTGGCTGGTGGATTTGCCCTTGCGCTGTCCTGCGACCTGCGAATCATGAGCGAGGCGGCGCGAATTGGCTCCATGGCCCCGAAACGAGGTCTGCTGCCCGGCGGCGGACAGGTCCAGCGCCTGGCCCGCTATGTGCCCTTTGGCAAAGCGCTCGAGTTGTTGCTGCGCGCCAACCACCTGGATGCGCACGAAGCTCACCGGATCGGCCTCGCCAATGCCGTCACGACGCCCGACGATCTGCTGCCCACCGCACGCGAATGGGCCGAAGAGATCGCGTCCAACGGACCGCTCGCCGTTCGGGCGTCCAAGCGCGCCGCCTATGAAGGCGTGCTGCTCCAGTCCGGCTTCGCGGAGGGGATGACGTTGGAATCTCAGCTCTACTCTGAAATCATGGTCACCGAGGACGCGCGCGAAGGCACCACCGCCTTCGCCGAGAAGCGTCCCGCCCAGTTCAAGGGCCGCTGACGCCCCAGAGGCGTCTCGCGGCAACCGCCCGGAGGCGCCTCATGGTCGACACCTTCTCTTCCCTCACCGAAATCAGCCGAGCCATCCGCGAGCACGAGGTTTCGGCCTCGGAAGTGCTCGAGGCGCACCTCGCCCGAATCGACGAGGTCAATCCGACCTTGAACGCGGTTGTCCAGCTCTGCGCCGACCGGGCCCGAGCCGAAGCCGCCGAAGCCGACGCCGCCATTGCTCGCGGCGACGAGCTGGGGCCGCTGCACGGCGTCCCGATCACGCTCAAGGACTCGCACGACACGGAAGGTGTGATCACCACCGGGGGCACGCTCGGCCGCAAGGACTTCGTGCCCGAAGCTGACTCCACGGTCACCGCCCGCCTGCGCGACGCCGGCGCGATCCTGATGGGTAAGACCAACACGCCCGAGTTGACCCTGTCAGGCGAGACCGACAACCTGATCTACGGCCAGTCTCGCAATCCGTTCAATCCCGAGCGCACGCCCGGCGGCTCCAGCGGCGGCGCGGCGGCGATTGTCTCGGCCGGCGGATCGCCGCTCGACCTCGGCAGCGATACCGGCGGCAGCATCCGGCTGCCCTCGCACTTCAGCGGCATCTGCGGGATCAAGCCGACGGCCGGTCGCGTGCCCCGCACCGGGCACATCGTGCCCTGGGGCATGGGCGCGCTCGACGCCTGGACCACGATCGGTCCCATGTGCCGCTACGTCGAGGATCTCGCCCTCTCCTTGCCGATTATCTCCGGCCCGGATGGGATCGATCCGTTCATTCATCCGGTTCCCCTGAGAGATCCGGCGGACGTCGACCTGGCCAGCCTCAACATCGCCTGGTACTGCGATGTCGACGGCTATCTCGACGCAGACGACGACACCCGCGCCGTCCTCGACGCCGCCGTGACCGCCCTGGCCGAGCGCGTGGGGTCGGTCGAGAACGACACGCCGCCTCCGCTGGCCGAGTATGTCGACATGTGGCCGCGGGTCGGCGGCGGAGACGGCCGCGCCTGGGTTCAGCGCATGCTCGACAAGTGGGGCACGACCGAGGAGTCGGAATTCCTCAAGAAAGCTTTCGACCAGATCGAACCGACCGACACCGATGTCTTCACCGAGTCGTTGGAGTACCAGGACCGCTTCCGCAGCGAGATGCTGCAGTTCATCCAGCCCTACGACGCCATCGTCGCGCCGGTCGCGGCCCGCCCGGCCCCGGAACACGGTCAAACCTACAGCGAAGAACTGCGCACCATGTTCTACACCGGCCCCTACAACATCGCCGGCTGGCCGGGCACCGCCCTCCGCTGCGGAGAGTCCAGCGACGGTCTCCCCATTGGAGTCCAGGTCCTCGCCCACCCCTGGCGAGAGGACGTCACGCTGGCTCTCGCCGCCGCCCTCGAAACCGACCTCGGCGGCTGGCAGCGGCCTCCGATCTGATCCGAGATTCGTCATACCCGCGCTTGCCGCGGGTATCTCGCAAAGCTCGGTTCATCGCTCAAGTCCGGTAACCGGCAACACCCGGTCGATCCAGTCCAGCAGCAACACCCACAGATCATCCCGGCGCTGACGTAAGGAATGCGTCGCGCCGTCCAGGATGTGCAACTCGCGACCCTCGCCCGCCAGCGAGTACACCCATTCCGACAATCGGGGAGGCAGCCGCCAATCCGCGCCGCCATGAATCAACAGGAGCGGACGAGGCGCAAGCGCCTTCACCTCATCCGGTTCAATCCCCATCGTCTGTGTCGACAGCGCGCACGTCCCGGCTACCGCCTCCGATCGATGTGCCGCCCGGACGACGATTGCTCCGCCGTAAGAATGACCAATCAGCGCCACCCGTTCCATTCCTTGCTCAATCAGCCAGTCGATCCCGGCCAGTACGTCGAGGGTCCCGTCGTCGATCGGTCCTGGCGACGTCTTGACCCGAAAGTCCAACCTCAGCACGCCAATCCTAAGCTCCGGCATGGCCTCCCCAAGGTCGCCGTAGATCCCCTCAGCCGGACCGTCAAAGCCACCGTCAAACCCGCCGACGCACAACACCGCGCCTCGTGACACTTCGTGCGACGGTCGATGCCACTCCGCACCGATCGGTCCAAGTCTCGAAGGAACGACGATTTCAGTCATCAGCACCTCGCTTGATACGCTACTCGCGCGCCCACTGGGAAGGCCCGACATGACCTTTGTTCCTTCGGAATCCGAACCGCAGGCCGACGCTCAGACCGCGCTGCGCACCGCGTTCGCGCCGAACTCCATCGCCATTGCCGGAGTCTCACCGCGGACCACCGGCTGGGGCGGCGGACAGATGTTCCTGCGCGGCATCCGCAATCTCGACCGTGTCCCGGACGTCTACTGCCTCAACCCGCGCGGCGGCGAGCTGTCCGACGGTACACCGCTCTACCAGTCGCTGGCCGACGTCCCTGGTCCCGTCGAGTCGCTGATCTCCGCAGTCCCCGCCCCCGCGATCCTCGGCCTGATCGATGACGCCATCGCCAAAGGCGTCAAGGTCGTTCACCTGTTCACGGCCGGATTCGGCGAGACCGGCAGCGCCGAGCGCGCCGACCTCGAAGCCGAGGTGCTGCGCAAGCTGCGTGAAGCCGGCATCCGCATGATCGGCCCCAACTGTATGGGCGTTCATTCGACCAGAGGAGGCATCTCCTGGATGGAGGACGGCTCTACCACCCCCGGACGCGTCGGCATGCTCTCGCAGTCGGGCATGAACGCTTCCGAGGTCGTCGGCGAAGGCGTTCGCCGAAGTATCAACTTCTCCAACGTCGCCTCCTTCGGCAACGCCTCCGACCTCAACGAGGCCGATTTCCTCGAGTTCCTCGCCCACGATCCCGACACCGACATCGTTCTCGCCTACCTCGAGGGCATTCGCAACGGACGCGACTTTCTCCGCGTCGCGCGCGACATGGCCAGCGCGCGCAAGCCCCTGGTCGTGCTCAAAGGCGGCCTGACTGAGGCCGGCTCCCGCGCGGCGTCATCACACACCGGATCGCTCGCCGGTTCCGCTCAGATCTGGAACGCCGTCCAGCGCCAGGCCGGATTCATCCCGGCTCAAAGCGTCGAGGAACTGCTCGACCTCGCCGTCACAATCGAGCGCATGCCAAGCGTCAGCGGCCCACGCTGCGCGGTGCTGGGCGGCGGCGGTGGCGTCTCGGTCCTCGCCGCCGACATCTGCGACCGCAACGACATCCCTGTCCCCTGGTTCGCCGAGCAGACCCAGAAGGTACTTCGGGAGTTCACGCCGGTCGCCGGAACATCGATCCGCAACCCGCTTGACGCCGGCTTCATGTTCGAGGGCGACAAGATCGAGACCGCGCTCACCGCGGTCGCCGACGATCCGAGCATCGACTGGTTGATGGTCCACACCGGCGCAGACGGCGGCGGCCCCGGCTCGCGCCGCGGCAACTTCGCAGAGCAGATGGCCAACGACCTCGCCAGCGTCGCGCCCAAACTGAGCAAACCGCTCGCGGTCGTCATCCGACAACCCCGCACCAACGTCGGATTCGAGCGAGCCCTCGACCTCCAGAGCCGCCTCAACGACCACGGGATCGCCTGCTATCACAGCATCGAATCCTGCGCCCGCGCCGTCCGGCGCTACCTCGACTGGCAGAATCGGTAGGCTGTCGACATGCCCTGGATTAAGCCCCGACGGATGCTCAGAGCCCCCGATTCCAGCGTGACCGCGCTGGACGATACTGGAGCCACGCTGCAGATCGACGGACTCTTCTGCGCCGTCTGCGCCAATCGCGTGAGCAGCTCCCTCAATCGGCTCGACGCTGTCGAGTCCGCCACCTGCGACCTCGAAACCGCGACCGCGACCGTCCAACTCAGTGGTCCAATCGACGAAGACGAACTCCGCCAGGCCGTCCTCGACGCCGCCTATGCCAAGCCCCTGCGCCGCGTCGCCGAACGCGCAGCCCGCGCCGTCGGACTCTAGCCATGGCGCGGACCCCCAGCCTCGGCGCCCACGTCTCCTCCGCCGGAGGGATCGACAAGGCCGTCGAACGAGCCGTCGACCTGGGCGCCGAATCCTTCCAAATCTTCGGCGCCGCGCCACAGATGTGGCGTCGCAAGCACCACCCCGATGAAGACACCGAGTCTTATCGCGAGAAGTTCAAACAGGCGAAACTCAAATCTTCATTCATCCACGCGGTCTATCTGATCAATCTCGCATCCCCCGACGACGAACTGCTGCGCAAATCCACCGACACGCTGACGGCCGAGCTCGATCTGGCCGCGCGAATCGGCGCCGACGGCGTGATCTTCCACGTCGGCTCGCACATGGGCTCCGGATTCGACCACGCCCTGCCCAGGATCGCCGCCTCGATGACCGAAGCGCTCGATCGAACCCCCGACAACGCGCTCCTGCTGCTCGAAAACAACGCTGGCGCCGGCCGCTCCGTCGGCTCCACTTTCGCCGAGCTCTCCGCGATCATGAACGCCGTCGACAACCCTCGCGTTCGCATCTGCCTCGACACCTGTCACGCGCACGCCGCCGGCTACAACGTCGCCACCATCGCCGGACTGAAAGACACCGTGGACGAGTTCCAGCGCGAAATCGGCGCCGAAAACCTGGCCGCAATCCACGCCAACGACTCCAAGACCGAACTCGGTTCGGGCAAGGACCGCCACGAAAACATCGGGCAGGGCAGCATCGGAATCAAGGCCTTCCGCCGCATGGTCAGGAACCGAGTCTTGCGCAAGGCCGCCTGGCTGCTCGAAGTCCCCGGCTACGAAGGCGGCGGACCCGGCAAGGCCGATGTCGACATCCTCAAAGCACTGCGCGACGAGTCCGACGTACCGGAAGTCCCTCAACCCGCAGACGAATAAGGAGCGGCCGGCAGCCGCCGGCTCAGCCCCCGTCCCGGTTGCCCGACGTCGGGCATCACCTCGACATTGAACACGTGACCAACCAGGCTCAGGAACGACAGCGCCGCGTCGCTCAGCGACCGCCGTCGCCGACGAATCACCGCGATGCTCCTCCGGATCGGCATCGCCGACTCGATGTCGATCGGCGCCAGCTCGCCTCGCTTGAGATCTTCCTCGACCGCCACCTTGGGCAGGAACGCCAGCCCCAGACCGCGCAGCACGAGCCGCTTCGCCATCTCCAGGCTGTCCACGTCGATGGAATGTCTGGGCGCCACCCCCGAGTTGTGGAACACGGCCTGGCTGATCGAGTGGTAACTGCTGCCGGTATCGAAGAAGATCACCGCCTCGTTCGCAATCTCCGCCGGCGTCGCGATGCCTTGCACTGCCAATGGATGCGTCCGGCTGGCGAGCAGCACGATGTCGTCCTCATAGAGCGGCACCGACTCGATCTCCGCGTGTCCCAGCTCCCGCTCGAATCCAATCTGGACTTCATCGTCCAGCACCATCTGCGACACTTCCTGGCTGCGGCCCGTGCGGATCGAAATCTCCACGTTGGGCTGCGCCGCCGCGTAACGCTGGAGCAGACCGGGCAATACGTAGGTCCCGACCGTCGGCGCGGTGCCGATTACCAGGCTGCCGCCGCCGCCCGCCCGCAAAGCGTGAACTGCCTCGGCCGCGTCTCGCGCGGCCTGCAGGGTCCGCTGTGCATGGGGCAGCAGGGCGCGACCGGCGTCAGTCAGGCGCACGCGACGTCCCAGTCGCTCGAACAGGCCGACGCCCAGTTGCGCCTCCATCTGGGCGATCCGAGCCGATACCGTCGGCTGGGTCAGGTTTAACCGTTCGGCAGCACGAGAGAAGGACCGCGCCGTCGCCACTTCGACGAACGCTTCCAGTCTGGCCAGATCGATTCCGTGAATGCCTTGCATGGTGCTGCCTCCCGCTGCCGATTAGCCCGAGCGAACACCGGTCTTGCGAACCGTCACATCGCCGTACACGCCAAGCTGGCACGCCAGGCGAACCGGATCCTCAAGCGCGCGCCGCCCTCGCTGATTGAGCAGCGCCTCCTCCTCCGCCCGTCCCATTTCCGACAGGTGCTCCGTCCCCGACACGACGGTGACGAAACACCCCGTGCAGCGGCACTCCATGTTGCATTGATTCGGCCACCAGAACCCCGCGTCGCGCGCCGCCTGCATCAGCCGCTCACCGTCCGGCACTTCAACCGTCAGCCCCGAAGGCTCAATCGTGACGGTGTGGCGCTGACCAAACATCACATCACCCCGGCACGTCCGACGCATAATCCGCTCGCCGAACCGCAGCAAATCCGAGAAAATCGTCCTCCCAGCTCAACACCTGCTCCACGAACTGACGAGGTACGGGGCGGATCTGCGAAGTATCGATGCCGTCCGTCGACAGCGTGTCCGGCGGAGGCCCCACGTGAACGTTCTCCTCGATCATCTTTTGCATCACCGAGTCAACCACCAACGCCCGCGCTTCGGGATCGACTCCCTCTTCGATCGACGTCCACTCCATGTCGAGCACCAGGTCGACGAAGCCGCTGGTCACCATCAGACCCTCTTCTGACAGCTGCTCGGCGATCCATTCACCGGCCTCGTTCATCAGCGCTTCGCTCGGTCTCGGCATGGTGAACGCGCTTCCCTTCTGCTGCGGCCGGCGGACTATTCGCCCCCGCCCACGATTTCCGGTCGATGACTGTCGGTGATCGTCACGTCGTTGTCGACGCCCAGGCCCGATTGCAGAATCACGATCAGCAGCATCAGCAACACAACGCCGCCAATCACGATCAGCAGCGGCCTTCGCATTCGAGCAACGAACCGTCCGCTCAATCTCACGATCGGACGCGAGAGCGCCGTCAGATTGGCTGCGAGGTGGTCATTCAGGACTCGAAGATTCATCACGTCCGGCATGCGCTCATGGTACCTGCGTTTGTGTCTCTCTCAGTTGACCACGTCCGTGACCACGACAACAATGCGATCTGCGCAAGCGAAGCCAATCGACGCTGTCGCGCACTTCACTGTTGACATGTGCGACGATGCACGGACAGAGCAAGTGAGTAACCCATGACACGACCCATCCTGCACACCGACATGTGCGATTTGCTGGACATCGAGTACCCCATTGCCCTCGCCGGCATGGGGCCAACCGTTGGCGGTGGACAGGGCGGTGTCGCCGGACCCGAACTGGTCGCAGCGATCTCCAACGCCGGCGGACTCGGCGTGCTGGGCGCGGCCGGCTTCCCACCCGACCGGCTGGAGGCGCAGATTCGCCGTATCCAGGACCTCACCGACCGTCCCTTCGGCGTCGACATTCTCGTCCCCTCCAACGTCGCGGCGCGCCCCAGCGGCCGCCAGCGGCCCGCGGACCCACGCGACCTGCTGCCCGAGGACCACAAGGAAGTGATCGGCGGCATCCGCGCCAACCTCGATCTGCCCGACGTCCAGGCGCCCCGCGCCGACGTCCGAACGCCCCGCTTCACCCCACAGGACCAGGTCGACACGATCACCGGCATGCAGGTGCCAGTCCTCGCCACCGGTCTGGGCAACCCGGCCCCCTTCGTCGACCAGGTCCACGAATCAGGCGGGAAGGTGATCTCGCTCGTCGGCAACGTCAAGAACGCCCGCCGCGTCCACGAGGGCAACGCCGATATCGTCGTTGCCCAAGGACACGAGGCCGGCGGCCACACCGGCCGGATCGGCACCATGGCCTTGCTCCCCCAGGTGCTCGACGCCGTTGCCCCCAAGCCGGTGATCGCCGCCGGCGGCATCGGCGACGGCCGCGGTCTCGCCGCCGCCCTCGCCATGGGCTGCGTCGGCGTCTGGTGCGGCACCGTCTTCATCCCCACCCAGGAAGCCAACCTCGACGAGTTCCGCAAGCGCCGCATCCTCGCCGCCAACGACGAGGACACCCGCGTCACCCGCCTCTACTCGGGCAAGACGATGCGCAACATCACCAACGAGCTCATCGAAGCCTGGGAAGACTCCGGAACCCAGGCCCTGCCCATGGGCCTCCAGGGGCTCCTCATCGCCGACATCGCCGAAGCCGCCAAGCAGGGCGAACGAGAAGACCTCCTGATGAACGCCGCCGGCCAGATCTCCGGCCTCCTCAACGAACTCCGCCCCGCCGCCGAAGTCCTCGAAGAAATGGTCCGCGAGGCGGTCGAGGTGTTCACCTCGCGGCTGCCGGCGAACGTCAAGGTCGCCGTCGGAGCCTGACCCCAAATCCTCTCCCCCGGTGCCATTCCCGCAAATCAGGAACCAACGCAGCCTCCTCCCCCGTCACCTCCAAACCCCAACTCGTCATACCCGCGCTCGCCGCGGGTATCTCGCCGAATTCAGCACGGACTTCGCCACCCGCTACGACGACTACCTGGCCGTGTGGAAGGTGACACCTAAATCTGGGCCTGCGATATGCTCTGCGAGTGCGAAAAACGGTCAAGAAGAGACTGCTAGCAAGTCACACTTGCAATGAGCATTGATCGAATCCTTGAGTTGAGTTTGGAGAAATCCGTGAAAGTCATCCAAGTGCTCATTGGAGGTGTCGCGCTTCTCGTTCTCGCCGCACTTGCCGCAGATGCGCACGCTCAGAGCGCCACTGGTGACATCAAAGCTCGAATCAATGCACGCCCCTTGAACGACGGACGGATAGAGTTTGCCTTCCAGCTGGAGAGCCAAGCCGGCGACCTGATGGAAGAAGAAGTGGATACTCCTGCCGAGTGGGGTGAACGTCTCTTGCCTCGAGGGCGCAATTTCCCCTCCGAGCCAAGCATCGGAACTTGGCTCTCCTCACGCCCTTCAATTCTGGTGGGTGAAGTTGAGACAAGGATTCGAGCACGTCGTCATGAGGACGGCAGGACGGAGTTCGCGCTACAGCAAATGCTAGACGGAGAGAACTGGGGGGAGAACATCCTTCCTTCCGGTCGATTCCTCTCCGCCGATCATCGAACTTCCCACATCGACCGCTGGCTCAATTCTTCAGTAGTCGCTCTCTCAACGGTGATCGTGATTCCTGAGGTCGTCGTGCCCCCTGGCGTGCCTATCGTCGCCGAGGCTGTTCTGGAATACGCCGACCTTGACGGCTGGGCCTTCAACGGCAATGAGCCTTCCTTCTACTACGGCGTTCGCCAAGATCCTCTCGACGACACATACGACACTTGGGTGATCAAGGTCGCGAACACTGACGACGACTTGTACGACACAATCAGGCTTCAGATCAGTTGCTACGCCGGCGAGTTTCAGGTGTTCTTCTGGGAGGACTCCCTGCCTTATCAGCGACGCGATTACTCCGTAAGCGTGTCCTATCGCTTCGACGATGGTGATGTGACAACTGAGCGGTGGAGCCACTACTCGGGAAGCGACGACGGAATCCTGACAAACGATGACGACACCTTTGCTCAGAGGATGCGAAACGCGAACAGGCTCGTCATTAGGGCAGCGTTCTACGAACGGACGCTGACAGCGACCTTCCAGGGCGTGAGCCAAATGTTCAGGACGCGAGTGCAGCCCAACATCGAGTACTGCGGTCACTACTGATGATTTAGACGTTGGTTCGTCCGCACGGAAAGCAACAGCCTCACTCGTCAACCGGCTGCCGCCCCAACCCCTCATACACCGACTCCCGATGACCAATCCGCGTCACCGTCACCTCCCGATGCCCGGGACCTGGCTCAAACACGATCCGATAATCTCCCTCGCGAATGCGGTACACCACCTCTGGTCGATCCAACTGACGAAAATCCAGCGCGAACGGATCATCTTCCATCTCGCGCAGGACTCTGCGAACGAGCCGCTTCGGGCCGGGAGCCAGCCCGCGCAACTGCCCCCTCGCCTCATCATTGAGGGTGACCTTGAAGCGCACTACTAGTCGTCAGCCCAAAACGACTCGTCCTCGTCTAGCTCGCGAAAGTCCACACCCCCTCCGGCTCTGACCTCCTCCAGCGCTCGCTTCGACTCTGCGATCAGCCCTTCGACCATGTCCGGTGTGAACTCCTCGTCGTCTTCCCAGCCAATCCCCACGCCGACTTCAGGATCCCACCGCGGGACCCACGCCCCACCGTCTTCGTCGTACATCAGTTGGCTGTGATTGCTCATCCAGTCGGCCCAGACTGGATACAGCTCCACGTACTCCTCAAGCCGCATCCCCCTCCAACGCCGGATCTCCGACATCGGCATCACTTCGCGGTCTGGAACCGGCTCGCCTTCCATTTTCCTGATCGCCATTTCCGCCTCCTGCAATCCAGCATACGCACTCTGCTCAGTCTTGCTTCACTAGAACGCATATCCTGAACTTCAGGATGCCTCACGTCTGACCGCAGGAACGGACACCCATGGATACTGTCAACCTCCAGGCGCTCTCCGTACTTCCAACACCCCTCCCGAACACCCGCCGAACACCCCAAACCCAGACCGCCAAAACCCACCCACAACCGCACAGATCCGTCCAAATCCGAACGGAATCGAACAAATCCGTACACCGCATACCGACCACAGCCGAACAAAACCAACCACTTCCAACCACCCTGTCTCCCACGAAACCCAGTAAAACACTGGAGATCATCGCCGACCGTTCTTTTTCCGGCGCCAGGAAAAAATTTCTGCCAACCACCCTGATGCGCACAAGTCGCCTCCTACAATCCCACCATGACTCAATCAGCACTCGACGGCGTCCGCATCCTCGACCTGACCTCCGAGATGGGCTGGTACTGCGGCAAGCTGCTTGCGGACCTTGGGGCCGACGTAATCAAGGTCGAGCCCGTCGGCGGCGACCCCTCTCGCGGACGCGCCCCGTTCTGGCAGGGCATCCCCGGCCGCGAGACGTCGCTCCGCTTCTGGTACTTCAACGCCAACAAGCGCTCAGTCACGCTCGATCTCGGCCATTACGACGGACGCTGGCTGTTCGGCGAACTGGTCAAGACCGCCGACATCGTGATCGAGTCCTGGACCGCCGCCGAACGAGCCGAGCTGGTCGAACACGACGTCGATCCCGACGCCTACATGGAGGCCCAACCGGCCTTGATCTGGGTCTCGATCACGGGATTCGGTCTCGACGGCCCCAGAGCCGGTTGGGAGGTCACCGACATCGTCGCCCAGGCGGCAGCCGGCATCGCGACGCTGGCCGGATACCCGGACGGCTCCCCGATGCGCATCGCCGGCAACCAGGCATACGCCGTGGCCGGCATATCCGCCGCCCAGGGCGCGCTGCTGGCGCTCTTACAGGCCGAAGCGACGGGCGGCGGACAGCGCGTCGAGACGTCGATCCAGGAGGCGCTTTCGATCTGCCAGGAGACCGCCCATCTGCAATGGGATTTCCAGGGCACCTCGCGCGAGCGGGTCGGCGAGAGTCATCGACTGCCCGGCATCGGGACGTACAAGACCAGCGACGGCTACATCTTCTCGATGGTCGGCGTCCCCGGATTTGGCGCGCCCTGGACCGAGGTCATCGGCTGGATGGAAGAAAACGGCATGGCCGAGGATCTGACCGAGCCGGAGTACGCCAACACCTTCGCCAACTTCAACATGCGCATCCTGCTCGACGTAGAGGAACAGGCCAAACACGCGCCGGTCCTCGCTCGCGCGCAGGAGGTTCTGACCAGGTTCTACGCGAGCAAGACGACGATGGAGGCCTACGAGGAAGGACAGTCGCGGCGGCTCCTGATCGGCCAGGTCGCGACGCCGTCCGACATCGCCGACAGCGAGCACCTGGCCGAGCGCGAGTGGTGGCTGGAGCTCAATCAGCCGACCCGCCTCGGCTCCGAAGACGCCGGACTGCGCTACCCCGGCCCTCCGTACCATCTGTCCGAGACGCCTGCCAGCGTCCGGCGTCCGGCCCCGCAAATCGGAGAACATAATCAGGAGGTCTGGGTCGACGAGGTCGGCATTCCCGCCGAAGACCTGATCGCCTTTGCCGGAGAGGGCGCGATATGACAGATTCCTCCTCCCCGTCATCCCCGCGAAGGCGGGGACGCCCACTTGATGGTGTCCGAGTGGCCGACTTCTCCTGGTTCGGCGTCGGACCGATCGCCGCGCGGACGCTGGCCGACTTCGGCGCCGATGTGATCCGGATCGAGTCCGAAGCCCGAGTCGACGGACTGCGCCTGGGCCAGCCGATCAAGCCCGGCAAGACCGGCTACAACGTCTGCGCCTACTTCAACAACTTCAATGCCGACAAGCGGTCCTTCCTGCTCAACATGTCGGCCGAGGGCTCGCAGGAAGTCGCCTACCGCCTGATCGAACGCTCCGACATCTTCCTCTCCAACCTCACGCCACGCATCTTCGAACGCTGGAATCTGACCTACGAGCAACTCCGCGAAATCAAGCCCGACATCATCGCCGCCTACATGCCGATGCAGGGCCTCAGCGGCCCCCATCGCGACTTCCTCGGCTTCGGCGCGGTGCTGACCCCGACAACGGGCATCTCGCACCTCTCCGGCGATCCGGACCGTGCGCCGGTCGGTGTGGGCACCAACTACCCCGACTACGTTGTCAACCCGGGCCACACGGTGATCGCCATCCTGGCGGCGCTCAGGCACCGTCGAAAGACGGGTCAGGGGCAGCGAATCGAGCTGGCCCAGGTCGAGTCGGTCGCCGCCACCATGGGCCCCTCGCTGCTCGACTACACCGCCAACGGCGTCAACCAGGTCCGCAACGGCAACAAGTCGAGCTGGATGTGTCCGCACGGCATCTACCGCTGCGCCGACGATCCATCCGCACGCGAGCGCTGGATCGCCATCGCAGTCGGCGACGATGCCAAGTGGGAATCGCTCCGCGCCGTCGCTAAGGGCGCCGCGTTCACCTCGGATGATCGCTTCGCAACCCTGCTCGGACGACGCCGCCATGAAGACGAACTCAACTCGATGCTTTCCGACTGGACCGCATCGTTCGACGCCGCCGCGCTGGCGATCCAGCTGCAGTCGGTCGGCGTCGCCGCGGCCCTGGTGCAGGACGCCGAGGACATGTGCGAGCACGACGATCATCTCGCTGCCCGAGGGTTCTACGAGTACCTCGACCATCCCGAGACGGACATCTCGCTCTACGACGGCCCAATCGTCAAGCTGCACGAGACGCCGGGATACCTGGCATCGCCAGCGCCGCTCTTCGGCCAGCACACCTACGAAGTGGCGACGGAAGTCCTGGGCTACTCGGCGGATGAAGTGGCGGAGCTGACCTCGACGGGCGTGTTGAGCTAACCGTCGCCGAAGCCCAGGTGCCGCTCGAGAAACGGCCCGACCGGCTGGATCCCCTGCGGCATGAAATCCCAGTGACCACAGGGCAGCCAGACCAACTCCCGAGGTTCATCAAGTAGATCGTAGAAGCGCTGCGTCGCCTCTGGCGTGATCAGGTCATCATGCTCGCCGGCCACCACCTGGACTGCTCGCCCCGCCATCATTGGCGCATAGACGCCGGGGTCAGTCAGAGAATTGGCGAGCTCTCCGGCGCTGCCGCCGCGGCCCGACAACGTGCTTGCGCCGGAGATGCAGAATGACGCGGCCTTGACTCGATCGTCCAGTCCGACAAACGGCGCCCCGCGCATGCCACCCATCGAGAAGCCGACAAATCCAACACGGCTGGCATCGACCTCCGGCCGTTCCGAGAGGTAGTCGAGCGTGCGCATCCAGTCGACGACCGTCTGCAGCGACTGATCCAGGCGGCGCATCGGCCAGCGTTGGAAATCCTCCATCGAGACCGGACGCCGGGCGCGCTCGCCGTGCCCGGCCTGGTCGATCGTGGCGCAGATCGCGCCCCGGGCCATCCACTGCTCGGCCGGCCAGAGGACGTAGTCGCTGGACTTGTCCAGCGTGCCCGGATGCCCGACCAGTATCAGCGGACGCGGACCCTCGGCCTCGACCGACTGCAAGAGCAATCCGCCAACACGATCTTCATAGCGCGAAGTGATCTCGAACCGTTCAACGGTCAGTCCCCGGCCATCCCCGGCGGGAGCCGTGGCGGCGTTGAACGGTAGATCCCGGTCGTAACCGAAGGCCAGCTCGCGGAGCAGGTGCAGTTGCTCGTTCTCGCTACTCATATCTCAATGCCTCCGCGATGGTGGTGCGCGCCGCCTGTCTGGCCGGGAAGTATGTCAGGATCAACGACGCTGCGAACGCACCGATCAATATCGGCAGAATGGTGCCAACCGGAACGTACATCGAAATCTCGCCGAAGGTGCCCTCGGCGAACAGCCGCCAAGCGAGGCCCAGCGCCAGCGCCGTGCCGAGCCCGAGGCCGAGCAGGGCAATGAATCCCATCTCGATCAGCAGCTCGAAGCCCACCAGTCGAGACTGGAATCCGATCGCGCGCAATACGCCGATCTGCTGCCGCCGTTCGACCACCGCGCGCAACGCGATCACGCCAAGCGCGGCCAGTCCGGCCACCAGTCCGATCCCGATGAATCCCTGGAACAGCGCCAGGATCGAGGTCTGAGTCTGCTGTTGCCGCTTGAGTTCGCCCTGGATATCGACGGCGAAGATTCGCAGCTCCCGCTCAATTCCCTGGGCGACGTCGAGGGTGTCGGCCCCGGCTCTGGTCGAAATGTAGTGGCGGGTCGATTCGGACTGTCCAATCACCTGGGATGCAACCGATTCCGGCAGCAGCAGCGTCGGCAGGCTGCCATTCTCGCCGTCCAGGTCGACGAATGCCCCGCTGATCCGCTCAAGAATCGCAATCACCTCGACCTGCCTGGCATTCTCGCCCAGGCCGACTTCAATGACGATGCGAGGCAGCAGCGTCGCCTCATCGGTGACGGTGTCGGGCACCGACCACGGATCAAGATCACTGTCGGCGAATCCAAATGCGCCATCAATGGCGTCGACCGTCGCCACCGCGACCATCTCCTCGCTCCGAAGCGCGCTCCACACCGCCTGCTCGTTCTCATAGCGGTACGAGATCGCCTGCAGCTTCACCTCTTGACCATCGACGAACTCACTGTCGATGCCACCGACCACCACCGCGTCGCGGTCATCGATTTGGACATCTGCCAGATTGGTCTCGACAAGTTGAATGCCACCGTCGCGATCGAGAATGTGCCGCTCAGTCACGGCGTCCCAGCGCTCTGTCAAGACCGTGATGGCTCGGGTGCCGCGTTCAGGACCGGCTTCGATCCGGCCCGCGTTCTCGATGTCCTCGATCACTTCGGTCGCTCCGGCGTCGGCCAGGCCCGCCCGGATGTCGGACACGGCGTTGACATCGGTATTGAATGCCAGGACCTCGAATCCGCCAGCAGTGTCGTTGCCGGTGAAGGCCTGGCTGAAGGAAGAGTTGATCGTGGTGAAGTTGACGAGGGCGAACGTGATCAGCGCAATCATGGCGATCGTCATGCCGGTGCGGTACCGAGCCGCCGCCGGATACGCGGCGGCGGTGCGGATGACGGGCGCCATTCGTCCGATCCCGCCAACGGCGCGACGCACTCCACCGACGATCAGATCGAGGTTGAAGACCAGCAGCAGCGTGCCGGCCGCGGTGAGCATGGTCCCGGCGAGTACGAACAGTTCCGGTCCACCGTTGAGATTGTTGTCAAAGAAGCTCTCATGCCAGTCATTCGGAATGAACCAGAGGAACATCACGAATCCTGCGCCAAGCGTGTAGAGCAACCGTTGGTTCAGACGCCGGCCTCCCAGCCGCAGTCTGTTCAGACCCATGACGATGCCCAGCGGAGTCAGCGAAACGCCGGTCATGTAGGGGAAGAAGCTTTCCTGGCCGAGACCGAATTCGAGCACCATGAGCCCGCCCACGATGAACAGCACCCACCACTGTGGATTCCAGCGCAGGACACGCCAACCGAAGAGCAGCACCCAGGGAGTCAGCCGCCTCGACCAACGGCTTCCGATCAGTTGCAACACCAGTGCGACCGGGGCTCCGAGAATAAGCGTGAACGGCGTGGTCAGCAGAAGCACAAGACCGATGGCCGTTGTGAACACCCCGAGCACGTTCCTGACCACCCGCCAGGGGGTCAGCGGATAGGTCTCCTCGTATTGGGCTTCGGGAATATCGCGAATGGCGGCGACGATGTTCAAACGCGAGGCTCGGAAGCTGGAGAAGACAACAGTGATGAACGTGATGACAATCCCGATGCAGGCCGAGATGACCAGGCTCTTGATCGTGACCGTCCAGGTGAAGACGAACCCGAAGCTCTCGAATCCCTGGTTGAGCGCGGCGATGAAGCCCAGTGCAAACAGCAGCCCCAGCACCACGCCCACAACCGCGGCGCCCATGTTGTAGACCATGCCCTCCGAGATGAACATCTGGATCAGGTCGTTGCGCTGCATGCCCACGGCGCGGGCGATGCCCATCTCCGGCTTTCGCTCCTCAGCCAGCATGGCGAAGATCAGGAAGATCAGCAGGATCCCCGCAGCGACCGAGAACGAGCCCATGAACAGGAACAGGGTGGTGAAGACGCTGGCAATCAACTCGGCGTCTTCCAGGCTGTCGGCCTTGACCGGATCTGAATCGAATCGCGTCAGACCGTTGCTCAGATACAGTTCCGGGTGCTGCCGCTCGAACGCCCTGATCGCATCGTTGATGTCGTCATCGAGCGCGTCCGAGAACTCCAACGGCGCCTCAACTCCGCCGGCGCCACTGAACAGGATGGAATCCCAGCGGTCGGGCGGGGACAGCTGCGGACCCAACAGGCTCTGGTACGCGTCCAGAGCGAGCAGACCGCCAGAGCCACCCGCCTCGAGATTGCCGGTCAAGACGGCATCCCGGCCGATGGCCGCCACGCTGAACTGTCGTGGACTGCCCCGCACATAGAGCCTGACCTGATCGCCGGGCTCGGCGTCCAGCTCGCGAGCGGCTCGCTCGTTGATCACGATTTCATCCGAGTCGAGCTCGCTCAGTCGAAGCAGGTCACCGTCCTCGTCGCGCACGGCGTTCAGCCGATCGACGGTCTGCGGGTCGACGCCGACGAGGAAAAACTGCGGCTCAATCTGACCGGCCTCCGGATGTTCGATCGGGACGAGGTCGAATCGCGAACCGAAGATGGCTTCGACCCGATCGTCGTCGGCAAAGTGCGATTGCAGGTCGAGCAGCACCTGGTCGGGGATGCCGGTCCCGGCGTCTTCGGCCGAATCGTCAGTCTCTTCCTCGGTGATGAAGTGGTCGATTCGCTCGAGGCTGTTGAGGGCCAGGTTGCGGACGCTGACGGCTAACGAATCGCCGGTCGAGAATGCAATCGTGACGATGATCGTCGCCAGGGTCAGGCCCATCGTGACCAGCACCGTCTGCGCGCGCCGTCGGGGAATGTTGCGCAGACCCATGCGGACGAGAATCGGACGCTTGAGGAAGATGTAAGCGATGACGGCGGCGGCGACTCCGGCGATGGCGACAACGATCCACATCAGGCGAATCGTCGGGAGGCCAAACAGTTCTTCCATGGTGCCCTTTCCTCGGCCCGGGTACCGCGCCCGCCCTAGCTCCCGAGTTGACGGTGAATCGTCTCACCCTCGATCAAGCCGTCACGCATGTGGATCGTGCGGTTGGCCCGCCGCCCAATGTTCTCGTCGTGGGTCACGATGACGAACGTCTGGTGATTGCGCCGGTTCAAGTCCTCGAGCAACTCCATGATTTGATTCGCGTTGGTCGAGTCGAGGTCGCCGGTTGGTTCGTCACCCCAGACGATCGCCGGATCGTTGACCAGCGCGCGGGCGATCGTCACCCGCTGACGTTGGCCGCCCGATAGCTGCGCCGGCCGATGGCCGGACCAGTCGCGCAACCCGACCTGCTCCAGGGCCTCCATGGATCGATCTCTGGCCTCGCCCTGTCCGAGTCCGGCGAGGAGCAGCGGCAATTCGACGTTTTCAACGGCCGACAGCACCGGCAGCAGGTTGTAGAACTGGAAGACGAAGCCCATTCTCCTGGCGCGGTGGTCGGTTCGCTCGTTGTCGGGCATGTCGTGGATACTTCGGCCCTCGACGAAGATTTCGCCCCGCTCAATCGTCTCAAGACCGGACAGACAGTTCAGCAGCGTCGTCTTGCCACAACCGGACGGCCCCATGATTGTGACCATCTCACCGCGAGCCACCGAGAGCGTGACCCCGCGCAGCGCGTGAACAGGTTCGCCCGCTCCGGCGTACGTCTTGTGCACGCCACTGGCGGCAATGATTGGCTCTGCGCCATTCGGGCCATTTGGGCCAGCCTGGATCGCATCGCCGGCGGCCTTCTGTGGCGCTGACTCCGCGTCGACTTCGATTGAACGACTGCTCATCTTCTTCTCCAGTGTCCGCCGGGAAGCCTGAGACGCGGCGCAACTCCGATTTAGCCTATCCCGCCCCGCGCTAGGCTGAGTGTCCATTCGGTCGAAGAATCGGAATGCACGACACAACGCAGACCGTCTGCATACCGCGCGCTTACCTTCGTGGAGCGTTGCCTGACCACCAACCTGGAGACTGCTCAATGACCGCGACCGCCGACCTGTTGGAAATAGCGGACCAGTTCGCCCAGGACTTGATCGCAAACAACATCGCGGGCCTCATGCCGATGTTCACGCCGGTCGGCATCGGTCAGGCGATGGCGCTGCAGGCCCAGCCGGACTCGGCCGAGGGCTCCGAGAGCTTCGAGATTGAAGACCAGGGCGACAACCTGCTCCACATCACCTTCCGCGGCCCGGAGAGCGCCGGCGGCGACGGCACGATCTTCACCCAGTGGGTCGAGGTCGAAGGACTCTGGAAGGTTGACGCAATCGGCCGAGTGGACTGAGCGTTAGGTCAGGCTCAACTCGACGTCGCCGATGCCGGGGAAGTGGATCGTGACTTCACCGCGTCCGCGGGGGAAGGGCTGCACCGCAGCCGCGCCGGTGGTGATCACTTCGCCGGCCTTGACCGTCATGCCGCGGTTGTTGATTTCGTTGACGGTTGCGACCAGCACTTCGGTGGGATTGGGGCGTCCGTCGCGGCCTTCAGCGATGGTCTCGCCATCGACGATGATCGAGCAGGGCAGGGCGACGAGGTCCTTGGATTGCCAGTCGTCGATCTCGGGACCAATGATCAGCGCCTGATTGCCGACGCCGTCGGCGGCCATGCCGGGCATGCCGGGCGGCTCGGAGAATCGGCTGTTGGGCGCCTCGATCACGATGTAGGCATTCGATACGCCACCGAGCACGTCATCGGCGCTGTGCCCACCGTCAGCCGGGGCGAAGTCCCGGGCCAGGCGGAAGGCCACTTCCGCCTCGAGAATGCAGGTGACGAACGTGTCGCCCGGAATCGTTGCAGGCGAGTCCATCACCATGCCCTCGAAGAACGGCGCGAGCACCATGTCGCTGTCGATCACTGCCGCCTTCCAGGCGATCGCCGGAGTCGGGTTGCGCGACCAGCGTTCCCAGTAAATCCGACCGCCGTCGGCAGCGGTCTCGGGACGGCATGACTCGGGGATTGCCGGCAACGGCAGGCCGTTGGCAGTCGCTTCGTCGAGGAAGTCTGCAGCCTCGGAGACCTGGGCGTCGGTGAGAGCGTCGGGCATGATTGGCTCCTGATTCGTCTCAGTTGATGCGTCAGCAGGATAGGACGCTAGCCTGCTCGCGTAATGACGGATACGCCTCGACCTCTGCCAGAACTCCTGGACTTCCTCTACTCGCTCGGCACAGCCGAGATCGATCACACCGGTCACGACTTTCTCACTCATCTCCGGGCTGTTCACGACCTGCTCGCCGAGCATGACGCCGGCGACGAACTCGCCGCAGCCGGCCTGTTCCATTCGATCTACGGCACCGAGAGGTTCCAGGACTTCTGCCTGCCGCTCGATCGACGGCAACAGGTGGGCGACCTGATCGGCGAACGCGCCGAGCGCATCGCCTGGTTGAACTGCATCATGGACCGCTCCACATTCGACTCGGCGGTGTCGGCCGCGCTGTCGGGCGAGATCGACCTCGCGATTTCCGACCGCGATGGCAATCCTCCGATCGAGTTGACCATCGATCAGCTACGAGACCTCGCCACGGTTCACCTGTTCGATTGGCTGGAACAGGTCGAGCGATCGGAGTTCGGCTGGGGCTATCGGCGCGTCGCGTATCGCGAGATGGCGCAGCTGCTGGGCCCTGAGGTCGAGGCGTTGTACGACGAGGTCTTTACGCGCGAGCCATCCGAGTCCGCGCAGGCTGCCGCCGGTTCATAGCCGGCACACCCACCTGTCCTAGACTGCCCACGTTCCGCGCGATGTCGACGGCATCCGCGGATCAGACGTGACGTCCTTGAGAGGAGCAGGCGGTGACGACCGACATTGACGCGACGGCAGGCAAGTACCTGCGCGACAAGTACGCCATCATCGGCGTCGGCGAGACGACCTACACCCGAGGCTCGGGCATGACCACGCGAGCCCTGGGCACGTGGGCGATCAAGAACGCAATGGACGACGCCGGGATCCCGGCGTCGGAGATCGACGGGATGATGTCCTACTCCGGCAACGACTCGACGGCGTCCCCGATGCTCGCCGGCGACCTCGGGATCCGGCTCAACTTCTACATGGACGTCCAGGGCGGCGGCTCCTCTTCGGAGGCGTTGATCGGTCTGGCAATCGGTGCGATCGAGGCGGGGATGTGCGAGACCGTCGTCGTGTTCCGCTCGATGAACGGCTTTTCCCAGGTCCGGATCGGCGGGACCGGCGCGCGCGCCTCGGTGCCGGTCGGCGGCGACGCGCTGCACTCGGCCGCCTACGGCTGGTTTAGCGCCGGTCAGAATTTCTCGCCGACCTTCATGCGCCACATGTACGACTACGGCACCACGCCCGAGCAGGTGGCGATGGTCAAGGTGATCCACTCGGAGCACGCCTCGAACAATCCCAAGGCCTACTACAAGCAGCGCGTGACGGTCGAGGACGTGGTCAACTCGCGGATGATCTGCAAGCCGCTGCACCTGCTCGACTGCTGCGTCGAAACGGACAACGCGACGGCGCTGATCGTGACCTCCGTCGACAAGGCCTACGACTACCGGAACACGCCGGCGCGCATCCTCGGCGTGGCCGGCCGCGTCTGCAAGCCGCGCATCGACATGCACTTCCAGCACGGCCCGATCTCGACGGTTGCTGGCCATTACATCAAGGACATCATCTACAGAAACGCGGGCGTCGGACCCGAGGACATCCAGTGCACCGGTGCCTATGACGCCTTCACCTTTACCTCGATGCTGCAGCTCGAGGACTACGGCTTCTGCAAGAAGGGCGAGGGCGGCGACTACGTGTCGTCGGGGATCATGCGCCTCGGCGGCGAGCGGCCGAACAACACGTCGGGCGGCCATCTCTGCGAGGGCTACACGCATGGGATGAACATGATTATCGAAAACGTGCGCCAGCTGCGCGGCGAGGTCGACTGCTACTGTCCGCAAGACGATCAGGGCAAGCGCATCCACAGCTACAACTACGCGCCGCCGGAAGAAGGCGGCGGCTGCCGCCAGGTTCCCGACCTCGAGATCACCCAGAACCTGGGCTGGGCGATGCCCGGCACGGGTTCATCCCTGATCATGCGCAAGGGCTGAATCAGGGGCTAGAGCGGACGAGACCGAAGACTTCGATACCGAACAGGAGCCGACCATGCCACAGGGCGAATACCTGGGAATGACCCTCACCGTTCTCGACCTGGACAACGAGAACCTGGCCTACTTCCAACACTGCGCCGACCATGACTTCCATCTGCAGCAATGCGCCGACCCGGATTGCGGACTGATCCGCTATCCGCCGGGCACCGCCTGCCCCTGGTGCTCAAAGCGCGAATTCAACTGGGTGCCGGTCGATGCCCGTGGTGAAGTCCACTCATACGGAGAAGTCCACCACGCGATCCAGCCGGCATTTCGCGAGCGTGCGCCGTACATGATCCTGCTGGTCGAGCTCGACACGCAGTCCGGTGTGCCGACGGAGCATGAGGCGCTGCGGGTCGCCGGCAACCTCGTCGACGCAGACGGCAACTTCGCCGGACCTGAGCTGGTCAAGCAGGTCGGCATCGGGTCGCGTATGCGGATGGTCTTCGCCGATGTGGCCGACGGGCTGGCCTTGCCGCACTGGACGCTCGACGAGGACGCCGCTCAGCCCGATACGCCGTGGCGCTATCCGCAGGAGGTCAACGGCGTATAGCCAACACTGGTGTCGTCATACCCGCGCTTGCCGCGGGTATCTCGCAGCTACGAAAACCGACGGCAAGTTCAGAGGGAATCGACCGATGCCCGACAGCCGAGTCCACCGCTTCCAGGGCAAGGTGGCGCTGGTCACCGGGGGCGCATCCGGAATGGGCGCCGAGGCGTCGATCCGGCTGGCGCGTGAAGGCGCCGCGGTCGCCGTCGTCGGACTTCCCGACGATCCGCGCGCCCAGGACGTCGTCTCACAGATCACCGACGCGGATGGGCAGGCCATCTACGTCGGAGCGGACGTGTCTCGCGAGGCCGACTGCGACGCCGCCGCGCAGGCGGCCGTTGACGAGTTCGGACGACTCGATCTGTGCATCGCCGCAGCGGGTATCCTCCATGCTCGCTATGTGTCGGGCGAAGTCTCGGAAGACGATCCCGCGCCCAACAACCGCGACAGCCATGTCATCAACAAGCCGGTCGAGTACTGGGAAAAGGTGCTCTCGGTCAATCTGACCGGCGTGATGCTGACCAACCGCGCCGTTGCACGGCGCATGATTGCCCAGGGCGAGGGCGGTTCGATCGTCAATATCTCCTCCGGCGCAGCCAAGATCCCGATGGCCGGTGGCGCGGACTACTCCGTCTCCAAGGCCGGCGTCTGGATGCTCACGCGCTGCATCGCACTGGAGCTGGCGCCGCACAACATCCGGGTCAACACGGTTGCGCCAGGCGTGATCGATACCCCGATGGCGATGGGTCTTTCGCAGAACGAAGAACGCCGCGCCGCATTTGAGCGATTCGTGCCGCTGGGCAGACTGGGTGAGGCAGAAGACATCGCCGAGGCGTCACTGTTCCTGCTGAGCGACCATGCCGGATACATCACCGGACAGATCCTGCACCCCGACGGCGGCATCTTCACCGGCTAACCGGCCAGAGCACGGACACGTTTCACTGCTTCGACAGAAGATGTCGGCGCGTTGACCTGCGATTTACGTACTGGCTCTAGCTTGCAAACCAGTCCTCTCAGTGTCTGGTCACCGATTCAGCGCACTCGACAACGCCGCGCAAAGCTGGAGCGCCTGTGAGCACCCAAGACGTCGACATTGACGCCCTGATCCGAAGCCAACGCCGCCCGCGACGCTGGGTGTTGCTGTTGCTGGCCATTGTCATCGCCGCGGCCGTTGTGGCCGGCTGGTACTTCTCCCGGGACACTGAAGAAGAGGTGGTGTTCGAGCCGCAGCGGGTGACTGCCAGCATGGGTCAGCTCACGACGACAGTGGAGCTGTCGGGCTCGGCGAGCGCGGCGCAGACTTCAACACTGAGTTTCGGCGCCGGAGGCCAGATCGACTCCGTAGCAGTCGAAATCGGCGTCGAAGTCACGACTGGCGAGGTGCTGGCGCGACTGGATAGCAGCGACGCCGAGCGGCAACTGGAAACCGCTCGGGTGCAGCTGGAGATTGCGAAGCTCAGACTAGAAGAGTTGCTCGAAAGCGCGGCCGCCTCCGAGATCGCCGCCTCGGAACGCGCGCTGGCCACTGCTTACGCGCAAGTCGTCAGCGCGACGCTGGAGCTTGAGCAGATCGATGATCCACCCGACGCCAGCGCCATCGACGCCGCCGAACAGGCGCTGGCCAATGCCCGCAATCAATTGTCCAGCGCCGAGCAAGCGCTGGCGGAGCTGACCGACGCCGTCGATCCCGTCCAGTTGGCCAGGGCGCAACAGGACGTCGCCAACTCTGCTTCGCAACTGTCCACTGCGCAGGAGCTGTTGGACGATCTCACGGAAGAGCCCAGCTCCACGGAGATCGCCAACGCCGACCAGGCAATCGCCAATGCGGCGATCCAGCTCTCCAACGCCCGAGAGTCGCTGGACCTGTTGACCAGCGAGCCAACAGCCGCCGACCGGGCGTCGGCGGAGCAGGCAGTTGCATCGGCTGCATCGCAGTTGGCGAGCGCACAGCAGGCATTGGAACGACTGACGGAGGAATCCAGCGTCGCCGAGATCGAGAATGCCCGATCAGCAGCGATCCAGGCCCGAAATCCTGTCAGCAGCGCGGAGCAGGCCGTAGACAGCGCGGAAGACGCGTTGGAACTCGCGCACGAACGATTCTGCGACGACATCGTGGTGCTCCCCGAGATCTGCGACGCCGCGCCTCCTCTGCCGCAGTCCGAGATCGAGCTGCTGGAAACGAAGACCGAGAACAGCGGCTCGACGCTGGAACGGCGTTCGCGGGACCTGATCGACGCCCAGAGGGCCTGGGAACAATCGGTCAACACTTACGACGCTGCCGTCTCGTCACTGGCTGCGGCGGAAGCGCGGCTCGACGACCTCGCTGGCGAACCTGATACCGAGGAAATCGAACACGCTACCGAGGCGCTCAGCGCCGCCGAGGCGGCCCATGAGGCTGCCCGGGCGCGGCTCGACGATCTGCTGACTCCCGCCACTGCAGAGGACATCTTCCAGGCCGAGCAGGCGGTCGTCGCCGCGACTGCGGGGTTGATCTCTGCGGAATCGCGACGTCAGGAGTTGTTCGAAGAGCCGGATCCGGACGACATCTTTCAGGCCCAGCAGGCGGTCGCTGCCGCCGAGGCGGGCCTGCGCGCCGCCCGGTCGTCGCTGAGCGAATTGCTTGGCGATGTCGATCCTAGTGACCTCTTTCAGGCCGAGCAAGCGGTCGCCGCGGCGCTGGCCAATCGCGATGCAGCGGAATCTCGTCTGACCGAATTGCTGGAACCGCCGACCGACGATGACATCCTCGAAGCCGAACTGGCGCTCGCCAGCGCGGAGTCGTCACTCCAGGAAGCGCAGGCACGGCACGACGAGTTGCTAGCCGGCGCCGACGCGAACACGATCGCGCAGCAGGAACAGAATGTTCGCCTGGCCGAGATTGCGGTGGAGCAAGCGATCGCCGCCATGGACGATCTTGTAATCACGGCGCCGTTCGACGGCGTGATTGAAGAGGTCAACGTCGAACCCGGCGATCGGATCGGCTCGGGAGCTGCGGCGCTCGTGCTCAGCACGAGGAATCAGATTGTGGTTGAGCTCACGGTCACAGAGGCCGAGATATTCGACCTCGAGGAACTGCAGGTCGGTGTGGCGTCGTTCGATGCGATCGAAGGGGCGCAGTATCCGGTCCGGATCACTTCGATCAGTCGAGTGCCGGATGTCGAACAGGGGGTCGTCACCTATTCGGTTGAGGCGGCCGTCTTGTCCCCGCTGGCAATCCAGGCCGTGCGCGACGAACTCCAGGCGCTTGGCGTTACCGTGCCCGAGCGTCAGCAGGCGGGTGAACAGCGCGGCGGGGGAGCTGCTGGAGTCGATCCTCAACAAGCCGCCAGATTCAGAGCCTGGCTGGAATCACTCGACTTGCCCGAAGGGGTCACCGTCATTCAGGTCGTCACGGCGATCGCCAATGACGAACCGCTGCCAGCAGGCGTTGAACTGCCCGAGGACTTCGAAATCACGGATGAACAGCGAGACCAGCTTCGCGCCCTGATCGCCCGATTCAGCGGCGGTAGAGGTGGCGCGGCCGGCGGACAGGCAGCGGTGTCGGACGACCGCCAGCTTCCGGTCCACGGCATGAGCGCGACTGTCGTGATTTTGACCGCTGTCAGAGACGAGGCCGTCTTGGTCTCGAGTTCCGCTGTACGCCAGATCGATGGAGCGTTCTACGTCGCCGTGCCAACCGAGGATGGCGGCTGGGAGCGGTTGGCCGTGCAAATCGGAGAGACTGACGGGACCAACGTTGAGATTCTCTCGGGCCTGTTGGACGGGGAGACAGTGCTGGTGGGCGCCGACTCCGAAGGCATCGCCTACAGCGCCACTCAGCTGCCCGGCGGCGGCGCAGGTGGTGCAGGACTAGGCGGCGGCGGGCCGCAAGGAGGTTCGGGCGGAGGTAGTCCGCCGGGAGGCGGAGGCCAGAGATGATCCGGCTCGAGGGCGTTCGCAAGACCTTCACCGCCGGCGACACCCAGATTCACGCGCTCGACGGCGTGAGCCTGGAGATCGAACGGGGCGAGTTCGTGGCGATCATGGGTCAGTCGGGCTCGGGCAAGAGCACGATGATGAACATCATCGGCCTGCTGGACCGCCCCGACGACGGCGCCTATCTGCTGTCCGGTCAGGATGTCGCCGGACTCAGCGAGCACGCGCGTGCGCGATTGCGAGGCACCGCGTTCGGATTTGTCTTTCAGTCCTATTCCCTGCTGCCGCGCATGAGCGCGCTGGAACAGGTCGAGCTGCCGCTGATCTACCAGGGTGTCCGCGATCGGCGCCGGCGCGCAGCCGAGGCCCTGGTGCGAGTTGGTCTGGCCGATCGCATCGGACATCGACCGACCCAGCTCTCGGGCGGCGAGCAGCAACGTGTCGCGATTGCCCGGTCACTGGTCGTCGATCCGCTCGTCGTCCTCGCTGATGAGCCGACTGGCGCGCTCGATACTGCGACCGGCCACGAGGTGATGACCCTGCTCAGCGACCTCGTCGATCAGCACGGGATGACGATCATTCTCGTGACGCACGAGCCGGAAGTCGCCGCATTCGCACAGCGAACCGTGCGGATGCGGGACGGCAAGATCGTTGAGGACACGGGCCACCAGCCCACCGCGAATGAAGCGAATGCGGGCTCGTCACCGTGAGCGTGTTCGATTCGTTACGGATCGCGGTTCGGGCGATTGTTGCGAATCGATTGCGCAGTCTGCTGACACTGCTCGGCCTGGTGATCGGCGTCAGCTCGGTGATTGCGCTGATCGCAGTTGGGCAGGGGACGCAAAAGGGCGTCAGCGATCAGATTCGCGGCCTGGGTACTGACCTGATCTTCATCGAGCCATCAGCCGCCGCGACGACGCAGCAGGGCGCCGGCGCGTTGACGACGACGACGCTGACCCAGGCCGATGCGCTGGCAATCGCGGCCAACGGCAATCCGGCGATTCAGGCCGTCTCGGCGCACATCACCGGCGAGACCCAGGCAATCGCGGGTGCGAACAACGTCGGCGCCGAGTCGGTCTTCACGTCCTCGAACTACGCAGAAGTCCGCGACCTCGAAATCGCCCTGGGCTCGTTCATCGCCCCTTCTCACGACGATGCCGGCAGCTTGGTCGCAGTACTGGGCTCGCGTGTCGCGGAGACCCTGTACCCGGGTATCGACCCGATCGGCCAGGAGATTCGTTTGTCCTTCCTCGCCGGCCGGGTCGTGTTCGCGTTCACAGTGATCGGCGTGGTTCGGGAGGTCGGGGGCGCTGCCGACGCCAACGACCAGGTCTTTGTGCCGATCACCGGCCTCGCCAACCGGTTCCGCTTCCTCTACACGCCCACCGGCGACTTGCGCGTGACCCAGATCGACGTTCAGACCACGCCCGGCGCCGACACCGAAGAGGTCAAGCAGCAGGTCAGCGATCTGCTGCTGTTCCGTCACAACCGCAGCGATCCGGACTTCACCATCGAGAGCCAGGACGACCTGCTGGACGCTGCGTCTGAGGTCGCGAACACGCTCTCAATCCTGTTGGGGGTGATCGGCGGAATCTCGTTGTTGGTGGGTGGGATTGGCGTGATGAACATCATGCTGGTCTCGGTCACGGAACGGACGCGAGAGATCGGGATCCGCCGCGCGGTCGGAGCCACAGCCGGCGACATCGTGAATCAGTTCGTGACGGAGGCGCTGGCGCTCAGCGTGCTGGGTGGCATCATCGGGATTGTCATCGGAGTCGTGGCCTCGCTACTGGTTGACGGCCAGACCGTGGGCGATCAGGAAATGACGACCGTGATCCAGGCCTGGTCGATCGCCGCTGCATTCGGCGTCTCCGCCGGGGTGGGCTTGATCAGCGGCATCTATCCGGCCTGGCGCGCCACGGTGGTCGATCCGATTGCCGCACTCAGGAACGAGTAACGGCAGCGGTTATCTTGTCGCCGTCAGAGTCAATCGCGACGTCCGAGTCATCTGGCTCGGCACAGGACGAGGAGCGTACCCATGCCGGTGCCACCCGAAGAGTCGATGGATCGCTTCCAGGGCAAGGTCGCCGTCATCACCGGCGGGGCGAGCGGGATGGGCCGCGAATCTTCGATTCGGCTGGCGCGCGAAGGCGCGTCGGTGGTCGTCGCCGGACTGCCCGAAGACGAGCGCGGCGAGGAAACCGTGGCCCTGGTCGAGGCGGCCGGTGGGCAGGCGGTGTACGTCGGAGTCGACGTGACCAGAGAGGCCGATTGCGACGCCATGGCCCAGGCCGCTCTGGACCACTTCGGCCGGCTCGATCTGTGCATTGCAGCTGCGGGCATTTCTCACGCGGGATATGTGTCGGGCGAGGTGACCGAAGGCGAACCGCTGCTCGGCGGGGCGCAGCGATATGTGATTCACAAGCCGGTCGAGTACTGGGAGAAAGTCCTGGCCGTCAATCTGACCGGCGTGATGCTGACCAACAGAGCGGTCGCCCGGGTGATGCTGGCCCAGGGCGAGGGCGGATCGATCGTCAACATCTCCTCGGGAGCGGCCAAGGCGCCGATCCGCGGGATGGCGGACTACTGCGTCTCCAAGGCCGGCGTCTGGATGATGACGCGCTGCATCGCGCTCGAACTTGCTCCGTCCAACATCCGCGTGAACACCGTTGCTCCGGGACTGATCGACACGCCAATGACGCTCGCTGTCACCACCGATGAAGAGCGACGCCAACGCCGAATCGAGGCGATCCCGCTGAATCGACTGGGCGAGCCGGCGGACATTGCCGAGGCGGCCCTGTTCCTGCTCAGCGACCAGGCCGGCTACATCACCGGCCAAATCCTCCATCCCGACGGCGGCATCTTCGTCGGCAGCTGAGCTTGCAGAAGCTCGCGCGCAGTCGCGCGATACGCTGTCCTCGATGTTCACGCTCGCCGTCCAGCAGCTGCTGACCAAGAAGCTACGCTCGGCGCTCACCGTGCTCGGATTCGGCGTGTGCGTCAATCTCTACATCGTGGTGACCACGGTGATGCGGTTTATCACCGAGGATCTCGATCTCCAGGTGCAGCGATTCACCGGCGTGCTGTTCGTGCAGTCGCGCGGCCTAACCGGACTCTCAGGGATTGAGTGGCCGCCGATTTCATCGACGATCTCGATGTCCGAGGCGAACGACGTGATCTCGCGCCCGGCGGTGGACCAGGAGCGGTCGACCAGGGTGTCGTTTGCCGCGCTGGCGCCGCCGCCGTACCCGACGGCGCCGCCCGAGGCGCTGCTGGTTGGCATCGAACCTGGAAAAGAGGACGTCTTCCTCAACGGCGCCGACGCCATCACCGGCCGCTGCCGGTTTCCTTCGCAGAACGGAACTGGTAACGCACCACCGGCGATCCTGGGCGTCCTGGCCGCGCGTCATTTCGCAAGGGCCGCCAGCGCGACCACAGAGGTGCCCACGCCGGTCGGACCACTCGCATTGGCCGCGCTGGGCAGCCGGATTTCGGTGCGGGGCACGGAGTTCGAGGTTCAGGGCATCATCGAGCCGGAAACGAACCAGCTCCTGCGCTCGGCCGTGCTCGTTCCCCTAGAGGACGCGCAATGCGTGCTGCAGTCTCCCGATTCGGTCACGGCGCTGCTGGTTTCGCCCAAACGAGCGTCCGACATCGATCCGCTTCAGGAGGTGATCGAGTCGGAACACGAGGAGCTGATGGTCATCTCGGACCGGCAACTGGCCGAGAATGCGCGCAAGCTGCTTGATCGGGTGAACCAGCTCTTCGACGTGGTTCGCTGGACCTCGGTCTCGGTCGCCGCGTTGCTGATCGCGATCGTAATGTTCGTGTCCGTGCTCGAACGGACCCGCGAACTCGGCACGCTCCGGGCGATTGGCGCGCCGCGACGAGCGTTGCTGTCATTGATCCTGTCGGAGTCGGCGGGCTTTGCCGTCGCCGGATCAATGGTCGGAGTCCCGATGTCGCGAGTCGTGATCAGCAGAGCGCTCGGACCCGATGCGGCGGGGTTGCGCTCACGAGAGATCGAGTGGGGCGCGGCGGGGATTCTGAGCCTGTGCTCGATGGTGGCGGCGCTGATGCCGGCCTGGCGAGCGGTGCAGGTCGACCCAATCATCGCCCTGCGTTACGAATGAGGACCGTCAGGTGAGCGACGCGCCAGGAGAAGCACCACCTATTGAGCGTACAGACTGTGTGCCGCTGCTCTCCGTGAGGAATCTGGAGCGCATCTACCGACTCGGCGAGCAGACGATTCACGCCCTACGGCCGCTCAATCTGGACATCCACCAGGGCGACTTCATCGCCATCGCCGGACCGTCCGGGTCGGGCAAGTCGACGCTGCTGCAACTGCTAGGCCTGGTCGATTCACCGACTGCCGGCGAGGTGCGCGTCCGAAGCCGAGTGGCTCAGGACCTCGGGCAGGAACAGCGTGCGGCGTTGCGACTGCGGACGCTGGGCTTCGTCTTCCAGGCGTTCAACCTGTTGCAAATGCTGACCGCTCGCCAGAACGTGGAGATCGCGCTCGCGCTGGCGGGGTTCCCTCGACGAAAACGACGGGCGCGCGCTGAGGAGCTGTTGTCCGCGGTTGGCCTGGCTGAACGCCTGGAACACCGACCGCTGCAGCTGTCCGGCGGCGAGCGTCAGCGCGTGGCGATTGCCCGCGCCCTGGCGAACGAACCGGATGTCATCCTGGCCGATGAACCGACCGGCAACCTCGATTCACAAACCGGCCGGGAGATCGTCAACCTGCTCGAAGATCTCAACCGGGCCGGTCAGACCATCGTCATGGTCACGCACAACCTGGAAATCGCGCGTCGCGCAGGCCGGCTGTTCCTGATGCGCGACGGCCGGATCGACGAGGTCGATCCCGGCGATCCGAGATCCCTGGACTAGCAGTTACCCTGCGAGCAGTATTGTCGCGCTCGCGATCGTGCGCATTTCGGAGGCCACGTGACGCAAGAACTGGATCGGCCGGTCGAGGCAGTCTCCGGCTTGCCCGACTTCTGGCCGGAGGCGCAGGAAATCATCAAGAGCGCGCCGATCGGGCTGTTGGCAACCACCGAGGGCCGACAGCCTCATGTACGCCCCGTAGCGCCCGCCTACGTGGGATTGCATGCCTACGTGCTCACCTCCGTGCAGACGCCGAAGCTGAAACAGATACGCGCCAACGAACGCGTCGAACTGCTCCACTGGAGCGTGGACTTTCACCATCTCAATCTCACCGGCGTCGCCGACGTCACTGAGGACGAAGCCGAAATCGCCGCCGTCGCGGCGCATTTTCCTTATGCCGTTGACGATTTCTTTGGCCCGGACTTGCGCGCTCCCGCGCTAATCACGATTGCCCTGAAACGAATCTCGATCACCACGTTCGACGACATCATTGCCAGTAAACGGCCGCGAATCTGGCGCGCAACGGACTGACCGGCCTGTTCCGGCCATACTGAAACAGGGGAGGACGCCACATGCGTATCGCACTGATTGGACAGGCGCCGTTTGGAGCGGCCGTCTTCGAGCGACTGGTCGAGGACGGTCATGAGATCGTCGGCGTGTTTACGCCGCCCGAGCGTGAAGGCGGCCGTCCCGACCCACTGGCTCAAGCCGCTCGCGACGCGAGTATCACGCTGGTGCAGCCGAGGCGCTGGCAGCGACGCGGCGTTGTCGACGAGGACGTGGTCGCGCAGTACGAGGCGACGAATCCTGAACTCAACGTGATGGCCTTCGTCACGCAGATCATTCCGTCGAGGGTCCTGGATTTCCCGCCAATGAACACGATCCAGTACCACCCGTCGATTTTGCCGAAGCATCGAGGCCGATCGGCGATCAACCACTCGATCCTGCAAGGCGACACGATGACCGGCGTCACGATCTTCTGGGTCGACGAAGGGATCGACACCGGGCCGATCCTGCTGCAGCGCGCCTGCCCGATCGGTCCGGACACGACGCTCAACGACGTCTACCGCGAGTACCTCTTCCCACTCGGCGTCGAGACGATGTCGGAGGCCGTCAAGCTGGTTGAGGCGGGCCAGGCGCCGCGCCACGTCCAGAACGAAGCCGATATGACCTACGAGGGCCCTTGGGAGGGCGACATCGCGCGGATCGACTGGTCGCAGGACGCGCAGACTGTACATAACTTCATCCGCGGTTCCGACCGTGCGCCTGGGGCCTGGAGCGAGATCGGCGGTCAGCGGGTCACGCTATTGGGTTCATCGAGGTCGGATCACTCCGGCGGCGCAGCGGGTGAGGTCGCTGCGATTGGCGGCGCCGGCATGACGATCGTCTGCGGCGACGGCGAGTCGGTGCGGGTCAGCACCTTGGCCGTCGGACGAGATCGCCAGCCGGCGCAGGAGTGGGCGTCGGCGAATGGCGTCGACGTTGGGGCGGTGTTTGCGCCGGCCGCGACAGATTAGAGGCGGAGCTGTCACTGCAGCGGTCGCCCGCGTGGGTGCGCCGGACACACGGCAAATGAGGTCGGCCCCGCGCAGGCGGGGCCCTGCGATACCCGCGTAGGGGTAGCGCCCCCGCCTTCGGAGACCCTTGCGTAAGTCGGCGTGGTCAAGGATCATGAGGGGGAGCCGTTCGGA
>JAPPFB010000012.1:294984-432315 GCA_028875225.1 Chloroflexota bacterium | reverse complement strand
CTCCCCCTGCTATGGGTTTGGGTATAGAATTTGCGCCCAACTCTCCCAGTGGGTGTGGTAGTTTGCCGTGGGTTTGCGGCGCCCCCGCAAGGGGGGGGGCGACTTCCATGACTGCTACCTTGCCGCAAAACCACGACAGGACGCCGGAAAGCAGGCCCACCATGCGTATATCAGTCCTCGGCGGCAGCGGATTCATTGGACCGCGCGTCATGCGACGCCTGGTCGAGCATGGACACGAAGTCCACTGCATGGACATCAACCCCAACGCGCCCGTCCTCGACCCGCTGCGCGACAAGGTCGAGATCATCCACGGCGACATCACCGTCATGGGCGACGTCGTCGAGGCGCTCGTCGCCGCCAAGCCCGACCGCGTGCTCAACCTCGCTTACATCCTCGGCGCCTCCGAGGCCGACCCCCATCCGCAGGTCAAGATCAACATCCTCGGCATGGACAACTGCTTCGAGGCCGCTCGACTGCTCGACATCCGCCGCGTCGTCTACGCCAGCTCGCTCGCCGTCTACGGACCGCAGCGCCTGCACGGCGACAAGATGGTCACCGAGGACGACCTCTGCCTCGGCACCGGCATCTACTCCGTCTCCAAGCGCTTCAACGAGCACCAGGCCGACTGGTACAACCGCGCCTACGACATGGCCATCACCGGCATCCGACCGGCCAACATCACCGGACCCGACAAGGTCCGCGGCTCGATGAACCACGTCCAGTGCCAGGTCTTGCCCGCCCGCGAGCAACCGGTCCGCTTCCCCCACGCCGACACCATGACCCTGCCCCTGCACGTCGAGGACATCGCCGAAGTCTTCGTCCGCGTCACCCTCGCCGAGCAGACCGCCCACGCCATCTACAACTCCGGAGGCCACCCAACCAGCATGGCCGACCTCGCCGCCGCCGTCCGCCAGTTCCTCCCCGACGCCGACATCACCTTCGACCAGCAAGAAGGAGGCCACGACGCCTCCGGCCTCTACCTGATGGACAACTCCCGCCTCGTCGAAGAGTTCGAAATCGAATACGCCCCCTTCGACCAGAGAGTCCTCGAAACCATCAACGAAGTCCGCCACTCCGAAGGCCTCCCCCCAATCGAATAGACCGCCCTCCGGTCGAGTAGACCTCCCCCACTGGGGGAGGTGTCGCGAAGCGACGGAGGGGGCCCGCCCAAAGCACCCCAACCCGTTCCGTCACTCCCCACTTCGATCGGGAACCCCGCCTCCTGCATACACTGGCTCACATGCCATCCGGAGAGCCTCAACCCATTCACCCCGGAGAACACCTCGCCGAGTTCCTCGAAGAACTGGACATCACCCAGTACCGACTCGCCAAGACCATCGGAGTCCTCCAGGTTCGCATTAGCGACATCGTTCACTGCCGCCGCGGCATCACCGCCGACACCGCACTCCGAATCGCCAAGGCCCTGGGAACCACTCCCGAGTTCTGGCTCAACCTCCAGCGCATGCACGACCTCGACAACGCCCGAGCCACCACCAACCTCGACGACATCGTCCCCCTCATCGGAGCCTCGAGCTGAGTTCCGTTCCGTCCCCGCCCCCGAGCGGGGACCCGCTCGCGACCCGCTCGGCTGCCACCGCCGTTATTCCCGACCCCGATCGGGAATGACGCCCACAACCTCAGACCGGCACCTTCTCGAACTCGAAATCAGGCAACACATTCCGCTCGCGGGCGTGCTCGATCGTCAGCGCGACCAGGCCGCCGTCGCAGTCGAGATCGACCAGGTTTTCGTGGCCCAGATCCCGGGTGTCCGCAACGGGAGCGTCGGTGAACACGATCAACAGTGTGTCGGTGTCCTCGAAGTACGTGGCTTTCACGGCCGGTACCTGCTATCCACGAAGGCGTTGTGCACGGTTTCTCCGTCGGCCAAGAGTACCACCCGGAGATATCGACCGTTCAACTCCGGCACTGTTCCCTAACGCCGTATCCGTCCGTTGGATTGAATCTCTTCTCGGCTCGGATTCTTGATCACTTGCTCAACCCACTCAATCTCGATCAAGGCTCGGTCAATCGCGTCTCGGCTCCGCCAGAAGTATGGGGTGGCTTTCATTGACCGCTGTCTGCGCGACCGATGTGTCGAGCACCACCAGGTCGGCGCCCGGAGTGGTCATACCTCGCGACCCTCGCGGATCGCGCGGTCGAACGCCTCCCACTCGTCATCGGTCACGTCGATTGGAACGAGTTCATCGGGATTGAAGATCTTCGGCGCAGGGTTGTTCAAGAATGCATCGAGGTCGAACGGCTTCAACAGCGCCGCAAGTGTCGGGTCCGTCGGTTCGGTCTCCACCACGCCGTCAACGCTCAACACCACCTCGCAGCCGTCCTGGAGGTCCAGCGGCTCCAGCGGCGTCAGCACGCCGTCAACGAATCTGGCTCTCACGCGGATAGTCACACGGGACTCCCTGAAGGCCCATTCTCCCCAGCCGCCGCCCCTATCACCGCCGACACCGCACTCCGAATCGCCAAAGCCCTGGGAACCACTCCCGAGTTCTGGCTCAACCTCCAGCCCATGTACGACCTCGACACCGCCCGAGCCACCACCAATCTCGACGACATCGTCCCAATCATCGAAGCCCCACGCTGATTTCCTTTCCCTGCTCCCCCTCGCAGAGCCTGTCCCCGCGCAGACGGGGAAGGAGCTTCCGAAGGCTGAGGGGGTCCCGCCTAGCACCGTCATTCCCGACCCCGATCGGGAATCCAGCGGCCGTCGGCGACTAACGCGCTGCCCCAAAGCCGGCGAGCGTTCTGTGCAAAGACCAGCGGATTGCAACTCAATCTCCACAACGCTCTTGTTGATGCTGTGGATAACATGTGCTGGCATGACATAAGCAGGTATATCGTATCGGCAGTTGACTAATTCAGAGTGACACGAGGGGAGATCACCAGTGGCAACACAGAAACCCGGGGAAAAGCCAAGTAAGCCTGGCGAATACGTCGAGGTCGGGCCTAGGGGAGGACAGGTCCCGAATCCAAGGCAAGTCACCATCGAGGACGGCGACACGCCATTGCCGCCAACGCAAGAGCCCGACAGGCGATGGGAGCGCAGAGGTCCCCCCAGGCCCTAGGGGCCATTCGCCAGACGGGTGCGATGGCCGGCGGTTCCGCAGAGTTCGGCTTTGCTACCGCCCACAGAGCCAGCACAATCTCAGACGCCTAACTCAAGCTGATCCGTCGCCGCGGGCGCGACCTTCGGCGGTTTGCGCTCTGCCTCGGTTGGCTTGGGAAGCTCATCCGCCCTCCACAACTCCGACGCCAAGACCTTGTCCAGCAAGGCCTTGCCCGCTGGTTGCAAGGCGATGGTGCGCTCTAGCACCCATAGCAGTTCCAGCAACTCCTTGCTGAACGTCCACACTTCGGGACGAATGTCGTCTAGCGGCGACGACTTCTTGCCCTTGCGATCCTTCATCCGATAGCCCAGCCAAGACTTGACGACGGCGAGGCCGGAGACGGAATAGTGGTAGACATCCGGCTCAACAGGCCCAAACTCGCCGTCGCCAACATGCAGCGTCCTGGTCTCTTCGTCGTAGTCGAACGAGTTTGGATACTCGGTCTGCGAGACGGCCTTGTGGTTCCTTGCGGTTCCGTCCAGGACGAGATGCTCGTCGTCGCGGACAAAGCGTTCGCCATATGTGTGCCACCGGATCAGCTCACGCCCGTGCTCGGCGACCTGTGCGAAGAGTTCGGCATTCTTCGTGATCGGCACATGGGGCGGGGGAAGTTCGAGTTCGTCCCAGAAGCGCTCGACATACGCCGGCTGCGCAAGAACCCCGTAGACATAGGCGAGTAGATCCTCCTCCGACACGCTTAGAAAGTCGAGGAGACCATGAGTGACATTGGGCTGCGTCGCGTCGATGTCTCGGTAGAGGGGAATGACGTGCCGAGCTCCGAAGCTACCGCGAAAGTTGTCCAAGTCCGGGATGGCCGCAGAGGCAACCACTGTCGGTCCCCTGCCGACAACATTAGTAAGGAACCCTACTAAGAAAAGTTGGCGATTGGATTGTGCGCGCCAAAGTGCTGGACGCATAAAGTCACCCACTGATGAACCCTTAATCACGTACTGACGATCGAAGGATCTATAGGCGTAGGTCTCGATCTCAATGCTCTTTGCGCTCCGAGAGAGTGATGCAATTGATGGCTCAGGATCACCGGTCCCGGTAAGCGGCCCATAGATTCCAGTGACCTTCCGATCTCGAGTTTCGTGGTAGGCGACCTTCCGCTCATCTGGTGGCAACGAGACTAGCTTCTCCCATCGTTCTTGTAGAAGCTGGGGCGATTCGCCGATTGGCCACAGACGCTTCAACTGAGCACCTGAGTGCTGCCACGGGAAAATGTCGGTGATGCGGGGATAACGCCAATATGGCTTCTTGCCGATTCGATGGAACGGCGCATCCCATTCCTTGGAACACTTTCGCCACTCCACGTCCTCGAACGCGTTGATCTGGTTTAGCTTGCCAAGGGGGATTATATCGGATAGTGCCCAATCGGAGTCTGAAATCTGATGGCTGACCCCACGAAATGGTACGGCTGGAAGGCGTTCAGGCCGGGTCGGTGGATCGGTCCTGGAGCAGCACCGCTCCGAGGGCTCGTGCTTGTGCCAGAGAGAGTTCGAGGAAGACCATCATCCCAGTGCCCTCGTCGTCTCCCAGGGGCGAGAAGATTCGATGCGGCGGAATGTCCTCGAATCGTACGCGCACGGTGTCCAGGCTGTCCCGCTCGATGAACCCGAACCCGCCTTTGTGCTGGAACTGAATCTTGTTCTGGTCTGGCATCTTGATTTCCCTTCGCGCTTGAGCGTCTAGCGGATGGTACGACCGCACTCCGTTTCTGACATACTGCGAGCGCCAGACAACCGGACACACACGCAGGGCCCTCGCCGCTGGGACCAGGGCTGCCTTGCCTCCCTCGTGGCGTCCCTGCGGGTACCGGTTGTCTGGCAACAGTCCGCGTCCCGTTGCCAGGAGGGAGGCCCACTTGTTGAGCCCGACCGGGCGGGCCGTTTGTGCGTTCCTGCTCGTGTCGCTTGCGCTCGTCTCGTTCGCCTACGGCCTCGCTCAATCACTGTCCACCACAACCCACACCACCGAAGTCCGTATCAACGCGCGCGAGGTCGAAGACGGGCGCGTTGAGTTCGCACTCCAACAACGCGAGGGGGACGGCTGGGGAGAGCGAATGCTCCTGCCGGGTCGCTTCCTCCCTGCGAGCGTCGGGCACGATCGTTGGCTCAAGACGGCGCCGTACACGGTGTCTATTGACATCCCCGAGACTGTCGACGCTGAGGAAGAACCCAGTGGGCCGTGCGTGCTCTCCGAGCACACCGATCGTGCTGCTGCTGCGACGTTCCAGGTGCAGACCGAGTCAGCGACTGGCACCGCGTTCTACATCGGGCGAGATGAGTGGGTGACCAATCACCACGTCGTCGAGGATGTAACCCAGGTGCGTCTGGTTCGCGGCGACTACACGATCCGCGCGACGGTCATCGGGAGCCTGCCCGGGTATGACCTGGCCCTGTTGCGAGCGCCGGCGCCATACACGGTAACGGGGCTCGAATTCGCTGTTCAGCAGCAGGCCCTGGGAGCCAACGTATCCGTGCTAGGGTACCCACCAAGCGTCTCTGGCACGCCCTCATTGACTCGAGGCGTGGTCTCGAAGCACTCGCCGTTCTCCGAGTTCGTCGGCTTCGCGGGTCCGGGGCTGATGGTGCAGATCGATGCCGCGATCAACCCCGGCAACTCAGGTGGACCGATGATCAACGACTGCGGCGACGTGGTCGGGGTCGCCACGCTCAAGCTGTTCACGACCTCGGATGGCCGTGACATCGAGGGCATCGGGTACGGCGTCTCCGCCAGTACTGTCGTGGCGCAACTGCCCGCGCTGCGAACGACATCTCATGCCCCATCCTCCGATGGTGATGCGAGAGAGCCTCGCGCAACAAGTCGAGAAGTCGTCGCATCTGCCATTGCTCCAGAGATCGGCAAGCCCACAGACGCCATGTTCGCCAGCGTAAGTGTGGCCGGTTGGCTCGATGAAAAGTCTCAGAGTGCCGTGATGCTGATCATCAGGTGCAAGAGGACATTTGAACTACAAGTGGCCTTCGGTTGGTCGAAAGTCGGCGAACGTTTGACCAGAATCGAACTTTGGGACGAACATAGGTCGGAGTGGAACGACATCAGCAATGGCTTCGATTTACTTGGTGAGCCTGCGAAGTGGCAGTTCCACGACACAATCAATCCCAACGCGGTTGATTCCATGTACGAGTTGCTCGACTTGATGGAACTCGGCGGAATCCCGCTCGTTGTCCGCGCCTCCGGCGAAACCCAGTCCTATACCGTCACCTTCGAACTCGATGGACTGTTTTCGACCACAGCGCAATCGCGTATCCGGCTGTGTGTCGACTGAAGAACGGACGGCACCTAATCCGAAAAGACGCCATGCTCGCGGATGTCCGCCTTCACCGGTTCTGGAACCTTCGGGCTGTTCACGGCCATCGCATTGATCGCCTTCCCGAGATTGAGGAACTCAGCTTGGCTCAGCGCGCCAAGCGTGGGCACGAAACCCTCCGAGTGGAGCGATGCTAGGGACCGCTTGCGAGCGAAATGTGGTACTAGGCATTGTCTGGGTTCTGCTTCGATTGGCGCTGGCTGGCAACCTATCGCGGAGTTGGAATGGACCGGAACTTTCGGGTCGTGGTGTTCTGTGAGTAGAACAACCACTTGGCCATCAGGGTCAGGTTGAGTAAGCAACAGGCAACCCATTGAGCCATTTTCGTACCACAAGTCGGTATCCATTAAGCAACCGCCTGGTCACGCAAGCCTCGATCCATCTCTGCTGAGTTCGCAAGCGCCTCGAGGGTTTCATCAGAGATCCCCTCAATGGTCGCTCTAAGAATCGCCTCGGGCGAGATCTCGCCAGACTGTCGCTCGTGAGTGTTCCATTCATCAAGTCCGTGAGTGAACTCGCTGATCTCTCTCCAGTCTTGAGATCTCCATTGCGTCGCAAGGACGCGCAGCTGAATCTTGTCGAACTCGGAAAGCAGGTCGAAACTGCCATCCCCCTTAGCTTGGAGGTGGCCTAGTTCGTCCTTGCCGATCCACTCCTCCCAACTTCCATCTGTCAAGCGGCTGCGAATTTGCTCCAGAACGGGACCATTTTCCTCTGCGAGGTATCGATCGCCCGTGATCGGCCTGCCGTCTTCCGCCAATGACGAGCGATCAGCCAGATAGAGGAGCTTGTTCACCTTTTCTGCTGCCATGGCGCCACCGACTTCCTCACGCAGGAGGTAAACGGCGGCTTGCCGTGCTCTCTCTTCGTCGAAGAAATACCTGATCTTCGTCATAGGGAGTCCCCAGTCCACTCGTGTTCTGTGCCTCAACTGTGCAGATTTTCGCGCAACAGCGTCATCGGCTTGTGCAAGCTAGTAAACACAAAACGTCTTGACAAGCCCGGTACCGAATCAAGCGTTCTGAGTTCTTGTCAGAGAAACAATGATGCCCAACAGTGCTCGAATCCATTCGTCGCGGTCCGGTATGGTGAGCGCGAGGGGAAAGGATAACCATGCCTGCACCTGAGAAGGACCTGCGCATTCCCGCCCCGACACGCGAGGTGATTCAAGCGATGCTGCGCGGGGGTAAGAAAAAGCCCAAGCCTCAAGAGGTCAAGTCTGAGTAGCGAAGGCGCTTCCCGACCATGCCCTGGACGAGCCCGCGCAGCTGGTCGATAGTGTCGAGGGGCCGGTCGTTGTGCCGGCCTGCGAACTCCGTGACGTAGCGATCGAGGTGCTTCGGGGACATCTGGTGGTAAGTCCCGTGGTAGCCTCGCTTGAGCATCGACCAGAACGACTCGATCCCGTTCGTGTGGGCCTGACCGTCGACGTACTCACCGACTGAGTGAATCACCGTCTCGTGGACCCGAGGGAGCGCCCGATAGCCCCGGTGCTCGTCCGTGTACACGACGGCGTCAGTCTCAGTGCGGTCGGTGACGAACGGAACCAGCGTTGCGCCACTGACCACGTCCACGACCTGCGCAGCCACCTTGCCCGTCTCGCGGTCCTTGACTCCGACCACCGGCGTCTTCCCCACTGGGCCGCGACCCGCGCGTAGCTTGTCCCGGGAGTGCTTGTTCTTCTCCAGTCCGCCGATGTACGTCTCGTCGGCCTCAACGGGCCCCTCGAACAACCCTTGCTCACCGAGCCAGGCTTCCCGGATACGGTGCGCCATGAACCAGGCGGTCTTCTGCGAGACATTGAGATCTCGGTGCAACTTCATCGAGGACACGCCCTTGAGTGAAGTCGTCAGGAGGAACGCAGCGATCGCCCACTTCTGGCAGCCGACGTTGGACGCTTCCATGACGGTCCCCGTTTTCACAGAGAACCGCTTGCGACATGTGCGGCACCGGTAGGGCATCGTCTTGTGCGCGGCGCCCGACTGCACGTTGTCCGAGTCGCAGTACGGGCACTCAGGACCACCAGGCCAACGTTCCTCGGCAAAGAACGCCTCAGCCGTCGCATCATCGGGGAACATCCGAAAGAGTTCGATCAGGCTGATGCCAGTGCGGAAACTCTTCCCCGGTGCGGCGTGCTTCGTACCCATTGCGTACCCCCAATCGCTATGGGCACTATTCTATACCAATGGCGCATGGGAGTGCAAGTGGCAATCAGAGTCCCGACCAGATAAGCTGGGCACTATCCGATATAATCCCCTTGCCAAGCTTCTCTTTCGAGGAGCCTGTCAGCTTGACTTTCTTTACCTTCGCTGGTTTGTATGATGTTGTGGCACCACTACGAACGCCGATAGCGATCGCGACCGGCACTTGGATAGCAAACACGTTGTCTGTCTTGCGGGCGCCTAGGTTGTCGCCCTCTAGATCGATGATCCAGAGTTCGTCAAAGGTCTCGCGCATCACGCGCCGCATCCCCGAGAACGCGGGCCCGCGCAGATAGGACGATGCAGTGATGAACGTAACGATCCCCTGAAAGTCGGGGGACTCAAAGACCTTCCACATCGCCCACCGCCAGAAGTAGACGTACGAGTTGTAGAGGTTCTTGAGCTGCCCACCCTTTCCTTCATTCTTGACTGGTTCTGTGAACGACTCGAATAGTGTCGTCTCCTCGGGTGTTCCGTCGCCGTGCACAACCCAGTTACCTGATCCTTCATTGTCCGGGTCGTCTTTCCTGCCTCGGTCGTAAGGCGGATTGCCGATGCAGACGGTGATATCGCGGTCCTGCTTCACCTGCTGTGCGGCCTTACGGTCGTCGGTCATCGCCTGCGATAAGAGGGTGGTGGGAAACTCTTCGAGGGTGTTAGGGGAGCTCAAGGTATCGGCTAGATACACGTGGGCCGCCTTCCCGGTCGCTCTCGCCTCGTGCAAGCGCTGCGTGATTCGCAGCCTTGCGACGGCATAGGGTCCCACCAGAATCTCAAACGCCTCAAGCCGATCAGCTAGATTCGAGATGCGCTCTTCGACCATGCCTGCACCGTACTTGTCGACGACCGTTTGTCGGGCGTGATCGATGATTGCCAGCGGGTATGTGCCCGTGCCAACCGCGGGATCGAGCACTTGTACAGCCTTGTCGGCAAACGCATCGGACTTCCCGAAACGCGTGCGCAAGAGTTCGGCTGCGAGCCGTACCTGGCATTCCACCACCTCTATAGGCGTGAAGTAAACGCCGCGATCCTTGCGTAGCTTCGGATCATAGGCCGCAAGAAAAGTTTCATAAAAGTAGAGCCAATGACCAGCGGTGAACTCGAGCTGGGTTTCATCGATCGCGCCAATAGCACGTTCCAGCAGCTCGATGGGCATTCGCAGTTCTTTGCTCACCACCTCGGCTTCCAGCAGTCGCAGGGCAGCGGCGAGCAATGCATGGTCCTGTTGCAGTTTGGGGACGGCGACAAAGGGGTCGAGTGATTCCGCGCCTTCGAACTGTGCCAGCAGCAGCGCAAACGTCAAGGTTTGCGCGTACGCGTCTGCGAATTGATCGTCACCTGCCTCAGGCATTAGCGATCTGCGCCATTCGTCAGCCAGTTGAGAGATCGGCCTGTTGCCGCGTCCTAGTGCCGTACTTACTTCGTCGCGCAGGATTCGGCTAAGCGGGGCGATGAACTGAGCTAATGCGGAGGCGTTCGTCGGAGTGACTGGGCTCCACTTCAGGAAGTCGGTCAAGAGCGTGCGAAAGCTTGGCAGCGTTTCTGCCATTATCCCTTCTGCGCCGTCTCGGATATCGGCGGAGATGGTGACCCTACTCACCCGTTCGCCGGTGCGGTAGAGCGACCAGGTCGTACCGTCGGTGTAGATCAGATTCGGAAGTGCGGCAAACCGTTGAAACTGCTTGCGGTTTGCGCCCCTGAACCGTTCGGGTCGGGCCCCTACGTCAGGCGCTTTGAGTTCGATGTGTCCGACTAGCAGCCTGTCGGCGACCACGCCCAAATCGGGCCGTCCCTCGATGTCGTCGGGGTGAATCTCCGTGCGCGAGGTGATCTCGGAGTTGACCAGCCGCCCGAGGGCCGTCAACAGCGTTCCTATCGGCGCCTTGAGCTGATCCTCTGGCTGTCCTCCGTGGAGATTCCCGAATTTCTCTTCGCATTCGGTTGCGAACTGCTCAATCAGGTTGTCGAAGTCGGCCATGTGCAAACTCCATCCCGCTGCCGTCAAGTGAGACTAATGCCGTCCTTTACCCAACTACAATGAACCCAGAACAGGGGAGCGATCATCTTGCGCCATCACCACCCATCTCCAGACCGGAACCCTCCCGAACTTACGCGGATTCACGCGGACAAACCCTCTATAAGTCCAGCCCCATCTGGACCAATCCAGACAAATCTGGACAAATCTGAACACCCGACACCCGCCCCGCCGAGCCGCCCACCGCGTTTTTTTCTCGCCCCGCCGCCGGAGAAAAATTTTCGACCAACCACCTACCACCGATCACGAAACCCAGCAAAACACGGGAAATCCGCAACCTCACGCGACATAACACCCCTTCCAAACCCGACCAAAACCAACCACTTCGACCACCCGATCAGACTCTGGATCCCTATCCTCCTGAGGACGCCACATCAGCTGGAGACCCGAACATGACCACCACCACCGAATCCGCATCCTCGCGAGTCCGCGCCGGGCTCGACCATCCGATCATCGACGGCGACTCGCACATCGTCGAGTTCATGCCGACCTTCTTCGACTACCTCAAGGACGTCGGCGGCTCCGAGATCGTCAAGCGCTACCGCGACTCCAGCGTCAGCCGGCGCTGGGCCGCCATGAGTTGGGACGAGCGCCGCGCCGAGCGCGTCACCGTCCCGCCCTGGTGGGCCCTGCCCACCGAGAACACCCTCGACCGCGCCACCGCCATGCTTCCCCGACTCCTGCACGAGCGCATGGACGAGGTCGGCATGGACTTCGTCGTGCTCTACCCCACCATCGGCCTCGGCTTCCCCCACATGCAGGACGACGAAGTCCGCCAGGCCGTCTGCCGCGCCTTCAACAACTTCACCGCCGAGCAGTACGGCGAGTGGTCCGACCGCATGACCGTCGCCGCCGTGATCCCCCTGCACACGCCCGAGGAAGGCATCGCCGAACTCGAGCACGCCCACTCGCTCGGACTCAAGGTCGCCCAGATGCCGGCCTTCGTCCGCCGCCCCGTGCCCGCCGTCGCCGAGAAGTACCCCGAGCTCGCCAACCAGGTCACCTGGCTGGACTCCTTCGCGATCGACAGCGAGCACGACTACGATCCCTTCTGGCAGCGCTGCCTCGACCTCGGCTTCGCCGTCGCCTCGCACTCCTCCGGCATGGGCTTCATCGACCGCGCCTCGATCTCCAACTACATGTACAACCACATCGGCCACTTCGCCGCCGCCGGCGAGGTGCTCTGCAAGTCGCTGCTGATGGGCGGCGTCACCACCCGCTTCCCCGAGCTGCGCGTCGCCCTGCTCGAGGGCGGCGTCGCCCACGGCGCCCGGATCTACGCCGACATCATCGCCCGCTGGGAGAAGCGCGGACCCGAGCAGCTTCACCACCTCGATCCGTCCAACCTCGACATCGAACTGGCCCAGGACCTCTTCACCCGCTACGGCGGCGAACTGACCGAGGGTCGGCTCGAGGATCTGCCGCGCACCCTGGGCATGACCGCGCCCGACATCGAGGAGCGCCTGCGCGACAACTTCAGCGAGATGAACATCGAGCGCGCCGAGGACTTCTACGACCGCTTCGTCCCCTCCTTCTACTTCGGCTGCGAGGCCGACGACCCGATCACCGCCTGGGCCTTCAACGACCAGGTCAACCCGTTCGGCGCCAAGATCCGCGCCTTCATGAGCACCGACCTCGGCCACTGGGACGTGCCCGACATGTCGGAAGCCGTCGCCGAAGCCTACGAGCCGGTCGAGAACGGCGTCATCAGTCCCGAGGACTTCCGCGACTTCGCCTTCACCAACCAGCTCCGCCTCTACGCCCACAGCAACCGAAACTTCTTCAAAGGAACCATCGTCGAAGACGCCGCCGGCGAAGCCCTGGCCCAGGAGTCAGCCAACGGTGCCGCGTAGGGCCTGAACGCATGAAGTGAAGTGAGCGCGACACCCAGGGCGATGATCGAGCTGGCTAACCTGAGATCATGGCGAGTCCAGAGAGAGCTGAGCCACAGTTGTGCTGACATTGCTCACCGAACAGATTGACGAACTCGCCGAACTCTGTCGTCGGCATCACGTGTCGCAGCTCGATCTGTTCGGCTCTGCGGCCACTGAGAACTTTGATCCACAGACCAGCGACCTGGATTTCCTGGTGAAGTTCGAGGCCGATGCGCAGGTGGGCTACACCGGACCGTTCTTTCAGTTGAAAGAGGAGCTGGAGCGGCTCTTCGAGCGACCGGTTGACTTGGTCTTCGACATGGAGTTCCGCAATCCTCACTTCCGCGCCGCCGTTGAAGAGAGCCGCACCCGGCTCTATGAAGCGTGAGACCGGCAAGTACCTGGTTGATGTACGTGACGCTGCAGGGGCGTTGACCCGATTCGTTGCCGATCGAACCCGAGAAGAGTATCTGCAAGATGAACTGTTGCGTTCAGGGGTTCAATGGCAGTTCGCGGTGATTGGTGAAGCGATTTCGCAACTGGCGAAGATCGACCCCGATACTGCGGAGCGAATCACCGACTACCGTCAGATCATCAGTTTCCGCAACATTCTGATTCACGGCTACGGCGAGGTGAACGACGAAGCGGTCTGGCTTCGGATCGAACAGCACGTGCCGATTCTGGTCGCCGATGTCAGTCAGCTACTCGATGAGTTCTGAACCGCCGCTATAGCGCCTCTGCGATCGCCGCGCCGAGGTCGACCGTCGTCGCACTGCCGCCAATGTCCGGCGTGCGCGGCGCGCCGCTGGATGGGTCGAGGACCGTCTCGATTGCGTCGAGGATCGCGTCGTGCGCGCGGGAGTGGCCGAGGAAGTCGAGCATCATTGCGCCGCACCAGATCTGACCGATCGGGTTGGCGATCCCTCGGCCGGCGATGTCGGGCGCCGATCCGTGGACCGGCTCAAACAGCGACGGGAACGCGCCCTCGGGATTGAGATTGGCGCTCGGCGCGATCCCGATCGTTCCGGTGCAGGCCGGGCCGAGGTCGCTGAGGATGTCGCCGAACAGGTTGCTGGCCACGACCACGTCGAAGAAATCGGGCCGCTGGACGAAGTGCGCCGTGAGAATGTCGATGTGGAACTTGTCCACCTCGACATCGGGATAGCCCGCCGACATCGCTTCCACCCGCTCGTCCCAGAACGGCATCGTGATCGCGATCCCGTTCGACTTGGTCGCGCTGGTCAGGTGACGCTTCGGCCGCGACTGGGCCAGTTCGAAGGCGTACCTGAGCACGCGGTCGACGCCGACCCGCGTCATCACCGTCTCCTGCATCACCATCTCGCGCTCGGTGCCCGAGAATATCCGCCCGCCGATGCTCGAGTACTCGCCCTCGGTGTTCTCACGCACGATGAACATGTCGATCTCGCCCGGCTCGCGCGGGCTGCCGTCGCGGCGCACAACCGGCGCGACGATGCCAGGCATCAGCCGCGCCGGTCGCAGGTTGATGTACTGGTCGAACTCGCGGCGGAACTGCAGTAGCGATCCCCACAGCGAAATGTGGTCGGGAATCTTCGCGGGCCAGCCGACCGCGCCGAAGAAAATCGCGTCGTGTCCGCCGATCTGCTCCTGCCAGTCGTCGGGAAGCATCTGCCCGTGCTGCTCGTAGTAGTCCCACGAGGCAAAGTCGAAGTGGTCGAACTGGAGATCAATCTCAAACTTCGTCGCAGCGTCCTCGAGCACGCGGATGCCCTCGGGCACGACCTCCTTGCCGATCCCGTCGCCCGGAATCACCGCTATTCGCTTGGTGCTCATCGCGCCCGATCCTTCCTCTAGCTCCTCGGAGTCCTCAGCAAGTTAAGGCCTGTTCACATGGTCCGAAATACCTTCCAACATTCCGTCATACCCGCGCCTGTCGCGGAGCCAGCCCCCGGCTTGAACGGGGGTATCTCGCCGCGTACGGGACGACAGTCCGCGCGGGAGCGCTGCGAGATTGCCGCGGCAAGCGCGGCAATGACGAAGCTGGTCGTCAGGACCGACGCAGTTTGAACAGATCCTGGCGCCGCCTCGGCGCTCACTCGCCCGAGAGATAGAATCGCTAGCTTCTGCAACAGAACCACTCGATTCCAGCGAAACGGACCAACACATGAGCAACCTCTCTGTCGCCGTTCTGACCGGCGGCCACTTCTTCCATGTGCGCCCGTTCATCGACTTCTTCAACGGCCTGGACGGCATCGACGCCTACGTGCATCACTTCGACCAGTGGCTCTTTGGCGCGGGCAACGACTCCTTCATGGACAACGGGCTACGGATCAGCCGGCCGGACATTCGCCGCGACCACGGAATCACCGAGCCGCCGTCGGACGACCAGGACATGCGCGACAGCTACGACGTGACGCTGTTCTACACCATGCTCCGCGACGAGCCGGACCAGAAGACGATCGACAGCCTGGAGCGGATGGTCGATTCGGGAATGCCGATCTTCGTCATGCACCACGCCCTCCTCAACTGGGGCGTGGGCGGCTTCTGGTCGGAGGTGATCGGCATGCCCGACCGCCGGATCGAGGTTGACGACACCTGGGAGAGCACATACGAGGTGCAGGTCAATCTCGATCACCCGGTCGCTGCCGGACTCTCGGACTTTTCGATCCAGGACGAGACCTACGCCATCGCCAACTGCGGCGACGATTGCGACGTGCTCTTGACAACCGAGAACACGAACTCGATGCGAACCCTGGCCTGGACCCGGACCTACCGCGACTCGCGCGTCTTCTGCATGCAGCTCGGCCACGATCCGCGCACCTGGGAGCATCCCGCGTTCGGCCGGCTGGTGCGCAACGGCCTGCTCTGGTGCGCGGACCGCTCGCTGACAGCGGCCTAGCGCATCGTTGGTTTGCCGTAGCCTCAACAGGGAGCGAGGAGGTTTGGCATGGCGACGTTCGTACTGATTCACGGGGCATACCAGGGCGGCTGGATCTGGTCGCCCGTCGCAGCTCAACTTCGAGCCGCCGGTCACATTGTCTATGCGCCATCGCTCGACGGTTGCGCCGAGCGCTCGGTGCAGGTCCGGCCCGGGATTACGACCGAGACGCAGGCCGACGAGATTGTCGAGCTGATGCGATACGAGGATCTGGGTGACGTCGTGCTGGTCGGGACATCGTCGGGCGGGATGGTCTTGACGCGGGTTGCGGAGATCGCCCGCGAGCGGATCCAACGGATCGTCTTCGTCGATGCGCTGGCGCTGTATCACGGCGAGCGGATCCGCGACATCGTCAGCGGAGCCGCTGTGGACGCCTCCGAGGTGGCGACCGGCCCCGCTCCCGGCGCGATGCTCGAGGCCTTGCAGGCGAGCATGGACGCCGACCTGGCCGCCTGGGCCTCGGAGCGATTCGGCCTGCACCCGGTGGCCGTGTTCAGCGAACCGGTGGAACTCGATTCGTTCTGGGACCAGTCCTGGGACGCGACCGTGATCTGGTGCCGGCAGGCGCCTAATCCGGGAGAAGCCCATCAGCGCCGCTGCGCCGAGCATCTCGGCGCCCGCTGGCACGAGATTGACACTGGCCACTACCCCATGCTCAGCACCCCCGATGAGGTCACCCGCCTCATCCTCGAGGGCTAGCTGTATTGACCACAGATGTCTGAGACGCGGCCGATCGGCGGGAGGCCTCCAACCGAGCCGAGCGACGGCTTGCGCTGTCAGGCGGGAATTTGCTCGGTCGCGTGTTCGGGGAGGATGCCGCGCTTCTTCGCGAACTCGATGGTTAACCCGACGGGGTAGCCGTCGCAGTCCAGTTCCAGCGACGTATCGTCGTCGAGGTCAACATGATCCAACTCTTCCCCTGCGCTGACGTCGCGAAAGACAGACATGAGGGTGTCCGTGTCCTTGGCGCAAAAGCGCTTCATGGCCTGAATCTCCCGTCGACGAATGCAGTGTGCACCGTCTCGCCGTTGGCCGAGAGTACCACTCGCACGATCCGACCACCAACCTCAGGTGCGATGCCCCAGCGTCTGATGCGACCGCTCGACTCTACCTCTTCGCGGAGCGGCTCGGCGACGACCGAACTGGATGACATCTCCCCCCTTGTCGAAGCCTCAAGCTGAGTCCCGTTCCGTCCCCGCCTCTGAGCTGGGACCTCTCCCCGCATCCGCTGTTGCGCTCTGAGTCCAGGCGCTCCACCTGCTGCCGCTAGCAGGTTTGGATAGCCCGTTGATCCAGTCTTCCTCGACTCCTCAGAGTCGATGTGGCGCCTGGCTCTCACCGCCTGCGTCTACTTGAGTTGCAAACACAATTTCTCGTAGGCATACTTGCGCCACCAAGCCGTCCTTCTACAGCACAGAGAGGTCTGGCGAAAGGGTTTGTTATGCGTGACCGCAACTACTGGCAGCGAATGAGGCGCCGAACGATGAGCCGGCGGTCCCTGTTGCGCGCTTCCGCCCGTGCCGGAGTCGGCGCGGCCGGACTGGCGCTGGTTGGCTGCGGCGGCGATGACGACGACGATGGGCAGCAGGCCGCGGCTCAGACTCAACAGCAAGCCGAACAGCAGCAACAGGCCGCCGAGCAGCAGGCGATGCAGCAGGAGCAGCAGGAACAGACCCAGCAGGAACAGCAGGAGCAAGCCGCTGTCGCCCAGGCGCAGCAGCAACAGCAGGCGCAGGCGGCATCGGACGCCCTGCGCGGCGGCACTTGGCGCATCTCCGATGCGTTCGCGCCACAGTGGGGATTCGACCCGTTGGTCACGCCCTCGGGCGGCGACCACTACCAGTCGATCCCAATCTTCTACGACCGCCTGCTCAACTATGACGAGCAGGGCGCGGCGTTGCCGATGTTGGCCGAGGCGTGGGAGATCCCCGATGACGTGACCTACGTGTTCAGCCTGCGACCGGGCTTGACCTATCACGATGGCACGGCCGTTGACGCCGCCTCGATTCAGACCAACATGGACCGGATCGTCAACATCGAGGAGGAAAGCGTCGAGGCGACGCCGAATCAGCGTGCGGTGACGCTGGGTCAGACGATGGCCAACTCGGAGGCGATCGACGAGGTGACCTGGCGCTACGTGGCCAACGAAGTGTTCGCGCCGACGCTGTCGTTGTTCTACGGCAAACCGCCGGGCATCGCGCCAATCGCGCCGAACTCGTTCGACACTGCCGTCACTCATCCGGTCGGGGCCGGTCCCTTCACTTTTGACAACTACATCGAGGGTCAAGAACTGACCGCTACCAGGTTCCCGGATTACTGGAATGCCGAGAACATCTACTTCGACAACTACAGCTTTGAGATCCTGCCGGACTCGAACACGCAGTGGTTGGCCTTCCTCGGCGGCGACCACGATGTCGTTCGTGTTCCCGGATCGCTGGCTGCCGACGCCGACCAGATGGCAGACATCGAAGACGACGGCTTCGTCGTACTGGGCGACGTCTCGAGCGTGTTCGTTCAGACCTGGTTCAACACCAATCCCAGCGGACCGGAGGAACTGACGATCTGGCGCGACCCGCGCATGCGGCACGCCATCAACCTGGCGACCGACCGGCACGCGATCAACGACGCCGCCTTCAGTGGCACCGGCGCGGCCTCGAGGGCACCGATCGGAGTCACCACACCGCTGTTGCCCAAGGATGTCGACTGGTACGACGACTCGCCCAACCCGGCCGAAGCCGTCAAGCTGATCGACGCCGCCGGCTACACCGGTCAGGTGACCGGCGACATGATGACGTACAGCATCGACCCGCTGTATCTGGGCACGCGTCCCATGCACGCTCAGTTGGCGGAGGTGGGAATGGACTTCAACCTGGTTGAGGGCACGATCGCCGGCATCGTCGACCGCCTCTTCCAGGCGGAGGACTACGCCATCGCCGTACTCAGTTGGGAGTCGCCATTCGACCCGGATCAGATCCTGCGGCCGAGCATGAATGGTCTGCGGGAGTGGTTCTACAGCGGTGGGCGAGAGCAGTACGACGAACTGTTGGCGTCGGGCAGCGAGTATGAGGTCGGTCTGGAGGAAGCGTCACGCCTACAAGACCTGACGGCACGCACGACCGACTTCGAGGAACGGGTGAAACGCTACGCCGAGTTCTTCGAGGTCTATGTCGAAGGCGCGTACACCGTGCCGATCATTCACTATCCGCTCAACTACGGACTCTCACCGGGCGTGCGACATACCGGCGACATCAACAGTCTGTTCCGAGGCTGCGACGGAATCGGAGGGACGGCCGACATGCTGGCTGGGGTCTACAAGGTGGATACATAGGTAGATGCGGCGTGGAGGATCTCCCGTCCGGGAGTCAGACACGCCGCGATCTCCCTGCTGCTTGAACGGGAGACGTCTTCCTGAGCAGACTTGTGCATAACCCCCAGACGAAGTCGCCCCCGCGCAGGCGGGGGCAGCGCTACCAGATAGCCGCCAACAGGCCCCGCCTGCGCAGGGCCGACTTCAACTCAGTTACGTGCAGGTCTGCTAAGCGGGAAGCCCTGGAGTCCGGCCGATGATCAGCTACATCGGGGCGCGCCTTCTCTCGTCGCTGTTGGTCCTCTTCATTGTCAGTGTGGTTGCGTTCGTCTTGATGAACGTGGTTGAGGGCGACCCGGCCCGGGCGATGCTGGAGCTCAACGCGACGGAGGAGAGGCTCGCGGCCGTGCGGGCCAGTCTCGGCCTCGACAAACCCCTGCACGAGCGCTATGCGCACTGGATCTACAACGCCTTCCAGGGCGACCTCGGTCTGGCGCTGACATCCAGAATCCCAATCACCGAGCTGTTCCGGGAGAAGCTCGTCCCAACCATGCAACTGGGCATTCTCGCCCTGATTGTGGTGCTCAGTCTCTCGATCCCGGTCGGCGTGCTGGCCGCGCTGCGGCCGGGCTCCAAGACTGAGGTGGCAGCCAGCACCACGATGATTGTGGGCGCGTCGATTCCCGAGTATCTCAGCGGCATCGCCCTGGTCTACATCGTCGGCTTCGAGCTCGAATTGTTGCCGCGCAGCGGCTATGTGCCGTTAAGCGAGGACGTGATCGAGAGTCTGAAACACATGGTGCTGCCTGTGATCGCGCTGTCGCTGATCTCGACCACGTTGGTGATGCGGCAGACCCGCTCGGCCATGATCAACGTGCTGCAGGACGACTACATTCGCACCGCCCGGGCCAAAGGTCTGCGCGACCGGGCTGTGATCATCCGCCACGGGCTGCGCAACGCAATGATCCCGGTGATCACCGTGTTCGGGTTCCAGGTCGGCGTGGTCTTCGGTGGCGCGGTGATCACCGAGCAGGTCTTCGCCATTCCCGGCATGGGCCGGCTGTTCGTGCAATCGGTCGTGCAGGTCCAGGACTACTCCGTGGTGCAAAACCTGGTCATGTTCTTCGCGATCATCACGGTCGCCGTCAACCTGTTGGTCGATTTGACTTATCCGCTGATTGACCCGCGCATCAGGCAGGGGATCAGCGCATGAGCCTTGCCGAACCGACGACGGATGCGGTCCAGATTGCCGCTCGGGAATCCTGGCGGGACAGCCCGCGGGTCGAGCTCGCGCTGCGCGTGCTGCGCATTTACGTGCGCAACCGACCGGCGGTGTTTGGCGCGGTCATCCTCTTCGGACTCGGCATCGTGGCGGCCTTTGCGCCAATCGTGGCGCCCTACGACCCGCTCAAGGCCGACCTCTGCAGTGAATGCGTGTTCCAGGCGCCGACCCTGGACCACGTCGCCGGCACGGACGTGCTCGGACGCGACGTGCTCAGCCGTACGATCTTCGGCGCCAGGATCGCCTGGCAGGTCGTGGTTGTGGCGATCGGCGTGGCGATCTGCATCGGCGTGCCGACCGGTCTGGTTGCGGGCTACGTCGGCGGCAAGCTGGACGAACTGCTGATCATGCGGATTGTCGACGCGCTCATGGCGATGCCGGCGTTGATCCTGATCCTGGCAATGACGGCCGCGGTCGGCCCCAACATCATCAACACAATGATGATCATCGGCATCGTCTGGTCTGCCGGCTACGCCCGGCTCACGCGCGGGGTCGTGCTGTCGATCATGCAGGAACCCTACGTCGACGCGGCGCGCTGCATGGGCGCCGGACCGCGACGGATCATCCTGCGCCACCTGATGCCCAACGTGGTCGCGCCGGTCGTGGTGCTGGCCTCGCTGTCGGCGGCGGCGATCATCCTGGTTGAGGCTGGTCTCAGCTTCATTGGCGCGGGTGTGCAGCAGCCGACGCCGGCCTGGGGCGGGATGGTCTTTGAGGGTTACTCGAATCTCTTCCGCTCGGCCTGGCCGATCGCTGCGCCGGGAATTGCCGTCGTGCTGATGGTGGTCAGCTTCAACTTCGTCGGCGACGGCCTGCGCGACGCCATGGATCCGCGGCTGCGCAACATTCGCTGATCATCGTCGATTCCTGTCCCGATAGCAGCGCGGGCACCAACCAAAGTCGCCCCCGCGCAGGTGGGGGTGGGTAGCTCCAGGCTGACTGAGGCGCCCCCGCCTGCGCGGGGGCGAATTCTGAGTGTGTTGCTCGCAGGTTCCCGCCTGTTAGTGCATGATCAGGCCGCCGTCGACGTTGAGGGTTTGGCCGGTGATGTTGCGGGCGCCGGGGCCGGCGAGGAAGCGGGCCATGTCGGCGATGTCCTCGGGCTCGTTGGCGCGGCCGATCGGGATGCGGCGGTCGCGGGCCGCTCGCATCTCGTCGATGCTCACGCCCGTACGCTCGGCGCGTTGATGCATGTTGGTGATTGACAGGTCGGTCATCGTGACGCCGGGACAGATGGCGTTGACGTTGATGTTGTGTTTGCCGAGTTGATGGGCGGCGATCATCGTCATCGAGATCACCGCGCCCTTGCTGGCCGCGTAGGCGGCGTTGGACGTGCCGGCGTAGCCCTTGCCCGCGATCGAGGCGATGTTGATGATCCGGCCGCCGTCGCCCTGGTCGATCATCTCCCGCGCGGCGCGCTGCATGCAGAAGAAGACGCCCTTGGCGTTGACTCGGTGGATGCGGTCCCAGTCGGCCTCCTCGACATCCATGATGTCCAGGAATCGGGTTACGCCCGCGTTGTTGACGATGACGTCGATGCGGCCGAAGGCGTCGCGGGCTTCCAGGATCATCCGGTTGATGGCGGCGAGGTCGCCCACGTCGGCGTGGATCGAGAGGCTCTCACCGCCCGACTCCTGAATGGCGGCGCTGGTGTCGTCGGCGTGGTCGGGATCGATGTCGGCGGCGGCAACACGGGCTCCGGCGTCGGCCAGTTGGAGGGCGATGGCCCGTCCTATGCCTCGTCCGGCGCCGGTCACGACTGCGTTCTTGCCCTGAAGTTCCATGGCGGCTACTCCTGCTCGCGATCGGTCATTCGGGTTGTGCGGCGAGCGTAGGTTTGGCGGTCCAGGATTTCAACGGGGTTTCCCGGTCGGGCGCGGTCTCGGCTGAGCACGGTTGCAAACGCACATCTGGCTTGGCATACTCCCGCGAGAAGCGTACGCATTAGCACGGGAACGTGCTTGCAGGAAGGTGTTGCTATGAGCGACCGAAACTATTGGCAACGGATGAAGCGTCGACAGCTGAGTAGACGGTCGCTGCTGCGGGCTTCGGCCCGGGCTGGCGTTGGTGCGACCGGTCTGGCGCTGGTTGGTTGCGGCGACGACGATGACGACGGTCAGCAGTCCGTCGCTCAGGCGCAGCAGCAAGACCAACAGCAGCAGCAGGCGATGCAGCAACAGGCCGACCAGCAGCAACAGCAGCAGGCCATGCAGCAGCAGGCTCAGCAGCAACAACAGCAGCAGGCCATGCAGCAGCAACAGGCCGAGCAGCAGGCCCAGGCCGCCACGCAGCAGGAAGAGGTGGCGGAAGAGATTGCCGAGGGGGTCGGCGAGGCCGAAGAAGAATGGTCGATGCCGCGTCCGCTCGACGAGGTCGATCTGGACGCCGAGATTGTGATCGCCGTGGGCTCCGACTCCGGCGGGCTGGACCATCACCGGACCGGCAGCGCGCAGAACTACATCAGCCACGGCGCCGTCTACAGCGGTCCGCTCGATCGCGATCCGCGCGACAACTCCATGTATGCCGGCCTGGCGACGCCGGAGTGGATCGATCCTGTCACCCTGCGACTCGACATCATCCCGGCCAAGTTCCACGACGGCTCGACGCTGGTCGCCGGGGACATGGTTTTCAGCTACGACCGGATGGGCGGCCTGGCCGAATATCACCAGGGCGGCGAAACGTCGGATCACCCCGGCGGCTGGGTGCCGGCCTACCCGGCCCGAAGCGCGCTGAACTGGGTCCGCAATGAAGCGCCCGACGACCGCACCTGGTCGATCGAGCTGCCGGCGCCTGACGCGGGTTTCCTGACCGTAAACATGGACGGCTCCGGCGAGGTGACGATCCACTCGCAGGCGGACACCGAAGGCCGCGGCGATCTCGCCCTGGACCAGGAGCCAATGGGCACGGGTCCCTTCCGTTTCGTCGGCCACACGGACGACGAGAACTTCATCTTCGAGCGCTTCGACGATCACTACAACCCAATCGATTACCCAGTGCGTGTCTCGCACGTACCCCACCACAGGAGGTTGACTGGCCTGGTACGGCCTGAACTGCAGTCGCGCCTCGCCGGCCTGGAAGCGGGCGAGATTGACGTGATCCACGAGGGCGTCGGCGTCAACGCCGCCAAGCCCTACATCGATGATCCAAATTTCACGGTCCAGTTCCAGCCGGGCGCCGGCTGGTCGGTGCACAACATTTACCCCAACCTCTGGCAGGAGACCACGCCTGACGGCGATCCCAATCCCTTCCTCGATATCCGCGTGCGCCAGGCCGCCAACCATGCGATCAACCGCCGCGCGATCATCGACAACCTGTTCCTCGGCGTGGGCGATATGTCGATGCTCGTCTACAGCGGCGTGCCCGGCTATCCCAGCCCGGAGCAAAAGGCGGAAGTGGTCTTCGACTACAACGTGGAGAAGGCGAAGCAACTCATGGCCGAGGCCGGCTATGAGGACGGCTTCGATGTCCCGCTGTACTACACGCCGGACTGGGGCGGCGATGTGGTCGCCGATCTGGTGCTGGTGGCGTCCCAGGACCTCGCTCAGATTGGCATTCGCGTCACGCCGGTGCCGACGCTGGGCTCTGAGTACTTCACTCCGCAGTACTCCTCGGGCAGAGATGCGGCCCCCTGGGGCCTGTACTGGTTCTACGCCAACGCCGTCCCCGACATCGGCTCGATGTGGGAATGCTGCGGCGGCGCCGATGGCTTCTTCACCATCTCCCCGCCTCAGGATCCGCGCCTGCAGGAGCTCTACCTGGAGCAGCGGGTGGAGCAGGATCCCGACCGGCGACTCGAGATCATTTCGGAGCTGTTGCTCGAGCACACCCGTCAGGCGACCTTCATCTTCATCGTCGAGCCGCCGGACACGGTGGTCACCCGAGCCGACGTCAACTATCCCAAGGGCGGCCGGGTCGGAAATCTGAACTTCCTGATGACCTTCGCGATCCAGCGGCTCAAGACCTGAGTCGACTGATTCGATTCGTCATACCCGCGCTTGCCCCCACATCAGGTGCGGGGGCAGGCTGCTGCGGCAGCACGGCAATGACGAGTTCTGTGGCGGCTGGTTGAGCGATGCAGTTCTGGAACTACCTCATCATCCGGCTGATTCAGGCGATCTTTGTCACGTTGTTGGTCGTCACCATTGTCTTCTTCGTCTCGCGCCTCGTCGGCAATCCCGAAGAAACCATGCTGCCGCCGCTGGTGACCAGCACCGAGGACAAGGAGCGTTTCCGCGAACTGCTCGGTCTGAACGACCCGCTCCACATCCAGTACGGCAACTTCCTGATCGACCTGGGACAGGGCGATTTTGGCACCTCCTGGCGCGGCGGCGGCACATCGACGCTGGACGCAATCGGTGATCGAGCGCTCAACACCGTCAAGCTGGGAGTGGCGGGCGTGGTCTTCGCGCTTGCACTGGCGGTGCCACTGGGCATCATCGCTGCGCTCAGACGGGGCACCACCGTCGATTGGCTGGCGCGATTTGTCGCCGTCATCGGACAAGCCACACCGAGCTTCTGGCTAGGGCTGATGATGATTTTCTTCTTCTCCGTGCAGCTTGGCTGGTTCCCGACCGGAGGCGCCGAGGACGGCTTCCGATCGCTGATCCTGCCCGCGATCGCGCTGGGTCTGTTCGAGTTGGTCGCGATCATGCGGTTGACCCGCTCGGGGATGATCGAAGTGATGGACACGGACTTCGTCCGCACGGCGAGGGCCAAGGGTCTCAGCGAACGGACCGTGATCTGGCGTCACGGCGTGCGTCATGCGCTGCTGCCGGTGGTGACGATGCTCGGCCTCTCGCTGGGCCGACTGATCGGCGGCACGGTGATCATCGAGATGGTCTTCGCCTGGCCCGGCGTCGGACGATTGATCATTGACTCGATCCTCAAGAACGACTTCCCCATGGTGCAGGCGGCGATCATCGTGCTGGCCGCGTCGATTGCGCTGGTCAATCTCTTCGTGGATGTCTCCTACCGCTTCATCGATCCGCGGATTCGGGCTGGAGAGGCCTGATGGCAGCCGGCGCCGCGGACGCGGTCGAGTTCCAGCCGGGTATTCGCCGTCGACGAATTCGTTGGCGGCGATACATCGGGCTGTCTGTTCCCGCCCTGATCGCCCTGGTCGTGATCGTGGCCGGCGTGTTCGCTGAGTTGCTGCAGACGCACGATCCCGAGTTCATCGACCTCGCCGCACGCCTGGCGCCGCCGGTCTTCGATGGCGGCACCTGGGCGCATCCGTTGGGGACCGACGAGCTCGGGCGCGACATCTACAGCCGGTTGCTGCACGGCGCACGGGTGTCGTTGATCGTTGTCGGCATTGTTGTGCCGGGCGCCGCGCTGTTCGGCACGCTGATCGGGCTGGTCTCCGGCTGGGTCGGCGGGATGACCGGGCAGATCCTGATGCGGGTGGTCGACCTGCAGCTGGCCCTGCCGGCGATCCTGTTTGCCGTACTCATGGCCAGCCTCGTGGGTCCGAGCCTGACCAACGTGATCGTGATCCTGTTGTTCTGGACCTGGCCGTCGTATTCGCGTCTGGTTCGCGCCGATGTGCTGTCGCTGCGTGAGCGTGACTTTGTCACGGCCTCGCGCTCGGTGGGCGCCGCCCCCTGGTGGATTATGCGCAAGCACCTCTTGCCCAATGTGCTCAACACCATCGTGATCGTGATGACCCTGGAGGTTGCGCTGGTGGTCCTGGCCGAGGCCGCGCTCAGTTTCCTCAGCGTCGGCGTGCCGCCGGGAACGTCGTCCTGGGGTCGGATGATCACCGAGGGCCGCGACACGATGAACGTCGCCTGGTGGCCAATCTGGCTGCCCGGTTTGACCCTGCTGATCATCTCGCTGACCGGCAACCTGATGGGCGACTGGCTGCGCGACGCGCTCGATCCTCGGTTGCGCAACCTTCGCTAGGTTCGTCTCCCTCAGCCAAGTCCGACACAGGCCGGGTCACCGTTCATATGCTGTTCATTGAGGGCAACCTGCCTGCAATCGGCCGCTCATAGGGTGGCTGAGACAGGAGCGGGGCAGTGGTCGTCAACAAGATCGAAGTGCTCAAGTCGGCCAGGGACGGCCTTGACGTCCTGCCCGACCTGCATCGCTACGCGGCGCTGGAGGCGGCGGGCGAGGATCCGCAGATTCCGGCTGAGGACTTCGAGCGGCTGAAGTGGTACGGACTCTTCCATCGCAAACGCACGCCGGGCCACTACATGCTGCGCATGCGGATTCCCGGCGGCGTGCTCAACGCCGAGCAGATTGCGGCAATCGGCGAGATCTCCAATGCGGTTGGGCGCGGCCAGGCCGACATCACCTCGCGGATGAACATCCAGCTCCGCTGGATCACGATCGCCGACGCGCCCTGGGTGCTGCAGCGGCTCTCCGCCGCGGGACTTACGACGCAGCAGTCGGGCATGGACAACGTGCGCAACGTGGTCAGCTGTCCGCTCTCGGGTCTGACCGAGGACGAGGTGATCGACACCCGTGTCCTGGCGACCCGGATGCAGCAGGCGATCGTCGGCGGCAAACGATTCTCGAATCTGCCACGCAAGTTCAACCTCTCCGTGACCGGCTGCCGCGACGATTGCGGCCACGCCCAGGTCCACGACCTGTCCTTCGTTCCGGCGCAGAGGGAGGGCGAGACCGGTTTCAACGTGCTCGTCGGCGGCGCGCTGGGCGGGATGACGCCGGAGTATGCGCGGCCGCTGGACGCCTTCGTCAACGTCGACGACGCGGTGGAGCTGGCGGTCGGCATTCTCGAGGTCTATCGCGACCACGGCCTGCGCGAGAAGCGCAAACAGTCGCGTCTCAAGTGGTTGCTGCGCGAATGGGGCATGGATCGATTCCGCGACGCCGTCGAGGCGCAGTTTGGACGCCCGCTGGCGCGGGCCGGTCAGTCGCTGACCACGCGGCATGGCGGAGATCACATCGGTCTCACGAACCAGCGTGATCCCGACCGGCGCACAGTCGGATGCTTGGTGCCCGTCGGCAGAATCACGGGCGACGCGCTGATCGAGTTTGGTCGGCTGGCCAGGGAGTACGGGACGGCGGAGCTGCGACTGACGGTCCAGCAGAACATCCTGATTCCCAATGTGCCGAGCGAACGGATTGACTCGCTGTTGCAGGAGCCGGTGCTGCAGACGTATTCGCCCACGCCGTCGGCGTTCCTCCGGGCGATGGTCAGTTGCACCGGCAACGACTTCTGCGCGTTCGCCTTGATCGACAGCAAGGGCGAAGCGACGAAGCTGGCGGCAGCGCTGGAGGAACGCTACGAAATCGCGCCCGGCGCCGAGCCAGTTCGCATCCAGATGTCGGCCTGCCCGCACGCCTGCGGGCAACATCGGGCAGGCGAGGTCGGGTTGCTGGGCGGTCGCAAGCGAGTCGATGGCGAGATCATCGACGTCGCCGACATCTTCACGGGCGGCCGCCTGGGCGAGGATCCGTTACTCGGCGACGTGACGGCAGCGGCGGTGCCAACCGTTGATTTGCCGGATGCCGTCGCCGAGCAGATTCGCGCTGTGCGAGGCAGCGGCGCTCTGATTGACCGACCCGAGTCGGTGCTCGCGGATTGAGCGCCGAATGGCTCGACCCTCCCTGCTTCGACGTGATGGATGGAAGCGCTCCATCTGCTGTTACTGCGGCGTCGGCTGCGGGGTGAAGGTGCAGACCCGCAACGGCGTCGTGTCGGCGGTGCGCGGCGACGAGGATCACCCGGTCAATCGAGGCAAGCTCTGCGCCAAGGGGGCGTTGCTGCCCGACATCTTTGTCGAGGAGGCGCGGCTCCTCCATCCGTATGTGCGCGACGCGAAGGAGAGTGAGCCGCGCCGAACCTCGTGGGACGAGGCGATCGAGCGGGCCGCGGGCGCGATTCGACGCGCCGTTGATGAGCACGGACCGGACAGCGTGATGATGTACGGCTCGGGGCAGCTGGTGACCGAGGACTACTACCTGTTCGGCAAGCTGGCCAAGGGCTACATCGGGACCAACAACCAGGACACCAACTCGAGGCTCTGCATGGCCTCGGCCGTGACCGCGTACAACATGACATTCGGCGCCGACGCCCCGCCGGCCGGCTACGCCGACATCGAGCAGGCGAACACCTTCCTGATCGTCGGCGCCAACATGGAGGCCTGCCACCCGATCCTGTTCGAACGGATCAAGGCGAGAAAACGGGCGGCCAAAGACCGGGTCAGGGTGATCGTGGTCGATCCGAGGGCGACCAGAACAACGGAGAATGCCGACATTCATCTGGCCCTGAGGCCGGGCACGGATGTTGCCCTGCTGCAGTCGCTCCTGTTCGAAGTCCGGCTCGCCGGGGGTCTTGACGAGGGATTTCTGCAGAATCACACCACAGGCTGGGAGCAGGTGGCGGAATCGCTCAACGGGTGGTCGGCCGAGCGGGCGGTCGAGGTCACGGGACTGAACGCGGTCGACATCCTTGAAACGGCGCGGATCATCGCGCACAACGGACCGATGCTGACCTTCTGGACGATGGGCGTGAATCAGTCGATGTCGGGCGTCGACAAGAATCTCGCGCTGATCAATCTCTCGCTGGCGACCGGCAATATCGGCAAGCCGGGCGCTGGTCCGATGTCGCTCACCGGCCAGCCCAACGCGATGGGCGGACGCGAGCAGGGTGGGCTGGCGACGACGCTGCCCGGTCACCGACTGGTCGCGAATCCCGCTCATCGAGCGGAGGTCGAACGGGCCTGGGGCGTCCCGCCGGGAAGCATCTCCGACCGACCGGGCGTGACGGCGATCGAGATGGTCGAACGGTTGGAACGGGGCGAGATCAAAGTGGTCTGGGTCGCGGCGACTAATCCCGTCGCCTCGCTGCCCAACAGTGACCGCGTCCGCCGCGCGTTCGAGCGGGCAGAGACTGTGATCGTCCAGGATGCCTATCAACCGACCGAGACCACGCAGGTCGCCGACATCCTCCTGCCGGCCGCACAGTGGTCGGAGCGGGGCGGCACGATGACCAACTCCGAGCGGCGGATCTGCCTGCTGGAGCAGGTCTCGCAACCTCCGGGCGAGGCGTTGCCGGACTGGCAGATCATCTGTCGCATGGCCGAGGCCCTGGGCTTCGGCGATGCGTTCCGCTACGACGGCCTGGAGGAGATCTTCCACGAGTACCGCGAGCTCTCGCGCGGCCGCGACATGGACATCACCGGCATCTCGTACCCGCTGCTGGCCCAGCACCGCGCCGGGATCCAGTGGCCGTATCCCACCACGGCACGCTCCGGCCCTCCGCCGGAAGGCCGTCGCCTGTTTGAGGACGGACGCTTCCAGACTCCAGACGGCCGTGCCCAGATGCACGTGCCGCAGTGGATGTCGCCGGCCGAGGCGGTCACCGACGAGTATCCCTTCGCCCTGATCACTGGCCGCGTCAAGGATCAATGGCACACGATGACGCGCACGGGGCGGTCGGCCAAGCTGCTCAAGTCGGAGAAGCAGCCGTTCCTGGAGATCAACTCGTCCGACGCGATCGGCCTGGGCATCGGCGATCGTGATCGGGTGCGGATCGTATCTCGGCGAGGGCGGTTCGAGTCCACGGTGCGGGTCAGCGACGCGATCCGGGCCGGATCCGTGTTCGCCCCGTTCCACTGGGGATCCTTGTGGTCAGACGATGGGCCTCCCAACGCGTCCGCCAGCGACGCCGTCGATCCTCGTTCAAAGCAGCCTGAGCTGAAGTTCGCGGCGGTTCGAATTGAGCCGGTCAGTATCGGTTGATCCGACTTCGCATTTGCTTCACGTCGCCCGGTTGACACCAATCCTGCTCTGACGCCTTGAGTCACCTGGCGGCAACGTCCTCGACATTCCACGGAAACATGGCGCAATCCGCGCGTAACTGGTGCTTCATAGCGTCGTTGGTGTTGGCCTGAGAGAAAAACGTTGGAGGTGCGCCGTGAATCAGAATGAGTTGGGCGGCAAGGCGACCTCGATCAAACTCAGGAGCCTTGCCTCTCCGCACATGCGCACCTTCCATCTCACCTGGCTGGCGTTCTTTCTCTGTTTCTTCGGCTGGTTTGGGATCGCTCCGTTGCTTGGTGAGGTTCGCGACGATCTGGGCCTGACCAAGTCCCAGGTGTTCACATCGCTGATCGCCTCGGTGTTCATCACCATCTTCGCCCGCGTCGCCATCGGCTGGATCCTCGATCGGGTGGGGCCGCGTCGCACCTACACCGGACTGCTGATCCTCGGCTCGTTCCCGGTCATGCTGATTGGCCTCTCGCAGAACTTCGAGACCTTCGTCATCTTCCGATTGTTGATTGGCGTGATCGGCGCATCGTTCGTGACCACCCAGTACCACACCTCGGTAATGTTCGCGCCGAATGTGGTCGGCACGGCCAACGCAACCACCGCCGGTTGGGGCAATCTCGGCGGCGGTGTGACCCAGCTCGTGATGCCGCTGGTGATGACCGGCGTGCTCTTCTTCGTCGCCAACGAGGAACTCGGCTGGCGGGTCGCGATGGTGATTCCCGGCGTCGCGCTGTTCCTGATGGGCATCGTCTACTACCGGTTCACCCAGGACGCGCCGGAGGGCGACTTCCAGGACCTGCGCGCGCAAGGCAAAGTGACCAGGCAGTCCGAGCCGGGCGCGTTCGCCAGCGCCGCCCGCGATCCGCGGGTCTGGCTGCTCTTCGTGATCTATGGGGGCTGCTTCGGGATCGAGCTCACGATCAACGGCATGGCCGCGCTCTACTTCCAGGACAACTTCGGACTCGACATCGTCCTCGCCGGCGTGATCGCCTCGTTGTTCGGACTGATGAACATCTTCGCCCGCACGACGGGCGGCATCCTCTCCGACAGATTCGGCATCCGCGGCGGGCTGCGCGGCCGCACGCTCTTCATGGGCAGTGTGCTGTTACTCGAGGGCCTCGCGTTGATCGCGTTCTCGCGGATGGACGTGCTGATCCTCGCCATTCCGATGCTGATCGTGTTCAGCATCTGCGTACAGATGACCGAGGGCGCGACCTTCGGCGTGGTTCCGTTCATCAACAAGCGGGCGCTGGGCGCGGTGGCCGGGATCGTCGGAGCGGGCGGCAACGCGGGGGCGGTCGCCGCGGGCTTCCTGCTCCGAGCGGAAGGCGTCGCCGTTGCGGACGCCTTGCTCTACCTGGGCATGGCCGTCGTCTGCATGGCTCCGCTGGCTCTGTTCGTTCGCTTCCCCAAGCGTGTGGAGGCGGTGGAGCGGCGGCGGATGCGGCAAGCGCTCGAGGGCCGCAGCGCATCCGTCGCCGTGCTCGACTGACAAGCCAATCGTCCGACTCCTCTTCAGCAGAGCGCTAGTCTCGTCGCGAGTCCTGAGGAGGTTCACATGCAGCAGCTCGAGCTCGTCCCCTATCTGCTCTACGAGAAGGAGGACAACGGGATCCTCTGGATCAAGTTCAACCGGCCCGAGAAGCTCAACGCCGCCGTCGGCGGCGCCGAGCGGACCGGCACGCTGGCCAAGGTCGGCGAGTACATGCGCGCCGCAGACGACGATCCGGATGTCAAGGTGATCGTCCTGACCGGCGTCGGCCGCGGCTTCTGCGCCGGCGCAGACGTGCGGGGTTCGGACCTCGGCGACTTCGAGCCGAACGACCACTATCTCGGCAACGCACCGTATGAGGCAGGCGGACTCGACGCGACCCGGCAGCGCTTCTACTACGGCCTGACCAAGCTGATGCGCGACATCTCCTACGTGCGCAAGCCGACGGTCGCCATGGTCAACGGAGTCGCGGCCGGATTCGGCATGGACATGGCCCTCCAATGCGATATCCGCTATGGCAGTGAGAAGACTCGCTTCATCGCCTACCAGCAGGTCGGCCAGATCATCGAAAACGGCGGCGCCTACTACCTGTCCCGGCTGGCCGGACTCGGGCGGGCGTTGGAGTTCGCCTTCACCGGCCACCTCGACGGGCCGACGGCGGCAGAATGGGGCGTGCTGAACCGGCTGGTGCCGTCGGACGAGCTGGAGGAAGAGGTCCGCGCCCTCTGCGCCCGGATCATGCGCAACCCGCCGCTGGTGACCTGGATCAACAAGCGCGTCATCCGCGCGGCCATGGACAGCACCCTGGAAACCACTGCGGTGCTGACCTCGAACGCGTCCCCGATACTGGCCACGTCGGAAGACGCCGACGAGGCGCGAGCCGCCCTGCGCGAGCGCCGCGATCCGGACTTCGCCGGCCGCTAGCAACAAAGACTGTTCGATTGCCTTCCACTGGAGGAGTAGCAATGACCGATCAATCATTCGCTCGATTTCGCGGCAAGGTGGCGCTGATCTCGGGCGCGGCCGACGGCATCTGCCGCGCCAGCGCCGAGATCATCGCGGCCGAGGGCGGCACCGTCGCGGCCGTCGATATCAACCAGGAATTGCTCGACGGCGCCATGCAAACGCTCGCCGAGATCGGCGGTGGCGAGCACCTCGCCTACTGCGCTAACTCGTTGCAACAGGATGATGTCGACGCGGTCGTCTCGGACGTGATCGATCGCTATGGCCGGATCGACATCCTGATCAACGGGGTCGGCGGCTCGACGATCATCGCCAACGCGGGCGCCACGATCGACGAGCTGACCATGGAGGAATGGCAGCGGGTGCTCGACTTCAACCTCAGCGGCACGTTCCTCTTCTGCAACGCGGTGGTTCCGCACATGAAGCGGCAGGGCAGCGGCAAGATCGTCAACTTCGCTTCGATCGCCGGTCGCGGCAAGAGCGCCACAAGTTCCAGCGCCTACTCCGCCGCAAAGGGTGGGATCATCGCCATGACGACCAAGCTGGCCCTGGAACTCGGCCCGTCCGGGATCAATGTCAACGCGATCGCGCCGTCGGCGACCCTGACCAACCGCATCCGCCGGCACTGGCAGAATCGAACCGACGAACAGCGCCAGCAGGTGCTCGCCGGCACCCCGCTGCGCCGGATCGCCGAGCCCATCGACCAGGCCAACGTCGTCTGTTTCCTCGCCTCATCCCACGCCGACTTCGTCACCGGCGTCACGATCGACGTCACCGGCGGGGCGTAGGGCCTGGGCGCAACAGTCGACTGCCCCGCACCCCGATTCGTCATTCCGGCGCCTGCCGCGGGAATCTCGACGCCAGCGGCTGGTCCAATGGTTCAGTGAGTAGGGTCTTTGTTCGAGGATTCCTCTGGCCGCATGAACCATGTACGGACCAATGCGAGATACCCGCGGCAAGCGCGGGTATGACGTGGTACAGGTTGCTAAATCTCGCCCGACTTCATCAGCGGCAAGACTTCTTCGGCGAATAGATTCATCGAGTTCAGAATCTGCTGTTGCGAGAGGTCGCCGAACCAGAAGTTGGCGTTGAAGTGGTCGATGCCCATGACTTCTCGCAGTTGCCTGATCTTGGCGATGCAGGTGTCCGGCGTGCCGACGACGAAATAGCGGTCGAGCAGATCGTCAACGCTGGGTTCCTTGTCGAAGGGAATGGCCACGGCTCGGCCGTGATCGACCCGCGCCAGACCCTGGCGGAGACTCAGGGTCACGCGCATGTTCCAGCGGGCCTGTTCGACGATCTCGGGCAGCTCTGACTCGTCGTGCGTGACGTAGACCGGACGCTGGGTGCTGACCCGGATGGAGTTTCGCTGCGCCTGGTCCGGGATCGCCCGGTCGAACTCCTGGCGGAACTCGGCCAACCGCTCGATCGGGATGCCGAAGCCGCCGGAGATCAGATTGAAGCCCCGCTTCGCCGTGGCGACGATCGATTCCGGGCTCTGGCCCACCATCCAGAACGGCGGATGCGGCTGTTGCACGGGCATCGGAAAGATGCTGGTCTCGTCGAAGCAGTAGTGCTTGCCCTCGTGCGCGAACGGTTTGCCCTCGAACGCCTTGAGCAGGATGTCGACCGACTCGTCGAAGCGTTCTCGGCTCTCATCGAGCGTGTGTCCCAGCCGTTCGAACTCGTACTTCTGATAGCCGCGTCCCAGCCCGACATCGAGCCGGCCGCCGCTGAGCAGGTCGGCGGTGGCGATCTCCTCGGCTACGACCAGCGGATGATGCAGCGGCAGCACGACCACGGCCGAGCCGACGCGAATCCGCTCCGTATGCGCCGCGAGGTGCATCGAGAACATCAGCGGACGGGACAGGTAGCCATAGGTCGAGAAGTGATGCTCCGCGCACCAGATGCTGTCGAAGCCCAGCCGGTCCGCGACTTGGGCCATCTCGGTCGCGCGCGCGAAGACTTCGGCGTGGTCCTGGGCGCTGGGCGACTGGAGCAACAGGAACGTTCCACAATCCATGGACGCGGTCTCCATCATCAATGATTGGCCAGGTGACTCGCTGCAGGCGGCTAGCGTGGTCCGTTGAGGGCGCGATCGAGCGCCGCCAGTTCGTCACTGTTCCAGCGCCGGGAAATCTCCGAGTCCGGAACCATCGCATTCGAGCCGTGGAATGCGCCCGGGTAGACGTGCAACTCGACGGGCACGTCGGCGGCCAGCAGCGCCTGCGCGTAGGCGATGTCCTCGTCGACGAACAGGTCGAGCGTGCCCACGTTGATGTAGGCGGGCGGCAGTCCGGCCAGGTTGGTGGCGCGCGACGGCGCGGCGTAGGGCGAGACATCGCCGCCGCCGGCGTTGCCCGAGAGGTAGGCGTCCCAGCCGGCCAGGTTGGCGGCTCGATTCCAGACGCGTTCGTCAACGATCGCCTCGCTGCTGCGGGTGATGTTGCGGTCGTCCAGCATCGGGAAGACGAGCAGCTGGAAGCACACGTCGACCTCGCCGCGGTCGCGGGCGACCAGCGCCAGACCGGCCGCCAGCCCGCCGCCGGCGCTGCCGCCGCCGATCGCGATCCGGTTGCGGTCGATGCCGAACCCGTCGGCGGACGATGCGAACCAGCGCAGGCCGGCGTAGCAGTCTTCGATCGGTGCGGGGAACGGGTGCTCGGGCGCGAGCCGATATTCAACCGACGCCACCATTACGTTCAGCTGGTCGGCCACGTTGGCGCAATATGGGTCGTTCATCGCCACATCGCCCAGCACCATGCCGCCGCCGTGGATCCAGTACAGCGCCGGGGCATTAGCGGGCAATGACGCCGGGCGATACGTGCGGACCATGACATTGGGCGCGCCTTCCGGGCCTGGCGCCATGTGATCCTCGACGGACACATTGTCCGGCAAGGGCGCGGCCGCCAACATGCCGCGCAGATCCTCCATCCCGGCGCGCGTGGCGGGAATGTCGGACAGGTCCAACCGCACCGGCATCGCTTGCAGCACCGCCAGGTGCTCGGCGTCCATGTATGCCTCAATGTCGAGAGCGGGAGTGGTCATCGGATTGTCTCCTCGTCGTATCGCGTTCGTGCAACTGCAGACTACCGTTGTGGTGCGGCGCGACCGCCATGCGTTGCGATCTGCGCAGGAGACTCACATGTCCGATATCACCGATCACGCGAGAGCAGCGGTTGACGCATTCCAGCACGCGTTCAACGCCCAGGACCACGAACGCCTGGCGGCGGCGCTCAACTATCCACATGTGCGGCTCTGGAACGGCGTCTTCACAACGATCGAGACGCCGGAGGAGTTCGCCGCGATCAGCCGGCGTGGACAACCGCAACTTGAGGCTGAAGGCTGGCATCACACCGACACGGTGTCGATGGAAGTTGTCCAGCAGGGACCGGACAAGGCACATTGCGCGCTGGTCAATCATCGCTGCCGCGCCGACGGCGCCGCTTATCACGAGTTCGACACGTTCTGGATCGTCACCAACCAGGACGGCCACTGGGGCGTCAAGTTCCGCTCCAGCTACCTGGGATCGCCGTCGCACTAATCGAGCGCCATCTGGCCGCCGTCGAATAGAGGCCCGATGTCGACTCATGCGGCGAGGTCTTCGGCTCGTGCGACTCTCGGTGCGGCACCAAACGTTCCACCGGGTCGACATCGTGACCGTGCGGGTCGAAGACGGGGACTGACCCGCATCCGAGCCCACGAGATCGCTGCGATACCCTTTGCGCCGACAGGATCTGTTCATGGCCAACGAATTCCTGCACGACTATCAGGACAGCGGTCCGTCGAGCGACGAAATGTTCGACGAAACCGGCGCCTTCCGAGACGACTATCGAGAGCTGGGCGAGATGTTGCAGGGCTGGACGCTCGACGACCACCTGCAACGCGAGGAGCGCGCCGACCTGGCCCTGCTCAGCGCGGGCATCACCTTCAATGTCTACTCCGAAGACGAGGGCACCGAGCGGATCTTCCCGTTTTCCCTGATCCCACGGATCGTCGGAGCGCAGGAGTGGTCGCGAGTTGAAGCAGGACTCAAACAGCGACTCCGGGCGCTCAACCTGTTCCTGCTCGACGTCTACGGAGACCAACGGATCATCAAGGACGGCGTCGTGCCGGCGGAGATCGTGTTGAGTTCTCCCGGATACCGGCCCGAAATGGCGGGCTTTCGGCCGCCGCTCGACATCTACGCGCACATCGCCGGTTGCGACCTGGTCCGCGACGATCAACGCGGCATGGTCGTGCTCGAGGACAATCTCAGGACTCCATCGGGCGTCTCCTACGTGCTCGAGAACCGGACGGTGATGCTCAGGGTCGTGCCCGATCTGTTCCCTCGCTGGGGCGTGCGGGCCGTCGCCGACTATCCCAACCAGCTCTTGAACATGCTGCTCTCGGTGCGTCCGAACGACAGCGGCGATCAGCCTCGCGCCGTGCTCCTGACGCCGGGGATTTACAACTCGGCCTACTTCGAGCACTCATTCCTCAGCAATCAGATGGGCATCCCGCTCGTTGAAGGGCCGGATCTCACCGTTGGCGACGATGATGTCGTCTACCTGCGCTCAACCTCCGGGCTCGAGCGGATCGATGTCGTCTACCGCAGGATCGACGATGACTTTCTCGATCCGCTGGTCTACCGGTCCGACTCGCTGTTGGGCGTGCCCGGGTTGATGCGTTCATATCTCAACGGTCATGTGACGCTGGTCAACGCTCCCGGCGCCGGCGTCGCCGACGACAAGGTCGTCTATCGCTGGGTGCCCGAGATCATCCGCTTCTATCTGGACGAGGATCCGATCCTTGCCAACGTCGAGACCTTCTCGCCGCTGGTGCCGGCCGAACTGGACCACATCTGCGCCCGCGCGCGGGAACTGGTGATCAAGCCCGCCAACGAGTCGGGCGGCTACGGCGTCCTGATCGGCGAGCAGGCGTCGGATGCCGAGCTCGAGGACACGCTGACCCAGGTCAAGGAAGATCCGCGCAACTGGATCGCTCAGCCGCTGCTCCAGTTCAGCACGATTCCGACCTTCGACGGCGACCGGTTGAAGCCGCGCCGGGCGGATTTGCGCCCCTTCGTCCTCTCGGGACAGGACACCTGGGTGATTCCCGGCGGCCTGACGCGGGTCGCCTTGCGCGAGGGTTCGTATATCGTCAACTCCTCCCAGGGCGGCGGCAGCAAGGACACCTGGGTGCTGAACGAGGAGCCCGGCTGATGCTGAGCCGCGTGGCCGAGAACCTCTACTGGCTGGGGCGCTATCTGGAGCGCGCCGAGAACATCGCGCGCATGGCTCGCGTGGAGCACGAGGTCATGCTCGAAAGCGGCCAGGAGATCTGGCACAGCCTGGTCAGCACCACGGCCTCCAATCAGCTGTTCTGGGACCAACTGGTCGAGTCGCCCGACCTGACCCACTCCGAGTTTCTGATCTACACGATGCAGAACCCGGCCTCCCTGCGTGCCACCCTGGTCCGAGCGCGGGAGCTGGCGCGCGGCCTGCGAGAACACATCTCGCGCGAGGTCTGGGAAGAGATCAATGCGCTGTATCTCTTCCTCGCACTGCGCAAGGAATACATCGCTCGGGACATTCACGAGTTCTGCACCGAGACCCAGCGACGCACGCAGACCATCCTCGGCCTGTATGACAACACCGTGCTCCGCGACGAAGGACGCGAGTGGTTCCGCTGCGGCATGTACCTCGAGCGTGCGGACATGACCAGCCGGATCATCGACGCGAAGTATCACATCCTCCTACCCGGCGGCGACTCGGTCGGCGGGCCGTTCGACCGCTTCCAGTGGACGGCGGTGTTGCGCTCCGCCTCTGCCCGCGAGGCATACCGCCGAACGGGTAACAGCGAGGTCGACGGCATCAAGGTGGCGGAACTACTGATCTTCTCCCAGGAGTTCCCGCGCAGCCTTGCCTTTTGCGTGCAGGCGCTGCAGCGTCACTGTCAACTGGCGACCGCGGAGACGCCCAATCGACGCCGGGCTGCCGCCGAGCGAGGCATCGCCCTGCTACACCTCGACATCGGCGTCATGGACATGGAACAGCTCGTCGAAGAGGGCCTGCACGAGTTTCTCGACTTCTTCCAGAAGCGCCTGATCGATATCGACCAGGCGATCACGGACGATATCTTCCGCGCTGTGCCTGATGCGGAGCCGGGCGTGGGTCGATTCCAGCGTCAGAGCCAAACCGCAACCGGAATTGACCAGAACTGAGATGACGTTCTGCGTGGGCATCAAGTGCCAGGATGGCCTCGTCGCGATCGCCGACACCAGGATCACGAGCGGCTCCGAGGTCTCGACGGCCAAGAAGATCGCCGTTCACGAGGGCGAACGGCACTCCATGTTCGTGCTCTCCAGCGGCCTGCGCTCGGTGCGCGACAAGGCGATCACCTACTTCGAGGAGCGCCTGCGGCTGAACGGCACGAATCTCCCGCGCTCGTACCAGGCGGTCAACGCTCTGGCGGAGGAGATCCGCCGCGTCTACACCGAGGACAACGACTGGCTGATCAAGGCCGGACTGCACTTCGATCTGCATTGCATCGTCGGCAGCCAGATGCCCGAAGACGATGAACCGCATCTCTATCTGCTCTATCCCCAGGGCAACTGGGTTGAGGTCTCGAGAGGTACCCCGTACCTGATCATCGGCGAGACCCGATTCGGCAAACCGATCCTCGACCGCGCGCTGCGCTATGAGGCCTCCCTGGAGGAGGCCCTGCGACTGGGCGTGCTCTCCTTCCACTCGACCGAGGCAAGTTCGGCCGACGTCGGCCCGCCGGTCGACGCCGTGGTCTACCCCTCGGACTCGTTCGCCGTGCGTGAGTGCCGCTTCAACGAGGAAGAGCTGGAACCGGTCGCACAGTTCTGGCAACAGGCCATGGAATCGGCCGTCGAACAGGCGGCAGCGCCGGTCGCCAGCCTGGCCCAGTCGCTCGGAATTGATTCGCCGAAGTAGGGTCTGTCGATATTGATGAACACCTTGCCACAGAGCCCGTCATTGCCGCGCTTCCCGCGGCAATCTCGCTGCGTTGCGAAGGGCAACCGCGCGGCCTGAGTCGAGATACCCGCGACAAGCGCGGGTATGACGGGACTTATGAGGGTCGATCAGTCACTTGTTGCGCACGTAGGGGCTGGTCGCCTCAAGGATCGCATCGGCGAGGAAGTTCAGCGCGATCAACATCAACGCAAGCGCCGCGATCGGCATCAGCGCGAACCACCAGGCGCCAATAATCAGGAATTCACGAGCCGCGTTGAGGATCAGCCCGATTGTCGGCGTCGGCGGAGAGGCGCCCAGGCCGAGGAAACTCAGTGACGCTTCGGCGATCACTGCGAAGGCCATGACCAGCGCCGCCTGGATCATGATCGGCGGCAACGTATTGATCGCGACGTGACGCATGATGATCCGCACCGGACCCGAGCCGAGGGTACGCGCCGCCATCACATAGTCGCGCTCCTTCTCCTGCAACATCTGCCCGCGTGCCAGACGGCCGAAGATTGGGATCGCCCCGATTCCCAACGTGATTGCCACTTCCCTGGTACCGGTTCCCAAAACGGTGAGTATCACCAACGCCACCAGAATGCCGGGGAAGGCCAGCATCGTGTCCACCAGTCGCATCAGCACTGCGTCGACCCAGCGGCCGATGTAGCCGGCGGTGTAGCCGATGGCGACGCCAATCGGCAAACCGATTGCGACCGCGCCCAGGCTGACGAGCAGCGAGATGCGCAGGCCGTAGATCATGCGGCTGAGCAGATCTCTGCTGACCTCGTCCGTGCCGAACGGGTGCGACCAGGACGGCGCGAGGAGGCGCGAGCCTCGCAGTTGGGTCTCGTAGTGATACGGAGCAATCTGGTCGGCGAAGATCGCCGCCACGACGAAGATCCCCAGGATCACGATCGCGATTTGCCCCCGACGCTCACGCGCGACCCGATAGCTGACGTCGAACCACTGAGACTGCTGCCGCCAGGTCAGAATGCGCAGGCGGAATCGCTCGCGCTGGAGGACCGGCTGCGTTGGCCCGAGGTCAGCCATTAGCGCACCCGAATCCGAGGATCGACGAGGCCGTAGGCCACATCGGCCAGGGTGTTGACCACCACGAACACCGTCACCAGTATCACGAGCATGCCCTGGATGAGCTGGTAGTCCCGGCTCTGGACGCCGGAGATAATCAGTGCGCCGAAGCCAGGACGCGCGAATACGACCTCAACGATCACCGCGCCGGAAATCAGGAAGCCGATCTGCAGTGCCGCAACGGTGATCACCGGGATCAGGGCGTTACGCATCGCGTGTCGAAGCACGACGGTTCGTTCTTGCAACCCTTTGGCGCGCGCGGTTCGCACAAAGTCCTGGCTCAAGGTCTCGATGATCGAGGCCCGAACAAAACGGGCCAGCACCGCCGCCGATCCGGCGCCCACGGCAATCATCGGCATGATCAGGAATTTGATCGCCTCGAGTGGATCCTCATCGATCGCAACTCGTCCCGTGATGGGCAACACATCCAGGATCACGCCAAGGACCCACAGAAGAAGGATGCCCAGTACAAAGTTCGGGATGCCCAGGGTGAACATCGTGAAACCGGTCGCGGCGTAGTCGGGTCCGCCGCCGGGTCTCAAACCGGCGAAGATACCCAGCGGAATGCCAATGACCAGCGCAAAGAAGTAGCCCGCGACCGCGAGCTCCGCGCTGGGCAGAACAGCAGCGCCAATGAGCCTGTCAACCGAGATTCGGCGAGAGTACGACTCTCCGAAGTCGCCCTGCAGCACGCCGCCCAGCCAGTTGGCGTACTGCTCGACCAGCGGGTCGTTCAGTCCGAGCCGTTCGCGGACCGCCTCGACGTCAGCGGGGGTCGCATCCTGTCCTGCCAGCAGCGCCGCCGGGTCGCCCGGAATCAGCCGCATGGCCAGGAACACCAGGATGCTGGCCAGCAGCACCACCGCGAGGCCCTGGCCGAACCGGCTGATCAGGAACGAACCCACGAATGGCGCTCCTTTGCGAGCTGGCCAGGCGGCCTACTGCAAGCTGCGGGGCCTACGCCCGCCGGGAACCATGCGGCGACCCCTCGCGCCGCGCCAATTGAACCGGGTTGAGCGGTCTCCGAATGCGCTTCGCGGAGTGTACGAATCGGCTATACGTCTTCTACCCACCACTCTTCCGTGAACGTGAAGATCTGACTCGGCCACGTCTCTCCGTGCACGCGGCTGTTGACGACCGTCGTGTTGTTGATTGTGTGGTAGGGAAGCAACCAGGGACCTTCTGCCCAGAGCTCGTTCCAGTCGTTGAACAGTTCCAGGCGTTCCGCCGGCGTCGGCTGCGAGCCGAATCCCTCGACGATCCGCTTGTACTCGCCGGTCACCGACGCCACGGCGTTCTCCGGGAAGCGGAACTGGAAGTTCATGTTCGGCAGGGTTTCCGGCGCCATCCAGAAGAAGCCGGTGCCCGCCACATAGAGGCCGGGGAAGGTGCCGGTCAGGAAGAAGTCGACCCACTCCGCGACCTCTTGCTTGACGATCGTGATGTTGATGCCAACGTCCTTCAGGTTCGCCTGCAGAATCTCGGGGATCACCTGATGGGAGAACGTGTTGGAGACGAACAGGTCCATCTCGACGCCCTCCCAGCCCGACTCCACCACGAGTGCAGCGGCGCCTTCAGGGTCGAACGGGTCCTTGTCGAAGGCTGCGTCATAAGCAGGCGAGTTCGACAGCCACATCTGATTGGTCGACATGCCGATCCCCTGGAACACATCCTCGTGCAGCCGCTCGCGGTCGATCGCCTTGTGCAAGGCAAGCCGGAACCGTGGATCGTCGTTCGCCGGATGTCCGCCCCCAAGGTGTGTCTGGACCGGCCCCATGACCCACATCCCGGCAGCTGGTCCCTCCAGCTGGGTGAGGTGGTCCATCTCTCCGAGTCGCAGATATTGATCAGGGTTGACCGTCGCAAAGTCAACTTCCCCAGCCTCGAGGGCCAGCGCCCTGGTGTCCTCGTCCGCGATCGTGCGGACCTCGATCGCGTCGAGGTGGACATCGCGGTAGAAATTCTCGTTGCGGACCACGGTGTACCGCTCACTGGGCTCGTACTGGTCGAAGTCCCACATGAAGGGGCCGCTGCAGCCCCCAAAGGACTCAACGGCGTTGTACGCCTCAATCTCGTCCGCGTCGTGGATTTGCGCGAAGTGGAACATGTCGAAGATGATGTCGCCCGGCCAGATTGGGTGGTTGAACATCAATGTGCGATCATCGATCACTTCAATCGATTCGAGATAGTTGGCGATCAGTCCCCTGACCTGGCTGGAGTTGGAGACATCCACATTGGCGATCACTTCGAACGTCGCCTTGACCGCTTCCGCGTTGATCGGCTTGCCGCTGTGGAACTCGATGCCCTCACGCAGCGTGACTTCCGTGGCTGTGGCGTCGGCGTTCTGCTGCCACGATTCCGCCAGCCGTGGCTCGGCATCGCCGCCGTTGCCTTCGCGGCGCCGCATCAGGCAGTCCCACATGCCGATCGTCCACCCCTCGGTCGCATCGCCTCTGCCGACCGCGAACGGTCCTGTGGTTCCGCTGAAGGTCTCGGGAGTGGCAGCGTCGGCCGCGACGATCCTGCCGCCCATCTTGGGCCCGTCATCGGCCTGCTGCGCTTGAGCAACGGCGGCCTGCTCTTGCTGCTGCTGCATCGCCTGTTGCTCAGGCTCTTCCTGAGCCTGCTGCTGCATTGCCTGCTGCTGTTGTTGCTGCTGCGCCTGCGCCTGCGCGGCAGCCTGCTGCTGGCCGTCGTCGTCATCGTCTCCGCAGCCGATCAGGGCAATCGCGCTCGCGCCAAGCCCGGCACGAGCCGAGGCTCGCAGCAGCGACCGCCTGCTGTACTGCCGTTTCTTTAGCCGTTGCCAATAGTTTCGGTCGCTCATAGCAACCCCTTCCAACTAACCCGTCTGGGCGCTATGCGAGTGTAGAAAGTATGCCTACGCGAAATTGCGTTTGCAACTCTGGTCAACCCGGTCGGTCAGGGAGTCAGTTGCCGCGCTTCGAGGGGTGCCAGCGGAGGACGTAGCGGTCGATGGCGGCCACGATCATGTACTGGCTAATGCCGAGTAGACAGGCCATCACGATCGCCGTCCAGACTTCGACCGTGTGGACGTTGTTCGCCTCGTTGCGGATGTAGCCGCCCAGGTTCTCGAAGCTGCCGCCAAAGTACTCGGAGATGATCGCGACGATCATTGCAATCGTGACGGCAATCTTCAGGCCGGAGAAGAAGAACGGCAGCGCGTAGGGAACGTGCAGGTTCCAGAAGGTGCGGAAGTGTCCGGCGGCGTACGAGCGCATCAGCTCCTGTGCGTTGGCGTCGGCGCTGCGTAGCCCGACCAGCGTGTAGGTGAACAGGATCGGCGCGGTCGCGATGCTCACCGTGGCGATCTTCGATCCCGCCTCGATCCCGAACCAGACGACGGTCAGCGGAGCGAGTGAAATCACCGGCACCGCCTTGAGTACCGCCGCATAGATGCCAATACCCTCCGCCATCCAGCGGGTGCGGAAGGTGATTGCGGCCAGGCCAACGCCGATACCGCCGCCCAGCAACAGCCCGCGGCCGGCGACGCCCAGCGTGTTGCGTCCCTGGCGGATGAGTCGGCCGAAATCCTCGACGAACAGGCTGGCGATCTCGCTGGGGCGGGGCAGCAGGAAGCGCTGGATATCGAAGGCCTCGACGATCAACTCCCACAGTCCGATCGCGGCCACGAAGACCAGGAACGGCGGGACGACTACGCCGGCATGGCGGCTCCACTGGCGCGTCGGTTCGGCGCCGGCTTCGAGGGTTGGGTCCGCAGTCGTCACAGTCCGCCTGCCATCGCCCGTCCCAGCGACTCCCTGACTTCCGTCACCAGCTCGTAGTAGCGAGTCGACTCCTCGACCTCGGTCGTCCTGGGATAGGGCAGGTCAATCGGGATGACCTCCTGCACGCGGCCGGGCCGGGCCGTCATGACGACGACCCGGCCGGAGAGCAGCACCGCCTCGGGAATGCTGTGGGTGACGAACAGGATCGTGGTGTTCGTCTCTTCCCAGATTCGGTGCAGCTCGAGGTTCATCCGGTCGCGCGTGATCTCGTCGAGCGCGCCGAAGGGCTCGTCCATCAGCAGAATCGAGGGCCGGAAGACCAGTGCTCGCGCCAGCGAAACGCGCTGCTGCATCCCGCCGGAGAGCTGGTAGGGATGGTGGCTCTCGAAACCGTCCAGACCGACCATGCTGAGCAATCGCTCAATCTCCTCGTCCTTCTTCTCCCTGGACATGCCGGAAATCTTCATAATCTCGAGCGGCAGGGCGACGTTTTTCCAGACCGTGCGCCAGTCGAACAGGGTCGGCGCCTGGAAGATGAAGCCGTAATCGCGGTCGAGCCGGGCCTGCCGGGGCGTCTTGTTGTTGACCAGGACCGATCCGCCGCTGGGTTCAATCAAATCGGCGGCCAGACGCAACAATGTCGATTTGCCGCAGCCCGAAGGGCCGATCAATGAGACGAACTCACGCTCGGCGATATCAAGATCCACGGACTCAATGGCGAGCGTCGCATTCGCTCCGTTGCCGAACTCCTTGCGCACGCCCTGGAATGCAATCGCGGTCTGTGTCCCGCTCGGGGCCGCCTGACGGGAAGTGTCTGGTGTGGTCATGGCCCGCCTTCCTAACTCAATTCCTGCGCACGGTGGCCGCGCAGGAACACGATCTGGATGATGCGGACCATCCCGACCATGGCGCCGCCGAGCAGGCATGCGCCGCCGATCGCGGCAAACAACGACTCGGGCTGCAGGCTGAAGTACTGCTGGGACGTCAGAATCACGACGCCGATGCCTTCTTGCGAGCCGACCGGCAACTCGGCCACGATCGCACCGATCACACTGAACGCCGCGGCGACCTCAAGACCGGTGAAGATGTAAGGCAGCGCGCTGGGCAAGCGCAGCTTGAAGAACACCTCGGTGCGCGACGCCCCGTAGGAGGCCATCAGGTCGAGGCTGTCCTGCGAGACGTCGCCGATGCCACGGGCACTGGTCACCGCGATCGGGAAGAAGGCGAGGAACCCGGCGATCAACGCCTTGGTCTCCCAGCCGGTGCCCAGCCAGATCACGAGCGCCGGCGCGATCGCGACGATCGGCACGGTTTGCGCGCCGATCACGAAGGGCATAATCCCGCGACCCGTCCAGCGGCTCAGCGCCATCAACGTGCCGGCGGCGAACCCGGCCACGATCGCCACCGACAGTCCGCTCAGCGCCTCGATGAACGTGAGCCGCAGGTTGCGCCCGATCGCCAGCCAGACCACGTCGCCTTGCGAGTTGATGCTGAACAGGTAGTCGACGACCTCATGGAAATGAGGCAGCGTGGTGCGCGGCGCCTCGGTCGCCCACTTGAGGAACTCCCAACCGCCAAGGAACAGGCCAACGAGGATCAGGACCAGCGTGATCCTGGCCGAAGCGGAACGCAGCCGTTCAGCGCGCTCGTCCGTCAGCCAGCGCTCACGTGCAGAGAATTGGGCTGCAACCTCCGGACCGGCGCTGGCGCTCATCGCTCGACGAACTCACTTTCGGCGTAGATTCCGCTCGGCCGTCCAGCCGCTCATCCGCGTTGCCGAACCGCGCCGGCAATTTTCTCAACGGTGCCCTGGTAGTCGCCCAGCGGAGTGAGCACCGGCTCCGTACAGCCGGCCGCCACGAAGGCCTCAATTCGCTCGATCGTCTCCGAGGTCGTGCCGCAGCAGCAGACGTCCCGAACCAGTTCGTCGGGGATGAACTGCATCGCTGCTTCGATCTGCTCCTGCGTGGCGGGCCAGCCCATGACGCTCTTGACGCCGGCAATCTGCTCCTCCGTCGCGCCGCAGTTCTCGGTGATGTGCGGCTGCTGACCGATGTATTGGGTCAGGAACTTCTTACAGGCGTCGACCGCCGCCTGCGGGTTGTCGTCGTCGACGGCCACGCCGAGCAGCTGGGGACAGTCGATCTCGTCCATCGAGCGTCCCATGCGGTCTGCGCCGATCTTGATGTGATCGACCGAGAGCGCCGTGTACTCGGGCGGGACGAGGAAGTCCATCAGTGCGCCGTCGGCGACCTCGCCGACCAGCTCCATCATCCGCAACCGGACCGCGCCGATGTAGATCGGGACCGGATAGGACGGGTTGTCGTCGTCCTCGGGCGTGTCGAACTTGATCTGATCAATGTCGACGTACTCGCCCTGGTAGGTCACCGACTTCCCGTCCAGCAGGTCTTTGAGCGCGAGGATGATCTCCTTCATCGCCGTGCGCGGCTTGGCCGTGTGCAGACCGTTGCGCGTCGCCAGCGGCTCCCACCACGCTCCCAGGCCGAGCTTGATCCGCCCGGGCACCATGTCGTCGAGGGTGCGCGCGGTCATGCCCAGCAGCCCCACGCTGCGCGTGCGGAACGGGAAGATGCCGCTGCCGATGGTGATCCGCTCGGTGTTGGCCGCAGCCAGAGTCATATGCACGACGGCGTTGCGCGTCAGCCGGCCCTCACCGACCCAGACCGTTTCAAATCCCTGGTCCTCGGCCCATTGAGCCTGGTCAATGATGTCTCGTGGATGGTCGATGCCCGACATCAATCCGAGTTTCATGGTCCCTGCTCCATCCCCTGATCCAGATGCAACGCGGTCGCGAGCTTCTAGTCGTCATCCTGCGCGTCGATCTCGGCGAAGACCTCCGCCGCAACCTGCAATCCCGACAAACCCATCGGGAAGCCGCCGTAGGCAAACTGGTGCACGAAAATACTCTGGATTTCCTCGCGCGTGAACCCTTGCGCCAGCGCGCCGGCGATGTGACCGCGCAGCTGGCGCTCGCGGCCCAGCGCCGAGATCGTGGCCAGTGTGATCACCCGCTTGGTCCGCAGATCGAGCGGGCCGTGCGTCCAGACGTCGCCGAAGCAGAATTCGCCCAGCATCCGCGCGACGTCCTCACCCACCTCGCCGTTCGCGGCGGCGATCGCGTCCATCCCCGCCGGGTTCATGCTGATGCTTTCCATCAGCCCGACGCCCTGTTGGTAGCGGTCACTGTCGTGGTAGTCGGTCATGATGAAAATCCCTTCGTTCTCCAGCCGGTCTGATTCACGATCCGTCGGCCGTCCTAAGAATGGACGGCGGCATCGGTGATGTCGAGCGCCCGATCCACGACCGACAGCGCCCAGCGAAGCTCGTCTTCCGTGATTGAGAGCGGCGGGTTGCCGAAGATGAAGTCGCCGCGCACGTTGACGAACATGCCTTCGTCACGGAAGAACCGATCGACGCGGCCGGTGAGTTCGGGATCGACCGACAGCAACGGCGCCTTGGTGGCGCGGTCAGACGTCAGTTCGAGGACAGTGAACAGTCCGCGTCCGCGCGCCTCGCCGATCGACGGATGCCGCTCCTTCATCGCGGCATACTCGGCCTGCATGATCTCGCCCATCCGCACCGCGTTCTCGATCAGGTTGTCCTCTTCGTAGACCTTCAGCGTCGCAATCGCGGCCGCGCAGCCGACCGTGTGGCTGCCGTAGGTGATCCCGTGACCCAGCGGATTCTGCTCAAAGTGCTCGGCGATCCGGTCGTTGACCATCACGGCGCCCAGCGGCACGATCGCGCTGGTCAATCCCTTGGCCATCGTCATCATGTCGGGGACGACGTCCTCGTGCTCAATCGCGAACCACTTGCCGGTCCGACCGAATCCCGCCATCACCTCGTCATCGATCAGCAGGATGCCGTAGCGGTCGCACAACTCGCGGATGCCCCGGTACCAGCCTTCCGGCGGCACAATAATCCCGTTGGTGCCGGTGATCGGCTCCAGCAGGATGGCCGCGATCGTCTCTGGACCTTCGCGCTGGATCACATCCTCGAGATATTGCATGTAGGCCGGGACGAAATCCTCCTCGTTCACGGCCAACGGACTGCGATACAGGTAGGGATCGAGGATCCGGACGACGCCGGTCATCCCCTCCTCCGAAGGCATCCGGCGGAAGTCGCCCGAGGCGTACATCACGCCCTGGCTGCTGCCGTGATACGAGCGGTAGCGAGTCAGGATCTTGTGCCTGCCCGTGTAGAGCCGCGCGATCCGGACGGCCGCCTCGTTCGCATCGGCGCCGGCCAGGGTGATGTACGACTTGTTCAAACCCTCCGGCGAGATCCGCGCCAGTTCCTGGCCCAGCCGGCCTCGCGCCTCGGTTGCGTGAGCGGGGATGACATAGGGCAGCTCCGCGACCTGCTCGGCGATTGCCTGGACGACCCGATCGTCGGCGTGGCCAATGTTGACGCACATCGCCTGCGAGTTGAAGTCGAGGTACTGCTTGCCGTCTGCGTCCCAGAGATAGATACCCTTGGCGCGGACAAACGGGATCGGGTTGATCTGCTCCTGCGTGCCCCACTCGTACAGCGTGTACTCGCGGCAAAGGTCGAGGATCTCTTCGGCGCTGGCGCCGGAGACCGCGCGTTCGCTGGTCATCTCAGGCCGTGACGCTCTGAGGATGGTCCAGCACATACGGCGTCGACCGTCGGATGTACTGTCCCCGACCAAGCGCTCCCAGGAACTCCTCGCCGCTGACGATGATCTCGCCGCGCGAGATCACCGTGCTCGGACGCCCGCTGACTTTCATTCCCTCATACAGGTTGTAGTCGACGCGCATGTGGTGCGTCGCAGCTTCAATGGTGTAGTCGGCGTTCGGATCCCAGACCACGATGTCGGCGTCGGCGCCGATGGCGATGATCCCCTTCCTCGGATAGAGGCCGAACAGCTTGGCCGGCATCGTGCAGTTGAGGTCGACGAAGCGCATCATGTCGAAGCGCCCTTCAACGACGCCGCCCTCGTACATCAGGTGCATCCGGTTCTCGACGCCGGGCACGCCGTTGGGGATGTAACGGAAGTCGCCCTTGCCCATCGGCTTCTGCGGCGGCAATTCGGCCAGGTCGTCCTGCATCCGGAAGGTGCAGTGGTCCGTCGCGATCACCGAGAGCGCGCCCGTCTCGATCCCCCGCCAGAGCTCGTCCTGATTGGCCCGCTCGCGAATCGGCGGCGAGCAAATGTACTTGGCCGCCTCGAAGCCGGCGTTCTCGTAGTCCTCGTACGCGGCGAACAGGTACTGCGGACAGGTCTCCGCGTACACGGCCTGGCCGCGAGCCTTGGCCGCCTCGACCTCGGTCAACGCCGTGCGACTGGAGAGATGCACGATATACACCGCCGAACCGGCCATCTCGGCCATCGCGATCCCGCGGTGCGTCGCCTCGCCCTCGACCAGGTGCGGATGCGCATGCATGTGCATGTGCTCCTGCACCCGGCCCTGCTCGGCGAACTGATCGGTGATCTGTTGGATCACGTGACCGTTCTCGGCGTGTAGCGTCACGATCGCATTGGTATCAGCCGCAACCTGCATCGCCCGGAAGATAGTCAGGTCATCGACCATCATCGTCCCGGGATAGGCCATCAGTAGCTTGAAACTGGTCACGCCCTCGCCCGGTAGCGCCGCCAACTCCTCCAGGTATTCCTGCGAATCCAGATTGGTCGCCATCAGGTGGAATCCGTAGTCGATCACCGCCTGAGACTCGGCCTGGCGGCGGCGGTGTTCGATCGCCTCGATCGGCGACATGCCCTCGCGCTCTTGCCGCGCGAAATCGACGACTGTCGTCGTGCCCCCCAAGGCGGCCCCCCCCCCCCCCGGATTCCACCTATCGGCGGTGATCGTCCGGAACACGGTCTCGCCCAGGTGCGTATGCACGTCGATCCCGCCGGGGATCACGTACTGGCCCTCCGCTTGCACCACCGTGTCCGCGGCGACCTGGAGATTGGCGCCGATCTGCACGATCACGCCGTCGTCGAGGAAGACGTCGGCGACGTACTGTTCGCTCGCGGTCGTGACGGTTCCGCCGGTGATCAGAACTGAGGCCATCTCGTACCTCCTTCGCGCATCCCGTTACCCATTCGAGCGTTTAGGGCTTGACCAGCGGTTCGTACATGTCGGGACGCCGGTCGCGGTAGAAGGGCCACTCGGCCCGCGCCTCCGAGAGCTGGTCCAGGTCCAGGTCGGCCACGATCACCGCCTCCTGGTCGTCGGCCTGCGCGAGCACCTCGCCGCTCGGATTGCAGAAATAGCTGTGCCCGTAGAAATGCACGTCGGGCTTCAGCGCCGTGCCGACCCGGTTGATCGTCCCGACGAAGTAGCCGTTGGCGATCGCGTGGAAGCGCTGCTCCACGTCCCACAACACCCGTGAATGACCCGCCGTGGCCGATGGGATGAAGACAATCTCAGCGCCATTCAGGCCCAGCGCTCTCGCCCCCTCGGGGAAGTGCCGGTCGTAGCAGATGTAGACGCCAATCCGCCCCACGCTGGTATCGAACGTCGGATAACCCAGGTTCCCCGGTCGAAAGTAGTACTTCTCGAGGAAGTTGTCCGAGTGCGGGATATGCGTCTTGCGGTACTTGCCCAGATAGGAGCCGTCGGAGTCGATCACCGCCGCGCAGTTGTAGAGGAAGCCGGGCGACTCAATCTCGTAGACCGGCACGATCAGCACCATGCCGGTCTCGGCCGCGACCTCCTGCATCCGCTGCACGGTCGGGCCGTCCGGCACCGGTTCGGCCAGGCCGTACCAGCGCTTGTCCTCCTCCTGACAGAAATAAGGGCCGGTCGCCAGCTCCTGCAGACACGTGATCTGCGCGCCCTGTTCGGCGGCTTGATGGATCAGCGCGATCTGTCGCTCGACCATCTTCTCGACGGGCGTCAGACCCTCGGTCTGAATCAGCGCGGCTCGGACAATTCGGGACATGGTTCACCGCCTCTGTCAGGGTCAGACGGCGGCCGAGATTCGGTCGGCCGCCGCCCATTCGGATTAACTGTCGTCGGGCAGGAGATCCTCAACGTCGAGATCCAGCGGATCGTAATCATTGCGGAATCGGTCGTCGTCAGAGAAGTCCTCCAACGCCGCTTCGACATAGTCGTTGGTGTACGCCGCATCCAGGTCGGCGGCCTCGGAGATCACGTTGTACTCCAGCATGATGTCGGCGGTTCGCGACGCCGACTCGTGGTCGATCACGCCCCAACCCTTGGACGACGGCCACATCAGCTTGTTGATCTCGTTCATCATCCAGGTCTGGTGCGCCCGCGGCAGCGCTGGACCGTACTTGAGCACGATCTCAACGCACTCCTCGGGATCGTCGGCGCAGACCGCCCAGCCCCTGGCTGAAGCGCGCAGGAAGCGAGTCACGATGTCCTGGTTGTCCTCGTCTTCGAGCCATTCGCCGCGCGCCAGCAGCGCGTCTTCAAGGGTGTTGGTGTCATGGTCGCCGAAGTCGACCACACGGAAGTCGCTGACCGGGTTGCCGGCCGCAATCAACTGTGCGAACTCGTTGTAGATCATCGCCGAGGCGAGATCGACCTGGCGCTCCAGCAAGAGCTGCATGTCGAAGCCCTGGCCGACCAGTTCGACCTGGTCGTCGCCCGAACCCTCGGTCAGGCCGTACTTGTTGATCGTGGCCGAGACCATCTCGTGTCCGGCCCACACGCCGAGCTTCTTGCCGCCCCACTGTTCGGGCGAGGTGATCCCGTCGTCGGCCCAGGAGACGAGCCGGTAGCCGGAGCGCTCGAAGACCTGCGCCACGGCCACCACGTCGATGCCCTGGTCACGCGCCGACAACACCACCGCAAACGGCTGCACCGCCAGCTCCGCCGCGCCCGCCGCGACCAGCTGCACTGGCAGGATGTCGGGGCCGCCGGGCTGAATCTCGACGTTCAGGTTCTCCTCCTCGTAGAAGCCCTTCTCCAGCGCCACGTAGTACCCGGCGAACTGGGCCTGGACAACCCACTGCAAGACGATCTTGACGTCGTCTGCCGGTCCCTCAGGTTCGTCGTCGCCGCCGCAGGCGGCAAGGACTCCTCCGAGGACAATGAACAGGGAAGCGATCAGATAGACAAGGTGTGAGGTTCGCAGTCTTGGCATTGAGTGCCGTCTCCTTCCGTCCGTCGCAAGCGGTCGGAGACAGGATTGCGTCACCAGGCTGCTCGGATTCGGACGCCGTGAGGCTAGTGCTTTGACCTTGAGGTCTCAACTGCCCCGCTGACCACACCCAGTCGCAACGGTCCACGAGAGGACGAGCCCATCAAGCGCCGACTATTCTGGCGGCGTCCACGGCCGGGTCTCACCCTCCCCACCCGAACCACATCCCCGATAACGTCAGAACATATGCGCTCACACAACCCGGCCACGACGGACGAACTCCGAGGACCGTCCCCCGGAACTGCATATTCCTGCGATTTCCAGGAATTCCTTGGTCAAAACCTGACCAAACTGAGCCACATCTGGACCAATCCAGAAGAATCTGGACAAATCTGGACAAATCCGGACGCCAAAACGCACGATCCGCAGTCCTCGCCGGGAGACCACGCCACAGCCCCCGAAAACCTCCCCGTTCCCAGCCCCGATCCCCTTCCCGGAGTTCGCCGCGGGCGAGATCGGGGGAGAGAACCAGCTTGGGACCCGAGTCCCGGCTTGCGAAGGGTGTCCGCGCCATGAGCGCCGAGCCCGCACCGATCCGCAGCGCCGTCGTGGTCGGCGGCGGAAGCGCCGGATTCCTCGCCGCCCTGACGTTTCGGCGGATGCTGCCCCAGGTCAAGCTGACCGTCGTCCACTCGCCCGACATCCCGATCATCGGCGTCGGCGAGTCGACCACCCCCGCCGTGCCCGTCCACCTGCACGAGCACCTGGGCATCGACCGCAACGAGTTCCATCGCGAAGTCCGCCCCAGCTGGAAGCTGGGCCTGCGCTTCGAGTGGGGCGCCAAGGACGTGCCCCACTTCAACTACACCTTTGACAAGTATCTCGATCAGCGGATCGAAGGCCTCTCCCGCTGGAACGCCTTCTACTGCCTCCACGACATGCGCGACGCCAGCCCCTTCAACGCGATCATGGACCGCGACCGCTCCCCGGCGAACATCCGCAACGGCCGCCTCTCGCTCGACCCGCGCGCCACCTACCACATCCCCAACGCCTCGTTCATCGACTACCTCGAGCAGAAATCCGCCGCCTCGGGAGCGGAACTGATCGCCGACCAGGTCGTCAGCGTCGAACGCCACGAGTCCGGCGGGCTCAAGTCGCTCAAGCTGGCCAGCGGTCGCGAGCTCGAGGCCGACCTGTTCGTCGACTGCTCCGGCTTCGGCTCGCTGCTGTTGGGCCAGGCGCTCGACGAACCCTACATCTCCTACCGCGACGCGCTGTACTGCGACCGCGCCGTGGTCGGCTCCTGGTCGCGGGCCGACTTCCCCGAGGACGACACAATTCGCCCCTACACGACGATGACGACGATGAAGCACGGCTGGTGCTGGCGAATCGACTTCGAGGATCAGGTCACCCGCGGCTACGTGTACTCGTCGCGGTTCTGCTCCGAGGAAGAAGCCGAGTTCGAGTTGCGCGCGCTGCAGCCGCAGCTCGCCGGCGCGGATCTGCGTTTGCTCAAGTTCCCATCCGGACGGCGCGAGCGATACGTCGTCGAGAACGTCGTCGCGGTCGGCAACGCCTCCGGCTTCGTCGAACCGCTCGAGGCGACCTCGCTGCACCTCATCATCGAACAGCTCTATAACCTGGCCTGGGCGCTGACCGATTCCGACCGAATCCTCACCGACTCCTTGCGCTACCTGCTTAACGAGCGCTTCGCCTCGACCTGGGACGACGTCCGCGACTTCCTCGCGTTGCACTACAAGTTCAACGAGCACCAGGACACGCCGTTCTGGCGTCATTGCCGCGCCGAGTCTCCGCTCGGCCAGATCCAGGACATGGTCGACTGCTATGCCGAGGTCGGTCCATCACGGCTGTTGGCGCGGCTGACCTCGAACGCCACGATCTTCGGCTACGCCGGCTACGCTTCGATGCTGCTCGGCCTCAGAGTCCCGACTTCGTTGAAGCCGCAGCTGTCCCGCCGCGAACGCGAACGCTGGGACCAGTACCGCAAATCCAACGCCGTCGCGGCCTCGCAGACCCTGCAGATGAGGCAGGCGCTGAATCGGGCGTATCGGAGTTAACCCAGCCCGCGCAGCCGACGCGATGACTGCCACTGGCTGCAAACCGGCGAGCAACCCGTTCTTCTATGATTCGGTATGCACGTTTCGTGCGAATCGCGCAGTCGCGTCATGCAACTGCCGTGTGGCGGGCGAAACGCTGCACCTGACGGTCGCTGGAGGCTGGATCCGCTGAATCCGCACGGGTCGTCTTCGGGACCGTGAGGTTCAGCTCGGAGTGGAGTGAACACTTGCAGAATGATGATGCGCTCAGACGCGAAAACGCCATGTTGCGCGAGCGTCTGTCGCGGCTGACCGATGCGGCCCTGCGGATCGGCGAGGATCTTGAACTTGATGTGGTCCTGCGCGAAGTGCTGGATGCCGCGCGTTCATTGACCGCGGCCACACGCGGCGGCATGACGTTATTGGATGAGTCGGGAGGCTCGCTCGAGTTCATTTCCTTTGGGTTGAGCGAACAGGATCACCAGACGCTCCTTGACCTCCCCAATGGCAAGGAGTTTTTCGAGTACCTCACCGCGATCCCTGAACCGCTCAGAGTCGCCGATGGATCAAGGCATTTCATTTCGCTGGGCATTGCCGAGCTGCCGATGCCCCTGGGCAGTTTTCTCTACACGCCGATTCGCCACCGCGGACAACACGTCGGCAACATCTATCTCGCCGACAAAGAGGGTGGCGCGGAGTTCAGCGCCGACGATGAGGAGACGTTGAGCCTGTTCGCCTCTCAGGCGGCCATGGCAATCTCTAACGCGCGCCGGCTGCGGGACGAGCAGCGCGCCCGGGCAGACCTGGAGACATTGATCGACACCTCGCCGGTCGGCGTCGTGCTGTTCGACGCCCAGGGCGGCAGGCCGATCTCAATCAACCGCGAAGCGCGAAGAATCATCGATGGGCTGCGCGACCCGGATCAGACGCCCGAGGACTTGTTGCCCATACTCTCCTATCGGCGCGGCGACGGGCGCCAGTTGAGCGTGGCCGAGTTCCCGCTCACACGCTCGCTGACCACGGGGGAGACAGTGCGGGCAGAAGAGATCGTGCTTCAGGCGCCCGACGGACGTGAGGTCAGCACGATCATCAACGCCACGCCGATTCACTCCGACGACGGCCAGGTGGTGTCGGTCGTGGTGACGCTCCAGGACCTCGCGTCGCTGCAGCAGCTGGAGCAGATGCGAGCAGACTTTCTGGCCATGATCAGCCACGAGCTGCGCGCCCCGCTGAGTTCGATCAAGGGCTCTGCCGCCACCCTCGTCCAGTCGGGAGTCACGCTCGACCCGGCCGCCGCGACCCAGTTCCACCGAATCATTGAACAGCAAGCCGACCACATGCAGGAACTGATCACGGACCTGCTCGACGTCGCCAGGATCGAGGCCGGTTCGCTGGCGATCTTGCCGGAGCCGGTCGAGATTGGCGAACTGATCGAAGCAGCACGCAGTTCGCTGCTCAGCCCGGATGGCGGCGGCAACGTCCAGATCGACCTGCCGCCCGATTTGCCGCCGGTGATGGCCGATCGGCGCCGCATCACCCAGGTACTGCTCAATCTGTTGTCCAACGCCGTGCGCCACTCTCCCGATGGCTCGCCCGTCCAGGTGTCCGCGCAATCGGTTGGCGTCCAGGTGGAGATCCGGGTCACCGACAGGGGCGAGGGGATCTCGGCAGAGCACTTGCCCCGGCTGTTTCGCAAGTTCTCACGCTCCCCGGCCGAATCCGGCATTGCCGCGGCTGAGTCGGGCCTGGGCCTTGCCATTTGCAAAGGACTCGTCGAGGCGCATGGCGGACGCATCCGGGCCGAAAGCGACGGCCTGGGCTACGGCGCGCAGTTCAGCTTTACGCTGCCCGCGACTCAGACTCCCGGCACGCCCGAACCGGTTGCGACGCCGCCGGTCGGGGCGGAACTGGAGCACGGCGCGAAACGGCGCGTCCGGATCCTCGCCGTGGACGACGACCCGCAGACGCTGCTGCATGTGCGCGACTCGCTGACCAAGGCGGGCTATGAGCCAATCCTGACCGGTGACCCCGACGCCGTGTGGCGGCTGATCGTCGAACGACGACCGCACCTCGTCCTGCTGGATCTGATGCTGCCGGAGGTGGACGGAATCGAGCTCATGGAGCTGGTCCCGGAGATGCAAGAACTGCCGGTGATCTTTCTCTCGGCTTACGGCGGCGATCGGCGGGTCGCTCGGGCCCTGGAACACGGGGCCGACGATTACATCGTCAAACCATTCTCGCCGACGGAACTCGTCGCCCGGATTCAGACGGTGCTGCGCCGCTGGACGACCAGCGCAACGAGCGAACCGGCCGAGCCATTCACCACGGGCGACCTCCTCGTCGACTACGCGGAGCGCCGCGTCTCGCTTGCCGGCCTGCCGGTGCGCTTGACCGATCTTGAGTACCGGTTGTTGGTTGAACTCTGTATGCACGCGGGCCGGGTGCGTACCCACGCCGAGCTGTTGCGAGCGGTCTGGGGGCCCGCGCATCCCGGCCGCTCCGGCGCCGTGCGAACGGTCGTCAAACAGCTGCGCCGCAAACTGGGCGAGGATGCCGACCGTCCCGCGTACATCTTCAACGAGCCTCGTGTCGGCTACCGAATGGCGAAGCCGGATCAGCCCGGTTCAGAGCCGGAGTAGGCGACGGTCAACGCCGGGTTGCTCAGCGCCGCAGGAGATCGTTCCGGGAGTGTTCGTCAGTCCGGTGTGAAGCGGTCGAGGAAGTCGTTGAACTTTGCCTCGACGAGTCCAAAGCGGATTTCCATTGACGACATGCCACGGCGCGTCCCTTGAATCTCGTCGCGCAGCGCGGTCAACTCGGTCCGCATTTCGATCAGCTCGGGCAGGAACACATCGATGACGGCGATGTAGACGCGTCGATCAACGTCGTCCAGCGTGGATGGCAGCCGGGAAACCAGACGCTCGCGGTACGCGTCCGATCTCGGCGCCGCGGCAGCATCGTCGGATTCTCGGTCAACCATGATCTCCTCAGCAGGTACGCAGTAACAGTGCCGCCGCTGCGGCCAGCAGAGTTACAACCAGCACGATCAGAAGTCGAGTCATCCTCGGAATCGCAGGTTGATCACAAAGACCAGTCCCAGAGGACCGAGCACGAGCAGCATGGCGAGAATCGAGATGCTCAGCGCCTGTCGCCCGGCGATCAGCGCAGCGCTCAGCGCGGCGCCAATCCACAACGCGACGGCCGCTACCAGCAGCGCATCATGCATGTCAGAACTGCCCGGAAGCGCGGGCGAACGACGCTTCCGATCGCTCGGCGCCCTGCGTTCTCACATCCCGCCCCCCGCTGTCTGTTGCTGCCAGTCGCCATCCGCGCAATACTCTCAGCGGACTTATGTAACTCCCGTGCTGGCAGTCACGATACTTCGTGTAGTTCTGGTGCAATCTCACTGTCACCGCGGAGCTCGACCACCGGCGGGAGCGTGGGAGTCTGTCAGGTTCTGCCGGGCAGTCACCACGCTTTGCACTTCCTGGCAGGGTTGGAGGCTGCGTAGTCATTGAAGCCACGGCCTGGCCACGAGCGCGACCATGAGCCCCATCGGTCCAAGCGTCAGCAGGGCGATGTCTGCCGGACGCAGAATATGCAGGTGCCCGTTCAGCCGGAGCAGTGCTGCGGATCCGAATCCCAGCCAGGTGACAACGAGTAGAACGAGGAACAGCTCAAACATGGACCGACTCGGTCTGGAACCGACCGTCTCCTGCTGAAGTCGCTGCGAACGCCGCAGCGGCTCTGGACGACAGTTCAGACTTGGATGTCAGTGTCTTCCAGCCGCTGTGTAGTCCGCGCACTGATGAACGGCGGTATCCGTGCACAGGACGTGTGGTCCTGAAGAAGCGGTCAAGTAGCAGCCTGGTTTGACCGACTCGGTGGACCAGTCAGCCGTTCCGGAGCGCAACCACTACGGTAATCCGCGACTCTCGCGCTTGGACTGACGAGCCGAACAGCGGTCGGGCCGCGTGCTCCATGTCGCGTCACCGGATGGCAGCAGCGGCAAGCGATCGCTCCCGAAATCCGCTGGACTCCGTCACATTTGCGCAACAGTTCCTCGCGATCGTGACTGTCAACACAGCAATCTCATGAAGGGAGAGCGCAACGACACTCGCGAAGCTGCTGAAGCAGATCGTCCTGGTCGGACCGATTCTCAGAGCCGTGGTGAGCGGAGCAGTCCTGGTCGGCTGCGCTTCGCGTTCCAACGTTGGTCCAAGCAACGATCCTTCGGTGGTCAGGCAAGACACGTCCGAACGCGCGGACGACCGTTCGAAAGGAGAACATGATCGAAACCAGGAACAGGGCCGTGCGCCAGGCGGCGAAGAACGAGCACGGGGAGGCAACATAACGAGGCGCGGGTACGCGGTGGAGAATCGGGAGATTCTGACGGCGGCGAGGTCGGTCCGTTGAGCGGGGAGCCGGGACGTAGCGCGACCATCACGATCCGATTGCCGCTTGCCGTCGCAGACCTGCAGTCGGGCGAGAATACGATTGGCGTCGGATGAGCCCCGATTCGCGCCGCCGCGCCGCCGGGTAGCCTCGGCGGGACAGGAAGAGCGGCATGCTTGACGGACCACTGGACGTTGTGCTGCTGATCGCCTCCGCGGTGGTCGGCAATCTGCTGGGTTCGCTTCCTTTTGCCCAGTTGGTCAGCCGTCGCCTTGAAGGCGTCGACATCTACCGCACCGGCACCACGCTGGGCGGGACGGCCAATGTGTTCTGGAACGTGGGTCGGCGCAGTGGACTGCTCGTGTTCACGGGCGACGTGGGCAAGGGGACTGCAGCGGTGGCCGTGGCCTGGGCGCTAGGGATCGAGGCGCCGCTGACTCTGCTCGCCGCCGCCGCTGCCATCGTCGGGCACTGGGCGTCGGTCTTCTCGTCCTTCAAGGGCGGCGACGGCATGACACCGCTGATCGGCGTGAGCCTGGCGCTGGTTCCGGTCCTGACCGCGCTGGCGGCGGTCGTTGGCGTCGGTACGGTGCTTCTATTGCGCCAGCACCGGCTCCGATCCGCCTGGGGCATCTGCACCGGATACTTGCTCATGCTGGGCCTGGGTCTGGCGTTCGACATCGAACCCCTCGTCTCCTCCAACCACGAGATCGAACTGGTTGCGGGTCTGACGATCATGGCGGGATTGGTGCTGATCAGAAGCACGATTGTCCGCCGCCGACTCGGCGCTGCAGAATCCCGAACTCAGACCGATCAGCGTTCGACGGCGGAACAATCCGCGAGCGAACCGGAGTAGGCGCTGCACATCACCGGGTGGGGCCAGCAGTTCTGCCGGCCGACCGCGTTGTCGTGGCGCCGCCCTGACTGTGACGCGAAGAGGGCCGGTGATAGGCTCAGTCGCAGCAGTTTTCGTCCAGGTGCCCGTCCCGGGAGAATAGGGAAGTCGGTGAGATTCCGACGCGGTAGCGCCACTGTAAGCGGGGCTCGCTCCTTCGAGTGAGCAGCAAGGAGAGCCGACGCCCACTGTTGAGCGCCAGGGCGACCGCCCAGGCGTCGATGGGAAGGGCTCGGCCAGGACCTCCACCCGCAAGCCAGGAGACCTGCCTGGACGAGAGGTGACAACTCTCCGCTTCAGAGAGGTCCCTCGATCTCCGGGCGCATGCTCCGGTCAGGTCGAACCCCAGCCCTCCGGCGGAGCCGAAGGAGTTGGGTATGTTGGCATCATCCTCGTGTTCGTGGCGTTTGGTCGGATGGCTGGCGATTCTGGTCGTCGGATTGTTCCTGGTTGCCTGCTCAGCGGACGACCCGCAGCAGGCGGAGTCTGAGCCGCGGAGCGCGGCCGAACAGAGCGAGCAACAACAGGCACGGGATCACGCGCAAGACGAGCCGGAACCTGAGGCGGTCGAACAGCCGCAAGCGCAAGCTGAGCAACAACCGGCGGAGTCCGCAGTCGCCCAGGCGCAGCAAGCCGCAGAGCGGCAGCAGGCCGAGGCTGAGACGACGGAACAGGCCGCGCAGGAGCAACAGACCGCTGCACAGGCACCGGCCGAGCAGCAAGCGGCAGCGCAGCAGGCCCAATCCTCGCCGGCGACCGGCAGGACGCTCGAAGGCGTGCGCGGCATCGTCGATCCGAGCAACAACGGCTGGCCGCGCGAGGTCGAGGGTCTGAACGGCATCGTCACCATCCCGGCCAAGCCGATGCGAATCATCACCGCATCCATCGGACACGACGAGGTCACGCTGGCGTTGGTGCCCAACGAGCGCCTCGTTGCGGTCGGCGGCGTGAGCAGGAACGCGACCTATTCGAACATCGCTGCGATGGTTCAGGACAAGCCGGAGATCTCCCGCGATCCTGAGGTGATCGTCGCGCAATCACCGGATGTCGTCGTGACCAGCCCGTACTTCCCGGTCGAGGCTATCGATGCGCTGGAACGGGTCGGCATCGTCGTGGTCCAGACCGAGCTGGTCCAGAGTCCCCAGGCGCGGATCGACAGCATCCTGCTAATGGGCTACATCTTCGGCGAAGAAGAGCGCGCCTTCGAGTTCGCGGACGAGGTGCAGGCGCGCTATGAAGCGCTCATCGCGATCACGAGCTCGAAGTCACCCCAGCCGAGTGTCCTGGCGTTGACTCAATATTCCGACACGCTCTGGGTGGCGGGAGGCAACTCAACGGAAGGCGGCGTGATCGTCGCGGCGGGCGGCGTCAATGCAGCCGAGGCCGCCGGCATTCAGGGCAATCAGACCACCAGTCTCGAGGGCGTGATCGCGATGGCGCCGTCAGTCATCATCATCCCCCAGCCGCTCGAGTTCGGCGCCGAGGAGTTCCGCCAGAGCCTGCTCGACAACGAGGCGCTGGCCGAAGTGCCCGCCATCCGCGACGGCGCCGTGCACGTGGTCGAGAGCAAGCACTTCACGACGCTCTCCTTCTGGAACATCCGCGGTGCCGAAGACCTGGCCCGCCTGCTCTGGCCCGAGGACTTCCCCGACCCGCCGGCCGAGTCGTTCAGCGTCGCGGAGTAGAACCCGCTCGCGGCAGTCGACGCGACGCCACGCAGGGCGTCACGGATACTGACGCTCCTCGACTGTCGCGGTATCCACCGGTCGAGCGTGGGCGCGACCACGACCGGTTCAAGCGGCGAACCTCGTGTTCGCCGCAACGGTTCTTGATGTTGTCTTGGGTGGTAGGGCATAGGGGATTCGAACCCCTGATCTCCGCCTTGAGAGGGCGGTGTCCTTGGCCGCTAGACGAATGCCCCACGCAGGTTGACGACTTTGATTGGCTGGGGATGGAGGATTCGAACCCCCGCTAACTGATCCAGAGTCAGTCGTCCTACCACTAGACCAATCCCCAACGGAGCCTCAGCGTATCACTCTAGTCGTCGGGTCTGGCGAGCCGTTCGGCCGCCGCATTGAGCCGCTCGACCGTTAACTCCTGGCCAAGTGTTTCCAGCGTTTCAAAGAGCGGCGGGGCGATTCGCTTGCCGGTGGCGGCGACGCGGATCGGGGTGAAGACGGCGCCCGGCTTCTCGCCGCGCTCCTCGGCGAGGTCTCGCAGTGCGGACTCGAGCGCCGGCGTCGTCCATCCGGCCTCGTCGACGCTGCGCAGAGCCCGGAGCGAGGCTTCGACCGACTCCAATGCTGCCCACGGCTTGTTCTTGTAGGCCCGTCCCATGAGGTCGGCGTTGGCGTACTCGAGCGGGCCCTCGGCAAAGAAGAAGTCGGTGTAGTCGGCGAACTCAGGCATCAGCTTGACCCGCTCCTGGATCGCCGTCGCAATGGTCAGCAGGCGATCGAGTTCGTCATCGGCAATGGGCCTGCCGACTCGATCCTCCAGGTGCGGCCGTCCGCGGCGCAGGAAATCGGCGGGGTCGAGATCGCGGATGTAGCGGGCGTTCATCTCGCGCAGGCGCTCGATGTCGAACATGGCCGAGGAGAGGCCGAGACCGTCGAGGTCGAACGCCTCCGTGATCTCCTCACAAGACATGATCGTGGTGCTCTCGTCCTTCGACCAGCCGAGCAGGGCGAGGAAGTTGAGCAGCGCCTCGGGCAGAAAGCCTTCCTCGGCGTACTGGCGGATTGATGTCGCGCCGTGTCGCTTGGAGAGCTTGCCCTTGTCCGGTCCGCGGATGATCGGGATATGGACCCAGGCGGGTTCGTCCCAGCCGAGCGCAGCGTAGGTCTGGACGTGACGCGGGGCGGAGGAGAGCCATTCCTCGCCGCGAATGACATGGGTGATCTGCATGTGGTGGTCGTCGACGACCGAAGCGAGGTGATAGGTCGGAAAGCCATCGCGCTTGAGCAGGACGTGATCGTCAAGGAGAGCGTTCTGGAAGGAGACATCGCCGCGCAGATAGTCGTTGACGATCGTTTCGCCGTCCAGCGGCATGGCGAGCCGGACGACATGCGGATCGTCGGCGGAGCAGTTCAGGTCGCGACAGAGACGGTCGTAGCCGGGCGGCTGCTTCGCTTTCTGCTGAGATTTGCGTACGGCGTCGAGGCGTTCAGGGCTGCAGACGCAGCGATAGGCCTTGCCCTCGTCGATCAATCGCCGGGCGGCGTCGACGTACATCGGCAGCCGCTCCGACTGGCGATAGGGAGCGTAGGGTCCGCCGATGTCGGGTCCCTCGTCCCAGTCGAGTCCAAGCCAGGTGAGCGCGTCGAGGATCAGCTGTTCCGCGCCCTCGACGGCGCGGGACTGGTCGGTGTCCTCGATGCGGACGATGAACTGACCGCCGAAGCGTCGCGCGAGCAGCCAGTCGAACAGGGCCGTGCGGATGTTGCCGACGTGCGGTTCGCCGGTGGGCGAGGGGCCGTAACGGACGCGGACATTCATGGGTGGGTCTCCAGCGTGGGTGGTGATTCGAGGAATTGTTCTGTTGCGGACAGATTCGCGCGGAAATCCAGTGAATTGCTGGAGATCGCGCGTTGTGTGTGGGCAGTTTGGGACAATTCTGGCATGGTTTTGGCGTCGTTTTGTTGAGCAGGATGTTCGGATTTGTTCGGATTTGTTCGATCCTGGACGATTGTGTTCGGATTCGGACGGCGTTTGGACGGCCGCGTGCGGCTGGTGAGCGGTCTGGATGAGGTTGTCGGCTGAGGCATCCTGGCGGCATCCTGGCGGCATCCTGGCGGCATCCTGGCGGCATCCTGGCGGCATCCGGGGTTGCAATGCGCATATGTTCTGACTGTACTCGACTGCGGCGTCAGACAGGCAGGCGCCAATGTTGCCGAACAGACGCTAGCGAATGCGCTGGGTGCGCCGCCGTCGACTGCGACTCCCGGAACGTGAGCGTCGCTTGGGCGGGTCTGCGGAAGATCGCGGCGTGTTAGGCATGGGTTGATCGCCGAGCAGGAGTTCGCCTTCGCGCAGATGGCTGAGCAGCCTGCGGAAATCTGCCGGGGGATCGGCCTCCAGGGTCAGCGGGTCATCGGTCGCAGGATGTTGAATCGTGAGCCGGGCGGCGTGCAGGGCCTGACGATCGATCAGCGGCGTGGGCAGACCGTACATGTTGTCGCCGGCGATTGGATGTCCGACGGCCGACAGATGGACGCGAATCTGGTGCGTGCGTCCGGTGATCAACTTGCATTCCAGGAGGGCGGCGTCGGAGAACCGCTCGACCGTCTCGTAGCCGGTCTGCGAGGGACGGGCCCGGTCGAGGATCGCCATGCGCCGCGGATCGGCGGGGTCGCGGCCAATTGGCGCGTCGATCAGTCCGGCGGGCGGGTCTGGCGAACCGACAACCACGGCAAGGTATCGCTTGTCCATCGTTCGTTCGCGCAACTGATCTCGGAGCGATTGAAGCGATGCGGCACTCTTGGCGATCATCAATAGGCCCGTCGTGTCGCGGTCGAGTCGGTGGACGAGGCCCGGACGAAGCGGGTCGGCTTCGGGATCGTCCTCGCTGATCCTGGCGACTTCCGGCCAGCGATGCAGGATTGCGCCGATCAGAGTGGGTTGCGTCTCACCCGGCGCGGGATGGACGGTCAGGTTGGCCGGTTTGTCGATCACGGCGAGGTGCTCGTCCTCGTAGACGACCGTCAGCTCGACCTCCAGCGGCGCTTCGAGCGGACTCGATTGCCGGGGATAGATGGCGACCAACTCGCCGAAACGCAGCTTGTAGGCGGGCCGCTCCAGGGAGCCGTCGACGCGCGCGAGCCCATCGTCGATGAGCTGTCTGGCCTGGGTGCGAGAGGCGCCGTCGAGCCGACGTGCGAGGAATTGGTCGAGGCGTTCGCCGTCCTGGTCGGCCATCAATTCCAGCGCCGGCGTCACGTGATCGGTCATGGCGATCGGGGGTTGCGTTTGAGCAAGTCGCTGAACAGCAGCGCGATGACAATTGCCGCCACGCCGACGTTGATCGCTGCGTCGGCGACATTGAACGCGGGGAAGTGGATGAAATCGATGAAGTCGGTGACGTGTCCCTGGTAGATCCGGTCGAGCAGGTTGCCGATCGCCCCACCGAGGATCAGGGCGAGACCGCTGCGAACCAGCCAATGGTTCATCGGCGGGAAGAAGTAGTAAATCGCGACCACGCCGATCGCCACGACGGCTGACACGGCCAGCACCGTGTTCTGGCCGCCGAAGACGCCGAAGGCGCCGCCATCGTTGGCGATGTGCGAAAAGGCGAAGAACTCGGCCAGCCACTCGCGGTCGCCGAGTTCCAACGTCTCCCGAAGAATGACCTTCGTGATCTGGTCGAAGACCACCACGAGCACAGCCAGCAGGACGAAGCGGCGGTGGGAGCGGCGGGGTTTGGGCGGTGTTGACGGAGGCGGGCTGCCCCCCTCTGCCTTCGGCATCTCCCCCCGCGCAGCGGGGGGAGAAGAGAGAGTGTCTGCATCCGGCGCTTCGTCCTGCGCAGCGGGGGGAGAGGGCAGCGCGGATTCGGGCGAGTCGGGACTCGAACTGGCCATACGTCGAGATTACACGCGGAGCGGAGGGATTCGGATAATCTGGGGAGGTCGTGCGCCGCACGAGGGTGTGATCGGGAGAGCAAGCCTGTGAGCGAGATTCTGACCGGAGTGCCGTTTTCGGAGTTGCAGCGTCGGCGCAAGGAGACCGGACACGATCGGTTGCCGCCGGGCCAGCGGCTGATCCGCGAGTGGCCGGTGCTGACCTACGGCGGCACGCCGATGGTCGAACTCAAGGACTGGAATCTGCAGGTCTGGGGCGAAGTCGAGCAGGAGCGGATTCTTTCCTACGAGCAGTTCACCGAGATCGGCGTCTCGGAGAAGAAGAACGACATTCATTGCGTGACGCACTGGTCGCGCTATGACAACACCTGGGACGGCGTACTGCTGACCGACCTGTTCGAGGCGCTGGGCGTGAAGGACTCCGCCACGCACGTAATGTTCCACTGCTATGGCGGCTACACGGCAAACGTGCCGATGGCCGATATCCGCGCGGACGATCACGCCATGCTGGCGATCGCGCACGACAGCAAGCCGCTGGACGCGATGCATGGTGGGCCCGTGCGGGCGGTGATTCCCTCGCTCTATTTCTGGAAGTCGGCCAAGTGGGTGGGTGGCCTGGAGTTCATGAACCGCAACGCGCCGGGATTCTGGGAAATGTACGGTTACCACATGCACGGCGATCCGTGGCTTGAGGAGCGCTACGGCTGAGTCCGGCTGGAGTCGTCATGACCGAAGTCAACGAAGCGACGGCCGTCTACGGCTGGTCGCCGACGATCCCTGACGAGTTCGACGGCCAACTCCGGATCGACTTGCCGGAGGGTTTTGAGATCAGCGAGGAGTGGTGGGAGGACCTCTTCGAATCGAACAGGCACGTCAGGATTGATCTCCTACCAACGAGGGAGCTGCGCGCGCGAATGGTTTCGACTGAAGGCTCTTTGATCACGACAATGATCAACTTCCAGCTCATACAGTGGATTCTCGAAAGTGGATCCGGAGTTGCGTTGGAGAGCGCTGCGGCGTATGACTTGCCTCAGGGATTCCGTAAGTATCCTGACGGCGCTTGGCTGTCGGCTGGGAATATGCCACCTGACCCTCGGCCCTGGCGCAAGAAGTACGACATCGTCCCAGATCTGATTTTCGAGGTTCGATCGCCAGGTCAATCGGTTCGGCAGCAACAGGAGAAGATGGTGGAATGGATCGAAGGCGGTGTGCGGCTCGGATGGCTGATCGACCCCTTTGAGCGGAAGGTCTGGATCTATCTAGGGAACGGCGAGGTGGAGGAGCTGGACGACCCCACGGAACTCTCAGGCGAGGATGTTTGTAGCGGACTTGTAATCGATATGTCGCGGGTCTGGGATTGATCAGTCCGGCTGTTGTACGATTCGGGTGATGACCACGCGTGTGACCGTTGACGTGATGATGCTGGGCCGCATGGCGATGCCTGAGGTCCTGCCTCGCTAGCGCCTCCTGGAACGAGCGCGGCGAGGGAGGACCGACACGTTCCCGCTCCGCCGCCCGTCCCCCGCCAGCGAAAGACCCATCCGACCATGACCTACGCCACCTGCCTCGCCTGTCGTGAGTGCGGCCGCGAGTTCCCGCTCGAACCCCTGCATGTCTGCGACTTCTGTTTCGGCCCGCTGGAAGTCGCGTACGACCACGACGGCATCCAATCGAAAATCACACGTGAGCGGATCGAGTCCGGCCCGCGCTCGATCTGGCGCTACATCGATCTGCTGCCCGTCGACGAGGACTTCATCGTCGACCTGAACGTCGGCTGGACGCCGCTGCTCAAGGCGGATCGGTTGGCCGAGCGTCTGGGTATGCGCGAACTGTGGATCAAGAACGACACCTGCAATCCTTCGTGGTCCTTCAAGGATCGAGTAGTGGCCGTGGCTTCCTCGCGGGCTCGCCAGCTGGGATTCCAGACGCTGGCCTGCGCCTCGACCGGCAACCTGGCTAACTCGGTCTCGGCGCACGCGGCCCGCGCGGGCATGGAAGCAATCGTGTTCATTCCCCACGACCTCGAGGCGGGCAAGGTGCTCGGTTCGGCCGTCTACAACCCGACGATCGTGTCGGTCAACGGCTCCTACGACGACGTCAACCGGCTCTGCTCGGAACTGGCGGACAATCGCCACTGGGCGTTCGTCAACATTAATGTGCGTCCCTACTACGCCGAGGGCTCTCGCACCCTGGCCTACGAGGTGGCGGAGCAGCTCGGCTGGCGCGCGCCGCGACAGGTGGTCGCGCCGATGGCGTCGGGTTCGCTCTTCACCAAGATCCACAAGGGCTTCCAGGAGTTCCAGGAATACGGACTGATCGAGGAATCCCCGGTCCGCATGATCGGCGCCCAGGCCGAGGGCTGCTCGCCGATCACGACGGCCTGGCGCAACGAGACGACCAACATCCGGCCGGTCAAGCCGAACACGATCGCCAAGTCGCTGGCAATCGGCAACCCGGCTGACGGCTACTACGCGCTGAAGACGATGAAGCGCACCGACGGCGGCTCGACGGCGGTGACCGATCCAGAGGTCGTCGAAGGCATCCAGATGCTGGCCGAGTGCGAGGGGGTCTTCGCCGAGACCGCCGGCGGCGTCACGATTGCCGGGCTGCGACAAGCGATTGAGACCGGCCAGATCGATCCAGACGAGACCACCGTGGCATTCATTACCGGCGGCGGGCTGAAGACGGCCGACGCCGTGGTCGAACACGTGACCCAGCCGATCCCGGTCGAAGGTACGCTGCAGTCGTTCGAAGACGCCTTTGCCGAGGCGCCGCAAGCAGTCGGCGTGGGAGGCTAGACATGGCGACCCGACGAGTCCGATTCACCTTCGAGGGCGACGCCGTCAAGGAGCCGGTGATCTATCTGGTCGGGCACGAGTTCGAGGTGGTCACCAACATCCGCATGGCCGATGTCGAGCACGATTTCGGCTGGGTCGTGCTGGAGTTGGATGGCGACCACGACGAGATCGACCGCGCGCTCGCCTGGGTCGAGGCCAAGGGCGTGCGCATCGACCCCGTCGCGGGAGACGTCGTCGAGAGCTAGCCGATACTCTGAGTTTGCGGTCACGCACGACGCGGCAACTGGAGCAGATCGATTATGGCGACCCAGTCTCCTGCTGAACTGGTGACTGCAGACGAGCTCCTGGACCTCTCGAGCAAGGGGTTTCGCGGCGAGCTGATCCGCGGGATACTCTGCGAAGCCATGCCTCCTGGTGTTGACCACGCGCAGATTGCCGCGGAGATTTCGGGTGAACTCCGAAGCTTTTTCAAGCCTCTCCGATCGGGGCGCGTGCTGGTAGGTGATCCCGGCATCAAGGTCGAAAGCGACCCCGATACAGTGCGCGCGCCGGACGTCGCCTTTATCTCAGCTAGTCGACTGCCGCTTGACCAACGCATTCCTGGCTACTCCGAGGTGATGCCAGAGTTGGTCGTCGAAGTGAAATCACCGAACGATGGACGCTGGACGCTCTACGACAAGGCGCAGATGTGGCTGCGCCACGGCGTCCGCCTGGTCTGGCTCGTCTATCCCGAGGAGCGAACCGTCGAAGCGCATCACGCCGACCAAGGCGTCGCCGTCTACCGGGATGAAGATGAACTCGACGGTATGGATGTGTTGCCGGGATTCACCTGCGCGGTGAGCCCCTTGTTCGAGTCCTAGTCGGCCATGCCCGACCCATTCACGATCGACATCCCCGACTCTGAAATCCGCGACCTCAAGCGGCGCCTCGCGCAGACGCGCTGGCCGTCGGAGGTGACCGATTCCGGTTGGCAATACGGCTCGAATCTGGCCTACGTCCAGGAACTCTGCGAGTACTGGCGCACCGAGTTCGACTGGTCGGCGCAGCAGGCTCGGCTGAACCGGTTCCCGCAGTTCACCACCCAGGTCTCTGCGGACGGAGTTGAGGACTACACCGTCCATTTCATCATGCAGGAGGGCGTTGGCCCGAATCCGTTGCCGCTGGTCTTCACGCACGGCTGGCCGGGATCGTTCATTGAGGTGTTGAAGATCCTCGGACCGCTCACCGACCCCGCCGCGCACGGCGGCGATCCGGCCGACGCCTTCACGGTCGTCGCTCCGTCGTTACCGGGTTACGGTTTCTCGGAGATCCCGACGTCGGGAGGATTCGGACACATGCGGGCCGCTCGCATGTGGGTGGCCCTGATGTCGGAGCTGGGATTCGAGCGCTACGGCGCCCAGGGCGGCGACATCGGCGCGCGGGTCTCGGCGTTGACCGCGTACGAAGACCCTGAGCACTGCATTGGCGCGCAGATCAACATGCCCAACAGCCAGCCTCCCGCCGACCATCCTGAGGAGGCATGGAGCGACGAGGAACGCGCCATCATCGCTCGAATGCGGGAATGGCAGTCGAAGGAAGCCGCCTATCAGTGGATCCAGGGAACACGTCCGCAGACGCTGAGCTACGGCTTGACCGACTCGCCCGCCGGCCTGGCCGCCTGGATCACCGAGAAATGGCGCTCCTGGTCCGACTGCGACGGTGACATCGAGACACGATTCAGCAAGGACGAGATCCTGACCAACATCTCGATCTACTGGTTCACCAGGACGATGAACTCGGCGACGCGCTACTACTACGAACGCCGCCAACACGACCGGGCAAACGCCCTGCCGGGTCGGCTAGAGACGCCGGCCGGATTCTCGGTCTTCCCCAGAAAGATTTTCGGTCCGCCACGACACTGGGTCGAAGCCGAGTACAACGTCACCCAGTGGTCCGTCCACGACCGCGGCGGTCACTTTGCCGCGATGGAAGAGCCGGACCTGCTGGTCGGCGACATTCGGGAGTTCTTTCGACCGTTACGGTAGGGCTTGGCCCCACAGACCAAACTCGGCCAGCAGGGCACGTCATTGCCGCGCTTGCCGCGGCAATCTCGCTGTGATGGGCACTAGCGTACGTGCTGGTCGCGTCGAGATACCCGCGGCAAGCGCGGGTATGACAGCGTTTGGCTGCTTCTTCGCTCCAGGGGACCAACAGGTCGCGGAGTCCAGAAACTCCGGGAGTTCGTGCGATACTGACCGGCGGACTGGAAGACGCTGCACTAACCCTCACACGGAGGAGAACGATGCCCGAGCCATTCAAGATTGACGTGCCCGACACTGAAATTCGTGACCTCAAGCGGCGACTAGCGCAGACCCGCTGGCCCTCGGAAGTGGCCGATTCCGGCTGGCAGTACGGCTCCAACCTGGCCTACATGCAGGAACTCTGCGAGTACTGGCGAACGGGGTACGACTGGCGAGTGCAGGAGACCTACCTGAACCGAATTCCGCAGTTCACGACGCAGGTCTCGGCCGACGGGGTCGAGGATTACACGGTTCACTACGTCCACCAGGAGGGCAACGGTCCCAACCCGATACCGCTGGTCTTCACGCATGGCTGGCCGGGCACCTTCTACGAGGTGGTCAAGATCCTCGGTCCATTGACCGATCCCGCCGCGCATGGCGGCGACCCGGCGGACGCGTTCACGGTCGTCGCGCCGTCGCTGCCGGGTTACGGCTTCTCGCAGATTCCGACCTCGGGCGGATTCGGCCAGAAGCGCACGGCGCTGCTCTGGGGCGCGCTGATGGAGCAGCTTGGCTACGAGCAGTACGGCGCGCAGGGCGGCGACTGGGGTTCGATCGTCACCTCGCAGGTCGCCTTCCAGCACCCTGAACACTGCATCGGCTCGCACGTCAACATGCCGATCGGCCGCCCGCCCGCGGACAAGTCGCCCGAGGAGTTCACGGACGAGGAGAAAGCCGTGGCGGGCAAGATGGCCCAGTGGCAAGAGCAGGAGACCGGCTATCAGGCGATCCAGGGGACCAAGCCGCAGACGCTGGCCTACGGCCTGACCGATTCGCCGGCCGGTCTTGCCGCCTGGATCACGGAGAAATGGCGTTCCTGGTCGGACTGCGACGGCGACATCGAGAAGCGCTTCACCAAGGATGAGATCCTGACCAACATCTCGATCTACTGGTTCGGCCAGACGATCAACTCGTCGACCCGCTACTACTACGAGATGCGCCAGAACCAGGCCGAGAACTTCGTCCCCGGCCGGGTCGAGTCGCCGGTTGGCATCTCGGTCTTCCCGGGTGAGATCATCACGGCGCCGCGCAGCTGGTGCGAGCAGACCTACAACATCACGCACTGGTCGGTGCATGACCGGGGCGGCCACTTCGCCGCGCTGGAGGAGCCGGACCTTCTCGTCCAGGACATCCGCGACTTCTTCCGTCCGTTGCGGTAGCGGGCGGGGACCCTCACCCCAGCCCTCTCCCAGAGGGAGAGGGAGCAAGTGGGGAACGTCTCTGGTTTGATCCCCTCTCCCTGAGGGAGAGGGTTAGGGTGAGGGCCAGGCGGCGCCAATGCAACCGTTTCAGATCGCGGTCCCTGAAGCCGAGCTCACAGAGCTACGCAGCCGCCTGCGCGACACCCGCTGGCTGGACGAAGTGCCGGGATCAGGCTGGCTCTACGGCATTGATCTCGGCTTCACGCAGGACCTGGCGTCGTACTGGGCCGACGAGTTCGACTGGCGCTCCATCGAATCGCAGCTCAACAAGTTCCCGCAGTTCAGGACAACGCTGACCGCCTGGAACGGCGAGTCGCTGGGCATTCACTCCATCCATCGACGCAGCCCGCGACCAGACGCGCGGCCCTTGATGATCCAGCACGGCTGGCCATCGACCGTCTACGACTTCCACAAGGTCATCGACGAGCTGGCCGAACCGTCCGACCCAGACGCTCCCGCTTTCCACGTGGTCGCGCCGTCGCTGCCCGGTTACGGCTGGTCGGACATTCCGGTCAAGATGGGCTACGGCCCTGCGGCAATCGCCGACATGTGGGTCGAGCTGATGTCGCGGCTGGGCTACGACGAGTTCCTCTATCACGGCGGCGACTGGGGCGCCGCGATCGGTGGACAGCTGGCGCTGCGCCATCCCGAGCGGATTCCCCGGATTCACATGACCATGGCAGCGCTGCCTCCGGGAGGATCGGCGGCTGCTCCCCAGAGCGAAGAGGAACGCCGGTTCTTCGCCGAGGAGCAGGAACCCTATGTCCGCGACGACGCGGCGCACCGTGGCATCCACGGGACCAAGTTCCAGACGATGGCGTTTCACCTCGAAGACTCGCCAGTTGGTCTGCTGGCCTGGATCGTCGACAAGTGGTGGATCCTGGCCGACATCATGCGCGAGGACGAACGCCCGCGCGGCGGCGACCTGTATCGCCGCTTCACGAAAGACGAACTGCTGGCGACCGTCGCGATTTACTGGTTCACGCTGACGCAGTCGTCGGCGATGCGGATCTACCACGAGGCGACGCGGCCGCCGGCGGAGATCGAGGCTGAGATTGGCGGCCAGGTGCGGCTGCGCGAAGGCGAACGGTCCGAAGTCCCGACCGGATTCATCAAGCTCAAGCGAGGCACGCCGCTGCCGCCGAAATCATGGTGCGAGCGTGCCTTCAACGTCGTCCAGTGGACCGAGTTCCCCGAGGGCGGACATTTCCCGGCGATGGAAGTGCCCGACCTGCTGCTCGATGACATCCGAAAATTCTTCGCCTGATGCCGGTCGTCCGACACCACCTGCGCTGTCTCGACTGTGAAGCCCTGGCCCCGGCCTCGCTGGATCTCGCCTGCGAACGCTGCGGCGGACTCTATGAGATCGATTATCCGCGGCTACCTGAGGGCGGCATCCGCCTGCCGCTGACCGCCTTGCCGTTGGGTCAGGGCAATACGCCGACGATCAGCTTCGACTGGCCCGACGCGCTGCGGCTGCGGCTCGAGCTCAAGCTCGAGTTCCTCTCACCGACCGGTTCCTTCAAGGATCGGGGCGCGGCGATGCTCGTCTCTGCTGCCTGGAGCGGCGGCGCGTCGGCCTTTGTCGAGGACTCATCCGGCAACGCCGGCGCGGCGCTCGCCGCCTACGCCGCCGCTGCCCGGATGTCGGCCGAGATCTTCGTCCCCGCCGACGCCCCGGAGACCAAGCAGGCGCAGATCACTGCCGTCGGCGGCAACATTCATCTCGTGGACGGCGACCGCGAAGCCGTCGCCCAGGCGGCCGAGCAGTACTCGCAGGAGCAGGGCATCCCCTACCTCTCGCACAACCGCAGCCCGTACTTCAGCGAGGGTATGAAGTCGGCCGCCGAAGAGATCGCAGAGCACGGCCTGCCCGACGCGATTGTCCTGCCAGTAGGCAACGGTTCACTGCTGATCGGTCTGCATCGCGGTTTCCAGGAACTCATCCATCTGGAACAAATCGAGCGGATGCCGCGACTGTTCGCAATCCAGGCGATCAACGTCAGTCCGCTCGCATCGGCGTTCCGCAACCACGAGCCGCGCGACCCTGAGCCGACGATCGCCGACGGGATCGCGGTCGCGAACCCGCCGCGTCTGGCGCAGATGCTCGAAGCGATCCGTGAGAGCGGAGGCGCGGCCGGCGTCGTATCGGAGTTGGAGATCGAGATGGCGCGGACCACGATCGCGCAGCGCGGCCTGTTCGTCGAGCCAACCTCGGCCGTTCCGCTGGCAGCCCTGAGGCGCCTGTTGGAGCGAGGCATGCTCGCCGAAGACGACCGCGTGTTGGTGCCGCTGACCGGATCGGGATTGAAGCAGCCGCCGATACGCTGAGATTCATGCGGCGTGAAGCGTGGCCCGACCCTGCCTGGTGGATCTGGCGTCGGCTGACGTCGGTCAAGTGGGCGATCGGACTGATTCTCGCGGCGGCGCTGTTCTCGGCCGTCGGCGTGGTCATCCCGCAGGTCCCGCCGCAACTGGCCGACATCCCCGAGCAGGTCGAGATCCATATCGAGGCGCAGCGTCCGACCTGGGGCGGGTTCACCGACGTGCTGGCCGAATTCCCCTGGTTCTACGAGACCAACGGCGGCGTCTTCAACCTCTACAAGCAGCCTTACTGGTACGCCGTCGTGGCGCTCGTCGCGCTGGCGATTTCGGTCTGCACGGTCAGCCGCGCGCCGCCGATCTGGCGCACCGTCCGGCGTCCGCCGAAGCGGGTCAACGCGGCCTACTTCGACCGCGCCCGGCATCGCGCCTCGGCCGCGATTGGAGAGAGCGAGCGCCAGGGATCCGCTCGCGATCAGTTGGAGGCCCGCCTTCGATCCGCGCGCTATCGCGTCGAAGAGGTGAGTTCCAACGATGGTGAAGTGATGCTCTTCGCCGATCGCTACGGCTGGGCGCAGCTGGCGACGTTCGTCACCCATCTCGCGCTATTGCTCCTGCTTGGCGCGACACTGGTGACCAAGTTCGCCGGCGAGGAGTACCAGTTCTGGGTCGCCGAGGGCGAGTCGCACATACTCTTCCCGCCCGGCGCCGACCGAGCGCAGGTGCAGATCATTGTCGACGACGCCGTGGCGCGCTTCGCCGATAACGGCCAGGCGCTGGACTTCCGCAGCTTCGTCCGCGTTGCCGAGGGCGGACAGGAGGTCGGCGGCGGCGAGGTCACGGTCAACGGACCCGTTCACGCAGCCGGTTACCGCGTCCATCAGGCGGCCTATTGGGAGCACGGTGCGGAACTGCGCGTGTTCGACCACTCATCGGGACAACTGCTCTACTCGGAGACGCATTTCCTCGACCAGCAGATTGTCGGACCGCGAATTCGTGTCGAACGAGGCGGCGCGGTCGTTTCGGAGGAAGTGATTTCGCTGCAACATCAGGTGGCCGACGAGGTGTTGGACGAGGAGTCCGATGATGTCCGACTCTCCGGCTACACCTTGATCCCGCTGGATGGCGCTCGTTCGCTGGCCGTCACCCTGGTGCCCGAGCGGGAGGGCTATGAGTTCTGGTACCGGGTCATACCAACTCCGGCCACGGCATCGGGACTGACCTTCGCCGAGCTTGGCGTTGGCCAGGATCCGCCGCTTGGTCCACGCCTGGTCCTGGCAGTCGGAGATCAAACGCTGCTCGAAGGGGTCGTCTCCCTCGACCAGGCAGAGGGCGAGGCGATGCTTTCCGCATTGCCGCTGACAGAGGACGAACTGCTGTTGGTCGGTCTGCGCGACGCTGAAGCCGGTGAAGGGTTTTTCTATTACTCCCAGCAACGAGAGGTCGATCGTGGCCTGCTGTCAGTCGGCGAAACGGTCGTGTTGAGCAGCGGCATCAGCCTGACCTATCAGGGCGCCGAACCGGACCGAGCATTGCAGGGCAGACTCGAAGTGAAAGAGACGCGCCAGGTCGGATCGATTCAACTCACCTGGTTGGGCGCGGAATCGGTCTTCTACGAGGTGGCGCCCGACATTCCCGGCGCGGATGGCGATGTCCTGATCGCGCTCGAGCGCTTCGGCCAGGCCCGCACGGCAGAGCAATTCAATGCGCTGGGGGGCGAGAGCGTTCGCCTCGCCGAAGGCTCGACCAACGAGTCGTCGGTGGGCGGACAGGTCGGTCGTCCGTCACGGATGATCCTGGGTCTGGGCGGCGACGCCGGACGGATCGAACTGGATGAAGGCCAGGAGATCGTCCACGCCGGCCTGCGCTACCAGTTCGCCGGTCCGCGCGAGTTCACGGGCCTCAATGTGCGGCGGGATCCGGGCGGCATCGCGTTCTGGGTCGGAGTTGGACTGGGGATCGTGGGCATGACGACCACGTTCTTCATGCCCCGTCGGCGGGTCTGGGCGCGCGTGACCGCCGATCGAGTGCAACTCGCCGGCCAGGCTGGACACGGGATTGATCTGACCTCGGAACTCGAACGTTTGCTCAGCGGCGAAGACGCGCCGAAACGGAAACCGCGTCTCGGGCCACGCCGCGGATTGTTCGGCGGCGATTACGCTCAAGCGGAGGATGGGAGGCGGGACGATGCCTGATCTGGTGGCAATCATCAATATCAGGATCAATCCGGTGTTGGTCGACACGGGCGGATTCGAGCTGACCTGGCACGGACTGTTCACGGCGGTCGGGATCGCGCTCGGCGTCTGGCTGGCGGTGCGGCTGGCTCGACGGGCGCGGATCTCGGAAGACGACGCGATGTCGATCGCCGTTGTCTCCGTGATCTCGGGAATTGTCGGCGCGCGCCTGCTCTGGGTCTTCGAGCACACCGACCAGATCGGCTCGGTCGGCGATATCTTCGCGCTGACCGACGGCGGCATTTCGATCTACGGCGCGATGATCGGCGGGGTGCTGGGCGGCTTCATCTACGTCACCTTCTTCAAGCCCAACTTTCCCAAGTGGGTGGCGCTGGACGTCGCCGCGCCGGGCATGATCCTCGGACAGGCTGTCGGCCGCTTCGGCGACTTCGTCAATGGCGAGCACTTCGCCAACGCCTCCGAGCTGCCCTGGGCCTTCCGCTACACCCATCCGCTGACCGACGGTCCCTGGTCGGCGCCCGGCGTCGACGATTGGTATCGCGGCTCACGGGGCTTCGAGGGCGAAGCGCCGGTCGCCGTACATCCCGTCGCCGGTGGCTACGAACCGATCCTCGACTTCATGATCCTCGGCGGACTGTTCCTGCTGCGCCGGATGGGCGTCGGCGCAGGCTGGGGATTCACGTTCTATGTCTTCGCTTACGCGGTGGTGCGTGGCGCGCTCTCCTTGCTTCGCACCGACGAGGCGGCTGTGGCCGGCGCGCTGTCGGTTCCGCAACTGCTCGCGATCCTCACCGCCGTCGCCGCGGTCTGGATGGCGCTGCACCTCCGACGGCATCGCCAGGCGCCAGTGCAGACCGGCCTGACCGTCGAGCGGCACACGCATCGCGGCAGCCGACGAGGAGGCCTCGGACGTGGCTGAGACGCTCGAACTCGTTCTCTGGGTCAAATCCGATTGCGGCTCCTGTGATCGAGCGCAGGAACTCATGGCCTCGCTGGCGGCGGCGATGCAGTTCGACTGGTCGGCCAATGAGGGCGAGTACGGAGACGCGGTGCCGGTCGTGGCGACGGTGGACGGTCAAATCCTGGCCGAGGCGCCGATCGTCGCCAGCGACCTCGTCGATGCGATCCTCGCCGCTAGCGCTCCGAACGCTCCAGATTGATGGAATGCAACCCGCATTCCTTCTGCGTCGCTTCCTCCCACCACCAGCGACCGGCGCGCTCGTGCTCGCCGGGATGGGTGGCGCGGGTGCAGGGCGCGCAGCCGATCGATTTGAATCCCTGGTCGTGCAGGGGGTTGTAGGGCACGCCGTAAGCCATGATCTGCTGCCAGACCTGGGCCGAGCTCCAGTTGGCCAGCGGATTGAACTTGACCAGCGGATCGTCCGCCCGGCCGAATCCCGGATCGAGCTGGACGACCGGAATGTCGGCCCGCGTGCCCGGTGACTGGTCCTTTCGCTGACCCGTCGCATACGCCTCGACGCCGTCCAACGCCCGTCCCAGCGGTTCGACCTTGCGGATTCCGCAGCATTCCTGGTGACCGTCGGTGCGGAAGCTGAACAGCCCTTTCTCCCGGACCAGGTCTTCGACGGCTTTCGCCTGCGGATGGTAGGCCTCGATCGGCACGTCATAGTGGTTGCTGACGCGCTGGATGAACTCGAGCGTCTCCGGATGCAGCCGGCCCGTGTCCAGTGTGAAGACGCGGAACTGTTTGCCCAGCTTCTCGGCCTCGCGAGCGGCGAGGTCGATCAGCACGACGTCTTCGGCGCCGCTGAAGGAGATTGTCAGCCCGTCGAAGTGCGTGAGCGCCTCGGCGATGATGTCCGAGGGATGCGCGGAGGCCAGCCGCGCGGCCGTCGCGTCAATCTGTGTCGCGTCGAATGCACTGCTGAGGGTCGTCATGGGCAGGCTCCAAGCGGAGGATCGGATCGGAAGGCCGTCCGGGCGGAGGGAAATGTTACTATTTCAGTCAAGATTATCCGCATCGCTCCAGATGCGGTGTGTCTGGAGACGCGCCCGCGATGATGAAGTTGTCGTCCACGAGCGACTACGGCATTCGCGCCCTGGTCGATCTCGCGCAGCACGATGATGGCGCTCCGATTCCGTCGGCCGAAATCGCCGAACGCCAGGGCATTCCCGGTTCGCTGGCGGGCCAGGTGCTGGGCCGTCTGCGCGCCGCCGGGTTCATCTCATCCGCTCGCGGCGCTCAGGGCGGACACCAGCTCGCGCTGCCGCCCGAGGAGATCCGACTCGATCGCGTGGTCGAGGCGCTCGAGGGCCCGTTGACGCTGGCCGACTGCCTCGAACGCGGCGCGCAGAACGGACGGGCCTCCGAGCGCTGTACCGGGGCGGCCGCGCAAGTCCGCCTCTGGGACGATGTGCGCGCCGCCATCCTGGACACCCTGGCCGAGCGCACCATTGCCGACCTGGCCGCGGAATCGGCCCTGATCGGATCACCAACTGGTGGTCGATATCACATCTAACCCAACCACTTGACTGCCGAACCTGACGAGACGAATCCCACCTTGAGCCTGACTCGACCGCCCCTGGCAACCTCTGTGCTTGATTTGATCGGCGCCACGCCGATGGTCACGCTGCGCCGCGTCGCTCGCGACGGCAGCGCCGAAGTGGTCGCCAAGCTGGAATCGCTCAATCCAGGTGGATCGGTCAAGGATCGGATCGCCAAGTCGATGATTGAGGATGCCGAATGCAGCGGCGCGTTGCGTCCCGGCGACGTGATCGTCGAACCGACCTCGGGCAACACCGGCGTCGGACTGGCACTGGTCGCGGCGGTCAAGGGCTACCGGCTGATCCTGACCATGCCCGAGGACATGTCGCATGAGCGCCGGCGGTTGCTGGAGCGCTTTGGCGCGGAAGTGATCCTGACGCCGGCGATCGAAGGCATGACCGGCGCCGTCTTCGCCGCCGAGGAGCTCGCCTCCGAAGACGGCTACTTCATGCCGCAGCAGTTTCAGAATCTCTCCAATCCCGAGATCCACCGCCGAACGACCGCGCTGGAAATCTGGTCGGCGCTGGAAGACTGCCCTATGCCCGACGGTGAGCGTCTCCACGCCTTCGTCACGGGAGTCGGCACTGGCGGTACGATCACTGGGGTCGGAGATGTGCTGCGTGAGCGACGGCCAGGACTGACCGTGACGGCCGTCGAGCCGGAACGATCCCCGGTCCTGCAGGGCGGACGCTTCTCCGTCCACGCCATCCAGGGCATCGGCGCGTCATTCGTGCCCGGTGTCCTCAATCGCGAGGTCTACGACGAAGTGATTGGCGTCTCCGATCGCGACGCCGAGCAAATGATGCTGCGGCTGACGCGTGAAGAGGGCATCTTGTGCGGAATTTCATCGGGCGCGAACGTATACGCGGCGAACATCGTCGCCGAGCGTCTCGGACCCGGTTGTCGTGTCGTCACCACCATCTGCGACACGGGCGAGCGGTACCTGTCGATGCCGCTCTCGGACAGCTGAAGAGAGAGCTGAGAGGACAAGCCAATGAGCGTGAAGGTCTACATCCCGACGCCGTTCCGCAAGATCACGGGCAACCGGACCTTCGTCGACGCCGACGGAATCGACGTCAACGGTGTGCTGCGCGATCTCGATCAGCGCTTCCCCGGCTTCGGCGAGATGGTCTTCGACGGCGAGCAGGAACTGCTCGAGCACGTCAACGTCTACGTCAACAACCACGAAATCGCCTCCCTGCAGGGCGCCGAGACGCTGGTCGAGGACGGGGACGAACTGGCCGTGATTCCGGCCATCGCCGGTGGCGCTGCCGCATCCCCGACCGTGATGACTCCGGAAATGGTTGAGCGCTACTCGCGGCACCTGATCATGGATCAGGTCGGCCCGCTCGGACAGCGCAAGCTGATCGACGGCAAAATCCTCGCCGTCGGCGCGGGTGGCCTCGGCTCGCCGGTGCTCGTCTACCTGGCCGCCGCCGGGATCGGCACGATCGGCATCGCCGACTTCGACGTCGTGGACCGCTCCAACCTGCAGCGCCAGATCATCCACGGCACCTCCGACATCGGCCGGATGAAGGTCGACTCGGCCAAGGACCGGATTCTCGACATGAATCCGAACATCAATGTGATCACTCACACCTCGCCGCTGACCTCCGACAACGCGATGGAGATCATCCCCGAGTACGACGTGATCATCAACGGCGCCGACAACTTCGCCACCCGCTATTTGGTCAACGACGCCGCATTCCTGGCCGAGAAGATCCTGGTCGATGGCTCGATCTTCCTGTTCGAGGGTCAGGTCACCACGTTCTTCCCGGGCGAGGGATGCTACCGCTGCCTGTACCCGTCGCCGCCGCCACCGGGCATGGTCCCGTCATGCTCCGAGGCCGGCGTGCTCGGCGTGCTGCCGGGTACGGTCGGCGCGATCCAGGCGACCGAAGCAATCAAGGTGTTGCTCGAACAGGGCGAGCCGCTCAAGAATCGCCTCCTGCTCTACGACGCCCTGGCCATGGACTTCCGCACTGTCAAGATCCGCCGAGACCCCGGCTGCCCGCTCTGCGGCGACGCTCCAACCGTGACCGAACTGATCGACTACGAGGAGTTCTGCGGCTCACCGTTCCACGAGAACTAACTCCCCCTCCCGCCGACGATCGAGAGGAATCGACACATGGCTGTTGAAGTTCGGGTTCCGTCGATGCTGCAGAAGTTCACCGACGGTGAGAAAAAGGTGCAGATCGAATCCGCCAACATCGGCGAACTGCTGACCACGCTGGCAACCTCGTATCCCGGCATCGGCGACCAGCTGATGGAGGACGGCGAACTCCGCCGCTTCGTCAACATCTACCTGAACGACGAGGACATCCGCTTCCTCGATGGCATGGAGACCTCGCTCTCCGACGGCGACGTGCTCGCAATCCTGCCGGCGCTCGCTGGGGGCGCATCCTGATGGTCACCGCCACGCCGGCCCGTTATCAGTCGCTGCTCGACACAATCGGTGACACGCCGCTCGTCCGACTGCAGCGGATGTCGCCCAATCCCGACGTCGCGATCTGGGTCAAGCTGGAGGGACAGAACCCGACCGGCTCGGTCAAGGACCGTATCGCCCGGGCGATGATCAACGCCGCCCACGCCGACGGCTCTCTCCAACCCGGCCAGACCATCCTCGAGCCAACTTCCGGCAACACCGGACTCTCGATCGCACTCATGGGCCGCCTGACCGGTCATCCCGTGCGTTGCGTGATGCCTGAGTCGGTCTCGGTCGAGCGCCGCGACCTGCTCTCGTTCTTTGGCGCGGAGGTCGTGCTCTCTCCCGGCGAAACCGGCTCCAACGGCGCGGTCAAGATGGCCAAGGAGATGTACGAGGCCGACCCCTCCGTCTTCATGCCGATGCAGTATGAGAACGCCGCCAATCCGGGCGCGCACTACGAAACCACCGGCCCCGAGATCTACCGCGACTGCCCCGAGATCACGCACTTCGTCGCCGGTCTCGGCACGGGCGGCACGCTGACCGGCGTCGGACGCTACCTCAAGGAGCAAAACCCCGAGATCAAGATCGTCGCCGCCGCGCCGCATCCCGGCGATCTGGTTCAGGGCCTGCGCTCGCTCGACGAGGGCTACATTCCACCCGTCCTCGACGAATCCGTCCTCGACGCCCGGATCATGGTTGATTCCCGCACCTCCTTCGCCGTCGTTAAGCGCCTGCTCGAAGAGGAGGGCATCTTCGCCGGCATCTCCTGCGGCGCCGCGATCCGAGCCGCACAGCGAGCCGCCGAACGCCTTGAGACCGGGCACATTGTCGTTCTCCTCGCCGACGGCGGTTGGAAGTACCTCTCCACCGGCCTCTGGAATCGCGAGTACGAGGACATCGCCGGCGATGAAGAGATCGAAGGCAAAATCTGGTGGTAAGTAGCCCCTGAGAGCTCCCCCTCTGGGGGAGCTGCCGCGAAGCGGCTGAGGGGGCCCGCCCGGCTCACTCCAATCAACGTCCATAGAAAGGACCAACCGAAATGGCCAACTACGCACACCCCGAGAAGCTCGTCTCGACCGACTGGGTCGCCGACAACCTCGACAACTCCAACGTTGTCCTGATTGAGGTTGACGTCGACACCTCGGCCTATGACGAAGGCCATCCGCCCGGCGCCGTCGCCTGGAACTGGACCTCGCAGCTCCAGGACCAGGTAACGCGCGACGTCGCCTCGCGTGAGGTCGTCACCGACCTGCTGCGCAGCGCTGGGGCGAACGACGATTCGCAGATCGTCCTCTTCGGCGACAACAACAACTGGTTCGCCGCTTACGCGCTGTGGATGCTCGAGCTCTACGGCGTCACCAACACCGCGCTGATGGACGGCGGCCGGGTCAAGTGGGAGGCCGAGGGCCGTGCCACCACCACTGACGCTCCGGCTGCCGGCTCCGGCAACATCGCCGTCGCCGAGCGCGACGAGTCCCTGCGGGCCAAGCTGCCCGACGTGCTGGCCCACGTCGAGGCCGGCGGCCAGCTCGTTGACGTGCGTTCGCCCGATGAGTTCAACGGCGTGATCATGGCCCCTCCGGGTCTGCCCGAGACTGCCCAACGCAAGGGACACGTTCCCGGCGCCTCGAACATTCCCTGGGCGACCGCGGTCGCCGAGGACGGCACGTTTAAGTCGGCCGACGAGCTCAGCGACATCTACCAGGCCCAAGGCATCACCGGCGACCAACCGGTGATCGCGTACTGCCGCATCGGCGAGCGCTCCTCACACAGCTGGTTCGCATTGCGCTACCTGCTCGGTATCGACAACACCTCCAACTACGACGGCTCCTGGACCGAATACGGCTCCGTCGTCGGCGTGCCGATCGACAACCCCTCGGCCTGACCACTTTCCCCTCTCCCCCCGCGAAGCGGGGGGAGATGCCGAAGGCAGAGGGGGGCTTCCGTGCCCACCGATCACGTCTGGAAACGCACCGTTGCCCGAGCGGTCAGTTCAGGCGACGCCTCCACCCTGCCGATCCATTTCTCGGCCGCAGTCCTCAACCGTTACATCGACCGTGGCGCGAAGATCTTGCGCACCAACACCGTCGGCCGATTGCTTCAGCCGGGCAAAGCTGTGATCGACTTCGGCATCGTCGAGCACGACGCCGTTATCCACCTCCGCTTTGGCGACATCGCCGCGCTGATCCCCGAGTCCGAGCGTGAGCACTGGCTCAACCACCTGGTCGCCCCGGCAGCCAGTCGTCCCTATCTGCAGATGACCCTCCAGCCCGGCGCCTGCCACGACGACGGCGACCTGCGCGAGTGGGATCCGCGATAGGCTGGCGGAGGAGAACGACATGGTGACCGCCGCGGTTGGACGCTATAGCGACCTGAGCAGTTCCTACCTGCGAAAGGCGCACGAGCATCTTGCTGAAGGAGATCTCGTGCAGGCGTCCGAAAAGGGCTGGGGCGCAGCAGCGGAGCTTGTGAAGGCATGCGCCGAAGCGCGCGACCTCGATCATGTGCGACATCGGCAACTGTGGCTGACGGTGAACCGCCTGGTCGACGAAACAGGCGATCGTGAGTTGCAGTTCTTGTTCTCTCAAGCGGAGTCGCTACACGGCAACTTCTACGAGGACTACTACGACGAGAGCGCTGTGGCGTCCTATCTCGGCCAAGTCGTGTTGCTGCTCGACAAGCTACGACCGCTGATTGAGCCATCAGCGGACGCGTGATTGGCCGACGGGTGCTGTTTCCGCCGTTGCCAAACGAGTGCTACGCCGTCATCTACGCCGATCCGCCCTGGGACTACAAGGGCCAACTGCAGCACGCCGGACCGGGCAGCGGCGACTCGGGCGGGGCGATCCGCCACTACGAGACGGTCCAGCTCCAGGACCTGATCGAGCTCGATGTCTCCTCGATTGCCGCGGACGACTCGCTGCTCTTTATGTGGGCGACGTCGCCACACCTTGATCAGGCGATCGACCTGGGCAAGGCCTGGGGCTTCGCCTGGGCGACCGTCGCCTTCGTCTGGGACAAGCAGCGGGTCAATCCCGGCTTCTACACCATGTCCCAGTGCGAGCTCTGCCTCGTGTTCAAGCGCGGCCGGATTCCCGCGCCTCGCGGAGCGCGCAACGTCCGACAACTGGTTTCCGAACGACGTAGCGATCATTCGCGCAAACCGATCGAGGTCAGGCGTAGGATCGAAGAGATGTTTCCGCGACAACGCAAGATCGAACTCTTCGCGCGCGACGCCGACATCCACGGCTGGGACACCTGGGGCGCGGAGATTCCGCATCCTCAGACGGAGCGCACATTCTGGCAGGACCAGCGGGAGGCGGCGGGAACATGACCCTGGAGTTGCCGCAGGTCCTGATTGACGAGATGATCGCTCATTCGCGCGAGGATCTACCCAACGAATGCTGCGGCATTATCGGCCGCGCTGCCGACGGAGCGCTGACACTCTGGCGGGCGACCAACGACCAGGCCTCGCCCTGGCGATTCAACATTCCTCCGCAGCAGCTGCTTCATCTCTACAACGCGATCGAAGACGTCGACGGCGATCTGCTCGTCATTTACCACTCCCATGTCGCCTCCGAGGCCCGACCCTCGCCGACCGACCTGAACATCGCCCGGCTGCACAAAGGCGCCACCGAGTGGCCCTACTGGGTTCTCGTCTCGCTGGCCGACGAGCCGCCCTCCGTGCGCGCCTGGCGGATCGACGACGGCGACGATCCGGATACCGTGAAGGCAGCGGAAATCGACCTGGTGATCGATGCAGGAGACGCTGACCGAAAGCGGCTGGAGATGATCGAAATCGACGGCCGGCCGAGAGTTCGGGAAACGTCGCTGTGAAGGGGTTGCCGTGGAGCTGGATGCGTTTCCGTGGGGTTCGCGGACGCTGATCGTCGGTATTCTCAACGTCACACCCGATTCGTTCGCCGGCGATGGCGTCATCGACGTCGCGCAGGCCGTCGCGACGGCGGAGCAAATGGTGCGCGACGGCGCCGACATCATCGATATCGGAGGAGAATCAACCCGGCCCGGATACCAGCCCGTTTCGACAGAGACGGAGATGGAACGGATCTTGCCCGTGCTCGAGCGCACAGCGGCAGGTTTGCCCGAGACCCCGATTTCCGTGGATACGACCAAGCCGGCCGTCGCCCTGGCGGCGTTCGACGCCGGTGCGGCCATGCTCAACGACATCAATGGCCTGCAGGGCGATCCGGCGCTGGCCGATGTCGCAGCTGCCCGGGACGCCTGGGTGATCGCGATGCACAACCAGCGCCACCTCTCACCAGCTGCCGATCCGGTAGCTACGGTCCTGAACGGCTTCCGCGAGTCGCTCGCGATCGCCAGCCGGCACGGAGTTGACCACGAGCGGATGATTCTCGATCCCGGCTTCGGATTCGGCTGGGAACTGTCCGAAAACGCCGAGATTCTGCGCCGCCTGTCGGAGCTACGGGTACTGCGATGCCCGATCCTGGTTGGTATGTCGCGCAAACGAATGACCGGGGAACAGTTCGGTTGGGGCGTCGAGCAGCGGCTCGAAGGATCGGCTGCGGTTACGGCGCTGGCCGTCGCCAACGGCGCCGACCTTGTCCGCGTTCACGATGTCGCTGAAATGACCCGGGTCGTGCGTATGGCCGACGACATCGTGCGCCAATGACCAACGTGTTCCTCGGCCTGGGCGGCAATCTCGGCGACCGTCGCGAGCTAATGCGATCTGCGGTGGCTGAGATACGCCAGGTGGTCGACGATGTGCGGGTCTCGTCGCTGTACGAATCCTCCGCCTGGGGGGTCACCGATCAACCGGCGTTCCTCAACGCCGTCGTGCGCGGACGAACGACCTTGAACCCGCTGGATCTGCTGGATGCCGTCCAGTCAATCGAGAACGAACTGGGACGTGTGCGGGAAGAGCGCTGGGGTCCGCGCCTGATCGACATCGACATCCTGCTCTACGGCTCAGAAGTGATCGACGAACCAAGACTCCAGGTGCCGCATCCGTACCTGACGCAGCGCGGCTTTGTGCTCCGGCCGTTGGCCGACCTCGCCGCCGGTCTGACGCTGCCCGACGGTTCGCTGGTCGGAGAACTGTTGACGACGGTCAATCAGAGTGATCTGAGGCGGATCGAGGGTCCGGGTTGGTCTGACTGATCTCGACCATTCCTCTCCGGAGACCCGGGCGGAAACAAACCGAAGTCGGCCCCGCGCAGGCGGGGCCCCGTGGAGCCAGTAATGCCGCCTCGCCCCCGCCTGCGCGGGGGCGACTACTGTGTTGAGTCGCGCCTAGATGTCGTCGAGCGGTTCGGGAACGAAGTTGAGCCCTTCGAGATCGTCCTCGAGCTCGTAGGTGGTCCAGCCGATCCAGAAGAGCAGCACGGCGGCGGAGAGCGTGATCGCGGCGGCCGGTATGGCGACGGCGGCGTAGCTCTGCCTCCGCACGCCGAGCAGGAACCAGAGCGCCTGGAAGGCGGCGGCGACCATCAGGATCAGGCCGGTCAAGCGTGTCCGGTCCAGGGGAGCCATGGGGCGAGCATATCGCCGTTGGTAATCTGGCGGTGTGACCACCGAATCGACCGAATCCGCGCAGTTGGGCGAGCTTGATGAGGTCCTCGATGAGACCGAGGGTCGTCAGATCGAGCGTCCCGACGCTATTGATGAACCGCTGGCCGAGCGTACGTTGTTCCTCCACCGGCGTGTGGTCACGATCAAGCCGGATCGAATCGAAGTCCGCCCGCCAAAGTCGGCCGTGATCGTGCCGCTGTTCGGGGTCGCCCTGACCGCCGGACTGTTGGCCCTCTTGGCCACTTCGGTCGATTCCTTCCCCTTCTGGCTGATGGGTATCCTGCTGCTCTTCGCGGTTGTCCTGTTGCCGCTCTCCGGGCTCTCGTTGGTCTACGCCCTGATGGGCGCGAACATCGTCGCGGATCTCGGCGGGCAGAACGTCTCGATGAAACAGCGGTTTCTGGGACTGGGCATAGGCACGAACGAATTAATCCCGTTCTGGAAGATCCGTGAGCTGTTGGTCGAGGACGAAGGCCGCGAGATTGCAAGGGCCGGCGGCGCCCTGCCCGCCGAGGAGTTCGCCCAGTGGCAGCTCGTGTTGGTCAAGAAGAGCGGCACTCGTCACGTCATCGGTTCCGTCTCGACGCCACGTCAGCACGAGGAAGAGGGGCTGCAACAGATCTTCGAGGTCGCCGAGGCCTTCTCCGCGCTGACCGAAGCCCCTGTCCGCGGACCCATCTGGTAGGAGCCAACGATGTCTGAGCCCGACCGTCACGACCGAAGCTGGCAGGAACTGATTGACACCGACGTCGAGGCGTCGCTGGCCGACATGCGGACCATTGCTGTCATCGGACTCTCGCCAAAGCCGGAGCGTGACTCCCATCGGGTCACCGATTACATGCAGCGCCATGGCTATCGGATCATTCCCGTCAACCCTGCGGCTGCGGGCACGGAGATTCTCGGTGAGCAAGTCTACGCAACGCTGGCCGAAGCTCACAAGGCCCTGCCCGACCTGGAGATTGACACCGTCAACGTCTTCCGCCGCTCGGTCGATACCGGCCGGCCGATTACCGACGCGATTGCCGCCAAAACGGCTGGCGTGCGGACCGTCTGGTTGCAACTAGGGATCGTCAATCCGGATGGCCTGCGACGCGCCCGCGAGGCCGGGCTGCGTGCCGTGGAGGACAGATGCCTGATGGTTGAACATCGCCGTCTGGTATCCACGGATCGCGTGCGTTAACGTGCAGGTACACCACGGAATCGACTAACGCGAGGACCGCGTGCATCAGCCGATTACCGAGCCCGAGACGCCACCCTCTCACCCCCTACGCGAGCTTGACGACCGCCCTCGCGAAGCGTGCGGCGTCTTTGGCATCTGGGCGCCGGAAGTCGACGTGGCGGTTGAAACCTTCTACGGCATCCATACGCTGCAGCACCGCGGCCAGGAGAGCGCTGGAATCTGTACAACCGACGGCCGCAAGCTGACCGTCAAGACCGGCATGGGACTGGTGGCCCAGGTCTTCGACGAGCAGAGCGCCGCCGAACTGGAAGGCATCGCCGCTATCGGCCACACGCGCTACTCGACGACCGGCGCCAGCCGGTTCCGCAACGCGCAGCCGATCCTGCTCGACGATCCACTGACCGGCGAGCAGGTCGCCGTTGCGCACAACGGCAACGTAGTCAACGCCGCGCAGGTTCGGGTCGAACTGACCGAGTCCGGCGCGACATTCGAGACCTCGACCGACACTGAGGTCCTGGCCAAGTACCTGCTCCAGTTCGGTGACGAAGAGACGGACGCCGACGCAGTCTGGGAGAACCGATTCAGCGCCTTGATGCGTCACATCGAGGTCGCCTATTCGCTCGTCCTGCTCACGCCCGACCGGCTGATGGCCGCTCGCGACCCGTACGGCGTGCGGCCACTGTGCATCGGACAGGTCGGCGGCCGATACGTCGTTGCTTCCGAGACCTGCGCCCTTGATCAACTGGGCGCGACATTGTTGCGCGAAGTCCGTCCCGGCGAACTGATCACGATCGATGAACGCGGCATGCGCTCATACCAGGCGATTTTCCCGGCGCAACCGGCCGGCTGCGTGTTTGAGCACATTTACTTCGCCCGGCCCGACTCGATCCTCGACGGACAGGCGGCGTGGCAGTCGCGCTCGCAGCTGGGCGTGGAGCTGGCCCGCGAGCATCCGGCCGACGCCGACGTCGTCATCGGCGTGCCGGACTCGGCGACGGCGCACGCGATTGGCTACTCGTCCGAATCGGGCATTCCCTATTCCGAGGGACTGGTCAAAAACCGCTACGTGGGCCGCACGTTCATCTCGCCCGACCAGCGCCTCCGCGATCTGGGCGCTCACCTGAAATACAACCCGATGCCCTCGGTGCTGGCCGGACGGCGCGTGGTTGTCGTCGACGACACGATTGTCCGCGGGACCACGACCCCGCGAATCGTGAAGCTCATCCGCGAGGCGGGCGCGACGGAGATCCATATGCGGATCGCTGCGCCGCCGATTCAGCATCCCTGTCACTTCGGCGTCGACATGGCGACCAGGCAGGAACTGATCGCGGCTCGGCATACAGTCGAAGAGATCCGCCAACACCTGGGCGCCGACTCGCTCGGTTACCTCAGCCAGGACGGCCTGCAGCGGGCGCTGTCGTTGGGTAAGACCACCTGCCTGGCCTGCTTCAATGGCGACTATCCCGTCTCGGTCCAGACTGACTTCGAGGTCGACACGCTAAGTGTGCCGCTGGTCACCGCCCAACCCCAGCCGGCGAATGGAAATGGGAACGGCAACGGATCATCGCCGCGTCGCAGCGGCCGGTCCGACGAGACGATGGTCGCGCTCGCGCCGGAACGCCGCTGAGCAATGGCCCGGTCAAATCCGCCTGAACCGACCGCGACCGCATACGCGGCCGCGGGCGTGGACGTGGACGCCAACGACCGACTGATTCCTCGCTACCGCGACCTCGCGAGGACCGCGGCGCGTCCAGAACAACTGGGAGATGTTGGTGGGTTCAGCGGACTGTTCGAGCTAACCGGCTACGAACGTCCGGTGCTCGCGGCCTCGACGGACGGAGTCGGCACCAAGGTGATGATCGCCAGCCTGGCGGGACGGCTGGAAGGCGTCGGCCGCGACCTCGTCAATCATTGCATCAACGACATCCTCTGCGCCGGAGCTGCGCCGCTGTTCTTCCTCGACTACCTCGCGGCCAATGAGTTATCCGAGGACGACAAGGTCGCGGTCGTCTCCGGTGTGGCGGCGGCCTGCCGAGAGAGCGGCATCGCGCTGCTCGGCGGCGAGACGGCGGACATGCCTGATCTCTACCCTGCCGGCCACTTCGATCTCGCCGGCACCATCGTCGGCGTGCTGGAGCACGGAGCGGAGATCACTGGCGAGACGATCAAGGCCGGAGATGTTGTCCTGGGGCTGCCGAGTAACGGGTTACACACGAATGGCTATTCGTTGGCCCGCCAGGTGTTCGGCCTGCGACCGGAAGATGGTTCATGGGAGGTCCGGCGCGAGCGGCTCGAGGTGTTCGAGCCGGCGCTGGGCGAGTCGCTGGCGGAGGCGCTGCTCCATCCTCACATTTCCTACTGGCCGGCGCTGCGGGGAGTACTGGATCGGATCAAGGGCATCGCCCATATCACCGGCGGCGGCATTGGCGGCAATCTCGAGCGGATCCTGCCCGTCGGGCTCCGCTTCGAGTTGGAGGCCGGGCGATGGCCGGAGCCTCCGATCTTCGGACTGATCCAGGACCGGGGCGAGATCTCGAACCAGGAAATGCACCGCGTCTTCAACATGGGGCTGGGCATGGCGCTCGTCGTAACTGCCGAGGATGCGGGCTCGGTCTTGGCCGAATCGAAGGAGGCCACCCGAATCGGCGTGGTGCTCACCGAGGACTCGTCTGTATCAAGTCGTGTTGCGATAATGCGCGCAGGCGAGCCGGTCTAGCCGATGGCCAGCCCTTGCACACCGACAGTCAAACCAGGGGGCGCGATCTTGACCACAATTCGGCGTGGGCGTACATTTCTTGAGCGTGCCCCGATGGGGCGGTCGGGATAATCGTGGGAAGAGGTAGCTGGTGGAACTGCTGACAGCCGCCCTCGTGACGATTCCGTTTCGCTCGGAGATCATGGAGTTGCCGCTCGTAGGGCTGACGATGCTCTTCTGCTTCGGCGCGCTCGTGATCCTCGGGCGTTGGTGGGAGCGCTAATCGGCCATGGCCAATCTCGAGCGCGCGCCGCGCAAGTCGTTCAACGATCTGATCTACGACCTGATCTTCAAGAACTACGTGTGGCAGTCGATCTTCCGCACGGGCTATCCGAACACGCCGCGCAACCAGATGCTGGCGGTGGCGACCAACGTCTTCCTCCACCTGCACCCGACCCGGATCCACCGCACCCACGTCAAGATCACGCACACCTACTGCCTCGGCGGTCTCTCGTTCTTCATGTTCCTGGGACTGACCGTGACCGGCGTCCTCTTGATGTTCTATTACGTCCCCTCGGTCGAGCGCGCCTACCAGGACATCCAGGCGCTCGAGGCCAACGTGCGCTTCGGCCAGTTGCTGCGCAACATGCACCGCTGGATGGCCCACGCGATGATCATCCTCGTGCTGCTGCACATGATGCGCGTCTTTTACACCGGCGCCTATAAGCCGCCGCGCGAGTTCAACTGGGTCGTCGGCGTGGTGCTCTTCATCCTCACGCTCTTGCTTTCCTTCACCGGCTACCTGCTGCCCTGGGATCAGCTCGCGTTCTGGGCAATCACCGTGGGTACCACAATGGTCGGCTCGGCGCCCGTCCTGGGCGACGAGTCGAAGTTCCTCCTGCTTGGTGGGTTCTCAGTGGGACCGAACGCGCTGATTCGGTTCTACACATTGCACGTGATTGGATTGCCGCTGGTGATCTCGATCTTCCTGGCCGTGCACTTCTGGCGCGTTCGCCGTGACGGCGGACTCGCGCGGCCGCTGTAGCGGGAGGACAACTCGATGGTCAGCCGCGCCGCTGCCGCCGTCCGAACACGCCCACGCCGTGAGCGTGAGCAGGAGGTCCTGGTCTGGCCGGACCTGGTCTTCATCGAGTTCATCTCCGCGCTGATCTTCTCGATCGCGCTGATGGTGCTCTCGGCGATGGTCAACGCGCCGCTGCTCAACCGCGCCGACCCCGACACCACCCCGAACCCGTCCAAGGCGCCCTGGTACTTCCTCAACCTGCAGGAACTGCTGCTGCACATGGAGCCCGCCTGGGCCGGCGTGATCGTTCCCACCATCGCGCTCGTGCTGCTGGCGGCGATTCCCTATTGGGACCGCGACACCGAAGGTCAGGGCGTATGGTTCGGCACGAAGTTTGCCGGCCGTCTGGCCGTCTTCGGTTTCACCGCCGCCACGTTGATCACGAGCCTGTTGATCATCTGGGACGGCTCCCTGCACGTCGTCTGGACTGAGAACATCATTCGCGGCCTGGGCCTGAACAGCGACTTCAGTTGGCCGGGCGGCCTCGACTGGTTCCGCAACCTGCGCGGCTTCGACACCGGCATTCCCTGGGACTCCTTAGGCTTCACCATCGGCGGATTCACGATGTTCGCGGATTGGCGCGCCATTCCGCTCGGCATTCCAGGCACCACCACCGATCCGTGGTTGTTGAATCTCAATTTCCCATCATTCCTCTCGCAACAGATCATTCCCGTGGCCACGATGGTTGGCCTGCCAGTGCTGTTCGTGCTGTTCTGCAAGGCGCTTGGCTGGATTCACACGCGGCGCGACATCGCACTGCTCATCTTCTCGGCCTTCATTGGCGTCTACCTGACGACGACCATCGTCGGTACTGCCTTCCGTGGCCAGGGACAGGACCTGAAGCCGCCCTGGGACATTGTGGTGCTGGAGGAGTAACCGGTGGCCAACGGCAACTCGCAGCAAACGGGAGAGGGCGGCCAGCAGCGCCGCGTGCCGGCGCCGGCGGAGCCATCCGGCGGCTCTCGGCCCCAGCGCGCTCCGCATCTGCGCGGCGAATCTCGGCAGGGTGTAGTCCAGACCGGCGAAGGCGCCCGCGCGATGGTCACCCAGGCCCAGCGGCGACGAGCGCGCCAGGGTCAGGTCACGCGCCGACAATTGCTTCGCGTCTCATTCTGGGGATTCTTCACCTTCGGCCTCACCGGAGGCCTGGGTGCGTTCCTGTCCAACTTCTGGCCGCGCGGCGTCACCGGCTTCGGCGGCCGAATCACCGTCGGCGCCAGTGCAGTGCCCGACGTCGGCGCCGACCCGGCGCCGATCCAGATTGGCAAGTTCTATCTGTCACACCTGCGAGCCGGCGACGGCACGCACGCAGGATTCGGCACGGAAGGCGACGAAGGACTCTTGGCCCTGTGGTGGAAGTGTCCCCATCTGGGTTGCACCATCCCCTGGCGGGCGGGCTTCCCCTTCGAGGGTGTGACCGGATGGTTCCGCTGCCCCTGCCACGGCTCGACCTACACCAAGGGCGGCATCCGCGTCTTCGGACCCGCGCCGCGACCGATGGACACCATGGAGATCACCGTCAACAGCGATGGCTCGTTGACGGTCAACACCGGCAACATCAAAAAGGGCGGTGAGGATAACCCTCAGCGCACCACGTCCTACGGCTAATCGGCCGGACAGTGACTTGACGAGCAATCGTGCAACCGAGCCACACGGGGAATAGAGGACGATGAGCGGACAGAACACCGAGAAGCAGATTCTCGCCATGGTGATCCTGTTGGTGCTGTCAGTCGCCTCGTTGGGCGCCTACACGTGGTTCGACAACGGACGGCGGACGGAAGCGCGCTCGGAAATCCTGACCAAGGACGCCGAACGTGCCGCGTGGACGTTTGCCAACAACTGCCGCGAATGCCACGGCAATGACGGCCGCGGCTCCGAATCGGACGCCTCGCTGGTCGGTCCGGCGCTGAACACGCCCAACAACACCTATGCCTTCCTGACCGACAACCAGGGACAGCTGGAGGCGTTGCAGAACGACTACCGCTACACCATCACTTGTGGACGCAACGGTACGCCGATGCCTCCCTGGAGCATCGATCAAGGCGGCTCGCTGGACGGCTTCAAGATTGACAACCTCGTGACCTTGATCACGACCAATGCCGGCAACGCCTGGGAAAAGGCCGTCGAGCACGCGCACCACCTGGACGAAGTCACCATCGAGAACCTGCACATCGCCCTCGATGCGGCCGAGGTCACGTTGAAGGCCTCGGGTTGGTTCGCCGATGTCCAGGCCGCCGAGGGCGCCGTCGCACGCACCGAATCCGCCGACGAAGAGCTGAATGCCCTGCGCGCAGCCGTCGCGGCGGCGGAAGAATCGGGCGAGGGCCTGGTGGAGGCCCAGGATGCCCTGGCCGCCTACGAAAAGGGCTACACCGCCCTGGTGTTGGCGGTGGTCACCTTGAGGACGTCGGATGACTCAGCCGCTCGCGCCGATGCTCAGTCGACCTTCGACGCCGCCTCTGGTGTGCAGCAGGATGTCGCCATGAATCGCGCCTGGCTCAAGGTGGTCGCAGACTTCCGCACGGCCGAGAGTAATCTCGTCACCGCTGAGGAGCGGTTCGCAGCCGGGCTGCCTGTTCCGACGCCGGCGACGCAGGTAACGTCCAATACCTGTGGACAGATTTCGGCTGAGCTGGGCGACTGGCTGAGCAGCCACAGCAACTCGTCATAAGGTCGGTTGTGCGAACGCCGACACGTGACTGACAGCAGAGTGCAAGTCGTTCGCCATTGGTACGCTGACAGGCATTCCAGGTTCGGCGTTGCAAGTACATCCCCTCAGTCGGATTGAGGGGGTCAGGAGAAAACAGAATGGCAGCAGCACAGACCGGTAAGCGTTACTTCTGTCCGAGCTGCGGCGCGGAATTTATCGTGACGCGCGGCGGTGAGGCAGAGCTCAAGTGCGGCGACACGCCGCTTGAGGAAAAGAAGTAACGATTCCAACCGCAGTCGGCCGATGACGGACGACTGCGTACGTATGGGAGCAGCCAAGATGGCAGTCCAACTGGGTAAGCGGTACCGAGACGAAGAGTCAGGCATTGAGGTCCTCTGCATCAAGCCGGGCGAGTGCGACCTGAAGGTCGACGAACGCGAAATGGAACTGATGCAGCCGAAGGTGCTCCCCTCGGCCGACTAGCGCGCGAGCAGAAGCTCTGTGTGTCGCCGCGGCGCCGTCGCGAACGGCGTGCGTGCAATGGATTGAATGCAGCCGATGCCCGGCGTTCGTGACCAATTGCGTTCCGACCTGCGCGATGCGATGCGCGCCAAGGACGCGCCCCGCCGCAACACGATCAGGATGGTCGAGGCCGCGATCAAGAACGCGGAAATCGAGAAGCGTGGCTCGGAGCTGGCGGAGTCGGACATCCTCGCCATCCTGCAGCGACAGGTCAAGCAGCGGCGAGAATCGATCGAACAATTCGAGAAGGGTGGTCGCGACGACCTCGCTGATCAGGAGCGAGTCGAAATTGCGATCATCGAGCAATACCTGCCCAGGCAGCTCGGGCGAGACGAGGTCGAGGCGCATGCGCGAGCGGTGATAGAGGAAGTGGGCGCGAGTGGTCCGAGTGATCGCGGCAAGGTCATGGGCCTGTTGATGCGCGAACTGCGCGGCGAAGCCGACGGCTCGTTGGTCAACGCGGTGGTGAGTGAACTGCTCGATGAAGTTGCGCAGGCTGATCGATAGTCGATCATCGCTCGGCTTTGGGCCGTTCTTGACGTAACGGCGGCTGTACTATTGGATCGTGAAACGCTCCGATACGTGCTTCGCCCCACGCGTCCGTGACCATGCTCCAATGATCCCGTGATGAGCCAGCCCACCTACTTCACTCCGTGGCGCGTCGGCCTGTTCGGGGTCGCGCTGGCCATCGGGATTGTGCTCGCGCTCACACCGTTCCGACCAGAGGAGCAGTTTCCGTCCGTCGGTACCATCGCCGACCGCGACATCGTCGCGTCGGAAGAGGTCACGTTCATCAGCCCGGCATTGACGGCTGAGGCCCAGGAGATAGCGCGCGCGGACGTCGAGACCCAGTTCGAGTTCAACCCCGACATCAGGCCCGCCCAACTGGAAGCGCTCCGCATCTATCTCGACGCCGTCGTGTCGGAGCGCCAAGCTCGCAACACGCCAATCGCCCCAGCAGCGGAGACGAGCGCACAGTCCGCTCAATCGGAAGAGGAGGAGGAAGGCGCCACTCAGGCGCAGCCGGACGACGAGCCGACCCCAATCGCTCCATCCCCAATTCCTGGTTCGAGGCTGGCCGAGCGTGACGAGGCATTCTTGATCGCGGTCTCCGATCCACTGTTCGGCAGCATTCGACGTGAATCGCAGATCGTCCTGGAGTCGTTGCTTCAGGATCGCCTCTATCAGGAGGAACTCGACACGGTCCGTCTCACATTGCACGATCGGGTCGATCCATCGTTGACGCTCACGGAAACGGCGCTGGTCGCCTCCCTGGTCGCCGCCTACCTGCGCCCCACCATGATCGAATCGGCGGGAGCGACGGAGCAGGCTCGTGACCTTGCCGCCCGGTCCGTCGCCGGAGTCTCTCGGACCGTGGCTGAGGGCGAGTTGATCGTCGCCCGCGGCGCCATGGTGGACGACTTCGCTGGCGAGGCGCTCAGCAATCTGACTCCGCGCAGCGCCGGGATCGAACTCGAATCGCTGGGCGCCATCGTGATCATCGGCGTCAGTGCTGCAGGGGTGTTCGCTCTCTATCTGATGATCTGGAAACCTGCCGAAGCCGGCAGCGATCGGCGGCTGTTGCTGCTCGCAGTGCTGGTCCTGTTCTCTGTCGCAGCGGCGCGCGCCTGGTTCGAGTTCGCGCTGCCCGGCGGCGTCGACGAGTCGCTGGACCTCATGTTGCCGCTTGCGGCGGGGCCGGTCCTGGTTGCCGCGTTACTCAGCACCGGCCTCGGCGTCACCACCGGAGTGCTCATCTCAGTATTGGTTGGAACCGCGGCGATCGTCCTGCCCGACTATGGTCTGGCGCCCTCGGGCCCGCTCGCCCTGCGACCGCTGGCGTTCTTCCTCGCGAGTTCGCTGGGCGGCGTCTTCGCTGCAACCCGGGCGCAGGCCCTGGCTCAGTATGGACTGGCCGGGCTCGCCGCGGGAGTGTCAGGGTTACTTGCCGGGGCGGCAATCTGGCTGCTCGATCCGCAACGCATAACCGATCAACTCGGTTGGCTCGCACTGGCGTCGCTCGTCACCGCCGCGCTGGTTGCGGTAATCACAATCGGCGCATTCTCACTTCTGGGCGCGCTGTTCGGGATCACCACGCCGATGCGTCTGTTGGAACTCGCACAGCTTCAACGACCGCTGTTGCGTCGACTGCAGGAAGAAGCGCCTGGAACGTTCCACCATTCCCTGCTGGTGGCAACGCTCTCGGAGCGGGCCGCCGCGCAAATCGGCGCCGATCCACTCCTGGTCCGGGTCGGCGCCTACTACCACGACATCGGCAAGCTCAACCGTCCCGCGATGTTCATCGAAAATCAGGACGGACCGAATCCGCACGAAAATCTGGAGCCCAGCGAGAGCGCCCGGCTGATCATCGAGCATGTCGAACGCGGCGAAGACCTCGCCCGGCGCGATCGGCTGCCGCCGCGGATCCGGGACTTCATCCTCGAACATCACGGTTCGCGCCGGGTGACGTTTTTCTATCGCAAGGCCGCGATGACGGACCCGCGAGTTGATGCCCGAGACTTCACCTATCCGGGTCCGCCGCCGCAGACGCGCGAGACCGCGATCGTGATGCTGGCCGATAGCTGCGAGGCGGTGGTGCGGTCCAGCGGAGAGTACGAAGCGGACCGAATCGGCATGCTGGTCGACGGCGTCTTCGACGAGCGCCTGCGCGAGCGGCAACTCGATCATTGCGACCTGACGATGAGCGAGATTCGCCAGATCTCCGCCAGCTTCAAGCAGACACTGGTCGGAGTGCATCACCAGCGGATCGAATATCCCCCCGCCGCCGAGTCCGAGCTGCGAGCCACCCCTCGAGAGGGTTCATCGGCAGAACCGGCGCTCTAGCGCGGCTTCTGGATCCACCGCAACTGGCCATAACGAGTCCGACCGATAGCATCGGCTCATGCGCTTCGCCGTGCTCGTCTTTCCCGGAACCTGGAGCGACTGGGACTGCGTCTATGCGCTGGAAGACCTCGGTCAGACGGCCGAACGGATCTGGCACCGCGAGTCAACACTGGACGAATACGACGGCGTGATCCTGCCGGGAGGCTTCTCCTACGGCGATCACCTGCGCTGCGGCGCGATCGCGCGCTTCTCACCGATCATGTCGGCGCTTGAGCGATTCGCGGCGACCGGCAAGCCGATCTTCGGCTCCTGCAACGGCTTCCAGATCCTTTGCGAAGCCGGACTCTTGCCGGGAGTGCTCTTGCGCAACGCGTCACTGCAGTTCCGCTGTCAGCCGCAAGAGCTGACGGTCGAGCGAGCGGACACCGGATTCACCAGCGCCTGTAACGCGGGGCAGGTGGTTCATCTGCCGATTTCCCACGGGGAAGGGCAGTACTTCGCTCCTCCCGCAGTCCTGGACGAGCTGGAAGACGCCGGGCGCGTGCTATTTCGATACTCGGGAGAGAATCCGAACGGATCGCTTCGCGACATCGCCGGAATCGTGAATCCGATGGGCAATGTGCTGGGCATGATGCCGCACCCCGAGCGGGCCTCCGACGCACTGCTGGGCGGCACCGACGGCAACTACATCTGGCGCTCGATGATCGAGCGGTGGGGCTGACGTGGCGCAGTTCCCGTTACCAGCCGATGCACCGCCGGCAGAGGTTGACGACGACGTCCTGGCCCAGATTGCGCTGAGCCGCAGAGAGTACGAACTCGCCTGCGAGATGCTGGGCCGGGCGCCGACGGATGTCGAACTGGGCATGGTTGGCGCCCTCTGGAGCGAGCACTGCGGCTACAAGCACTCGCGGCCGCTGTTTCATCACTTCCCGACTGAAGACGAACGCATCCTCACCAACCTCGGCGAGGAAAATGCCGGCGCGATCGACATCGGCGGCGGCTGGGTCGCCGTGATGAAGATCGAATCGCACAACCATCCGTCGGCGATCGAGCCGTATGAAGGCGCCGCGACCGGAGTCGGCGGGATCGTCCGCGACATCTTTGCGATGGGCGCACAGCCGATCGCGTTGCTCGACTCGCTGCGCTTCGGACCGCTGGAAGACCGGCGCAATCGCCGACTCTGCGTCGGCGTGGTCGCCGGCATTGGCGGCTACGGCAATTGCCTGGGTATTCCCACCGTCGGCGGAGAGCTCGTCATCGGAGACTCCTACAGCGGCAACCCGCTGGTCAACGCAATGTGTCTCGGCATCGCTCCTCGCGGAGCGCTAATCTCTGCGACCGCCGGGCCACCCGGCACTCAACTGATGATCGTCGGCGCCGATACCGGCCGCGACGGTTTGCACGGGGCAACGTTCGCCTCGGTCGAGCTGGACGAATCCTCGGCCGAACGGCGTTCGGCCGTACAGGTCGGCAATCCGTTCCTGGAGAAGTCGCTGATGGACGCCTGCGTCGGGCTCGTCCGGGATCATCGCGATTGGCTCGAGGGGTTGCAGGATTGCGGCGCAGCCGGGATCACCTCCTCAACCGTTGAAATGGCCGAGCGCGCGAACGCTGGTATCCGAATTCAGACTCAGCATGTGCCCCGCCGCGAATCGGGCATGACGCCGTACGAGGTGATGCTCTCGGAGTCGCAGGAGCGGATGATCGCCGCGGTCAAGCCCGACCACGTCGGAGACGTGCGGGCCTGGTTCGAGCACTGGGATCTCCACGCCGAAGTGATCGGTGAGGTGACCGACGACGGCAGCGCCCGCGTGCTGGACGGCAATCTGGAAGTTGCGGCGGCGCCGGTCTCGGTGATGACCAACCCTCCGGCCTACGAACCCTACGCCGAACGAGACGCTGACGCGGCTTCGCGGGCCGAATGGGATCCGTCCTCGCTCGCCGATCTGCAACCTTCGGCCGCCAACGAAGCCCTGTTGCGTTTGTTAGCGTCGCCCAACATCGCGTCGAAGCGCTGGGTCTACCGGCAGTACGACCACATGGTCGGAACCAACACCGTGGTCACACCCGGATCCGATGCGGCCGTGCTGCGAGTTCGGGGCCTCAAGCAGGGGCTTGCGGTCTGTACGGACGGACCCGGACGAGCTGTCGAACTCGATCCGTACGCCGGCGCGGCCCGGGCGGTCGCCGAGGCGGCGCGCAACGTCGCCTGCAGCGGCGCGCGTCCGGTTGCAGTGACCGACTGCCTCAACTTCGCCAACCCGGAGCGGGCCCCCATCTACTTCCAACTCCGCGAATCGATCCGCGGCATGTCCGACGCCTGCCGCGCCTTCCGCACACCCGTCGTCTCGGGGAACGCCAGTTTGTACAACGAGTCCGAGGATGGCCCGGTCACGCCGACCCCGGTGGTCGGGATGCTCGGCGTCATCTCGGATGTCAGGCAGGCAGTCCGCATGGCGTTCCGTGACGAGGGCGACGAAATCTGGCTGTTGGGCGCCGGGGTGGAGCAGACTGCCTCGACCCTGGGCGGCAGCGAGTACCTGGCGGTCCTGCATGGCAAGTCGGCCGGGCCGATCGAGGTGAACCTCGACGAAGAGGCGGCGTTGGTCGAGACCCTCGTCGCCGGCGCGGAGGCGGAAGTCCTCAAGTCGGCGCACGATTGCTCGGACGGTGGACTTGCCGTGGCATTGGCCGAGTCCGCGATGGCCGGTGCAGTCGGCGTCAATGTCGAACTTGGTGATATTCGTCGACTCGATGCAACCTTGTTCGGTGAAGCCGGTGCGCGTGCAGTCGTCAGCGTCGAGGCCGCGCGTGCCGCGGCGCTGGAGGAGATCGCAACCCGCTTCGGAGTGCCGGCAACCAGGATCGGCGTGATCGGTGGCGACAGGCTCGAGATCGACTCGATCGACATGGACCTGACCAATGCAGCCGACATATGGCACTCAACGTTGCCAGAACTGTTGGACGCCTAGAACAGTTCAAATCCGTCGCCCCGCACTTGATGCGGGGCCCAGGGCACATCACAACGCTCGCACGGCGCCGTCAATCTCGCCTCGAACCGCCTGCGGCCCCAGCTTCTCCCACCTCATGCTCACTCCGGTATCGATCCCTGTTGGGGATCGCCGATCCGCGAGTCAGGGCGGGCATGCCGAGCATGTGGCGGGTTCCCGCGTCCCAGTTGAAATCGAGGCCCGCGTTGTGGCGTCGCGCGACCTGCAGGTCGCGGAATCGGCGTTCGAGCGTCCAGCGCCGGTGAATGGCGTTCGTCCCCGCGGCGGGGAAGAGCATCTCGACGGCCTCGGTCGCGGCGTGGACGGCATTGACGTTCGCCAGCCGCCACTGCGCGACGGCGTCGAGGTTGGGTGTTCCATCGAGAACCGATTGCCAGGCGATCGATCCCATCTCGCGGACGTAGGAGCGGGCCGAACCGACCCTGGCCTGGGCGCGGCCCAGCGCGACGCGAAAGTGCTCGCGCTCGGCCAATGAGCGCGAGTCGCTCTTGCTGGCCACGTACTTCGCTTGGCCGACCACCTCGTTGATCGCGCCCTGAGCGGCTCCCAGCGCCTGGCCGCCGTTCTGCAGCCAGCTGGCGATCCCGCCGTCGGGAATTCGCCAGTTCGGACCCCTGGCAACGGGCCTCGAACCGATCTTCATCGTTCGCTGGTCGGGCGCGAAGACGTTGGCGCTCTCGTAATCATGCGAGCCGGTCCCGCGCAAGCCCATCGTGTCCCAGGTCTGCAGGATTGTGCCCTGATCGGGATCGAGGAACGACATGTACGAATCGGCGGGCTGGTCTTCGTCGCGGAACGCGGCGACCACCTGGGTGGCGTGGTCGATGCCGCTGGCGTAGGTGGCGATGCCGTTGATGATCCAGCCGCCCTCGGCGCGCTTGCCCCAGTTGGTCGGCCGCGCCGACCCGGCGATCCGGCAGCGGGGTCCTCCGGGCTGATCCGAGCCGATCATCTCGCGCAGATGCTCGGTCTCCAGAAAACCCGTCACCAACGAGAGCTCGGCCGCGAGCATGACGACCCAGCCGCTGGACGGATCGGCCTCAGACAGCGCTTCGACCGTATGGAATGTCACCAGCGGCGGGACTTCCAGCCCGCCGGCGGCCTCCGGGATGAACAGGCGGAACAGACCGGCGTCGGTGAACGTCTCGATCAGGTGGTCGGGAGGTCGACCGTTGGCCTCGGTCTCGTCGGCGCACTCAGCGATCAGCGGTTGCAGGTCCCTCGCGACCTGGACGATCTGATGCTCGGCGGGGTCAGGCTGGGTTCGGTTCATCGGCCGCCATTCGCTCAGTCGCCCGCGGCGGCCGAGCCCTGGCGCTTCACCGCGGTGATGCCGCTGTCGTGCAGGCGCTCGATCTCTGGCCAGTCGTAGCCGAGGTTGAGCAATTCCAGCTCGGTGTCCTGTCCCAGTTCCGGCGCCGACGATTGCACCTGGGTCTTGGTCTCGCTGAAGCTCACCGGGATGCCAACCACTTTGTGATCCTCGAAGTGTGGATGCGGCGGCGATTGCAGGTAGCCGTTGAGCCAGAAGTGGTTATCGTCGGCCACTTCCTCGTAGTCGTAGACCGGACCGCAGGGAATCCGCGCGGCAATCATGCGGGCCAGCCACTCGTCTCGTGTCCGCTGCTGGAAGGTCTGCTCCAACTCGGAGCGCAGCCATTCCTCGTTGTCGCGCCGCTGGAAGGGGTCGGTCGAGCGCTCGTCGTTGAGCAGGTCGGGACGCTCCAGCGCCTCGCAGAGCGGAGCCCAGCTCTTCGGGTCGAGCAGGCCCATCGTGAACCACTTGCCGTCGCCGGCCTGGTACCAGCTAAAGGTCGCGGAGAAAGAACGCCCCGGCTTGAGCACCGGTTGGAAGCCGCTGTGCAGGAACGCCTGCAGCGAAAGCGCCTGCAGGGTCAGCATCGCCCCGAGCTGGGAGACATCAATCTTCTGTCCGACCCCATGCTGCGAGCGGGCGAACAGTGCGGTGACGATTCCGTAGGCGAAGAGCAGCGAGCCGGTCTGGTCGGCCAGGCCCCAGGGCGCCGTGATCGGTCGTTCGCCCGGTCCGCCGCCGAGCGCGATCATGGCGCCCGACATACCCTGCGCGACGACGTCGAATGAGCCACGGGTCGCCCACTCGCCTTCAGGGCCGAAGCCGGAGTTGGTCGCGTAGATCAGCTGAGGATTGACCTGCCTCAGGTCGTCATAGCCGAGGCCGATGGAGTCGAGGTAGCCGGGCCGGAAGTTCTCGGTCAGCACGTCGGCGTCCTGGATCAGTTTGTGAACGACCTCGATCGCACCCTCCGCCCGCAGGTCGAGCGTCATCGAGCGCTTGCCGCGGTTGAGGGCTTCGAAGTAGGAGCAGAAGCCGTCGGCGCCCACGCCGAGTTGCCGCCCCGGATCGCCGTTACCGGGCATCTCGACCTTGAGCACATCGGCGCCCATGTCGGCGAGCATCGCCGTGGCGTGTGGACCATTCTGGTAGCGGGTGAAGTCGACGACGCGGATTCCTTCGAGCGGGGCGGGCATGATCAGTCTCCTTCGGACGCAGATGCCAGATATGAGCAAGATATCTGATGAGCGCCTGCCGGTAGGATCGGCGCATGACTGTCGAGATCTGCGATACACCCGAGGCTGCCGTCGGCGATATCGCCAACGGCGCGACGATTCTGGTCGGCGGGTTCGTCTCTGCCGGCACGCCATCCAATCTGATCCTGGCACTCAAGCGCACAGGCCAGACCGGTCTGACCGCCGTCGCCAACAACATTGGGCTGGGCGACCTGTTGGACGAACTGTGCGAGAATCGCCAACTGGCCAGGGTGATTGCAACGTTCGCCATTCGGGCGTCGGGAACAAGGTCGTCGCGATTCGAAGCGCAGTACCGGGCCGGTGAAGCCGAGCTGGAGTTGGTGCCGCAAGGCACATTGATCGAGCGTCTGCGAGCCGGAGGCGCCGGACTCGGTGGAGTGCTGACCAGGACAGGACTCGGCACGATGATGGCCGATGGCAAGGAGACGATCGAGATTGACGGGGAACGCTGGTTGCTCGAGCGCCCGCTGCGCGGTGACGCGGCGTTGATCAGAGCCTGGCGCGGAGACCGTCAGGGCAACCTGCAATATCGCCTGGCAGGACTGAACTTCAACCCGGTCATGGCAACGGCAGCCGACGTGGTGATCGCGGAAGTCGAGGAGATCGTCGAAGCGGGCGAGATCCTGCCCGAGCAGATCGCAACGCCGGGCATCTACGTTGACCGGCTGGTCCAATGCGAGCCGGTTCCGGTGCGCTGGGACGGCTGACCATGGCCTCCGACCGACCACCGACGGGCCTCAGCCGGGAACTGATCGCGCTGCGGGCGGCGCGTGAACTTGAGCCCGGCTCGATTGTCAACCTGGGCATCGGACTGCCGACGTTGGTGGCCGGGTTCGTCGAGCCCGCCGACCACATCCTCTTCCAGGCCGAGAACGGCATCCTCGGCTATTCGGGCATCTCCGAGTCGGATTTCGATTCGGATCTGATCAACGCGGGCGGGCAGCCGGTCGATCTGGTTCCCGGCGCGAGCTTCTTCGATACCGCCGACTCCTTCACCATGATTCGCGGCGGCCACATCGACGCGGCGATCCTGGGCGGTCTGCAGGTCTCGGCTCGGGGCGACCTGGCCAACTGGTACGTGCCGGCTCGCGGTGGCGGCAGCGTGGGCGGCGCGATGGACCTCGCGGTCGGAGCGCGCCGGCTGATCATCGCGATGGCGCATGTCACTCGCGAGGGCGAGCCGCGCATCGTGGACGTCTGCGAGTATCCGCTGACCGCGGAATGCTGTGTGGATGTGATCGTCACCGACCTGGCGGTGATCGATGTGACGGTCGGCGGCCTGACGCTGCGCGAGACGGCGCCCGGGATCTCGGCCGAAGAGGTGGCCGCATGGACAGGAACGCCCCTGTTGATTCCGTCGTCCGTCCCCGAGATGTCGCTCTGACGGGAATAGACCGTGCGCTATCCTGAATCGGTAGCGCGGTAGCACAGGGAGCGGGCCATGCGCGGTGTGTTCAAGGTCATGGGTCGGGGCGCGAAGGTGGTTGGCCGCGGGCCGGTCACGGTGCATTACCCGTTCGAGAAGAAGCAGCTTCCCAAGCGGGCTCGGACTTTCCCGTACTTGATCTGGAACCACCAGCTCGAAGAGCCGAACTGCACCGGTTGCGGCAAGTGCGCTGCCGCCTGCCCGGTCGACTGCATGACGACGACGCTGATGAAGAACCCGGGCAGCGCGGCGGGCAAGAGCAATCACAAGTCGGTGATTGACGACTTCTACATCGACTTCGGCCGCTGCATGCGTTGCAACATCTGCGTGGAGGTCTGCCCCTTCGACGCGATCGCCATGCTGCCGCTCTGGGAAGGCCACGAGCAGACCAAGTACGACCGCCGAGAATTGGTCATGGACCTCGACGACCTGCTCGCCCCCAGCCGCGCCGACGAACATCTGCCCTTCTGGATTCCCGAGACGATCCTCGCCAAGACGGAGAAAGAGCGGGTCGGCCGCAAGGAATTCGCGGCGCAACTCGCATCAGGCGAGGACGAGTAGTACGGTCCTCAGCTAGACCAACTCGCCGGCCGCTCGTCGCCTGGCCAAATCTGCGAAGTCCAGTGGTTCGGGCGCGGATCGCGACAGGATCCGATCGACCCGGTCCCTGACGATCTCGTCGAAGCCCGGGTGCGGCAGGATGTAGAAGGTGTCGTTGACGATGGCGTCCCAGACGAGCGAAGCGACATTGCTCGGATCCATCGCGTCATCCCACATCATCTCCGCGGCAAAGTTCTCCTGCGTATGTTCAGCAGGCCCGCCGAACTGATCGGGCCGATTGCGCTCGGCGTTGAGCAGGTTGGTCTTGACCAGTCCGGGACAGAGCGCGCTGGCCGAGATCTTCGAGTCGCTTGCGCGCAGATCGAGATAGAGTCCTTCGCTCAGCGAGAGCACGCCGTGCTTGGATGCGCTGTAGGCTCCCGAACCGGCGACGATCCCGCCGACGGAGCACGTGTTGACCACGTGTCCAGGCTCGCCGTGCTCGACCATATGCGGCAGGAACGCCTGGATCGCATACAACACGCCGTAGAAGTTGACGCCCAGCACCCAGTCCCAGGTCGAGTTGGGGATCTCCCACAGGTTGCGGGTCCCTCCGTCCTCGCTGCTGGTCACGCCGGCGTTGTTGCAGAGCACGTGGACGTTGCCGAATCGGTCGATCGCCTGGTCGCGGAGCGATTCCACCGATTCCCGCTGCATCGTGTTGACCTCGATCCCGACGACGCTGCGCTCCTGTCGCTCCAGGCGGGAGACGGCCGCCTGGAGCGCCTCGGTCTCGATGTCGGCGAGGACGACGTTCATGCCCTCGGCGGCGAAGCGCTCGGCAAAGGCGTACCCCATTCCCGAGGCGGCGCCGGTGATGACCGCCGTACTGTCGCTGAATTCGCGAATCACGCTCTTCTCAAACATCTTCGCCCTGTGTGCGTCGCTCCATCATCTTCTGGAAATCGACCTCGACCGGCTGTTGGCCGTCGAGGATCGACTCGACGCGACCGCGGATGATGTCCCGCCAGCCGTCGTGGGGGAGGATGTAGAGCTGATCGTTGACCATCGCCTGCCAGACGAGTTCGGCGACGTTTGAGGGATCCATGCCGCCGCCGAGGAAGACCTGTGAGGCCAAGCGTTGGGCCTCGTTGGCTTCGATCGACTGACCGAACTCACTGGGACGGTTGCGTTCGGCCTCGTTGATCTGGGTGTTGACGAAGCCAGGACAGAGCACCGAAGCCGAGATGTTGGCATCGGCCGCTCGCAGTTGGTGCCAGAGTCCTTCGGTCAACGTCAGAACGCCGTGCTTGGAGACGCTGTACGCCGACGCACCGGGGATCAGTCCGGCCACCGAAGCGGTGTTGACGATGTGGCCCGCTTCGCCATGTTCGAGCATCGTAGGGACGAAGACCTGCAGGCCGTAGAGCACGCCCCAGAAGTTGACGCCCATGACCCAGTCCCAGGTCGAGTCGGGCACTTCCCAGACCGGGACGGCGCCAGTGCCGGCCCCCAGTCCGCCGTCGCGGCGCGACGTGACGCCGGCGTTGTTGCAGAGCACATGGATCTTGCCGAACCGGTCGATCGCCTGATCGCGGACGCTCTCGAGCGTCTCGCGGCGCATCGTGTTGACCTCAACGCCAATGACATTGCGCTCCTGCTGTTCAAGCCGGGTGACGGCGGCATTGAGCGCGTCGGTTTCGATGTCGGCGAGGACCACGTTCATGCCCTCGGCGGCAAAGCGCTCGGCGAAGGCGTAGCCCATGCCGCTCGCTGCGCCCGTGACGACCGCCGTTTTGCCGCTGAAATCACGCATGTTGCTGCTCCCTTAGACGATCTCGCCTCGCGCTCGACGTTGCATCATGTCCTGGAAATCGATCTCGATCGGTTCACCGCCATCCAGGATCGCTTCGACGCGTCCGCGGACGATCTCTCGCCAACCCTCGTGAGGAAGGATGTAGAGCCGGTCATCGACCATGGCCCGCCAGACCAGTTCGGCGACATCGGACGGTTCCATGCCCTCGCCGAGCAGTGTCTGGAAGAACGCCCGTTGCTCTGGCGTGCCCTCGATCGTCTCGCCGAACTCCTCGGGGCGGTTTCGCTCGGCTTCGGTGATTTGCGTGTTGACGAATCCGGGGCAGAGCACGGAGGCGGAAACGTTCGACTCCGCCGCCCGGAGGTGGTGCCAGAGCCCCTCGGTCAGGGTCAGGACGCCGTGCTTGGCGACGCCGTAGGCGGAGCCGCTGGGGACGAGTCCCATGACCGACGATGTGTTGACGATGTGTCCGGTTTCGCCATGCTCAAGCATGTGCGGGACGAACACCTGCACCCCGTAGAGCACCCCCCAGAAGTTGACGCCCATGACCCATTCCCTGGTCGAGTCGGGGACTTCCCAGACCGGGAACGCGCCCACTCCGGCGTCCTGGCGAGAGGTCACGCCAGCGTTGTTGCAGAGCACGTGAATCTTGCCGAAGCGATCAACCGCCCGGTCGCGCAGGTTCTCGAGCGTCTCGCGGCGCATGGTGTTGACCTCAACGCCAATGACATTGCGCTCCTGCTGTTCGAGCCGCGTGACGGCGGCGTTGAGCGCGTCGGTCTCGATGTCGGCGAGGACCACGTTCATACCCTCGGCGGCAAAGCGCTCGGCGAAGGCGTAGCCCATCCCTGAGGCGGCGCCCGTGACGACCGCTGTCTTGCCGCTGAACTCGCGCATGGTCGATCCTCTCAGAGCACTTCCGGGTTGGAGGTCGATTGTCCGCGCAGTGTACGAGTGGTCGCTACCACTGCTCGCCGGCCTCCCGGCGGCGCAACATCTCTCCCGGCCCGAGCGTCGCCGGAACCGTTCGGGCGACGATGTTCTCGACCCGCTGGCGGACGTAATCGTCCCAAGCGGGATGCGGCAGGATGTAACAACGCTGCTCGACGATGGACTGCAAGACCAGTTCAGCCACGTTGGCCGGATCCATCCCGCCGGCGAGGAACGCGTCGACTCCGGCTGCTTCGTCTTCGGAGCGTTCGCCGGCCCCGCCGAACTCGTCCGGTCGATTGCGGTCGGCGTTCATGATCTGGGTCTGCACGGTGCCCGGACAGAGCACGGAGGCGCCAATCCTCGAACCGATCCGCTCCAGATTCTGATGCAAGCCCTCGGTCAGGGTGAGCACGCCATGCTTGGAGACGCTGTAGGCGCTGCCGCCCGGGGTGATGCCGGCGACCGAGGAGGTGTTGACCACGTGTCCGTCTTCGCCGTGTCCGATCATGTGCGGCAGGAATGTCTGCACGCCGTAGAGCACGCCCCAGAAGTTGACGCCGATCACCCACTCCCAGACGCTGTCCTCCACGTCCCAGATGTTGATCCCGGCGCCGCTCAGTCCCATCGCGTCCTGGAAGCTGAACACGCCCGCGTTGTTGCAGAGAATGTGAATGTTGCCGAAGCGCTCGATGGTCTCGTCGCGGACGCGCTCCAGCGACTCCCGCTGCATCGTGTCCACGACGACGCCCATGACCGAACGCTCTTCCTGCTCCAGCCGCTGGACCTGAGCCCGGAGGGCGTCTTCCTGGATGTCGGCGAGGACGACGTTCATGCCCTCCGAAGCGAAGCGCTCGACCATCGCCAGGCCGATGCCGCTCGCGCCGCCGGTGACGACTGCCGTCTTGCCTGCAAACTCTCGCATTGGTCGTTCCTTTCTGCCACTCAGACCTCTTCGCCTGCCGCTCGCCGGCGCATCAGCTCTTCCATGTCGACCGTCAGCGGTGCGCCCCTGGCGAGCACGTGCTCGACGCGACCGCGGACGACATCGTCCCAGGCCGGATGCGGCAGGATGTAGCAGCGTTGCTCGACGATCGAGTCGAAGACGATGTCGGCGACCCGGTCGGGGTCCATGCCGCCGCCGAGCATCGCCGAGATGGCGTCTTGTAGCTCGGGAGTTCGTTCGGACACGCCTCCCAGCTCGTCGGGGCGATTTCGATCGGCGTAGCCGATGTTTGTGTTGACGAATCCGGGACAGAGCACCGATGCGCTCAGATTGGCGCCCATTGCCAGGAACTGCTGGTAGAGACCCTCGGTCAGGGTCAACACCCCGTGCTTCGACACGCTGTAGGCGCTGCCGCCGGGCATCAGGCCGGCCAACGAGGCCGTATTGACGATGTGACCCTCCTCGCCATGCTCCAGCATGTGCGGGACGAACACCTGGATGCCGTAGAGGACGCCCCAGAAGTTGACGCCCATGATCCATTCCCAGGTGGCGTCGGGGACCTCCCAGGAACCCCGGATCGAGCCGTCGGTTGAGAACCCGGCGTCATCGCCGCCGGCGACGCCGGCGTTGTTGACCAGGATGTGAACGTTTCCGAATTGCTCGGTTGTCCGCTCCAGCAGGTGCTCCAGCGCTTCGCGCCGCATCGTGTTGACGATCACGCCGAGCACGTTGCGCTCTTCCTGTTCGAGCCGGATCACCTGGGCGTTGAGCGCGTCCTCCTCGATGTCGGCGAGGACGACATTCATGCCCTCGGCGGCGAACCGCCGGGCGAAGGCGAGTCCCATTCCGCTGGCCGCACCGGTGACGACCGCGGTCTTGCCGGAAAACTCACGCATGATCAGCTCCCGTTCCGTGTCTCAACGAGCTCAGTCGGCAGGCAGTCTACGGACTACAGCGGCTGTTGACCGAAGAACTCGAACAGCGGCGGGTACTTGTTGATGTCGGCGCCGCCGTTCAACTGGACGGTCTGTCCGGTCATCAGCGACGAGGCGTCGGAGGCCAGCCAGAGCGCCAGCTGGGCCACATCCTCGGGATCGCCGATCCGGCCAAGCGGCGCCTCGTGCGCAAACGCCTCCTCCAGCTCGGGAATGTCGCGCAGACCCTGAGTCAGCGGCGTGCGGATCAGCCCCGGTCCGATGCTGTTGACGCGGATGTTGTGTCGTCCCAGCTCCAGCGCCGAGACCTTGGTCAGCATCGCAACGCCGGCCTTGGCCGAGCAGTAGGCCGAAAGTCCCTCGGTTGCCTGGATGCTGTTGAGTGAGGCGGTGTTGATGATTGAGCCGCCTGAACCCTGCTCAATGAGGTGCTTCGATTCGTGCTTGATGCAGAGGAAGACGCCCGTCAGGCAAACATCGATCACTCGCTGAAACTGGGCTAGCGGATAGTCCTGGATCGGCGAAAAGCCGCCGATGCCGGCGTTGTTGAATGCGATGTCGAGCCGTCCGAAACGGTCGACACAAGACATCACCATGTTGGCGACATCGTCTTCATCGGTGACATCGGCCGTGATCGCGATCGCTTGCGAGCCGATCTCACGCGCTGCTTCAGCAGCGCCGTCGGCGTTGCGATCGGCGATCGCCACCTGCGCGCCTTCTTCGGCGAAGCGCCTGGCCGCCGCCAGTCCAATTCCCGAAGCCGCGCCGGTGATCAGTGCAGCCTTGCCGTCGAGTTGTCCCATCTGTTCTTCCTCCATTCAGAAACTGAACCGTCATTCCCGCGCTGGTCGCGGGAATCTCGATGAGGTGGCACATAGTCTCCGCCAGTGAGAGACCTCCGTTCAAGCCGATTCGGGCCCAGCAGCAAGCGTAGATACGGCCGGATTCGTTCAGTCAGGAGGAGCCCGGTTGTCTCAGAGAAGCCTCAAGCAGGTTGAATCCCGGCGGTAGCTCGTTGACGGTGATCCCGCCGTCGACGTAGAAGAGCTGGCCGGAGACCCATGGGCTGGCGTCACTGCCCAGATACAGCGCCATCTGGGCGATGTCGTTCGGCTCGCCGAGCCGACCCAGCGGCGTGGCGCCGATCATCGCTTCGTCGAAGCCGTCGACATCGCGCGCTCGCTCGGTCATTGGCGTCCTGGTATGGCCAGGACCGATCGCGTTGACTCGTATGCCATACTCACCCAGTTCCAGGGCCGAGACCTTGGTCAGCATGGCGACGCCGGCCTTGGCCGAGCAATATGCGCCGAGTCCCTTGCTCGCCTGGGTCGCGTTGATGCTGGCCGTGTTGATCAGCGACCCACCCTCACCCTGCGCGATGAGTTGCTTTGACTGGTGCTTGAGGCAGAGGAACACGCCGGTCAAGCAGACGTCGATCACGTGCTGGAAGTGGCTCAACTCGTGCTCGTGGATCGCTGCAGTCCCGGCGATCCCGGCGTTGTTGAAGCCGATATCGAGTCGGCCGAATCGCTCCACGCAGCCCGCAACCATTCGCTCGACGTCCTCTTCCCTGGTCACATCTCCGCTGATCGCGAGGGCATTGGAACCGATCTCGCGCGCGGTCTCGTTGACGAGATCGGCATTCCGGTCGAGCATTGCAACTTGCGCGCCCTCTTCCACAAAGAGCTGGGCCGTGGCCAGCCCAATGCCCGACGCTCCACCTGTAATCAGGGCAACCTTGCCGTCGAGTGCTCCCATACGCTTCCTCCTCAACTGTGTTCTGGGTTGCCCGCAACGTACGACATGGTCAATCACAAAGCCCTACGTTCGCAGCAACGAGTACCGGTCCCGAGAGGAGGCGGTCATGCCGCATCACGAGCAACTGTTGCACGACCCGATCGGAACGTTGCGCCGCATCTGGGATGACACAGGCTGGCGGACGATGATCATCGCCGCCGTTCTGGTGTTTCTGCTTGAGACGTTCCTCGAGATCAGTGGTGCGGGCCCTGAGTTGTCCGCCGGCTGGGCGGCGATGCTCATTTCCCTGATCCTCATTTCGCGCGCGTTGACCCTGCGCCCGCTGCGCGGCGACTTGCCTGCGACAGAGAATCTGGCCGTCGTGCTGGGCGTAGCCGGTGTGGTAGTCGGTGAGATGCTGATCAGCTTCACCAGCCTTGGCGGCACGTTCGCGGCCGAGCCGATCTATTGGCCGTTCTCCCTCCTGTTTTGTGGCATTCTGCTGGGCGCTCGCGCCATCGCTCCGTATGCGGTCAATCCCCTCGCCGCCTGGTGGTTGCTGTTCTCCCTGATGGTGTTCGGTCTGCATCTGGCGATGTGGCACAGTCAGGCCAGCGTGCCCGAGACCGCACTGACATGGGGCGCGACTCTTACATTCCTGGCCCTCCTCAGCCGATGGATCGTAGGACGCGGCTTCAGCGGTCCCGTAGTCAGCCCCTTGAACGTCGCCCTGGCGCTCTACGTGTTTCTCGCCTGGTGGCTTGAGTACGGGGCCAACGCCTCAGGCGTCGGAGCCGATCCCTGGGGCACCGCCGAGCTCTTCTGGCCCTGGCTCGTGTTCACACTGGGCCTCGCGGCCGGGTCGTGCATCGCCGCTGGTGCGCTCGCCCGACGAATCGGCAGCGACTAGGCCAATCGCATAGCATTGCCCTTGTTCTCAGTCCACAGCGACAAGCGAAAGGCGACGGCATGGTCAGCGCCAACCCCACAGTTCACGACAACCCGATGCTCAACGCGGTCCAGGGCATCAATGTGATCGACTGCGACTCGCACGTCACCGAGCCACCCGACCTCTGGACCTCGCGCGCGCCGGCGACAATGCGCGACCGCATGCCGCAACTCCGCAAGGTCGACGGCGAACACTTCTGGTTCGTCGACGGCGATGTGCCGCTTGGCCCGGTCGGCCTTTCGGTCGTCGAGAGCAGCGGCGACAAGGTGCTCGGCATCCTCGGCGTGCATGACTTCGAGCGGCTTGACGCGGCCGCCTACGAGGTGCCAGCCCGGCTGGAACTGATGGAGCGTCTCGGCCTGTACGCACAGATTGTGTATCCCAACATCTCCGGGTTCGCTTCGGCCAACTTCCTCAACATCCCCGATCGGGAACTGCGCAACGCCTGCGTGACGACCTACAACGACGCGATGGGCGAGTGGCAGACGACGTCGGGGGGCCGCCTGTTCCCGCAGGCGCTGCTGCCCTTCTGGGATCTCGACGCGACGCTGGCCGAGATGCGCCGCACGGTCGAGGAGTACGGCACACGCGGCTACACGATCTGCGATACGCCGGAGAAGTTCGACCTGCCCGACTACGGCACCTCGCACTGGGATCCGTTCTTCGAGCTCGCGCAGGACCTCGGCGTGGTGCTCAACTTCCACATCGGCTCCGGCGGGGCCAAGGGCGCGCCCTCCCCGTTCGTCTCCTCACCCTGGGAGTCGATGGGTCCGGAGCGCAAGCTGGCGATCGGCGCGGCCAACATCTACATCGACAACGCGCGGATGATCTCCAACCTGCTCTACAGCGACGTGCTGGAGCGCTTCCCGAAGCTCAAGTTCGTCTCGGTCGAGAGCGGCATCGGCTGGATCCCATTCCTGCTCGAAGCCTGCGAGTACCAGTGGGACGAGATGGTGCCGACCGAGGTCAAACATCACGAGTTGCGCCCGACGGAGAAGTTCCGCCGCAACATCTGGGCTTGCTTCTGGTTCGAGGACTTCGGTCCGCGCAAGGTGATCGAACAGATCGGAGTCAAGAACGTCCTCTTCGAGACCGACTTCCCCCATCCGACCTGTCTCTACCCGCGCAGCCAGGAGCACATCGCCAATGTCCTCGGCGACCTCGACCCCGAGGTACGCACGGCGGTCCTGGAGCGCAACGCCTCGGAGTTGTACCGGATTCCCGTCGGAGACTGACCAACTAGGCTGAGCTCATGACCAAACAGCTCTCCCTCGACGACGATGTCGCCGCCGCTCTCGCCGAAGAGGCAGAGCGCCGCGGCGTGCCAGCAGATCAGCTGGCCAACGAAGAGCTTCGCAGTCGGTTTTGCGACCGAGCGTCCGTTTTGCGGGAATCGCCAGATTTGAAGACATTCCCTGGTGGGTTGCGGCCAGAGATCGCCCATCTCACTCCAAAACAGGTCCTTTCCGAACTTGATGATGAGTGGCTCGAACAGAAGATCCGGCAGTGATCGTTCCCGATGTCAATCTGTTGTTGTACGCCCACTTCAGAGAGTTCGCGCATCATGACGAAGCACGTCGCTGGTGGGTACAACTGGTAAGCGGGCGTGAGCCGGTCGGCGTGCCGTGGTTAGTCAGCATTGGGTTCGTGCGCTTAGCGACGCACCCGACCAAGTTGACGATGCCGCTGTCAACGCCGCAGGCTGTCGCAGTCGTTGAGCGTTGGCTCTCTTATCAACACATTTCCGTGCTGCTACCAGGAACGGATCATCTGCGGGTTCTCGCTGAACTGCTCAGGGCGGCAGGCCAGGGCGGGAACGTCGTTCCCGACGCGCATATCGCAGCGGTTGCGATTGAGCACGATGCAGAGATCCACACCAACGATCGCGGCTTTGCGCGGTTTCCTGGCTTACGTTGGTCGAATCCGCTGCTAGCGGCGACCTAGTTCCCCCGTACCCCAGACGCCACCGCCGCGCGATTCTCCTGCGATGTATGCGGCGGAATCGAGCAGCCTCCGGTGACAAACACCCGCGTGTTGCCGACGCTCGCCGCCTCCGACGCCTGATTGCGCACTTCGTCCGCGCCGAGTTCCCCGAGACCAGCCCGGCTGACGCCGCCCATGACGGCTTTGTCGGTCTGCGACCAGACGTCGGCCAGGCTGGCGTTGGTCTCGTCGCGGTCGTCCCAGTTGAATGCGTGGACCGGATAGTCGAGCACATCGGCCAGCATGTTGTTGGTGTGGCAGACGTGGAGGATGTTGAACTCGGCGTCTCGGATCGCGTCCAGGACTTGCAGGTCATAGGGACGGCCGAACTCGCGGTAGAAGTCAGGTGTGGAGTTGGCGTGGCTGGCCCACTGCAGCGGCGCGTAGAAGACGCCGGAGGCGCCGGCGTTCATGTTGGCCCGGCTGTAGTTGATGATCGTCTCCGTCACTCGCGCGATCGCGCCATGGACGGCGGCGGGCGCTTCGGCCGCCGCCAGCTTGAAGGCTCGTGGATGACCGAACATCAGTCCCACCGTCGCCATTGGCGAGAACACCGTCTGGACCACGTCAACCTCGCCCCCGGTTCGCTCGACAACCAGGCGTGTCGACTCGATGTGTTCACCGAAGACGCCGCGCTCGGCGTGAACCGGGACAACGTCGTGCAATTCCTCCAGTTCGCTCAGGGCCGGACGGATCATGGTCTGATTGGTCTGTTCAACCGGAGGTTGATAGACCGCGCCCCAGGCCTCGGGAAACATCGACCAGCGAGGATTGATCTTGATGAAGTCCCAGTCGTACGCCTCGTACTGTTCGCAGGTCGCGCCGACGAGTTCGTCATTGCTCCACTCGCGCAGAAAGTCGTGCCCCCAGAGGGACGCAGGCGCGCGGTCGACCGGCTCACCCGAAATCGCGGCCCGCACGCGTTCACGCCTGGTCATTTCAGTCATCGGTTTGTCCCTTCCAGGGGCATGCGTTCGCCCGAGGCGCTCTGCCAGTCGACGCTGAATATCTGGATCGAATCGCGGAATCCGCGCAATTGGTGTGTTCCCCGATCCTCGAAGCGGAATCTGCGCCCCTGCAGCAGTCCGCGAACCAGATCAGAGACGAGGATCTGGCCACCTTGCGCCATCGACATGATGCGCGCCGCCTGGTTGACCGTGGCTCCGTACAAGTCGTCCGATTCGGCGATCGGCTCACCGGCGCTCAAGCCGATTCTCACGTAGACGTCGTTGTAGCGCTCGTGCGTGGCGAGTTGCGATTGAATCTGTACCGCCGTCTCGACGGCGGACGACGCAGCCCCGAACCATGCCAACACGCCATCGCCCATCGTCTTGACCAGCACGCCCTGGTGGTCGCGGATGGCGGTATGGGTGAGCTGTTCAATCTCGCGTGTGATCGCGCGCGCCTCGTCGTCGCCCAATCGGTCGACCATTGAGGTCGATCCTTCGATGTCGGTGAACAGAATCGTGCGCGTCGCCTCGCCGGTCGTTCGGATCGCTTCGTCCACGCCGATGAAATCCTCAAGAGCATCGGCAATCTGCGAGATGGTGGGGGCGTTGTCAACCAGTACCGGCGTGTGGTCGGTGGCCACGATCAATCGCGCCCCTCGAATGATTCGCGCCCAATCGCGGCCCATCGAGCTGTATCCCCCGTCAAATCCCTCCTCCTCGGATGGGATGGAGATCAGGGTCGGTATCTCGACGTCGCGTAATTCCTTTCGCAGGTCCAGATCGCGCATCTCGCGAACCAGACCGAACAATCGGTTCATGGACGGATAGTGATGCATCATTTGCGACAGGTTGCGCAGCGTGGCTTCATCGGCAGACGGTGCGATCATCGTCAGGAGCGCGCGTCGAGCCGCCTCGTCATGATGCTGCCACCCCAACCGCAACAGATTCTCCACTGTCTTGTCGATCAGATCGCTGACCTCGCTGTGCTGCACCATTCCTGACCGATCTCCCCCCATGGGAATCGGCAGATGCAGGAACAGGTGCGTGTATCGCTCCGGTTCGTTCAGCATCGCAATCACGGCAGCTGGCGTGCCGATGTAATGGCCCATCAGCGCCACTCGCGGCGCTCCAAGTTCATTGACCACGGCCGCCAAATCCAGCGCCTCATCGTGAAACGAACCGAATACTCCGTCGCGCTCGGACAGACCGCAGCCCCGCGGATCGAATCGAATCACCCGGAACGACTGCGAGAGCCGCTCCCAGACTCCGCCGGGCTCCCAACCCAGGTTGAGTGGCAACATCGGTCCCGTCGACACGACCAACGGCTTGCCCACGCCGCGCTCGACCCAGGCGATGTCGACGTCGTCCTCGGTGCGCGTGTACTGGACAGGCGGAGCGCTCATGATTCAGCCAACCTCATTCGATCAGATCCCCTGGATCATGCCGCCGTCGATGATGAATTCGGTGCCGTTCATGTACTCCGAGTCGTCCGACGCGAGGAACAATGCCAGCCGGGCCACCTCCACCGCCTCTGCGATTCGGCCGTATGGAATCCGGCGAACCAGCTGGTCGGTCAGACCCTGTTCAATCGCCGGCAGTTGATGCAGCATCGGCGTCTCAATCAGGCCGGGATGAATCGAATTGACTCGCACGCCCGAAGGCGCGAACTCCCCCATGGCGACCTTGGTCATGCCTCGCACCGCCCACTTCGAGGCCGAATAGGCCAGCGACCCGGGCCCGCCGCGCATGCCGGCGATCGATGAGATGTTGATGATCGAGCCGGAGCCGGCCTCGCACATCACGGGTCCGACGTGCTTCAGGCCCAGGAAGACGCCCACCTGATTGATGTTGATCACTTCCATGTACTCCTCGACGGAGAGACTGGCGATCGGCGATTGGCGGTAGATGCCCGCGTTGTTGATGAACGCGTCGATCTTGCCATGGTCCTCGAGCACATCCTGGACCACGGAAATCCATTCGTCCTCGTTGGTCACGTCGTGATGCAGGTAGCGAATGCGGTCGCTGCCCGCCGCTGTGGCCTCTCCGTCCGAGTCGAGCACATCGGTGATCACCACCGTCGCGCCTTCCTCGGCAAACAGGTTCGCCTCGGCGGCGCCCTGTCCACGGGCCCCGCCGGTGATCAATGCCGTCTTGCCGTCAAGTCGTCCGGCCATGCAGACGCGTCCTTCCCCAGTCGAACGATTCGTTGAAGCATCAGGGTAGAGCTTCGCGGCAACTCAGCACGCTACTCCGGCGGAAGCATCACGTAGGTGCCATTGCCATGACCGATATGCCGGTCCTGGTCGTCATACAGGTCCACCGAGCAGTGGCTCAGCGTCCGCCCGCGACGGATCACCTCCGCCCGGGCACGAATCACGTCACCGTCCAAACCGCGCAGCCAGCGGAACTCCGACTGGGCGGTGATTACGCGCTCGCCCTCACCCTGGATCGTGCCCAGCGCGCCGCCCATGGCCGAATCGGCGACCAGCAACCAGACGCCGCCATGGACGATGCCATACAGATTGTGCGTCTTCGGCAACGCGGTCAGGGTGATTTCGCACCAGCCCTCGCCGGCATCGGTGAAGCGGTAGCCGAGCTCCTGGAAGAGCGCGACCGCTTCCATGTCGCGCAGTGGCGGGTAGCGCTCGAAGATGTCCTCGGAACTCAAAGGCATCGGCGTGCCGGCGACCTAGCCGCGCCGCATCTCGGCTGCGTGCTCGCTGATGTGCTCGCTCGGAAACGCGAACACGCCGCCAACGGTCGTCTCGGAACCGAGCACAACGCCGCCGTTGCTCCACTCGTCGTCGCCGATGCCGTCGGCCAGTTTCTGCATCTTGGCGCAGCCCTCGTCGAACAGCGCGAGCACCGATTCGGCGGTGGCGCCGCGCGAACGGATGCGGACATACCACAGGCTGGCGAAATTGATCACGGCCATCAGCGGAGCAGGCGGATTCATGCCCTTGTTCTTGCGCAGCCGGGAGAGCGACTGCCCACCCGCTCCGACTCCAAAGGCGATGTGCCAGCAGAGCTGGCCGTTCGTCCAGCCGGCATTGTTGCTCTGTCGATTCCACTCCTCCTCGGAAATCCCAAGGACCAGTTCTCGATACTCCGAGCGCGCCTGCTCCAGCGAGGCGCGAGCCTCCTCGGCGTTGGTGATCTCTGCCATGGTTCGGTCCTGTTCGTTACTCGTATCCGTGGTTGGCGCTCGGATACTTCGCCGATCTCGACCCCGGCGACGGGCCTGCAAACTAGCCGCGACGCATCTCGGCGGCATGCTCAGCGACGTGCCCGCCAATGAACCCAAACGCATCGCCCACGCTTATGGTCTCGCCGAGGAACACGCCGCTGTTACCCCATTCGTCGTCGGCGACGGTGTCAATCGCCGTCTCCGTCCTGGTGCACGTCTCGTCAAAGAGCGCCAGCACCGTCGCTGGCGTCGCCCCTCGCGAACGGATGCGCACAATCCACTCACTCAATAGGTGCAACACCGCCATCAGCGGACCGGGTGGATCGAAGCCCTTGCCCTGACGCAGCCGCGAGACGCGCATGCCGCCGCCCCCGGCGGTGAACGCAATATGCCAGCAGAGCTGGCCATTCGTCCAGCCGGAGTTGTGGCTCTTGCGACCCCACTCGGCGTCCGAGAGTCCCTGCACCAGCTCGCGGAACTCCGCGCGCGCTTGCGCGATCGCAGCCCGAGCTTCGTCGGCGTTGGTGATTTCCGTCATGTCTAATGCCTGTTCCGTCCGAGTCAGAGACCTTCGTACCACTCGCGGATCGCTGCGCCGATCTCGTGCGGCGAGTCTTCCTGGATGAAATGGTTGCCGGCGACAGTGACCTCGGTCTGATTCGGCCAGCTGCGGCAGAACTCGCGCTGCGCCCCGGTCAGGATCGCGCCCGGCTCGGCGTTGACGAACAGCTTCGCAATGTGCGCTGACTCGTCCGACGAGAGGAAGTCGGCATAGCTCTGGGCGATCTCGACGACGTCTGCCGGCTCGCCGTCAATCGGAATCTCCCGAGGCCAGGTGAGGGTCGGTCGGCGTGATTCCCCCACCTCGCGATAGGGCAGCCGATAGACATCCATCTCCTCCTCGGTCAGACCGCGCAACACGCTGCCCGGCAGGATCCGTTCGACGAAGACGTTCTTCTCCAGCACCATCGACTCACCGGCTTCCGAGCGCATGCCCTGGAAAATCCGGGCCGCCGCCTCGGGCCATTCGTCCCAGGTCACCGGCCGAACGATCGCCTCCATGTAGACCAGGCCCTTGACCCGATCTCGGTGTCGGTTGGCCCAGTGGAAGCCCAGCGCCGATCCCCAGTCGTGGATCACGAAGGTCAGGTTGTCGCCCAGGTTCATGCCCTCGATCCAGGCGTCAACCCATTCCGCGTGGTCGACGAACCGATACGAGCCCGATGGAGACGAGCCGGACACGCCCATGCCGATCAGGTCGGGCGCCAGACACCTTCCCGACTCAAACACGTGCGGCATGATGTTGCGCCACAGGTAGGAAGAGGTCGGGTTGCCGTGCAGGAAAATGATCGGGTCGCCGTCTGGATCGCCCTCATCGACATAGGCCATCGTGGTCTCGCCAATAGTCAGACGCTTACGAGGAAACGGATCGTCGGCGGAGATATCGGGCATGGTCGCTCCAGAGATTGCGGAAATGGTTGGGAATCTGTTTGCGAGCGAGGCAAGGATAACAGCGTGAAGGGTTAGGCTTCGCACAGCAGAGCAGCGTCGGCGCTGCAGCGAAACGGGGCGGATATGGCGGTCACCGGTATGGATCACGTCGCAATCCCGGCGGGCGATCCCGAAGCGTTGTTGAACTTCTATCGCGCGCTCGGGTTTGCCATTCTGCACGAAGCGGAGTGGCGCGCCGGCGAATTCCCGGCCTTCGCCATCGCCTGCGGCGACCAGAAGATCAACGTCCACGACCCGAAGCTCTGGCAAAACCCCGGCTTCGACCTGCGCGGCCCGACCGCCAAGCCCGGCTGCGGCGACTTCTGCTTCGTCTGGGACGGCACGCCCGAATCAGCCGCGGCGGCGATCGAGGCCGCCGGTTGCGAAGTCATCGAGGGTCCCGGGTCACGCATCGGAGGCAGGGCCACTGGCACCGCCGAGGGAATCAGCGTCTACACCCGCGACCCCGACGGCAACCTCGTCGAACTGATCTCATACGGCGACTAAGTACCCTGGAGCAACAGCATGGAATTCTTCGACGTCATCCAGACCGCCCGCGCCATGCGGCGCTACAAGCCCGACCCGATTCCTGAGGACGTCCTGGTTCAGCTGATCGAGGCGGCCCACCTGGGACCGAGCGGCTCCAATCGTCAGGCCCGCCACTGGGTCGTCGTGCGCGATCCCGAGATCAAGCAGCAGCTCGCCGACCTCAATCGCGCCGGCGTGTCGAGGTATCTGGAGAACAACCGCGAGGCCGCCAACCCGCACGTCGATCAGGGACGCCGCGAACGGTTCCTCGCCGCGGTCGAGTACCAGATGAATCACCTGCACGAGGTGCCGGCGATCGTGATCGCCTGCGCCGACACAGTGGTCACGCCGACCGACACCTTCGCCGTCGGCGCGGCCGCGGCCACCGAGGTCTGGGGCGCAGTGCAAAACCTGTTGCTCGCAGCGCGCGCGCTGGAAGTCGGCAGCGTGCCGACCACGCTCGCGTTCTTCGGCGGCGGTCGCGAGAAAGCGCAAGAGGTACTGAATCTGCCCAATCACATCCTGCCCATGGTCCTGATTCCGCTCGGCTGGCCAACCGGAAACTTCGGCCCCATCCGCCGCCGTCCACTGGACGAGGTCCTGCACTGGGACCGCTACGAGCACAAGTCCGAGTCTCCGGAGAGGCCACGAGTATGACCACCGGGACGAAGCTCCACGAGCTCCGCATGAAGGCTGACATTGGCCATTTCACGATTGCCAGGTCCTTCGAGGTCACCGCCCGATCGATCACGGCGTTCGCCGGCGGCGTCAGTGATTTCAATCCGGTCTACTTTGAGGACGACCGGCCCGGCGGCCTGATTGCGCACCCCGGTATGGTCTTCAGCTGGCAGTGGAACAGCCGCTTCACACCCGATCTCGAGTACCCGATGGAGCTGGTCCGTCGCGGCGTCCACGCCTGGGTCGATGTCCAGTTCGAGCGCCACGCTCGCGAGGGCGACATCATCACCAGCCAGGGCCAGAGCGTGGCGGTCAAGCAGATCAAGCCCGGCGTGCTCAGCGCGCAGCGCTTCACCTTCCGCGACAGCAGCGGCGACACCGTCGCGATCATGGACACCGGCGGCATTACCCGTGGGGCCGAGCTGGACGGTGAAGACGCCGAACTCGCGTCCACCCCGCCACTGCCGCAGCGTTCAACCGACAACGGCGAACGGGTCTGGTCAACCACCTTCCCGATCGATCCGCAGGCGCCGCACGTCTACACCGAGTGCGCCGACATCTGGAATCCGATCCACACCGAGCGCAAGGTCGCCCTCGCCGCCGGCCTGCCCGACATCATCCTCCACGGCTCGGCCAACATCCTGATCGCCTTGCGAGAGGTGATCAACCGCAACCTCGACGGCGACCCCACTCGAGTCCGCCGATTCGCCGGCCAGTTCCGGGGCATGGTCATTCCCGGCAAAGACGTCACCGTCAACGCACTCGAAGTCCGCGACGAGGGCGACCGGGAGATCATCTTCTACGAAATGCGCAACCACCTCGGCGAACTCGCAATCGCCAAAGGCGTTGTCGTCGCGAACTGAAATTTAGTCCAGTCCCCGCTTCACGCGGGGACCCGCTCGGCGGACACACAGAAGTCGCCCTCGCGCAGGGAGACCCTTGCACAACCCAATCAAAGTCGGCCCCGCGTAGGCGGGGCCTGTTTTCCCCTATCTGGTCGTGCTGCCCCCGCCCGCGCGGGGGCGACTTCTTCAAGTGATTGCGCAAAGGTCTCCCTACGCGGGGCCGACTCTGGTTGAGCCAATGCCGGGTCGCCTTCATGCAGGGGCCTGAATCGGTTACTCGTCGACCGAGTACTGCTCCAGCGCCGCAGGCAGGAACTCGAACCCCAGACCCGGCGTATCCGGCAGCACCAGCCGACCGTCTCGGACTTCCGTCTGCCGATCAATCACGTTGCGGAAGTTGTGCACCTGGTCGTCGGGAAAGAACTCGACGTACGTCGCGTTCGGCGACGAAGCGACCAGGTGGCGATGCAGATCGTGGAACCAGTGCGGACAGATCGAGACGCCGTAGGACGCCGCCGTATTGGCGATTCGGCGGAACTCGGTCACTCCGCCGAGCACTGCCGCGTCAGGTTGCAGAATCATCGCCGCGTCCTGGTCCATCAAATCCTTGAATCGCCAGCGCCCGACCTCGATTTCGCCGGTCGCCACCGGCACGCCGGTCCGCTGCGCCAATTTGGCGTGCAGACCGATCGCGTCGGGCGAAAACGGCTCCTCCATCCAGTACGGATTGGACGGCTCGTAGGCAGCCATGTAGCGCAGCGCGTCCTCGAGGTTCGACCAGGCGTTGTTGGCGTCGAGCATGATCTGCACGTCCGGACCCACCGCCTCGCGCGCGGCCTGCATCCGCGACGCTTCCTCACGTACCGAGAGCCGCCCGACCTTGATTTTGACCGCATCGAAGCCCATCTCGACGTAGCCCAGCAGTTCCTGCTGCAATCCTTCGTGCCCCTTCCCCTCGAGGTAGTAGCCGCCCGACGCATAGGCCGGCACCGTGTCCTCGTAGTAACCGCCCAGCAGCTTGTAGAGCGGCAGCCCCGCCGCCTTCGCATTGTGATCCCAGAGCGCGATATCCAGCATCGAGAGCGCCCGCATCGTCGAACCCGCCCGCCCGTGCAGCAGCGATTCCTGGTACATCTCCGCCCACAGACCCTCCACGCGGAAGGGGTCCTTCCCGATCAGCAGGGGAGCGAACAGGTTGTCGATCGCCGAAGTGACCAACTGCCCATTCGAGTTGCCCGCGTAGCAAAACCCGATCCCGGCAAACCCGTCATCGCACTCGACCTCGACCACGGGATGGTCCCGGTGGTACACGGTGCGGTTGGAAAACGACGTCGGATGGTCAAGCGGAATCCGAAGCATGCGCGAGCGAACAGCAGTGATCCTGGGCATCGAAGCGCTCCCTTGGCTGAACAGTGACGGCGCTTCGATGCTATCGCGGAGTCTTGATCAGTTGATCAGCGCACGTTGCGCAAGCGGGGATCCAGCGTGTCCCGCAGCCAGTCGCCGAACAGATTGCCGGTTAGCGAGACCAGCAGGATCGCGATCCCCGGCATCCAGATCGGCCACCAGGCGATCGTCATGAAGTTGCGCCCCTCCGAGATCATCGCGCCCCAGGACGGCGTCCCCGGCGCCACCCCGATGTTGAGGAAGCTCAGCGCCGCTTCGATCAGGATCACCGAAGGGACGTCGAGCGTGGCCATGATCACGATCGTGTTGACGATGTTGGGTAGCACGTGTCGGAACAGGATCCGCCGGTCGCTGGCCCCGCTGGCGCGCGCAGCGACCACAAACTCCTGCTCGCGCAGCGACAACACATCGGCCCGGACCAGCCGCGCATAGCCGGACCAGCTGAAGATGATGATGATCAGGATCACATTGAGCAGGCTGGCTCCGAAGACCACCGAAATCAGCAGCGCGAACAGGATCGCCGGCAGTGCCAGCTGCACGTCGACGATGCGCATCAGGAAGCGGTCCCACCAGCCCAACCGCCAACCGGCGAGCAGCCCGCAGAGCGTGCCAATCAGCGCCGATGCCGGGATGCACGTGACCACGACCAGCAATGAGACCCGCGCCCCGTACATGACGCGAGCGAGGATGTCGCGGCCCAGGTTGTCGGTGCCCAACGGATGCGCGATGCTCCCGCCGTCCTGGAACGCCGGCGGAATCAGACGTTCCTGCAAGACAATCTGCTCCGGGTCGTACGCGGACAGCAGATCGGCGAAGATCCCTGCGGTCAGGAATGCGAGCAGAATGATGACCGCCGGTGCGAGCAGCAAGGAGCGCTGCCAGGAACCGCCCAGGCGGACGCCGCGCAGCAGTGAGGCCGGAGCCGCTGCGACCGCCCGCGCCGCCATCAGCGAGCCCCCGCCCGGATTCGCGGGTCGATGATCGGATAGGACAGATCAACCAGGATGTTGGCGACCACGATGCTGGTCGAGATCACGAGGATCCCGGCAATCATGACCGGGAAGTCGCCGACCAGGATCGTGTGCAGCATCAAGCGTCCGATGCCCGGCCAGGCGAAGACCTGCTCGACAATCACCGTGCCGGCGATCATGTAGCCGACCTGGATCCCCAGGATCGTCGCCACAGGCAACAGCGCATGTCGCAGCGCGTGTCGCCAGATGACTGTCGATTCGCGCAGACCCTTCGCCCGCGCCGTCCGGACGAAGTCGGTGCCCATCACGTCGATCATGCCCGAGCGCGTCAGCCGCATCGAGATGGCCGACGCCAGCAGACCCAGCGTGATCGTCGGCAGGACGAGGTGTTCGACCCCGCCGCTGCCTCCGGTCGGCATCAGGTCGAGCTGCACGGCGAAAAAGAAGATCAGGATCAGACCCAGCCAGAAGTTGGGGATCGCCTGGCCGAGCACGGCGAGGAACCGCGCCACCCAATCCGTCGGCGTCGCCCGATAGAGCGCGGCGATGATGCCCAGGGGAACGCCGAGCACCAGCGAGAAGATCAGCGCCGACGCGCCGAGCTGCAGCGTCTTCGAGGCTCGGCTACTCACTTCGGACAGCGCCGGACGGGCGCTGATGAACGAGTTGCCGAGGTCCAACTGGACCGCGTCCCACAGGAACTTGACGTACTGGATGCCGATCGGACCGGTCAGCCCAAGCTGCTCCTTGAGCAGCTCCTTCTCCTCCTCTGTCGTTTCGTCGGTCGTCAGGTACTCGACCGGGTTACGCGCCAGCCGCGAGACCAGGAAGACGACCGAAATGACGACGAAGACGACCAGGATCCCCTGCAGGAGGCGCGATACAAGGATCGTCGAGATGCTCTGCGGACCCATGTCCGGCCTTCCTGCAGGGAGCGGTCGTCACTAGGTCACGAGCGGACGAATCCCCCACAGACCGCCGTAGTCTCGTGAGTTGCCTTTCATGTCCCACTCGAGGGTGTCGGACATCAGGCCGGTGCCGACGGTCTCGAACAGGAAGAGCCAGGAGGCGTTGGTGTAAATCAACTGAGCCAGCTCGTTGAGATACTGCCGGCGCTTCTCCGGATCGAACTCGGAGCGCTGCGCTTCGACCAGCTCCTGGATGCCTGAGTCGGGGTACTCGGCCACGGACAGCGTGCCGCCTTCGGCCACCTCGGCGTTGATCACCTGGAACGGGTCGGGCGACTGGTTGGTGAAGTAGTAGTGCAGACCGGGCACGTCGCGCTGGGCCATCCGCGCGCGGAAATCGGGCAGCGGGTCGAGCTGCAGGTTGGTCCGAATCCCGACCACGTCGAGGTACTGCTGCACCGACAGCGCGATCTGGTCGGTCCAGGCGAAGAAACCGGCCGTTCCGTAGAAGTCCGATTCGAAGCCGTCGGCGTACCCGGCGGCGTCCATCAACTGCATCGCCTTCTCGACGTTGTACTCCATCGTCAGCGGACCGGATTGCTCTGGCTGCATCCCGCCCAGCTGCCGGGTGCCGATGCCGTACGCGCGTTGTTCCCGACCGGTGGCGATCGCGGTGTAAATCGTCTCCACGTCCACGGCGTGGTTCATCGCCTGCCGGACGCGGATGTCGCGGTAAGGATTCGAGCCGTCGTCGAACATCGGCACCAGCGTGTTTGGGAAGATGGTGTGCGGACAGCAGCCGGGGTCGAACAACACCTCGAATCCGGGCTCGTCGACGAAGTCCTGCACGATCTCCCACTCGAGCGACGGCGCAACGTCGGCCTCCCCTGCCTGCAGCGCGGCGAGGCGCGCGACCGGCTCGGGCCGCACCGACTGCACAATCTCCTTGGCCCAGGCACGGTGCTTGCGGTTCAGGTTTTCGTAGCCGATCGGGTAGTTGTCGTTGCGCACGCTGCGCACTTCGATGTCGGGCTCGAAATTGTCCAACATGAAGGGCCCGCTGGCCAGGCCGTCGCGGTTGTATCCCTCGTCGCCTAGTTCCTCGATCCGGTGCCTCGGAACGAGCGGCATCGTCGTGCCGACGCTGCCCGGGGCCGTGACGTCGGTATTGACCGGCAGGCGCAGCGTCGAGTCGTCGATCACTTCCGCCGTGCCGTTGACCGCCGAGATGATATACGCGATCCCGGTCTCGTAGGTCCCGTTGTCGTTGTACGCCGCTTCACCGCCGGCCCGCTCAATCGAGAACTTGACGTCGTCGGCCGTGAGTGGCGTGCCATCGTGCCAGGCGTGCCCGGGATTGACGTGCCAGAGCAGCGCTGTGAAATCCTCGATCCATTCGAAGCTGCCCACGTGCGGCACAATTTCGCGAGTGACCAGGTCATATTGCAGCATCTGGTCGAAGTGCAGCGGACCGTTCCACTTCAGCGTGTAGTTGCCCGGCGCCTGCACGTCGAGACCGCCCACCGCGTTCGGGACGGCCACGGTCACGGTGCGTTCCCAGTCGGTCTCGCCTTCGCGGGACAGGTCGACAGCTTCCTGCTGCTGCTGTTGTTGCTGCTGCATGGCCTGCTGCTCTTGTTGCTCGGCCTGCTGCGCCTGCGCCACCGCCTGCTGCTCTTGCTGTTGTTGTTGCTGCTCGGCGGGCGCGGCTTGTTGTTGCTGCTGATGTTGCGGTTGCGCCTGAGCTGCGGGCTGGTCCTGCTGTTGCTGTGGCTGCTGGACCTGCGCGACGGCGTCGTCATCGTCGTCGTCGCCGCAGCCAACCAGCGCGAGTCCGGCGGCGCCCACTCCCGCCCGTCCGGAAGCGCGCAATAGCGCTCTCCGGCTCATTCGTGATCGGCGCATTCGCTGCCAGTAGTTTCTCTCTGTCATGGGTCGGTCTCTCTAGCTCGGTGCTGGTTCTCTCGTGCAATGGCAGCGGTCGGGACTCGCTCGATACAACCTTTCCACTCCAACCTGCCTGCTCGGTAGCGGCGCGGAGATGCGCGCTACCTGATTCGCTTGCCGCGAATTTCTGGGAGTATGCCAACTACAAAATGCGATTGCAACGATCAAGTGGTTCCTTCCGATTCCGGAAGGAACCACTTGAGTGAGAGGTCTGGAGCTTGAAGGGGCCCTAAGCCGTCTGTGGACCTCGCACCAGCTTGCCCGGCAATGCGCCGGTCAGTTCGTCGTCTTCGAGCACGACCTCGCCGGCGCAGATCGTTGCGACGTAGCCGGTCGGACGCTGCATGAAGCGCTTCGCGTTCTCGGGCAGGTCGTAGACCATCTGCGGCGCGTCGGTGTCGAGACGCTCCAGGTCGATCACGTTGACGTCGGCCCGCTTGCCCGCGATCAACTCGCCTCGGTCGCCGAGGCGGTAGAGGTCGGCGTTGGCGCCCGACTGCTTGTGCACGATGGTTTCCAGCGGCACCCGCTCGCCGCGGGTTCGGTCGCGGCCCCAGTAGGCGAGATTCCAGGAGACCATGTGCGCGTCCGAGACCGCCGCCACATGCGCTCCGGCGTCGGACAGGCCGTTGCGCGTCAGCGGATGCATCATCAGGTCGCGCTGATAGTCAAAGTTGCCCTGCGAGTAACCCTCGAGGTAGACCAACAGCAGCGTCGAGCCGTCGTCCCTGGTCAACAGGTCGTAGAAGGCTTCTTCGGTGGTCAGACCCTCGCGCTCCGCGTGCGCGGCGACCGAACGGTCGTACTCGGGCTCGTAGACGGGCGGGTCGCCGAGGACATAGATGGTCTCCGGAGAGTTGACCAGCATCTCCAACAGGCCCGGCAGCAGGTTGCCCGGGGTGGTGTCGACGAGGAAGGGGTGGTCCTCGGCGTTCTCCGACTTCTTGCGCACGTCGTTGGTCAGATCCCAGTCGCTGGCCAGGATCTGCGCCTTGATCTCCGGGTCGCGCATCTTTTCAAGACGCTCCGCCAACGGCAGATGTTCGACGAGGTCGCGGTAGGCGAAGTTGAGCGTGTACGGGTGGATCGAACCCTCGAGGTTCATCAGCAACGTTGTGCCGCGGCCGCGGATCTGGGGGAAGATTCGCACGCCGCGCTCGGTCGCCTCTTCGACGCTTTCCAGGCCGTCTTTCCAACCGGATCCGTTTGTCACGGAGCCTTCGCCGGAGAGATAGGTGATGGTCAGGTCATGCTCGAGCGCCATGTTCTCGACCCACTCGCGCTCAAACGGTCCCACCAGCTGGAACACCCCGCCGCCGCCTTGCTCGATGCCTTCGGCGACCGCCTCAAGCTCCGGGTACTGCGCCAGGGTGCCGGGGATCAGCTCGCCTTCCTTGGTCCGGTGCGCGAGCAGGCGATTGGAGGAGAAGCCGACGGCGCCGGCCTCGATGCCTTCGCGCACCAGACGGCGCATGTGCGACAACTCGTCGTCGGAGGGTTGCACGTCGTCGGCGCCGCGCGGACCCATGACGTAGGTGCGCAGGGCGCAGTGCGGGAACTGCGCGGCGATGTCCATCACCCGCGGCTTGTCGTCGATCGCATCGAGGTACTCGGGGAACGACTCCCACTCCCAGGTGATTCCGGCGGCCATCGCGGTCGCGGGGATGTCCTCTACGGCGTCCATCAAGTCCATCAGCCACTCGCGGTCGTCTTCGCGCACCGGCGCAAAGCCGACCCCGCAGTTGCCCATCACCACCGTCGTCACGCCGTTGTAGCAGGACGGGGTCATGTATGGGTCCCACGACACTTGTGCGTCCATGTGCGTGTGAATGTCGATCCAGCCCGGCGTGACGAGCTTGGCGGAGGCGTCGATCTCCCGGCGGCCCTCACCAACCACGCCCTCGCCGTCACGTACAACGGCCGTGATGCGGTCACCGTCGATGGCGATATCGCCGATGAACTCGGCAGCCCCCGTCCCGTCGATGATGCGTCCATTGCGGATCACGATGTCATGCATGCTCACAACTCCCAGCCAGTCACGGGTTTCGTGAGAGGATAGCGAGTTACCGGCAGGGTGCGCCGCCAATGTCTCGGCCTGACAGTCCCTATCGTTACGATGAACCTGGGCAAAGGAGCAGTCAGAGATGGCGGACGCACCGGCGACAGATCCGAGGTTGGCCCTGATCAACCTTGACGTCCTCGATTTGGAACTGTTCCCCCCAATCTCAGAATGGGACGACGACGACTGGGCCGAGGCGTATGAACTTACGAAGTCGGCGGAAGGGGAAGCGGAAATGCAAGAGAGCGGTCGCCGCTGGACTCCGCTCGACGAGTTCGAGGCTGAGCTGGACGCCGACAGCACTGCCGCAGGCTGAACGCCGTGGCCTATCGAGTCGTGTTGTCCGACCGATACCGTCGGGAGTTCCGCAAGTTGCCCCAGGGGATTCAGAATCGAGTTCGGCGACGAGTTCGACAGTTGGCGGAAGACCCTCGTGGACGGGGCGCGAAGCAGCGTCGCGGTCGACCGGTCAGATGGCAGGTCCGGGTCGGAGACTATCGCGTGGTGTATGCGATCGATGACGAGCTGCAAGAGGCTCGTGTGACGACGGTTGATCATCGACGCGACATAAACCGCAGGCATTAGCGCTCCTATCTCCGATTCGCCGTGAAGCCGGGGCCGCGGCCCTTTTCCCAGACGTGTTTGCGGGCGACGTCTTCGTCGAAGTCGATGCCCCAGCCGGGTGTGGCGGGAAGTTCGAGGTGACCGTCGACGATGTTCAGCGGGCCGCCTCCGAGGTCGTCCTTCCAGGGCACGTCGTCGATGTCGATCTCCATGATGCGGACGTTGGGGACCGTTGCGCAGAGGTGCAGGGCGTGCATCGTGGCGAGATGGGAGTAGTAGTTGTGCGGGGCGCAGTTGAGCTCGTAGCTCTCGGCCAGCAGGGCGACGTCGCGCGAGCGGGCGAAGCCCTGCCAGGGGACGTCGATCATCACGTTGTCCATCGAGCGGTGATCGAAGTAGGGCCGGTAGTCGCGGATCGTGTAGAGGTTTTCACCGGAGGTGATCGGCACCGTGGTCTGGCGGCGCACGTCGGCCAGCGCCTCGGGCTCGTACATGTCGATTTCGACCCACATCATTTCGAGGTGTTCGAGCGCCTGGCAGATCTGGCGGGCGACCAGGGGCGTGCAGTTGAAGTTGAGGTCGAGCGCGATCTGCACGTCGGGGCCGGCACCTTGCTTCAGCGCGCCGATGTACTCGGGAATGTGGCGCAGCAGCGAGGGGACCGCGTTGCGGTCGATATTGCCGACGCCGCCCCAGCCGGGTCCGTAGACGCCGGTCGGATCGCCGGGGAAGACGATGTTGGTCTTGAGCGCGTGGAATCCCTTGCCCCGAACCTCTTCGCCCAGCGCCGTCACGTCGTCCATCGTGCGCAGCGGCGGTGCGCCGACGACCCACTCGGAGCCGTTGTCCCAGAGGATCTGGTCGTAGCTCCGCGCTCGCGAGGAGCCGCAGTGCGACCAGTAAATCATCTGGCGTTCGCGGGTCGGACCGCCGAAGAGCGAGTAGACGGGGACGCCCAGCGCCTTGCCCTTGATGTCCCAGAGGGCCAGCTCGACGCCGGCGATGGCCTTCGCGGCAATGCCGCCCGGAGACTGCCGGGCCAACCGGTACATGTCCCAATAGCGGGCCTCGACGGCGAGTGGATCGCTGCCGATCAGGATTGGCAGCATGTCCTCGATGGTGCCGACGATGCCGTAGGGATTGCGGCCGTCCGACATTTCGCCGTAGCCGGTGATCCCGTCCGAGGTCCGAACCGCGACAAACTGCCAGGGTCGCCAGCCGGCGTCGACGACGAAGGTCTCGATTTCAGTGATCTTCATGACTCGCTCTCTTTCATTCCCTAGCGGCTAGTTGCGGCCTGATGAGAAGCCGGGGCCGCGGCCTCTCTCCCAGACCTTCTGGCGGGCCAGGGCCTCGTTCAGGTCGACGCCCCAGCCTGGCTTCGTGGGAAGCGGCAGATGTCCTTCGACGATCTCGATCGGGCCGCCGGTGATGTCGTCCTTCCAGGGCACGTCGTCGATGTCGATCTCCATGATCCGGACGTTGGGCACGGTTGCGCAGAGGTGCAGGGCGTGCATCGAGGCGAGGTGCGAGTAGTAGTTGTGCGGCGCGACATTGAGTTCGTAGCTCTCGGCCAGCAATGCGACATCGCGTGAGCGGGAAAACCCTTGCCAGCAGACGTCGATCATCACGTTGTCCATCGAGCGATGGTCGAGGAAGGGCAGGTAGTCGCGGACGGTGTAGAGATTTTCTCCTGAGGTGATCGGCACCGTCGTCGCACGTCGCACGTCGGCCAGCGCTTCAGCGTCGTACAAATCAATCTCGACCCACATCATCTCGAGGTGCTCGAGCGACTGGCAGATCTGCCGGGCGGCCAGCGGGGTGCAGTTGAAGTTGATGTCGAGCGCGATCTGCACATCGGGGCCGGCCCCCGCCTTGAGCGCGCCGATGTACTCGGGCACGTGGCGCAGGACGGCGGGATTGGTGTTGCTGTCGATGTTCTCGACGTCCTGCTGCAGGCCGAAGGTGCGGGTTGGGTTGCCGGGGAAGAGGATGTTGGTCTTGAGGGCGTGGAAGCCCTTTTCGCGCACCTCGGCGCCGAGCGCGGCGACGTCGTCCATGGTGCGCACAGGCGGCGCGCCGACGACCCAGTCGTTGCCGTTGTGCCACTTGATCCGGTGGAAGTTTGCGGCCCGGGAGCTGCCGCAATGGGACCAGTAGATCAGCTGCCGCTCGCGGGTGGGGCCGCCGAAGAGCGAGTAGACGGGCACGCCGAGGGCTTTGCCCTTGATGTCCCAGAGGGCCAATTCGACTCCCGCGATCGCCTTGGCGACGACTCCGCCGGGTGATTGCCGGGCCAGGCGGTACATGTCCCAGTAGCGAGCCTCGACCGCGAGCGGATCGGCGCCGATCAGGACCGGCTCGAGGTCGTTGATCGTGCCGACGATGCCGTAGGGGGTGCGGCCGTCGGAGATCTCGCCGTAGCCGGTGATGCCGTCGGAGGTGCGCACGGCGACGAACTGCCAGGGCCGCCAGCCCGCGTCGACGACGAAGGTCTCGATCGAGGTGATCTTCATGTGCGCCTCCAGGGTTGGCAGCAATCAGGCGCAGGCTAGGGCGTGCTCAGTACCTGCCGATGTCGGGGGGGGATGATGATGCTTCGGTTGGGTCGTGGGGATGGGGCGAGTCTGGGCCAGTTCCGGGGTTGGCGGGGTATTGGGGGTGAATTCTGGCGGGTTGGGGCGGATTTGCTGTCGTGGGCGGGGTGTTGGTCGATTTCTTGTCCGGATTTGTCCAGATTTGTCTGGATGGGTGCGGATTCGTCCGGGTGTGATGCGGATTGGTCCGGCTCAGGTTCGGTGGTTCCGGGTTCGTCTGGTTCTGGTTCGTCGGCTTGGCTGGCGCAGAAGGCGAAGAGACACTTGGCGCAGTACTGCGCGCACTGTCCGGCGCTGGGTCCGTTGATGTAGCGGCGGTGGCCGTCGGGATCTAACTGGAAATCCCAGGTATGTTCGTCGGTTGCTTCGCTTTGCTGGTCGTCGTATTGCTCGATGGCAGGCAGGTTCTGGAGGAGGAGGCGGAGTTCGCGGGTGGCGGCGACGGTCTGGCGGTGCTGGTCGGGATCAGTTTCGGGGGTGGTGAGGATGTGGACCTGGTCGGCGAGCCGGTCGGCGGCGACGCTGCGGAGGATGTGGGCTCGGTGGAGGTTGAAGTCTCGGAAGTAGGCGTAGACGGTGGAGCAGGCGCAGCGGAGCTGGGTGGCGATTTCTTCGGGGGAGAGGCCCTGGCAGTCGAGGTGGTGGGCTTCGAGGATGCGTCGGCAGCGTCGGGGGGTGGGTGGGGTGGACATGGGGAGGGCCTTTCGTTGAGAGGTACATATGTTCTGTGTATGGTATGCGGGTTGGGGACGGTCGTGGATGCGCGGATGTGGCGCCGTTGATGAAGATCGCGGGCTGGGCCCCGCGTCAAGCGCGGGGCATCGGAGAGGGGAAGGGGGGTTGTGTGGGATGGGTCGGAGGGCCCTCACCCTAACCCTCTCCCGCGGGGAGAGGGGATCGGAGGGGCGGGTTCGTGGGATGAGGGTGTGCCGGATGGGGCGGTGGTTGGTTGATAGATTGGTTGGCGAGGTGGTGGCATGAGCGATCAGGGTGCGATGTTGGGTCCGTATCGGGTGCTGGACTTGACGGACGAGCGGGGGCACTTCGCGGGGAAGCTGTTTGCTGATCTTGGGGCGGACGTGATCAAGGTGGAGCCGCTGGAGGGGGATGCGGCTCGGCGGCGGGGACCGTTTGTGGACAATGTTGCCGGTCCGGAGCGGAGTCTGCGCTGGCTGGCCTGGAACGCGAACAAGCGCAGCGTCACGGTTGATCTCGCTGACGAAGCGGGGCGAGATCGGTTCCTGCAACTGGCGCAGACGGCGGACGTGGTGCTGGAGTCGTTCGATCCGGGCCGCATGGAAGACCTAGGGCTTGGCTATGAGGCGCTGTCCGAGGTCAATCCCGGACTCATCCTGGTTTCGATCTCACCGTTCGGTCAGACGGGGCCGTACCGCGACTACCGGGCAACCGAGATCGTGCTCTGGGCGATGAGCGGCAACATGTCAATTTCGGGGGAGGCTTCGGCTCCTCCGGCGCAGATCAGCGACGATTACCAGTCGTTTCTGCATGCCGGCGGCGACGCGGTGATCGGGGCGCTGATCGCGCTGACTCAGCGGCAGCGGACGGGGCGGGGTCAGCATGTGGATCTGTCGATCCAGGAGGCGGCGTCGAGGGGTCTGTACCAGATCACCGGCAGCTGGGATATGACGGGGCGCAATCTTGACCGGCGAGAACGCCCGACGGTCGGTGGCGCCGCGCTGCCGTGGACGTGGGAGTGCCGCGACGGCCACGTGATCTGGCTGTGTCCGGCGGGGCCGGGATCGACCCAGCGGCTGAGCGGGTTCCTCGACTGGCTCGATGAGATCGGCGAAGGACAGGAGCTGCGGGCGGTGGACTGGGAGCACCTGCCGCATGAGGAGATGACGGAGGAGGACTGGGAACCGCTGGGACGACTATTCGCCGACCTGTTCATTGGCCGGACCAAGCATGAGCTGTACGACGCGGCGACGAGCTATGGATTCCTGCTCTATCCGTCGGCGACATCGGCGGACACGCTGGCCAACAGGCAGCTGCAGGCCCGGGAGTTCTGGCGCGATGTGGATCATCCCGAGCTGGGCCGGCCGATCCGTTTTCCCGGCGCGTTCGCCAGGGGTGACTGTCCGATTCCGGCAACGACTCGCGCTGCGCCGTCGCTGGGAGCGCACAACGACGAGGTGTTCGACCGCCTGGGAAGCAGGACGGAGCGGCGGAACGGCGTCGATTCCGTCTCATCGGCGGCGAAGCCGCTGGCGGGGATCAAGATTGCCGACTTCGGCTGGTTCATGGTCGGACCGCTGACGATCAAGCCGTTTTCGGACTTCGGGGCCGACGTCGTCCACGTCGAGAGCACGGCGCGGCTGGACTCGTTGCGGATTGTTGGTCCGTTCAAGGATGACCTGCCGGATCCGGAACGCTCCGGAGAGTATGCGCAGGTGCGGACCGGCGGACGGGCGATCAATGTCGACCTGGGGACCGAAGCGGGCATGGCGATTGCGCGGCGGCTGGTCGAGTGGGCGGATATCGTTTTCGACAACTTCTCGGCCGGGGCCATGACCCGGATGGGACTGGGCCCTGCGGCGCTGCGGGAGTTGAATCCCGGGGTGATCGTGCTGAGCAGCAGCGGTCAGGGTCAGGATGGTCCGCACGCTCGCGGGAAGGGCGGCGGCGGACACTATGCGGCGCTGGCCGGATTCAACGAACTGACCGGCTGGCCCGAGGACGAGCCCGGCTACCTGAGCGCCTACACCGACTTCATCGCACCGCGTTTCAACGTGCCGCTGCTGCTGGCGGCGCTCGATCATCGGCGTCGGACGGGTCAAGGCCGGTACATCGATGTGTCCCAGTTCGAGGCCGGGGTCCACTGGCTGACGCCGTCGATCCTCGACTGCTTCGTCAACGGGCGGGTGGCGAATCGGAACGGCAACCGGCAGCCCGACGCCGCGCCGCACGGGGCGTATCGCTGCGCCGCCGATCGCTGGTGCGTGGTCGCGGTGACGAGCGACGAGGAGTGGCGATCGTTCTGTGAGGCGATCGATGCGCCCTCGCTGGCCGACGATTACCGTTTCGCCACGCTGGAGGATCGGAAGTCGAACGAGGACGAGCTCGACCGCAAGGTTGAGCAATGGACGATCGAGCGCGACGCCCGCGAGGTGATGGCAACGCTCCAGGCGCAGGGCGTCGCAGCCGGCGTGGTGCAGACGGGTGAGGATGTGCTCGAGCACGACCCTCAGTTGCGGCATCGGAACTTCTACCAGCGGCTGGATCATCCGGTGATGGGCACGTATCGGGCGCCGCAGGCGTCGTTCCGGCTGTCGGATGCTCCGTGCGAGTTGGAGCGGGCGCGTCTGCTGGGCGAGGACACGTTCGAGGTGCTGAGCGAGTGGCTCGGGTTTGGGGATGGGGAGATTGAGCGGTTTGCGCTGGCTGGGGCGTTGCGGTAGCTGCGGCCTGCGATCACGGGGCTCGGTGACGGAATCGCCCTGCTTCGACATTGCGGTCGAACTGGAGCAGGCGAGATTCCCGCGGCAAGCGCGGGAATGACGGAGATGGTGCGGGTAGTGTTGGGCGGGCGCTAGCCTCGACGGAATCGTCGACTGCGAGGAGAGCACATCATGAAAATCACGAAGATCAGCGCGATTCCGGCTTCGCCGGGGACGACGGCGCATCCGATGTTCAACTTTCCTCCCTGGAACTATGTGTTCGTCAAGGTTGAGACGGACGAGGGGATTACGGGCTGGGGCGACGCGACCTGCGGGCCGGTGGCGGTGGCGTCGTTGGTGGAGGAATACGGGGGGATGATTACGGGTGAGGATCCGTTCCGGATCGAAGAGTTGTGGCAGACGATTCACCATCGCTACTTCACGCGCGGCGGGCCGATCCAGAACAGCGCCCAGGCCGGGATTGAGATGGCGCTGTACGACATCAAGGGCAAGGCCCTGGGCGTGCCGGTTTACGAGCTGCTGGGCGGCAAGATGCGGGATTTGATCTGGACGTACGGGCGCTGGGACGGCCCTTCGCCGGAATCCGCCGCCGAGTTTGCGTTGAGCCAGCTGGAACGAGGTTTCACAGCGCTGAAGGGCGATCCGTTCGATCATCGCGGGTTGTTCATCTCGTATGAGGCGGAAAAGAAGGCGATCGACACGCTGGCGGCCGTGCGCGACGCGGTCGGCTTTGAGGTCGAGCTGCTGGTCGAGGTGCATGGGCGTCTGACGCCGGCCGAGGCGATCCGGATCGGCAACGAGATGGAGCAGTACCGCCCGTTCGTCTACGAGGAGCCGGTGCCGTTCGAGAACATCGACGCGATGGAGCAGGTCGCTCGGGGAACCAACGTTCCGATCGCGACGGGCGAGCGGATCTACAGTCCGTTCACGTACTTCGATCTGCTGCAGCGGCAGATCGTGGCGATGATCCAGCCGGACATGATCCAGACCGGCGGGATCGGTCAGATGAAGCGGATCGCGGCATTGGCCGAGGCGCAGTACGTGGGCGTGCAGCCGCACGCGATCCACGGTCCGATGGAGGTGCTGGCGGCGCTGCATGTCGACGCGTCGATTCCGAACTTCAAGATCCACGAGGGCGGGATGCGGCCCTGGTTCCAGGACGCGTGCATCGGCGAGCTGCCGACGCACAAAGACGGCTTCTACTCGGTGCCCGAGGCGCCGGGTCTGGGGGCGGCGATTGACGAGGACTGGCTCGCGGCGCACCCGCCGCACCCGGAGCCGGGCTGGGCGCCGTTGCTGGGGACGATGCCGTCGAAGCAGTTCAGCAAGGTGGCGTCGCCGTAGAGGGCGCTCGCGAAGGGCGAGGCGCCGCGACCCTCTCCCTGAGGAGAGTTTCCGGTGCGTCCGGCTGAGGAGTCGCCCCCCCGCAGGCGGGGGCGGGGCGACCAGCCAGGCGCTGCGGGGGCCCCCCCAACCCGGGGGGCCGTGAGTTTGTTTTTGTTGAGGGTTTAAATTATAGAGCAAAGCGGGTGGTTTGCCGGGGGGGCGGTGTAAAAAGACAACAGGGTAGTGAAA
>JAPPFB010000012.1:228754-294974 GCA_028875225.1 Chloroflexota bacterium | reverse complement strand
GGGCCGGCCCCCCCCCCCCCCCCCCCGGTTGTTGTGGGGGGGGCGGGGGGGGCTGCGCGCCCCCCCGGGGGGGGGGGGGGGGGGGGCCACCCGCCGGGGGGGGGGGGCCCCCGCCTCGGGGGGCCCGACTTCAGTTGGTTTCTGTGCAGGTTTCCATTGAGAGAGCATCGCGGTTGGATGCCGGGTGGGCCGTTGAAATCCGACTCCTGGATCGTCATACTGCGCAAATGCGATTCGCCTTGCGCATATCACGTGCGCGGCTTGAATGGAAGGTATTCTGATGGCTGAGCGAAACTATTGGACTCGGATGAAACGAAATCGCATGTCGCGACGCGGGCTCCTGCGGGCGAGCGCGCGGGCCGGCGTGGGCGCGGCGGGGTTGGCGCTGGTCGGCTGCGGAGACGACGACGATGATGGTCAGCCGGCCGCGGCGCAGGTCCAGCAACAGCAGGACCAGGTCGAGCAGCAGGCCGAACAGCAGGCGATGCAGCAACAGCAGCAGGACGCCACGGCCGAGGAACAGCAGGCAGCGCAGGAAGAGCAGGCCGCTGCCGCCCAGGCGCAGCAGTCGGGCGGACCGGTCTTCGGTGGCATGGTCCAGATCCCCGGCGACGACGGCGGTCTGTTCGACCCGGCGGCCACAATCCACGGCGGGACCGACGCTTCGATCTTCCAGTGCTTCGACTTCGTCAACTACATGGACGAAGGCAACGTGATCACGGACGCGATGGGCGAACTGCCGGAGATTGTTGACGATCTGAACTTCGTCTACCAGATCAAGCAAGACGTGTACTGGCAGGATCTGCCGCCCGTGAATGGACGGCAGTTCACGGCTGAGGATGCGGTCTTCGGCTACGAACGTTTCAGCCAGGACAACCCCGAGTTCGTCTACAAGGACCGCTATTCGCTGGTCGAGCGCTTCGAGGCAGTGGACCAGTTCACGATGCATGTGGAGGCCTCGGAGCCGTTCGCCCCGCTGCTGGTCGCGATGGCCGAGACCGGGGCGCTGATGGTCGCCCGGGACGTGGTCGAGCAGTTCGGCGACGCCGAAGTCTCGAGCAACCCGGACGCGGTCGTGGGGACCGGGTCGATGATGCTGGACTCGCGTGAGCCCGACGTCGAGACTGTGCTCAAGCGCAATCCGAACTACTACCGGCCATCGCATGACGGCGGCAAGCTGCCCTACTTCGACGGCTACAACATCATCTGGGGGCTGGACAACGCGCTGCGGATCGCGCAGTACATCGACGGCAAGACCGACTTCCTCTGGCTGCAGTGGTACGGCGAGTTGCAGGAAATCGAAACCGTGCGGGCGGAGGCCGGCGAGGATTCGATCGTTGCCGTGCCGAACCCGGTCGCCTTTGGGTTGGCGACGCACATCCACACCAAGCGCGAGCCGTACACGGATGCGCGCGTCCGTCTGGCGCTGCACCTGGCCACGGACCGTCCGTCGCTGAATGCGATCACGCTGGGCGCCGGCGTGATTGGCGGTCCGGTGGCGGAGACGATCTCGCCCTACGGCTGGGGGCTGGACCAACTGTCGCAGCTGCCCGGATACCGCTCGGGCGACGAACGGGAGGAAGATCTGGCCGAAGGCCGCAAGATGCTCGAGGCCAGCGGCTACGACCCCGACAATGTCCCGCCGATGGAGGTCTGGGGAGACTTCGCCTCGGACTACGGACAGGTGCTGCAGCAGAACTTCCGGCAGATTGGCTTCGAAGTCGACATCCTGGAGCTGACTACGGCCGACTCGCTGGCGGCGCGTCAGAATCACGAGTTCTCGATGATCACACTGGGCCAGCAGGCCGCCGCCGACCCTGACCTGCTGTACAACGACCTGCACACCACCGGCGGTCAGAACTACGGCGAGTTCTCGGATCCCGAGATCGACGACATGCTGGTCAAGGGTCGGACGACGTTCGGAGTAGAGAACCGCAAGGCGATCTACGACGAGATCCAGACCAAGCTGCTGGAAGAACATGCACCGCGACTCTGGTGGCACTGGAGTCTGCCCACCGTCGGTCACCGTCCCTGGCTGCAGGGATTCCGTCCGACTCCGGGCATCACGCCGACTAACCAGGTCATGAACGAGTGCTGGTTCGACGAGAGTCGGACCATCTAGCGAGAGCTGAGGCAGAGAGATCCGGCTTGGAATGCACCGCATGGGGCAACTGAGCGGGTAGTCGAAACGGCGGGCGATGCGTAACTACATCTTCCGTCGCCTGCTGCTCTTGCCGGTGACGGTGATCCTGCTGTCGATCTTCGTGTTCGGCCTGATCCGGTTGGTTCCGGGATCGGTGATTGACGCTCGGCTCTCGGCAGGCTTCCCGGGGACCGCGAACGCCGACGACCGGGCAAAACTGGAAGCGCACTTCGGTCTGGACAAACCGGTTCACGTCCAATACGTGAACTGGATTGGCCAGGTGTTCAGCGGCGACTTCGGCACGTCCTGGCTGACCAAGGAGGACATCCTCGACAACTTCGGCCGACGGATGCCGGTGACGATTGAACTGTTGTTCCTGACGTTGATCATCTATATCCCGCTGGGAATTGGAACGGGGGTATGGTCGGCCGTTCGCCAGAACCGGGCGGACGACTACGGGATTCGCTTTGTCACGATCCTCTTCCTCGCAGTGCCGAATTTCTGGTTGGCGACCCTGGTGATCGTGGTGCCGCTCGTGCTCTGGGGCTATGCGCCCCCGGTGCCGTACGTGCAGCTCTGGGAGGAACCTGAAACCAACATCGTCCAGATGATCGTGCCGGCTGCGATCGCTGCCCTGGCCGGGGCCGCGGTGCTGGGACGGGTCGCGCGCTCCGAGATGCTGGAAGTTCTGCGCCAGGACTATGTGCGCACGGCGTATTCCAAGGGGCTGGCCGACCGGGTCGTGATTTTGCGTCACGCGCTGCGCAACACCATGATTCCGCTGATCACCTTGATTGGGCTGGTCTTCGCAACCGGCATTGCCGGGGCCGTGATCGTTGAGCAGATTTTCGCGATTCCCGGCATGGGCCGCTACCTGGTGCAATCGTTGCTGACGAACGACTTGCCGGTTGTTCAGGTCTGGATGCTGATCTTTGGCGCCGCCTTCATCCTGGTCAACCTCCTGGTCGATATCAGCTACGGCATGTTTGATCCAAGGATTCGGTTCCAGTGAGCAGCAGCGCGGAATTCACAGAGGCGGAAGCGCGGATCGAATTCGATCTGTATGGGCTTCCCGTGAAAGCTCCCTGGAGGCAACGAGCGCTCAGGCTGCTGAGACAGCATCCGCTGGGCGCGTTCGGCATGGTAGTTGTCATCTTCGTCGTGTTCCTGGCGGCCGTCGGTCCACTCATCGCCGGTGATTCCGAGCTGATCTCGCCCAACATCCTGGCCGGCCCGAGCGGAGAGTACTGGTTCGGCACCGATCGGCTGGGGCGCGACTACCTGGCCCGTGTGATCGCCGGCGCGCGGCTCTCGATGTCGCTGGCGCTCGGGGCGATGGCGATCGGGGTTGGTGCGGCGCTGGTCCTGGGAATGGTTTCGGCCTACGCCAAGGGACTGGTGGATCTGCTGCTCCAGCGACTGATCGACATGATGCTCGCGTTCCCCGGCCTGGTTCTGCTGCTCCTGCTCACCCAGGTGATTGGACGCGGCTGGCAGTCGGTCGCGCTCGGCATGGGCATCATCTTTGCCGTCAGCATGGTCAGAATCGTCCGCGCCAGCACGCTCGCCACGCTGGCCGAGTCCTACGTCGAGGCCGCGCGCGTGGTCGGGGCGTCGCCCTACCGGATCCTCTGGCGGCACGTGCTGCCCAACATGGGACCACCGCTGCTGATCTACGTGACCGCCCTGCTGGGCGGCGCGATCCTGTTCGAGGGCGCGCTGTCCTTCCTCGGCCTGGGCGTACCGCCGCCCGAACCGTCCTGGGGACGGATGCTGACCGAAGCTCGCACGCTCTGGAAGTACCCGCACCTGAGCATCTTCCCCGGGGTCGCGATGACGATCGCCGTGCTCGGATTCAACCTGGTCGGCGACTCGGTGCGCGACATCTTCGATCCGCGCCTGCGCGGCGCCTAGGGCAGCTCTTCCGCAATCGCGCCGCTCTCGATCAGTTGCTCGATGGCTGCGTCGTCGTAGCCCAGTTCGCCCATTACATCACGCAGGTGCTCGCCGAAAGCGGGCGTCCGCTCTGCCGCTCGGTAGCGGTCTCGGCTGAACTTGACCGGGGCCTGCGGCATCAGCACAGGACCGACGGCCGGGTGGTCGAAGCCGTGCACGTAGTCGTTGGCGCGGGCGTGCTCGCTGAGCAGCGCTTCCTCGAGCGAACTCAGCAGCGCGCAGGGGACGCCGGCGGATTGCATCAGGTCGCGCAACTCCTCGCCGTCGTACTGCAATGCGATCTCGCGGATGCGCTGGCGGAGCGAGGTGAAGTGATCGCGCGGATCGTCGGGCATTTCCCAATCGGGATCGTGTGCGCTGGGGTCTTCGATGCCAATGACGTCGAGCAGTCGTTTGAAGGCCAGCTGTCCGGCGCCCAGGGTGATCCAGTGACCGTCGCGCGTCTCGTAGAGGCCGCCGACAATCAGCGTGGTCTGATCGCGGCGACTCTGAGCGGCGAGCCTGGGGTGGGGACGTTCCTGCTCCATCCAGTCGGCGAAGTCGCGCTTCCAGCCGTCGACGGCGTCGAACAGGTTGGCGGTCGCGGTTTGCAGCGACAGTCCGGCCTGGTAGAGCGAGGTGCGGACGTGTTGTCCCTTGCCGGTGAACTCTCGACGATAGAGCGCGCCGGCAATGCCGAATGAGAGCAGCGTGCCGGCGTGAAAGTCGCAGAGGTAGGCGTCGAGAATGCGGGGCTCGTCGCCATCGAAGTTGGCCGTCGACATCGCCAGGCCCGACGCGGCGGCGGCCTGGAAGTCGGCGCCGAGATGCATCCCGTAGGGACCGTCCTCGCCCATGGCCGAGATCTCGGCCACGATGATCCGTTCGTTCTCGGCGCTGAGCGACTCATAGTCGAGGCTCAGACGCTCCAGCGCGCCGGGCCGCATGTTGGAGATGATGACGTCACTGCGCCGCGCGAGATCGTGGACGATCGCGAGGCCGTCGGGATGACGCAGGTTGATCGGCACGCCGCGCTTTCCACGCGCCTTGATGATGTAGTGGCGGCCCTCGCCGTGGACGATTGTGCTGTTCCAGCGGGTGGCGTCGCCGGTCGTTGGTTCGATCTTGATTACGTCGGCGCCGCCGTGCGCCAGCAGTTCGCCAGCGTACGGACCGGCGACGAACAGGCCGAACTCAAGCACCCGGACGCCCGAGAAGATGCCGTCGGATTGGTTCGACACAGCCTCGCTCCCAACCTCCGGTCAATGCTAACGAGCGCGATCTCTCGGCAAGAACTGGCTACGATCAAATCCATGACGACGCTCCAAACCACAACGGACATTGACACTACCATCGGCGAGATGGTCGAGATCATCGTGCAGGGTTGGGACCCGCTGCAGATCGTCCTGTTCGGCTCACGCGCCCGAGGCGATTACCACGACGACAGCGATGTCGATCTGCTGGTCGTCTTCGACCAATGCGAAGACCGCTACAAGTCGAGTTCGGCGATCAGCGCCGCCCTGCGCAAGCTGGGAACACCTACGGATGTCGTCGTGACTACGCCCACGCTCTTCCTGAAGCGCGCCTGTCTGGTCGGTGCGCTAGAGCGCAAAGCCTTGATCGACGGTCGCATACTCTACGTGCGAGGGGGCGGCGACCCGGTGATCGAAGAAGCCTTACATGAAATCCAACTGGCATTGGAAGACCTGGGTACCGCTGAGCGAATGTCCACCTCGGAGATCGAGCCGCCACGCCACTCCTGCTTCCATGCCCAGCAAGCCGCCGAAAAGGCTCTCAAGGCAGCCCTCGAGCTCGAACATAACGACTATCCTCGCTTCCACAACGTCAACGATCTGCGCGCCCAGTTGCCCCCGAGTTGGCCGGTGCACGCCTTGGATGCCGACCTCGATTGGCTGAGCAAATCGGCAGTCAGCGCCCGTTATCCCGAAGTCCGCGAGCTACCCACCAGTGCCGATGCCGTCAAAGCCGTCGCCGACGCCCGTCTGGTCGTCAAGGCCGTTGCCGAGGAGTTTCAGCGGCGCGGTCTCGAGTTGCCCTGAGATTTCCGTACGAAGACTTCCGAAGTCGCCTGAGCTGGCTCGTGTTACGAGTTAGTCGTCACGCCGTCGTATCTTGAGCGGCGAGCGTTGACGACGAATGCAGAGCAGGAGCGTGCGATGAATCAGCAAGAAGAGTTCGGTGGGGTGATCGGACGGACGTTCCGCGAGTCGGAGCCGTGGTGGCCGGAGCTGCCGACCGCGCCACAGGACCGGCCCAACGTGGTCATCATCCTGTTCGACGACACCGGATTCTCGCATCTGGGCTGTTACGGCTCGACGATTGCGACGCCGAACATCGACCGGCTAGCCGCCAATGGCCTGAGGTTTACCAATTTTCACGTGACAGCGCTCTGTTCGCCGACGCGGGCCTCGCTGCTGACGGGGCGCAACCACCACGCGGTCGGGATGCGCTCGATTTCGAGCTACGACCCGGGCTACCCCAACATGCGCGGCGCGGTCAGCCGCAACGCGGCGACGATGGCCGAGATGCTGCGCGACGAGAACTACGCCACCTTCGCGGTGGGCAAGTGGCACCTGAATCCGTCCGAGACCTGCTCGCAGGCCGGACCGTTCCACGACTGGCCGCTGCAGCGCGGATTCGATCGCTACTACGGCTTCCTCTCGGGCGAGACCGACCAGTTTTATCCCGATCTCTGCTACGACAATCACCTAATCGATCCACCGCGGACTCCGGAAGAGGGCTACCACTTCACCGAAGACATCGTCGACCAGGCGACCGGATTCCTGCGCGATCACCAGTCGGTCTATCCGGGTCAGCCGTTCTTCCTCTACTTCGCGCTGGGCGCGACGCACTCGCCGCACCAGGCGCCGGCGGAGTACATCGAGCGCTACCGGGGCCTGTTCGACCAGGGCTGGGACGAGGTGCGCAAGGAGTGGTTCTCGCGACAGCTGGAACTCGGCGTGATCCCCGAGGGGACCGAGCTCGCGCCGCGCAATGCGGGGGTCAAGCCCTGGGACGACTTCTCGCCGAACATGAAGCGCTTCCTCGCCGCATTCCAGGAGGCGTTCGCCGGCTTCCTGACCCATACCGACGAGCAGATCGGCCGCCTGATCTCGTATCTCGACGACTCCGGCCAGCTCGACAACACGATCCTGATGTTGATGGCCGATAACGGCGCTAGCCAGGAGGGCGGACCGCAGGGCGTCTCGGATACCGCGCGCTACGGTCAACCGCTGCTGGACGATGTCGACGAGGCGCAGTCGCGGCTGCACGAGATTGGCGGTCCGCGCAGCTCGCCCAACTATCCCTGGGGCTGGGCCCAGGCTGGCAACACGCCGCTCAAGTGGTACAAGCAGAACACGCACGGCGGCGGCGTTCGCGTCCCGCTGATCGTCCACTGGCCCGACCGGATTAAGGACACCGGCAGTTTCCGCCGCCAGTTCCATCATGTCAGCGACGTGCTGCCGACGGTGCTCGAATCGGTCCAGGCGACCGCGCCGGAGGAGTACGCCGGACATCGCCAGATGCCGGTCAGCGGCACCAGCTTTGCCTACGCCTTCGACGACCCCAATGCGGACACGGCCAAGGAGGCGCAGTACTTCGAGATGCTGGGCCACCGCGGGATCTGGGTCGACGGTTGGAAGGCCGTCACGCGGCACCAGAAGAACGATCCCTGGGGCGACGACGAGTGGGAGCTCTATCACGTCGCCGAGGATTTCTCCGAGTCCAACAACCTGGCTGCCGAGAAACCGGAGAAGCTGCGCGAACTAATCGATCGCTGGTGGGTCGAGGCCGGGCGCTACGGCGTGCTGCCGCTCGATGACCGCAGCTTCCAACTCGGCGGACCGACGCAGCGACCGGGCGGGCCGCACAACGGGCTCAAGTACCGCTACACGCCGCCGGTCTCGCATTTGCCCGGGGAGATCGCGCCAGCGGTCGGGATGGGTTCGTGGACGCTGGAGGCGGACATCGAGCGTGACGGCCTCGGCGACGGCGTGATCTTCGCGCGTGGATCGGTGATGGGCGGGATCAGCTTCTATATCAAGGACAACCGCCTGCGAGTCGACTACAACGCCTTCACCGAGGTCACGCAGGTTGTGTCCGAGACTGAGGTTCCGGACGGCCGCTGCACGATCGGGATGAGCATGGACGGCGAAGCGCCCTCGGCGCCGGGGCACGTCACGATCCGTCTCAATGGAGAGCGAGTCGGAGAGGGTGATATCCCGTTCCTCGTACGCGGCGGATTTGGTGGTCGCGGCGGCGCGGATATTGGTTCCGATCGCAAGTCGCCGGTGACCGCCTCGTATGAGGCGCCGTTCGAGTTCGACGGCACGATCCACGAACTGACGCTGGAAGTGACGCCGTACCCGAAGTCGGGCGCGGCATACGAGGCCGCGCGCAACGCCTTCAAGCTGTTGATGGCTCAGCAGTAGGTCGATTGGCACAGTTGACGCCATGACTGACTGCTGCGGGGCGTTGCGGGCTTCATCTCCCCGCCCTCAGGGGGGAGATGCAGAGGGCATTCGAACGCACGCGAGGGAGCCCCTCCGCCCCCCGATCGAGTCGGGGGCAGGCTCCTTCGGGGCACCTCCCCCTCCGAGGGGGAGGAAAGACTTGTCGATGGCAACCATTCCCAGTGGAACGTTCGTGATGGGAGCGGTCGACGATCTTGCCTATCCCGGAGACGGGGAAGGGCCGTTGCGCGAGATTGAGCTGTCGGCTTACGAGATTGACGCTTGCGCCGTGTCCAACTCCGACTTTGCTTCCTTCGTCGATGCCACGGGCTACCGAACCGAATCCGAGTCGATCGGCTGGTCGTTCGTCTTTGCGGGGTTGCTGCCCGATGACTTTCCGCCGACTCAAGGGGCCGCCGACGCTCCCTGGTGGCGAGCAGTCGAAGGCGCGTCGTGGCGACATCCAGAGGGGGCGAGTACGGGCATTGACGAACGGCTCGATCATCCGGTCGTGCATGTCAGCTGGAACGACGCCTTGGCGTACGCGGAGTGGGCCGGGAAGTCATTGCCCAGCGAGGCCCAGTGGGAGCGCGCCGCTCGCGGCGGGCTCGAATCACAGCCCTATCCCTGGGGCGGCGAACTGACGCCGGGCGGCGAACACCGGATGAACGTCTGGCAGGGGGTGTTTCCAACCGAGAACTCGAATAAGGACGGCTGGTACGCGACCTGTCCCGTTGATGAATACTCGCCTAACGGATTCGGCCTGTTCAACACGACGGGCAACGTCTGGGAATGGTGCAGCGACTGGTTCGATGTGTTCCACGATCCTGCGCCGCCCACCGATCCGACCGGACCGCCTGACGGCGACCTGAAGGTGCTCAAAGGCGGCAGTTTCATGTGTCATGAAAGCTATTGTTTGCGCTATCGGACCGCGGCGCGGATGGCGCTCACTCCTGACAGCGCCACGAGCAACACCGGCTTCCGCTGCGTGCGCACCGTGTGACGGTAGCCTTCGTTCAATGTCGGGAAGCACCGGCAGCGAGCGGAGTCCGCAGATGACCACCGGCGAACAATTCCAGGGCAAGATTGGCCGCACGTTTCGGGAGTCGGAGCCGTGGTGGCCGCCGATGACCACCGCGCCGCAGGATCGGCCCAACGTGCTGATCGTGCTGTTCGACGATCTGGGGTTCGCTCATCTCAACTGCTACGGCGGGCTCACTCCGACTCCGAACATCGACCGCCTGGCACAGAACGGTCTGCGCTATACGAATTTCCACGTCACGCCGCTCTGTTCGCCGACGCGGGCGGCGCTGCTGACCGGGCGCAACCACCACACGGTGGGGATGCGCTCGGTAACCAACTTCAACAACGGTTACCCGAACACGCGCGGACGCATCACGCAGCACGCCGCGACGATGGCCGAACTGCTGCGCGACGAGCACTACGCCACCTTTGCCCTGGGCAAGTGGCACCTCTGCCCGGGCGAGGAGCTGAGCCAGGCTGGTCCCTACCACGACTGGCCGCTGCAGCGCGGATTCGACCGCTACTACGGCTTCCTGCCCGGCGAGACCGACCAGTTCTACCCCGAATTGACCCGCGACAACACGCTGATCGAGCCGCCTCGCTCACCAGAGGACGGCTACCACCTGACCGAGGACCTGGTCGATCAGGCGCAGCAGTTCGTGCGCGACCAGCACTCGATCTATCCCGATCAACCATTCTTCATGTACTTCGCGCTGGGCGCGACGCACGCGCCGCACCAGGCGCCGCAGGAATACACCGAGCGGCAGCGCGGTCGCTGGGACATCGGCTGGGACGCCGTCCGCGAGCAGGTCTTCGCGCGGCAGCTGGAACTGGGCATCGTGCCCGAGGGCACGCAGCTCGCGCCGCGCAACCGCGGCGTTGAGGCCTGGGACGAGATGGAACCGAACACGCAGCGCTTCGCGGTTGCGTTGCAGGAGGCCTTCGCCGGCTTTCTCGAGCACACCGACGCGCAGCTCGGACGCCTCTTCGACCACCTCGAAGAGTCCGGCCAGCTCGACAACACGCTGATTCTGCTGATGGCCGACAACGGCGCATCGCAGGAGGGCGGACCGACGGGCGTCTCCGACGAACCGCGTCTGTTCGGTCCGCGCGACGACCTGGAAGAGGTGCAGTCGCGCCTCCATGAAATCGGCGGGCCGCGCTCGGCCTCGAACTATCCCTGGGGCTGGGCCCAGGCGGGCAACACGCCCTTGCGCTGGTACAAGCAGAACACGCACGGCGGCGGCGTCCGCGTGCCGCTGATCGCGCACTGGCCGCAGGGCATCAACGAGCGCGGCGGCATCCGAGGCCAGTTCCACCACGTCTCCGATGTGCTGCCCACCATTCTGGACACCCTCGACACCGAGGCGCCCGATACCTACCAGGGCCGCAGCCAGTTGCCGGTCGCCGGAACCAGCTTCCAGTACACCTTCAACGACTCCGACGCCGCCACGACGAAGGACACGCAGTACTTCGAGATGCTCGGACATCGCGGACTCTGGGACAACGGCTGGAAGGCCGTCACCTGGCACCGCATGGGCAACGAATGGTCCGACGACGAGTGGGAGCTTTACCACGTCGACGAGGACTTCTCAGAAACCAACAACCTGGCCGAAGAGGAGCCCGAGCGGTTGCGGGCGCTGATCGACCGCTGGTGGATCGAGGCGGGCAAACACGGCGTGCTGCCGCTCGACGATCGCACCCTGGAGATCAACCAGCCCTCGCAGGCGCCCGGCAGCCCGCACACCGACTTCCGCTACCGCTACACGCCGCCGATCACCCATCTCCAGCGCGACGTCTCGCCGGCGCTGGATGTCGGCAGTTGGACGGTCAGCGCGCAGTGCGCCCGTGCTTCAACCGAGCAGCAGGGCGTGATCTTCAACCGTGGCTCGATCCACAGCGGCTGCACTCTCTACATCCAGGACAATCATCTCCACTTCGACTATCACGCCTACGACGACTGGTTCCGTTTCCGGAGCGATGGGCCGGTCCCCGGCGGAGAGGTCGCAATCGGCGTCTCGCTGCAGAGCGACGGCCCACGCGGCCCGGCAACGCTGACGCTCACGATCGACGGCGACACGGCCGCGACCGGACAGATCACCACGCTGCAACGCCAGAACCTGTTCGGACACGGCGAGTTCGACATCGGCGCCGACCGCCGCTCGCCGGTCGGCGACCGCTACGAGCCGCCGTTCGAGTTCGAGGGTGAGATTCGGCAGGTGGACGTGGTCGTCACCCCGTTCGACGGTCCCGCGGCCGAGTGGGTCGCCCGCGAACGCGCACGCCGCGAGCTGGCGAGCCAATAGCTGTTGAGCTTGCCGATGAGTCGCTAGGCATCGTCGAAGTAGACGTCCTGCAGCCGCGGACGGCCGACCACGTCTTGCCAGAATCCCTTGACATTCGACTGGGAGGCCCAGATCGACACCGTGGTGCAGATCGGCGCGACCCAGGGTTCTTCGTCAAGGATTCTGTTGAACTCGTCGAGCAGCGCTTGGCGTTTGTCCTCGCTGTCGGCGGTCGGCCAGCCGTCGATCATCGCCTGGTACTCGGGAGAGTCGTAGGCGCAGGAGTTCGGGATCCGCATCTGGTAGTTCATCACCGGCAGGGTTTGCGGGTGCATCGCGAAGAACGAGAAGAGGGCCATGTAGAGACCCTCGTGCGTGCCGGCCAGGAATGCGTCCAGCCAGGTTGAGAACTCCATCGCCTCCGGCTCGACATTGATGCCGGCCTGGGCGGCGTCCTGCTGGATGATCTGCGCCATCTGCAGCGCTTCCTGCTGGAAGGCGATGCAGGCGATCTTGAGCGGAGGCGTTCCGTCCGCGTAGCCGGCTTCGGTGATCAGCGCCCTGGCCTCGTCGATGTCGAAGTAGTCGCGGTCCAGCGACTCGTCGTAGCCCGGGGAGAACTTCGGCCAGAGCACGTTCTTCTCTTCGGACAGGCCCTCGAAGATCTCGGCTGTGATCCGCTTGCGGTCGATCACCCGGTACATGGCTCGACGCACCTTCGGGTCGTCCATGAGCTCGTGGCCGCCGCCGCGCCCCGTCCCGACCATGCCCAGCACCCACTGTAAGCTGGTCGGCGGGGCCAGTTCCACCTGGAAGCCGTCGTCCTCGGCGAAGTTGGCGTGCCACGCCTTGGGCAGGTCGTAGACCATATCGAGCTCACCGGCCTGGAGCGCCAGGGCCATCGATTCGGCGTCCTGGAACGAGCGCCACTCGACCGCGTCCAGCGCGGCCGGGTCGTAGTAGTTCTCGAACCGGTCGCCGCGGGCGTAGACATCCACTTCGTACGAGTCGGGATCGAACCTGAAGGCGCCGCTGGCGTTGACCTGTGTGTAGCCCTCAAGTCCGGAGATCGCATCGGCGTCGTGGATGTTGGCAAAGTGCAGGGCGTCGAAGATCGCCTCGCCCGGCCAGGCCAGGTCGAGCTGCAGCGTGGTCTCGTCAACCGCCGTCACAGCGCTCACATACTTGTTGAAGATGCTCTTGACCTGGCTGTTGGCGACATCCTCGTCGTCCATCCGCTCCAGGCTCTTCTTGACTTCCTCCGCCGTCATCGGCTTGCCATCGTGGAAGGTCAAGTCCGACCGCAGCGTGATCGTCAGGACCGTCTGGTCGTCGTTGAATTCCCAGCTCTCGGCCAGATGCGGCTCGGGAGTCAGACCATCTGCGCCGTACTTGGTCAGGGACTCCCAGATCGCCGGGCCGAACGCGATATCTCCCGCGTAGGGGGCGGCATAGTTCGCCGGCGAGTAGACGATGCCCAGTCGCAACGTGCCACCTTGCGGCGGCCCGGCAGGCTCTGCTTCGGCAGCAGCTTGCTGCTCTTGTTGTTGCTCCTGCTGTTGGACAGCCGGCTGTTCTTGCTCCTGTTGTTGTGCTTGCTGCGCGACGGCCTGTTGCTGTTGCTCCTCCTGCATCGCCTGCTGTTGCTGCGGTTCGGGTTGCTCCTGTTGCTGAGCTTGCTGCTCGGCCTGCTGCTGCATGGCCTGCTCTTGTTGCTGCTCCGGTTGAGCGACCGCCTGCGGCTGGGCGTCGTCGTCATCGTCTCCGCCGCAGCCGACCAGGGCGAGGCCGGCCGCGCCGACTCCGGCGCGGGCGCTCGCTTTGAGCACGCTTCGACGGCTCAGCCGTTGCTTGCGGATTCGGCTCCAGTGCTTGTCGTTCATGTTCGGACCCCTTCGGACACTCGGCCCGCCGGCGCGGACCGTAGAGACCTTTAGCCCGAAGCTAACGAAATGCGAACGGTCTCGCAGAGACAGGCTGTGAAGTGGGAGGAACGATCAGCGGTGGCGGCGGTGCGGGTCGATCGCTTCGACGACGGAGTCGGCGAGGAAGTTGAGTGAGAGCAGGATCAGCGAGAGGCCGAGAGTGGGGAAGAGCACAAACCACCAGTTGCCGGCGAACAGCCAGCGTCGGCCGTCGCTGAGGATGATGCCCAGCGTTGGCGTCGGCGGCGACGCGCCCAATCCGAGGAAGCTGAGCGTCGCCTCGGCGATCACGGCGAAGGCCATCGCCAGGGCGGCCTGCACCAGTAGCGGCGGCAGGGCGTTAGTCGCGATATGCCGCCCGATGATTCTCGGCGGCGACGCTCCCAGGCAGCGAGCCGCCAGGACATAGTCGCGCTCTTTTTCTGTGAGGAGTTGCGCCCTCGCAATCCTCGCGAACACGGGAATGTTCGCGATACCCAGCGCCAGCGCGACCTGCGACGTGCCAGTCCCGAGGATTGCCAGCACGGCGATGCCGAGCAGCAGGAACGGGAAGGCGAGCAGTGTGTCGACGATGCGCATCAGGATCGCCTCGAGCCAGCCACCTGCGTAGCCCGAGACGAAACCCACGATGGTTCCGACCAGTCCGCCGCCGAGCACGCCGGCGACCGATACATACAGGGAGATCCTGAGACCGAACAGGATGCGGCTGAAGATGTCGCGTGACAGATCGTCGGTGCCGAACCAGTACGCGCCGGAGGGCGCCAGGAGGCGCGCGCCGCGAATCTGCTCGGCCTCGCCGTGGGGCGCCAACAGGTCGGCGAAAATCGCGACGAAGATCAACAGGCCGAAGACGGCTGCGCCGATCGCGCCCTGGGGGTTGGTGACGGTTCGATAGAAGGCGTCGACGGTCAACGATTCATCGCGCTTACGGCGCAGCCAGGTCTGCTCAAGCGGCGCGTACTGGGATTCGGTCCGGGCCATCGGTCAGCTCGCTAATCCGGAGACGCGGATCCGTGGATCGAGATAGCCGTAGGTGATGTCGGCGATCGTGTTGGCGGCGACGAAGAGGAAGACGAGGATGGCCAGCATGGCCTGAATCAGCAGATAGTCCCGGCCGTTGATCCCGTCGATGATGAGGAAGCCGAACCCGGGACGGGTGAAGACGATCTCGACCACGATCGCGCCGGCCAGCAGGTTGCCGATCTGCAGCGCGGCGATGGTCACGATTGGGATCAGCGCGTTACGCAGGGCGTGATTGATCACGACCTTGCGCGCCTGCAACCCCTTGGCGTGCGCCGTCCGCACGTAGTCCTGGGCCAGCGCCTCGGCCACCGAAGTGCGCACGAAGCGTGCCAACACGGCCGCGATGACCGAGCCGGCGGCAATCGTGGGCAGAACCAGCCGATGAACCCCGGCGACGAAGTCGTCGAACACACTGACTCTTCCGGAGACGGGGAACAGGTCCAACTCCACGGCGAAAATCCAGAGCAGAATGATGCCGAGGACGAAGTTGGGAATGCCGAGCGTGAACAGGTTGAACACGCTGGCGCCATAGTCGGGGGCCTTCTTGGCCCAGACGGCCGCCGCTACCCCGAGCGGAACGCCGATGCCGAGCGCGAAGATGTATGCCGCGACGGCGAGCTCAATCGTGGGCGGGAAGGATTGCGCGATCAGGTCGCGAACCGGCACGCGTTTGGTGAACGACTTGCCGAAGTCGAGCTGGACGACGCCGCTGATCCAGTTCCCGTACTGCGACAGGATGGGGTCGTTGAGCCCCAGCTGCTCACGAATCTGCTCGATGTCCTCAAGGGTCGCATCGTCTCCGGCCAGCTGCTGCGCCGGATCACCAGGAATCAGGCGGATGATGAGGAAGATGACGATGCTGGCCAGGAAGACGACCAGGATGCCTTCAAAGAAGCGCCGAACCAGGTATCGACCCACGCTCTGCCGCCTCCCCGCTCAGCCTTGATCGGCCTCTGGCGCGTTCCTCTCCCTACTCCCCACCCGAGAGTGCGGAGTAGGGAGAGAGTATCTCGATCTGAGATCGAGCCTGCAACCGAGTTGGCCGGGCGTCTTCCTCAGCTAGACCTGATGAATTCGCTGCATCGAGGGGATGCTGAGCACGTCGAATTCGATGCCGGTGAACTTGCTCGACCAGGCCCAGATGTCGCTGCGGGTGACGATCGGGGCGATCCAGGGCTCGTTATCCAGCAGCGTGTTGAATTCCTCGAGCAGCTCGTTCCGGCGCGCGTCCGAGTCGGCAGTGCCGAAGCTGTCGATCAACGCCTGGTAGTAGTCCGGACCGTAGGCGCAGGAGTTGGGGATCCGCATCTGGAAGTTCATTACCGGCAGAGTCTGCGGGTGCAGCGCGAAGAACGCGTAGGACGAGAGGTAGGACTCGTGCTTGGCGTTGAGGAAGCGGTCGCGCGCAACGGCCGGCTCGTAGAGCTGGATGTTGAGGTTGATGCCCGCTTCGGCCGCGCCGGCCTGGATCACCTGCGCGATCTCGTTGGCCTCGCCGCCGGCGTGTCCAAGCTCGATCGTCAGCTCGCCGGGTCCGTAGCCGGCCTCTTCGAGCAACCTGGCTGCCTCCTCGGGGTCGAAGTAGTCGCGGTCGCGGGCCTCGTCGTAGCCGGGCGAGAACGGCGGCCAGAGGATGTTCTTGGGTTGCGCCAGGCCTTCGAAGGTCTCGTTCGCAACGCGCTCGCGGTCAACACAGCGGTAGAGCGCCTGCCGCACCTTGGGGTCGGCGAAGGCCGGGTGACCGCCATTCTCGTTCGGAATGACCATGCCCAGCACCCAGATGGCGAGCGTGGGCGGGGCAACCACGACGGTGTAGTCGGGGTCGGAGTTGAAGCGTTCGTAGTCCGGCTTGGGCAGGCGGTTGGTCAGGTCGATCTCGCCCGCGCCCAGCGCCAGCGACATGGCGGTGGCGTCGGGGAACTGGTATTGCTCGATGCCGTCGAGCAGAGCCGGTTCGTAGAAGTTCTCGAACCGATCGCCGGCGGCGTACTGGTCAACCTGGTAGGAGGACGCGTCGAACTTGAACGGGCCGGAGCCGTTGAGGGAGGAGTATCCGTCCAGATTGGGGATGTCGTCGACATCGTGGATCTGGGCGTAGTTGAGGACGTCGTAGACCAGCGTGCCGCCCCAGGCCAGGTTGAGCTGCAAGGTCACATCGTCGATCACGTCGACCGATGAGACGTACTTCGTCATGATCCCCTTGACCTGGTTGTTGGCGACCCCTTCGTCGTCCATCGCCTCCAGGCTGCGCTTGACCTCGGTGGCATTGAGCGGCTTGCCGTTGTGGAACTCCAGGCCGGGCCGGAGCTTGACCTGCAGCATGGTCTGGTCGTCGTTCAGTTCCCAGCTCTCGGCCAGGTGCGGCTGCGGGTCGAGACCGTCCGGGGAGTACTTGGTCAGCGTGTCCCAGAACGGGATGTAGAGCGGAATGTGCGCCGATGAAGAGAGATACGGCGCGCGATAAGTCGACAGGCCGATGTCGGAGCCGATGCGCAGCACCCCGCCGCGACGCGCGTCGTCGGCCGGCGCGGCTGCGACGGTCTGCTGTTGTTGTTGCTGCGCTTGATCCTGCTGTTGCTGCTGAGCGGGAGCGTCCTGCTGCTGATCTTGCGCCTGTTGCTGGGCCATCGCCTGCTGCTGGTCCTGTTGGTCCTGCTGCTGGGCCATTGCCTGCTGTTGTTGTTGCTGCTGACGCTGCTGAGCGACCGCCTGCTGCTGATCCGCATCGTCGCCGCAACCAATCAGCGCCAAACCGGCGGCGCCGAGTCCGGCGCGGCCGCCCGCACGGAGCAATCGTCGCCGACTGAGTTGTTGCTTCCGGATTCGTTTCCAGTAACTCTTACCGCTCATACTCGTCTCGCTTCCAGACGGCCGTCCCGGGGCCGTGCGTATCGACATTATGGCCAGACGCATTGGGGTTCGCAACTGTCGCGAACCACGAGGTCCGCTGGGCTACATTGGGCGCGAATGATCCAATTCAATAGGAGGAGTGCGACATGCGCGGCGTAGGAGTGATCGAATTCGGTGGTCCCGAGGCGCTTCAGATTGTCGACCTGCCGGAAGTCCATGCCGGACCGGGCGAAGTCCGACTCCGTGTCCACGCGGCCACAGTCAATCCGACCGACACGTTCATTCGCGGCGGCGCGCGCGCCGACGCATTGCGCGAGTCCGGTCCACCGCCGTACATCCCCGGCATGGACGCCGCCGGCGTGATCGACGAGGTGGGACCGGATACGGAGACCGACCTGCAAGTCGGCGACGCGGTGATGGCGATGGTGATCCCGCGAGGCAGCCACGGCGCCTACCGCGAGAGCATCGTGCTGAAGGCGGACGCCGTCACGCGTGCTCCGGCCGGCTCGAACCATGCCGAGGCCTCGACGCTGCCGATGAACGCGCTGACCGCGAGGCAGTCACTGGATCAGATGGGACTACAGCCGGGGCAGACCCTGGCCGTGACCGGCGCAGCCGGATGCTACGGCGGATACATGGTTGAACTGGGTAAGGCGGACGGGTTGACCGTGATCGGCGATGCGTCCGATCGGGATGTGCAACTGGTCAAGGATCTCGGCGCGGACATTGTTGTTCCTCGCGGCGACGACATCTCCGAGCAGATTCGCCAGGTCGTGCCAGAAGGGGTCGATGGACTGGCGGACGGCGCCGTGCAGAACGAGCTTGCCGTCGGCGCGATCAAGGACGGCGGCCAGTACGCCAGCGTTCGCGGTTGGCGCGGCGAGCCGGAACGGGACATCACGTTCCACGTGACCATGGTGTTCACCTATGACCGTCGCGCCGACCTGCTGGACCAGATTCGTCAACAGGTCGAAGACGGTCAGGTCACGATGCGTGTTAACTCCACTTATCCGGCCGAGCAGGCCTCGGAGACCCACCGCCTGTTCAAGCAGGGCGGCCACCGGGGCCGCTTCGTGATCACGTTCGACTAGACGCCATCTGGCTATGCTGACTGAGTGGCGGGGAGGGTCGCGCAATGTGCTGGCGAGACCGAATCGAGCGCAAGCCCGGCGTGTTGACCGGCAAGCCCGTGATCAAGGACACGCGCATCTCGGTCGAGTTTGTCCTCGAATGCCTCGGCAACGGCTGGACGATGGAAGAGCTGGTCGAAGGCTATCCGGGAGTGAGCCGTGAGGACTTTCTGGCTTGCTTGCTGTTCGCGAGCGAGCTCATTCACGAGGAGCACGCCGTAGGCAAGCTTGTCGGGTAGCTGTGCGCTTCCTCGCCGACGAGAACATTCACCTGACCATCGTCAATACCCTTCGGGCCGCAGGGCACGACGTGGCGTGGATGAGGCTCGACGCGCCTGGTACAGACGATGTCGACATCTTGCCGCTGGCCAACCAGCAGGATCGCACGCTACTCACACACGACACTGATTTCGGCCAGCTGATCTTCGCCCGGGACATGGTGTCGGAACGCGGCGTGATTCTGATTCGTATGACAGGCTCGATTGAGAGCCACGCCTTGCGGCTGCTTGAGGTGTTGGACGAACGCGACGACTGGTCTGACTACTTCACGACGGTCACCGCCGAACGAGTGCGTCGCAGGCCTCTGCCGCGCCAGTCGTAAGTGATTCCCACTACGACCGCGCCGCCTTGGCGACCGCCTTGGCGACGGTCTGGGCGTTGACCACGCCATGTTCGAGGAAGTCGGTTATCACTCTCGAGTAGGCGGAGGGCACTTCGCGCGGGACTCCGTGACCGACGCGGCTGAAGACGTGCAGCGTGCCGTTGCCCAGACGGGCGAAGTCTTTGAGGTTGGGCGTCAGGAGTGAATCGGCGGCGCCGGCGAGGATCAGGGTCGGCGTCTGGATCTCACCGAGGCGATCGCCCTTGTGGTAGTTGACCATGGCCTCCCAGCAGCCGTCGTAGTGCCCGACCGAGACCGAGAGCTGGCGGTCGACCTGCGCCGGTACGTCGGCGTGGGCGGACTCACGCGGCACTCCTGCCAACGAAGTGCGGATGAGCAGGTCTCGCTCCTTGTTGGCCCAGCGGCGTCGCATTTCGGCACGTGCCTCGGGCGGAAAGGCGATTCCATCGGCCGGGGCAGGCGCGGAGAGCGAGAGGCTGAGCAGACGGTCCGGGTATGAGAGTCCCAGCTCGAAGCCGATTAATCCGCCCATGCTCTGTCCGGCGTAGTGGAAGCGATCGAAGCCGTGGTAGTCGGCCATGCCGACGACGTCGGCGGCGAGTTGCTCGATCGTGTAGCCGTCGTCAGGATGGGCTGAGTCGCCGGCGCCGCGACAGTCCATCGCGATGCAGCGGTACTTCGCGCTCATCCGCTCGATCACCGGCGCCCAGCCGTCGTGCGAGGCGGTGTAACCATGCTGGAAGATGATCGGGTCGCCGATGCCGGTGTCCTCGTAGTAGAGGTCGACGCCGTTGATGTTCGCAATGGCCATGGTGAACTCCAGTTGCTCCCTCTCCTTCAGGGAGAGGGCTGGGGTGAGGGTCCCCTACCGAGCGGTGTAGCCGCCGTCGACCGGCAATGCGACGCCGTTGACGAAGCTGGCGTCGTCGGAAGCGAGGAATGCGGCTGCGGCGGCGATCTCCTCGGGCTGACCCAGCCGGCCCATCGGGTGTAAGGAGGCGAGGAACTCTTCCGCGCCTTCCATCTCGCGAATCTGGGCGGTCATCGGCGTGTGGATGTATCCGGGGCAGACGGCGTTGACGCGGACGCCGCGCGGGCCGTAGGTGACGGCGAACTGCCTGGTGATCCCAACCACGCCGTGCTTGGCGGCGACGTATGCTCCGGCGCCTTCCTCGACTTCGAGGTCGATGTTCTGCGTCGAGGCGCTGCTGAGCAGACCGTTGAGTCCAGCGATCGAGGCGGTGTTGATGATCGATCCGCCGCCGCGCTCGGCCAGCGTCGCGGCGCCGTGGAAGGTGCCGTAGTAGACCCCGCTGAGGTTGACGTCGATCGTGCGGTCCCAGCCGTACTGGCTGCCGCCGATGCCGGCGTTGTTGAACAGCACATCGAGGCCGCCAAGCACCTGGACGGTCTGCGCCAGGGCGTCCTTGACGGCATCCTCGGAGGTGACGTCCAGCTCCATTGTCGCCGAGCGGCCGCCGTGCTCGGCGATCTGGGCGGCAGTCGTTTGCGCGCCCTCGGCATTGATGTCGGCGCACATCACCGCGGCCCCTTCGGACGCCATGCGCAGCGCCGAAGCGCGCCCGATGCCCGATCCGGCGCCGGTAATCAGCGCAACGCGTCCCTCAAGTCGATCGATTGCCATGGGCATGCCTCCTCTTGGTCAAACTGTTGTGTGCGGCCAGTCTAGGTCTGTGTCCCGTGTCGCGGGGCAGCCTGCCGTTAGGCTGCGAGGTGTGATCTTGAACGCTCAACTCTGAGGAGAGCAACATGCCGATTGCTGCTGGAGACTCTTTGCCCGACGTGAACGGGACCGTGATTGCCGACGGCCGGCCGGGACCGGTGAATGTGCGTGAGCTGGTGGGAGACAAGAAGACGGTGATCTTTGGTGTGCCGGGGGCGTTTACGCCGACCTGCACGAACGATCATCTGCCGACCTTTGCGGTGGGCAAGGCTCAGCTAGACGCCGCCGGGATCGAGCAGACGATTTGCATGTCGACCAACGACATTTTCGTGCTGCAGGCCTGGAATGCCGCACATGGCGCCGAACACATCACGATGCTGGCCGACGGCTCGGGCGACATCACCCGAGCGATGGACATCGGGCTTGACCTGTCGGGTCTGGGACTTGGATTCCGCTGCACCCGCTTCGCGATGCTGGTCGAGGGCGGCGTGGTCAAGGCGTTCCAGACCGAGGAGAACCCCGGGACCTGTGCGATGACCTCGGCGGTGGCGATCCTCGAGCACGCCTAACGGAGAGCGGGCGATGGGCGCCCCCCCTGATCCCCGAGCCGGGTGGGGAAGCTCCCCCCGCGAGGGGAGGAGCGCAGTGGATTTGCGCCGCAAGGACGCGGAGGCGTTGTTGCGCTATCGGGGCGTGCGGAGCGCTCACACGTATCAGGCGTCGTGGTACAACAACGCGACGTTTGTCTTTCCGCTGATGGCGGTGATCATTGCCGGGATTGTGTGGCTGGCGACGGGGAGCGCCGAGGCGGGCGGCGCGGCGGTCTTCTTCCTGGTGGTAACCGGGGCGATGCTGCCAGTGGTGTTCATTACCTGGCAGCGGCAGACGACGGCCGTGATCGTGCATGAGGATGGGGTGACGGCGCTGCACATGGGACTTGAGCAACAGTCGATTGGGTGGGACGAGTTGCGCAGCGTGCGGCGGGTGGAGACGATGGGCAACGTGCGCTGGTACCTGGATGGGCCGGGCGAGGATCACATCGTGATCGAGGGTGAGATTGCGGATCGGGATCGGCTGCTGGACGAGGCTCGGTCGGAGTTCGAACGGCGCAGCGGTTAGCCGCCTCCTGGCGCCTGCGGTCCTTCCGGAGCGTTCAGGGTTGGTCTCGACGTGGCGGGGAGGGCGATGGCGGAGACGGCCGTCTGGCCATCGGAGTCGAGGATGATGGTGACTGCGGCGCCGGAGCCGATGGTCATGGGGTCGACCCGCTGGAGGCGGAGCAGGAAGCTGGTTTCGTCGGTGAGACGGATTTCGGCTCGGCCGGTGGGCGTCAGCAGGATCAGTTTGCCACCGGAGATCGAGATGACGCGGCCGGTCAGGACCTGGCGGCCCTGGAGGCCCTCGGCATTGCCGAAGGGGCTGAGGCCGCTGGCGCCGAGGATCAGACTCTCGTTCGGATGGGCGGCCTCGTCGATGTCGACCTGCAGTCGGCCGGCGACGACATTCTCGGCGACCACGATTTCTTCCGCCGTCGGCTGGGGCGCGACGATGTCAGAGCCGACGAACCAGCCGCCGAGGCCGGCGGCGGCGAGCGCTCCCAGTGTGACCAGCCAGCCGACGAGTCGTTGCCTCATTGGACGGCGTCCGCTCGAATGGCGTCGGCGACGGCGTCGCCGAGCTGGGCCTGAGACTCGGGGATGATGACGATGCCGGTGGTGATGAAGGTGTTGACGTTGTCGTCGGTGCCGCCGACGACGATGTAGTCGCCGGGCTGGACGTCGTCGGTCCAGATTGGCAGCATGGCTTCGACAATCGAGTCGTCGTTGAACTGGATGGTTTGCAGTGAGTCGCCGACGCGGATGACCCAGCCGAGATTCGATTGTTCGGTGACGAAGCCGCTGAGGTCGCCGGCGGGCGCGCCGTCGCTGCCGACGCGGCCCTGCTGGTCGACTTCGTAGACGCGGACGATGTCCTGCTGCTCGGGCGCGCCCCACTGGAAGCCGGCGCCGAGCGCAGCGGCGAAGACGATCCCGGCGAGGGGGATGATCAGGAGGCGCGAGGCGTAGCCGCTGAGTCGGTTGCGCACTGGTGGTCGTTGGATCCTGTCCGTGGACGTTTGGGGGAGCCCCCTCCGTCACTTCGTGACACCTCCCCCAGAAGGGGAGGTCTTTGACGCAGAGAGGGCGGACCGGAGTCCGCCCTCTCTGGTTGGTTCGCGGACTTCGCCGTTAGACGGCGAGCGCGTCGGCGACGTCGGCGAGGCCGATGGACTCAAGCTTTTCGCGGCTGGGGAGACAGGTCTCAGTGTCCCAGTCGCAGGCGTTGAGGAAGTCGGTCTCAAGGGTTTCGATGTCGAGGATGACATCGGCCAACGGGCCGGTCTTCTGGACGGTGTCTTCGCCGCCCCAGAGGCGCGGCGGCGCGAAGCGCTGACGCGGGTTGTCGCCCTCGCGGACGGTGAAGGCCATGCGCAGGTTGGAGATGCGCTCACCGGCGAGCTGCAGGTCTTCGCCGCTGAGGTCCCAGCCGGTGACGGCGTTGATCCACTGCGGGAAGCGGTCGGTTGGAGCAGCCATCATGATGAACTGGCACATGCCGGTCGAGTTCGTGATGTGCATGTACTCCGAGGCGCCCTTGTGGTGCTCGCCGCGGTTCTCGTAGTCCTTGAAGTCGCGCGGCGCGGTCGGGTACTCGGGACCGCCGTAGCGGGAGTTGCCCTCGTACTGCGTGTGACGCGCCGGGGTCGGGTCGAGCTTGTAGGTCGTCCAGTACTCCGGCTGGAGTTTCGCGTCGTGCATGGGCAGCTCCTGCCCGCCGACGTCGGTGCGGAACTCCTGGGCCCGGTTGTCGCCGTTCTTCTCGTCGATCTTGGCGGCTGCGACCTGCATGCCGTCGGCGAGCAGGTCGCCGAAGCCTTCGCGCTTGCCGATCAGGTGGAGCATCTCCATGATGCCGTCGTCGTTGCTCCAGGTGAGCTCGACGCCGCCTGTGTCTTCGAGGTCGATCAGGCCGTTCTCGAAGCACTCGATGGCGAAGGAGATGGTGGTGCCGGCGCCGATGGTGTCGAGGCCGTACTCGTTACACCAGTGGTTCGCCGCCTGCATCATGTCGATGTTGGCGGAGAGGTTCATGGTGCCGAAGGAGGCGACGGTCTCGTACTCGGCGCGATGCGTGTCGACCGGGTACTTGAAGACGCCCTTTTCGTGCTCGGCCTCGGTCAGACCGGAGGCGACGGTGCCGAAGGGCGATTCGATCGATTCGGCGCCGCAGGCCATGGGGCAGCGCCAGCAGCCGTAGCTCTTGTGGCGGACCGCCTTGCCGTTGACGTCGACTGCGCGCGGGGCCGGCGAGTGATCGGGATCGATCGGTGGCATACCGGTGGCGGGGTCGATTTCGAGTTCGGCGTGGGTCATGCGGGTGGCGTTGAAGACCATGCCGGACATGGAGTCGACCTCGGGGAAGACGTCGACGCCGACGCCGCCCCAGTTGCGAACCGGGGAGTCGCCATTGTGGGCGGAGCCGGTGCTGATGCCCGTGGTGCCGAAGCCGGCGAAGAAGTCGCGCAGCGGCGCGATGAACTCGTTGCGCGACTGGCGGGCGAGTTCGCGGACGCCGGTGTCGCGGCCGAGCATGTTCTCGCGCGGAGTACCGCCGGCGCGGACGACGACAGCCTTGACCTTCTTGGAGCCCATGACAGCGCCGACGCCGGAGCGTGCGGCGAGTCGTCCGTGCTCGTTGCAGATGCCGGCGAGGTAGGAGAGCTGCTCACCGGAGGGGCCGATGCAGGCGACGGAGGTCTTCTTGCCGTACTTCTCCTTGAAGGCGTTCTCGACTTCAATCGCGCCCATGCCCCAGTACTCGGAGGCGTCCTCGACGGAAACGTCGTCGCCGTCGATCAGGATGTAGACGGGGTTCTCGGCCTGGCCGTAGAAGAGGATGCCATCCCAGCCGGCGAACTTGAGGTAGGGACCAAAGTCGCCGCCGCAGTTGGCGTCGCCCCAGCCGCCGGTGGAGGGCGACTTGCAGACGGCCTGGAAGCGGTTGCCGAAGATCGGCGTGCCGGTGAGGAGACCGGGCATGAGGCCCAGGACGTTGTCGGGGCCGAGCGGGTCGGCGCCGGCGGGGATGCGGTCGAAGAGCAGTCGGGCGCCGATGCCGTAGCCGCCGAGGTAGTCCTTGTACATCTGCTCGGGGATGTCTTCGCGCTCGACGCTGCCATCGTTCAGGCGGACGTTGATGATTTTGCCGTTGTAGGCGACCTCATCGGGGCTCCATTCGCGATCGGCGAAGGGGTCAGCGGTTTCCGCTGCGTCGCCGTTTTCCGCGCCAGGAACATTAGCCATGGGTGATCTCCTTCATGTTTGAAGCTCTGCGAGCGCACGAACCAACCCGGTTCGCACGAAACCGTTGACAGGGTAGCGAATCGCCGGTTTGCGCGCTATGGATTGGCGTCAACCTGGTTGGTCGGAGGAGGTTTCTCGCTCCGAGGCGGGAACTGATGGGTAGTTGGCGCTCGTCGGCTGGGCCCCGCATCAAGTGCGGGGCATCGGGAGAGAGCGTGCGGGCATCGGGAGAGAAAGCGTGCCGAGCATCGGAGAGAGAGCGTGGGGGCATCGGAGGGCCGTGGAGGGGATCGAGTGGGGGCTATGGGGCATCGATCCATCCTTCCGATCCCCCGCGCTTGACGCGGGGGCCAGCCCTCGGTCGTCGAGCGCGGCAGGTTTGTGATGCGACGCTTGGATACTGTCCGGGGGATCGGGTGGAAACGGCTGAGGCGTGAGGGGGTGCGTCTCGCGTGTTTGCTTGGGTGGTCTGGGCCCCGCATCAAGTGCGGGGCATCGGAAACGAGTGCGGGGCGTCGGAGGTTGGGGGGAGTGTGCGTCGTGGGTGACGGAGGGTGGGGTGGCGGAGGAGATGTTTCGCGTAGCGCGAAGGGTTGGTGGGTCGTAGCCTGTTTGCGGTTGGAGTGAGGGTGCGGTTGCTCGCGACTTGCCTGGCGGTAGACGACGTATGAGACAAATTCGGCAGACATTTGCGGCCTTCGTGGTGCGCGATTTCCGCTTCATGTGGGGCGGGTCGCTGCTGTCGGTGACGGCCTTCATGACGTCGTTCTCGCTGATTCCGTCGGTCGCCTATGAGCTGACGGGGAGCTACACGGCGGCCGGGATCGCGATGCTGGGGTCGGGCATTTCGCAGACCCTGCTGGGACCGATTGGCGGGGTAATCGCCGATCGCTATCGAAAGAAACCGCTGGTGGTGGTGGGGCAGGCGATGCCGGGCGTGCTGCTGGGGGCGCTGGGCACGCTGATCGTGACGGATCTGATCTCGGTGCCGCTGCTGGTTGTGGCGACGCTGGTGATGGGGGCGGGGTTCTCGCTGATGGGGCCGGCGCGCCAGGCGTGGACCGGATTCATCGTCCCGCGGCGGCTGCTGGCGAATGCGGTGGCGCTGCAGCAGATGTCGATGAACACCGGCCAGGTGCTGGGCCCAACGTTGATCGCGCTGTTCGGGTTGTTCATGGCGCTCGAGGGCAGGAACACGGGGATCCTGTTCCTGATCGTGGCGTCGTTCTTTGCGATCGTGGTGCCGCTGACGGCGTCGATCCGCACCGAGGGCCCGGCCAAGCCGGTCTCGGAGCGGCGCGCGATGCGGGTGGAGTTGCTGGAGGGTCTGCGCTACCTGCGGGGCAATCCGCGGCTGCGGATCCTGTGGGTGTACTTCCTGCTGATCGTGGCCTGCGGATGGGGATTCCAGACGTTGCTGCCGGGAGTGCTGGCCCAGGAGTTTGGCCGGGCGCCGACGGACGTGGGTCCGACCTTCCTGATCTTCGGTGTCTCGTCGCTGGTGATTAACGTCCTGCTGGCGGGGGCGGTGTCGGGGCGCTGGGCCTGGCCGCTGCTGATGATCATGGGCCTGGTGATGGCGATCGGCTTCTGGGTGGTTGCGATCGCTCCAACCTATGGTGCATTCCTGATCCTGGGCGCGTTCATCGGCGCGGGCCGGTCGGGGACGATGCTGGTCAATCAGTCGCTGATGATGGCAAACACCAGGCCGGAGTATTTCGGACGGGTGATGTCGTTCGCGATGATGGCGTTCGGGTTCCAGGCGCTGTTCGGCCCGGTCTGGGGCGGGATTGCCGACGCGATCGGCGGTCCGCAGACGATGGCGCTGATCGGCGTGATCGCGGCGGGCGCGACGGTGCTGATTCTGTTCGGCTGGCTACGGACGCGGCACCTGCCGCTGGAGGCCGGGACGGCAGCGGCCAGCATGGGACGCCGAGTCGGGACGTCGGTTCAGCGTCCAGCGCCGGCCGAGGCGGGTTCGGCGAACGGGCTCGAGGCGCAGCCGGCGTTCGCCGCACAGCTGGCGCCAGTAGCGCTGATGGATCCGCAGAAGGCTCGGTCATGAGCCGGCAGGCGGGCCGCTTCGGCGGCGCGTTCGAGTCGTTCGGTCACCGGAACTACCGCTTGCTGTGGGGCGGTTCGCTGCTCTCGACGACGGCGTTCATGACGACGTTCCTGCTGGTGCCGATCGTCGGCTATGAGATCACGGGCTCGTACGCGCTGTCGACGCTGGCGCAGATGGGCAGCGGGCTGTCGATGTTCTTCCTGGGACCGCTGGGCGGCGTGATCGCGGATCGGTATCCGAAGAAGCCGCTGGTGCTGGCGGGTCAGATTTTCCCGGCGCTGCTGATCGTTGTCACGGGCATCCTGATCGTGACCGGCTCAATCACCATCCCGCTGCTCTTCTTGGCGACGTTGACGATGGGCTTCGGGTTCGCGCTGATGGGTCCGGCTCGGCAGGCGTGGTTGGGCGAACTGATTCCTCGACGGCTGCTGGGCAACGGGGTGGCGCTGCAGCAGATGTCGCAGAACATGGCCCGGGTGCTGGGCCCGATGCTGGGCTCGATCGCGGTGTTCTTTGGAGTGTCGTCGGGGGCGCTGTACCTGTCGGTCGCGGGCTTCTTCCTGATCGTCGTGCCGCTGACGACGATGCTGCCTCGGACCAGGCCGCCGGCGCAGAAGGATGGGCAGCCGCGCCGCTCGGCGTTCGGCGATCTGGTTCACGGATTCGGTTACCTGCGGTCGAACCGGCGTCTGCGGCTGCTGTGGCTGTACTGGATGGTGATCGTCGTGTGCGGGTTCTCGGTGAACGCGCTGACGCCGGGGATCATGGATCGGGAGTTCGGGCGGTCGGCGCAGGAGGCGTTCATCGTCTTCCTGCCGTTCGGAATTTCGTCGGTGTTGATCAGCATTCCGCTGGCGGGGCTGATGAGCGGTCGGTTCGCCTGGCCGCTGCTGCTGATCTTCGGGCTGGCCTCGTCAGTGACGCTGTGGGCGTTTGCGATCGCGCCGACGTTCGAGACGCTGATCCTGCTGGCTCTGCCGGTGGGCGCGGCGACGTCGGGTGTGATGTTGATCAATATGTCGCTGATGATGACGAACTCTCGGGCCGAGTACTTCGGGCGGGTGATGTCGTTCATCATGCTGGGCTACGGGATGCAGTCGGTGATGGCGCCGGTCTGGGGCGGACTGGCGGAGTGGCTGGGCGGTCGAGAGGCGTTGATTGCGGTCGGCGTAGTGGCGTTGGTCGCGACGGTGCTGATGACGTTTGGCTGGCTGCGGACTCGGCATTTGCCGCTGGAGGTCGGGACAGCGGCTGCGGACGAAGAGCCGGAGCGAGCCAGAGCATCCAGTCCCCGGCTGAGACGGCAGCCGATCCCGGCGTTCGCGGCGCAGGTTGCGCCGGTCGTGCTGATGGGAGCGCAGAAGCCGCCGCACGGGGCGGGTGATCTGGGTCGATTGGCGTCGTGGGGTGACTGAGAGCGCGTAGTCTCGAGCCATGAGACGGCTTCGCGCCAACTTTGCGGCGCTGGCGGTTCGCAACTTTCGCTTGCAGTGGGTGGCGTCCACGCTGGGCACGACCGCGTTCATGACCCGGTTCGTGCTGGTTCCGATCATCGCGTTCGAGCTCTCGGAATCGTATGTCGCGTCGGGTCTGGCGGCGATGGGAAATGGCGTCGGCACACTGATTCTGACGTCGTATGGCGGTGTGATCGCGGATCGGTTCTCGAAGAAGCCGACGGTGCTGATCAGCCATATCGCCGAGGGTCTGGTGATCGCCGGTTCGGGAATTCTGATTGTCACCGACCTGATCACTGTTCCATTGCTGTTCGTGTCGACCCTGATCGGCGGTTCCGCCTTCGCGCTGACTGGTCCGGCGCGGCAGTCGTGGGTGGCGGAGCTGGTGCCCGGGGAACTGGTGCCCAACGCGATTGCACTGCAGCAGATGGGCGTGAACATCGCCCAGGTGCTGGGGCCAACCGTGGCATCGATTGCGGTGCTGGCGTTCGGGGTGGACGCGGGGTCGATTTACCTCGGCGTGGCGCTGCTGTTCGTCGTAGTGATCCCGCTGACGCTGATGTTGCCGAGGACGCCGCCGGGTTCCGCAACGCGGCGGACTCCGCTGCGCGATCTGCAGGACGGATTCCGGTACGCCAAGGGCAATCCGCGGATTCGGGCGCTGCTGTTGTTTCTGCTGGTCATCGTGATTTGCGGCTTCGCGATCCAGATCCTGATTCCGGGCATTCTGTTTCGCGAGTTTTCGCGCTCGGCGGATGAGGCGGTGCTGGTCAATGCGGTGCTGGGCGTGGCGGCGCTCTCGATCAATCTGCCGCTGGCCGGGCTGGTCGGCGGACGTCATGCCTGGCTCCTGCTGATTGGCGCGGCAGTGTTGATGGGTGTTGGCCTCTGGCTGGTCGCCTGGTCGCCGGTGTTCTGGTTGTTGCTGGTGTTCAGCGCCCTGGCGGGCGCGGGGCGCTCGGCGGCGCTATTGATTGATCAGTCGATCATGATGTCCCACACCCGGCCCGAGTACTTCGGACGGGTGACGTCCTTCATCCTCATCATGTTTGCCCTGCAGTCGGTGATCGCCCCGGTCTGGGGGTTGATTGCGGATGCGATCGGCGGGCGGGAGACGTTGCTGCTGGTCGGCGCGATCGTGGTAGGCGCGGCCGTTCTGATGTTGCCCGCGTGGCGCCGGATCGAGCGTTTGCCGCTCGAAGCGGGCACGCCGGCGGCTGCGACCGAGGCGCCCGCGGGTGACGGCGACGAATAAGCTGCGTTGCGGATGGGCTGGACGAGCAACAGATGAACAGACTCAGCGTCACCTTTGCGGCGCTTGCGGTTCCGAACTTCCGGCGGCAGTGGATCGCCTCGACGCTGGCGACGACGGCGTTCATGACGACGTTCGTGCTGGTGCCGATCGTGGCGTACCAGCTGACCGGCTCGTACGCGGCCTCGGGGTTTGCGGCGATGGGCAACGGCGTCGGGATGCTGTTCCTGACGCCGCTGGGCGGGGTGGTGGCGGATCGGTTCCCGAAGAAGCCGATTGTGCTGATCGGTCAGTACTCCACGTTGTTCGTGATTGCCGGGACCGGCGTGCTGATTGCCGCCGATCTGATCACGATTCCATTGCTCTTTGCCTCGACGTTGCTCAGCGGGGCGACCTTCGCCCTGACGGGGCCGGCGCGCCAGTCGTGGGTGGCGGAGCTGGTGCCGGGTCGGCTGGTGCCGAACGCGGTGGCGTTGCAGCAGATGGGGATCAACATCGCCCAGGTGCTGGGGCCGACGTTGGCCTCGGTGGCCGTGGTCGCATTCGATGTGAATGCCGGTGGCGTGTACCTAGGGATTTCACTGGTCTTCCTGATCGTGGTTCCGCTCAACCATATGTTGCCTCGGACGATGCCCAAGGTCGTTGAGCGGCGGTCGCCACGGCGCGAACTGGCGGACGGCTTCCACTATCTGCGCCGGAATCCGCGCCTGCGGATTCTGTGGGTGTTCTGGCTCGTGATCGTGATTTGCGGCTTCGCGATCCAGACGCTGATGCCGGGCATTCTCGACCAGGAGTTCTCGCGGTCATCCGACGAAGCCGTGCTGATCAATGCAATTTTCGGGATATCGGCGCTCGCGATCAATGTGCCGCTGGCGGGACTGGTCGGCGGGCGGCTGGCCTGGCCGCTGTTGCTGGCAACGGCAGTGCTGATGGCGGTCGGTCTGTGGATGGTGGCGTGGGCACCGACGTATGGTCTGGTGCTGATCCTGAGCGCGGTGGCCGGAGCGGGGCGCTCGGGCGTCATGCTCGTCAATCAGGCGATCATGATGTCGAACACGAAGCCCGAGTACTTCGGCCGGGTGATGGCGTATGTGTTGATGGCGTTCGGATTGCAATCGATTACCGCGCCGGGCTGGGGAATCATCGCCGACATCATCGGCGGGCGGGAGACGTTGTTTCTGGTTGGTGTGATCGTGGTCGGGGCGACGGCGTTGATGTTCCTCGGCTGGATTGCGACGCGGCGGCTGCCGCTGGAGGTTGGTACACCGGCGGCATCGGTGGCGACTGCGACGCCGGAACCTGCACCCAGGACCGCTCCCAGTCCGGCCTACAGTCCGCTGTTCGCCGCTCAGGTTGCGCCGATTGTGCTGATGGAGGGACAGAAGCCGAGAGTCGCTATTCCCGGCGGCGATTAGCCTGAGGCTAATGAATCGCCTTCGGGATACCTTCGCCTCGCTCGCCGTACGGGACTACCGGCTGCTGTGGATCGGGTCGTTGATGGCGACGACGGCCTTCATGACCACGTTTTATCTGGTGCCGATCGTGGCCTACGAGATCACGGGCTCTTACGCCGCGTCGGGATTCGCGCAGGCGGGCATGGTGGCCCAACTGGTGCTGGGACCGTTTGGCGGCGTGATCGCCGACCGGTACAAGAAGAAACCGCTGGTGCTGGGCAGCCAGATCATTCCCTGCGCGATCATCGTCGTGACCGGGATATTGATTGTCAGCGACAGCATCACGATCCCGTTGCTGTTCGGCTCGACCTTTCTGATGGGCGGGACATTCTCGTTGATGGGTCCGGCGCGTCAGTCGTGGGTCGTGGAGCTCGTGCCTCAGCGACTGCTGCCGAACGCGGTGGCCCTGCAAAACATGTCGATCAACATCGCGGCGGTGATCGGGCCGGCCCTGGCCGCGATCCTGGTGGTCTCGATGGGTCTGAACTCGGGCATTCTCTACATGCTCGTGGCGGTGCCGTTCGTGATCGTGATCCCGCTGACGCTGATGATCAGCGGCAGCGGTCGGGCCACGCCCCCCGAGGAACGCAAGCCGATGGCCAATGAAATGGCGGCCGGACTGCGCTATCTGACCAGTCGTCCGCAACTGCGCAGCCTGTGGTTGTTCTGGACGTTGATCGTGGTGACCGGCTTCGCGTTGCAGACGCTGGTCCCCGGTTTGCTGGACCAGGAGTTCGGCCGGGCCGAGAGCGAGGCGCTGATCATCGGGACGATCTGGGGGGTGACGGCGTTGCCGATCAACATCATGCTGGCCGGGATGGTCGGTGGACGCTGGGCCTGGCCGCTGCTGTTCCTCTCGGCGCTGGCGCTGGCCGGCGGGATCTGGTTGACTGCCTGGTCGCCGGTCTACGCGGTGCTGCTGATTGTCTCGGCGATCGCCGGCGGGGCGCGATCGGCCGTGATGTTGCTGAACCAGGCGATCATGATGACCAACACGCGGCCCGAGTACTTCGGGCGGGTGATCAGCTGGGTGTTCATGGCGTTCGGGTTGCAGGGCATCCTGGCGCCGGTCTGGGGGATCGTGGCGGACGCGATCGGCGGCCGGGAAACGCTGTACATCGTCGGCCTGGTGGTCGTAGCGGGGACGATCCTGATGGCATTGTCGAGGGCGCGGACGCGGCGAATTCCGCCGGAGCCAGGAACGGCGGCCTACTCGATCGCCGGTTTCGGCGGCGAACGACCGCCGGAACCGGACCCTCGATCAGTCCCGTCCGAGCCGAGAACCGCTCCGAGCCCGGCGATCAGTCCGCTGTTTGCGGCTCGTCTGGCGCCGGTGGTGCTGATGGAGGGGCAAAAGCCTCGGTGAGCGAGTCAACTGAAGCGCCGACTTCGTGGCAACCGCCGTTGCCCGAACAACCCTCATCAACTCCGGGATTGTGGCGAACACCTGGATATCGTTCGCTATGGTTCGCCAGCTTTCTGCTGAGCGGCGCATACGGTCTGACATGGTCGACTCAAGCCGAGTTCTGGGACGCCATCGACTTTGATTCGACAACCATTGGCCTGATAGGGCTGGCTGGATGGCTGGGGATTCTTATTGGGTACATGATTGCCAGTGTCATCTCTGATCGGCGCTCGAAAAAGCGGCAGTTTCGGAGCGCCGCTCTATTCATGGCTGCGATGACGGTTGTTACTTTGCTGTTAGCAGTGATCGTCGGAATGGAACCCGGCTGGTTCTATATCGTGGCCGCCCTGTTTGGCATGGCCTCTGGATTCACTACCGCTGTCGTTCCCGGCCTGCTTGGCGATCTTTTGCCCCGTCGTTTGATCGGTAGAGGAGTGGTGGTGATGAGTTTGACTGCACTGCCGCATGGACTGCTCGTCGGTATGACCGTGGCGCTGTTCCCGGGCGATTCGAGCGGACCGACCTGGTACCTGGCAATCGCTGTTCCCCTTTATCTGGTGGGTGCTGCATCGATCAGATTCGTTCCAGACCAAAATCCAACAGGCATCGACCAACGTTCATCGCTTGTCATGTTCAAGAATGCCCTGTTCCTCATGTGGCGAGATGCTCGACTCAAGTCACTCTGGATCTATGCTTTTGCGGCGGGAGTGTTGCTCGTCCTGTTGCAGACCGCATTTCTGGATCATCTATTGCTCGAGAATGAGATCGGATCGACAAACTACGCATTGACCATGATTGCTAGAGGTCTGGCGTCCCTGGTGGCCACGATTGGACTGTTCTTCGTGATCAGCGGCTCCCGGCGCTGGACGGTGTTTGTAGCTGCGGCGGTGGGGTCAGGTGTGACGGCGATGCTGGTTGCGTTCAGTGTGAACTTGGGCTGGCTGATCGCAGTCTTCATTGCATTCGGGGGATCTGCAGCGGTCGTCGGGTTGGGTGCGATAGCTCTTGCGTTGTCTGTGACTCGTTCTGGGTACTTTGGACGGGTGGCGGCTCTATTCCTCCTGTGCACAAGTATGCTGAACTTCGGCTCCGGCTTCATCAGGGTCTACGTGTATCACAGGTTTGAGGGGCGTGTGGCGATTCTGATACTTGGGGCGCTGATGCTGTTGTTGGCGATCTGGTTCTGGCGCCGCTGGAGACAGTTCCGGCGCCTGCCGGAGGACCCTGACGTCCGGGAACGTCAGAATCCCCTAGTGTCCCTTGCCGAAGCTGCCGCACCACAAAAGACTGCCCGGCTGGACTAGTCCGCCTGGGCGAGTTCTCCGAGGAAGGCTCGGGTTCGGGTGATGTGAGATTCGGCGTCGTCGACGAGGACGACGATGGCGGCGAGGAGTTCGTCGACCCCGTAGTCGTCGTGCATGGTGCGGACCCGGTCACCGACTTCCGATTCTGAGCCGGAGATGATCAAGGCGTCGGCCATGCGGTCGGTAAAGTCTGTGCCGGCGGCTTCGTCGTAGCCGGCGTCCTGGAGCATCTGCGAGTAGTAGGGCAGGCGCTGGTAGAAGCCGAACTGGCGTCGGGCGGCGGCGTGGATGGCTTCGGTGTCCTCGCTGAGGATGATCGGCGTGTGGACGACCATCTGTGGGCGGTCGCGGCCGGCGAGGTCGGCGCCGGCCTGCTGGGCGGGCAGGGCGACATCGCGGATGTAGGGCAGGGGCGACATCCAGGAGATACCGCCGGCGGTGATCTCGCCGGAGAGGGACCAGGCCTTTTCGCGGAGGGCGGAGATCATCGTTTGCACCTGGGTCGGACCGCCCGGGAGCTGGGCGCGGGCGGTGATCAGTTCGCCTTCGTGGTTGACTTCACCCTCTTCGAGCAGTGCGCGGCAGATGGTGACGTATTCGCGCAGATGGGAGAGCGGCTTGTGGAAGGGCATGCCCCAGGTGCCTTCGATCGCCGGCTTGTGCGACGGTCCGAGCCCGAGAATCATCCGGCCCGGCGCCATCTGGTCGACGGAGGCTGCGCCCTGGACCATGGAGATCGGGTGGCGCGGGTAGGTGGGCACGATCGAGGTGCCAAAGGTGATGCGCTCCGCGCCCGAGAGGGCGGCGCCGACGAAAACGGCGAACGGGTCGGGGGCGGGTCCGCCGACGGTGAGCCAGGCGGTGTCGAGTCCGTCCCGGTCGGCAGCGACGATGCCGTCGATCAGGGCCGGGGCACTCATCATCTGGATGTTCTGCAAGGCGATATGGACGCCAATGCGCATGTTCTGCATGTTGGGGCTCCCGTGATTAGTACAAGACTCCAGCGAGCATAAACGCATACTCCCACTCCCCGCTTCACGCGGGGATCAGCCCCTTGCCTCCGTTTGATGTTGCTTGTCTCCATATCGGCCGCTGACCGAGCGGGTCCCCGCGTGAAGCGGGGACTGGAATCCTTCTGGAATCTCGGACCTATTCGTACGCCGAGCCGGGAGCGAACTCGATTTGTTTCGCGCCGCAAACGCCGTCGACGAACTGGGCGCCGGTGGTGTCGTGTCCGGGGAGCAGGAAGGCGTCGCGGTCGGCGGCGATCGCGGCGATCTTGGCGATTGACGTGTTCCAGGCTTCGGTGTCCATGTCGATGGGCGAGTTGGCCGGCGGCGGTCCGAGGGTGTCGTGGAAGAACATGGCGTCGGAAGTGAGGAGGACCCAGCCGGTCTGGTCGAGGCGTGCGAGGATGCCCATCGTGCCGGGAGTGTGTCCGGGCAGCGAAATGCACCAGAGGTCTCGGGCGATCTCCTGGTCGCCGTACATCAGCATCTGCGGGGCTCGGGAGACGAAGTTCCAGTCGGCGCGGATGAAAAACTCGTCGGCGTCGGCGACGTTGGTGACGACGTGGCGCCACTCGTCTTCGTGGACGACGATGGTGGCTCCGGCATCCTCGAACAGCCTGAGTCCGCCCGCGTGGTCGGCGTGCAGGTGTCCCTGGATGACGTGGGAGAAGTCCTCGGGTCCGAGGTTGCGCTGTTGGAGGACGGCTTCGAGGCAGACTTCAGGCGTGATCGCGTCGAGGTTGAGCATCTGCAGCCATTCGGGCAGCCACTCGGAGGCCCAGGTGGGAGCGATGCCGGTCTCGAAGAGGATCAGGCCGGCGTCGGGATGGTCGATCACGTAGGAGAGGGCGGGGCATTGGTACATGCCGTCGACGACGTCCCCTTCGAAGCGCTGCGGTTCACGTCCGAGCGACGGATCGAAGAGCGCTGCCATCGGCATGGGGAAGGTTCCGAGTTGGAGTCCGTAGATCTTGATGCCCGTGGTGGCGCTCCGTTCGTTATCTGAGCGCCACGCTAGCCGTTGTCGTAGCCCTTCGTGATCGGATCGTCGGAGCGCTGGCCGGCCTCGCCGTCGGGGGCGAAGTCGTCGACGGTCCGGGCGAGGTCGCTTCGTTCTCGCGGCGCGGGAATCTCCTGCGCGCCGTCGACACGGCTGGCCAGGTGGAGGGTTTGCGTCGGGAAGGCGAATTCGACCTGGAGCTCACTGGCGAGGCGAATGATGTCGAGGTTGAAGACGTGGCGCGTGCGCAGCTCTTCGTTCCAATTGGAGGCGCCGATGAAGGTGTAAACCATGATGTTGAGCGAGGACGAGCCGAAGCTGTGCAGCTCGACGATGTAGTAGTCGTGTCGCATGTTCGCGTTGGAGCGCACGATTGCGCGGATGCCCTCGACGAAGGCCTGGATGCGGTCGGGGTCGGTGTGGTAGGCGATGCCGACGGTCGTGTAGTAGCGACGCCAGGTGCGCTGTCCCATGTTGTTGACCGCGGTGTCGGTCATGCGCGCGTTGGGGACGGTGATCAGGGAATCGGCGAAGGTGCGGATGCGGGTGGAGCGGAAGCCGACCTGTTCGACGGTTCCTTCGATGTCGTCGAGGATCACCCAGTCTCCAACCTGGAACGGTTTGTCGGCGAGGATCGTGGCGCCGCCGAGGAGGTTCTTGAGGGTGTCTTGCGCGGCGAGAGCGACGGCCAGGCCCCCCAGGCCGAGACCGGCGATCAGCGAGGTGATGTTGACGTCGAGGTTTTGCAGGATGAAGACCGCGCCGATCGCGCCGACGAAGATCTTGCCGGCCGTGCGGGCCAGGGGGACCAGTTGATCGTCGAGCTTGGAGTCGGTCTCGTTGGCAATCTCTTGCCAGTAGTCGGCTGCTGCATCGACCAGTCTGAAGCCAACCAGCACTCCGGCAAAGGTCGAGGCGAAGTTGGCGAAGATTTCGACGACGTGTTCGACGTCGGAGTCGAAGTCGAGAACGGGAAAGCCGATGGCCAGGGTGATGGCGCCCAGCAACAGTAGCAGCGGGCGCTGCATGCGCTTGAGCTCGAACTGCCAGAACTCGTGCCGCTCGGGCGCGGTGCGTCGCCTGATGGCCTGGTTGAGCGCGAAGATTATGGCGAATCGCGCGACGACGATGATCAGCGCCATCACGCCGAGACCGATGAACTGCCAGATCTCGATGCCAATCACCGACTCGTTGAGCCAGTTGAGGACGAGACGGGCAGTCATGGCAGATTCCAGGGTGTCGGCGGTGAATAAGATCGTCAGCTCACAGCGTAGGGCGATACCGGCGGCACCCCGCGAGAAACAACGCGTGCCGACATACGAACAGGGCGACCACGAGGGTCGCCCCTACTGGTTCGAACCCTGCCGGATGGGTGAGTCCTCGAGCGTTATGCCGTTGAGGGGTTGTGTTCGAAGCCGCAGGATTTGTGCGAGCCGTCGCAGAACGGCTTCATGTCAGACTGTCCGCAGCGACAGAGGGCGACCATCGTGCCTTTGGGATTGGGAATGACGGATCCGTCATTCGCCTTGAGGGTCAGATCCTCGGTCGAGATCAGAATCGGTCCGTTTGCGTTGATCGTGATTTCCGCCATGGCGCTCTCCGATGCTCAAGCTGTCTGCTCTGGATGACTGGTCGTCACGGTTAGCATAATCGCCGTACTCGACGCGTGAATCGAGGAGCATCGTCCATGAAGTTGACTGTTGAGTTTCCTTCTGTCGTCCATCGTGACGGTCCCGCCGAAATCGCTCGGTTGGCGGTAGCGATCGAGGAGATGGGCTACGACGAGATTGACATTTTCGACCACGTCATCAACGGATATCCGATTGAAGGCCGGGAACCAGCGCCGTATCCGGCGACGATGCCTCTGTTGGAGGCGTTGGTCACGCTGGGCTACATCGCCGCCGTGACCGAGCGCGTCGGACTGGGCACCGAGGTCCTGGTGCTGCCGCAGCGTCAGCCCGTGTTGGCAGCCAAGCAGTTCAGCACGATCGACACATTGTCGGGCGGACGGCTGCGGGTCGGGGTGGGCGTGGGCTGGCAGGAGTCGGAGTACGACGCGTTGGGCATGGACTTCCACACGCGCGGACGGGCGATGGACGAGGCAATTGCGTTGATGCAGGCGTGCTGGCGCGACGAGACGATCGAGTTTGCCGGCGATCACTTCAGCGCCGAATCGATGGCGATGGAACCGAAGCCGCCTCAGGGCGGTGGGATCCCGCTGTGGATCGGCGGAGGCTCCAAGGCGGCGCTGCGGCGGGCCGGTCGGGTCGGCGACGGTTGGATGGCCTCGGGCATGCTGGGCTCACAGGGAGCCGAGGCGATTGCCGAAGTGAAGCGTGAGGCAGAGGAGGCGGGCCGCGACCCCGACGCGCTCGGCTTCCAGTGCCAGTTGGCAACGCCGCCGCGGGCTGGCGATCCCTCTACCCGCGAGTATTGGGCGCGGACTGCTGACGTCGCTGCGACCGCGGCCGCCGCACAGGAGGCCGGCTTCGGCTGGGCGGCCGTCAACGTGACCGGAGTGTTCGTCGCAGGCGCCCGCTCGATCGACGCGATGATCGAGCAGCTCGGCGTGCTCCACGACGCCATCCGGGCCGAGACGGGCCAGGACGACTAGGCCGTGCCCGAGCCTGGCAATCGAGATTCAATGATCACCGAGCACGGCGTTCTGCCGATTGCGCTGGGGGACAACTGGGCGTATGCCTTGCCGACAACGGACGGCGTAATCATGATTGACGCCGGGCCGGACTACGACGGCGCGTGGGATGCGTTGGCGGCCCAACTCGACGCGGCCGGTCTGCATATCGGTGACGTCAAATGCGTCGCGATTACGCACGCTCACATCGACCATTGCGGGCTCGCCTTCCGCTGGCAAGCCGAAGGTGTGCCGGTTGTGGCTTCCCAACTGGAGGCGCAGTCGTTCCTGCACGGGCGCAACATCATTGGCTATCAGACGCAGTACGTCTTCGATCACATGCGGCACGTCGGTGTGCCGGAGGAGCGAATTGCCGGGTTCATAGAGTCCCGCGAACGGATGCGACAGGCATTCCGGTCGGGCGACAACACCGGCGGCGGCGTGCGCCGTGAGCGTTGGCCTGGCCTGATCCGGGGTACGCCGTTCCGGGCCGACGAAGAGTTGGCGGATGGGTCCGAGATCAGGCTGGGCGACCGGCGGGTGGTGCTGGTCTCGGCGCCGGGGCACACGCCCGGCAACTGCGTGTTCCTTGAGCCAGAGACGGGCGCCCTGTTCAGCGGCGATCAGATCATTCCGGGCCTGAACTCCAATCCCGGATGGCACTGGGATATCTCGGTGGAGCCGCCAGAGCGGTTTCGCAGCCTTCCTGCGTTCGCCGATTCCCTTGATCGGATCGAGGCGCTCAACGTCCAGCACTTGTACCCGGGGCACCGCGAGCCTTCGGACGAGGTAGCGGAAGAGATTGAGCGGGTCCGGCGGCACCATCGGAAGCGGCAAGGGCAGTTACGGGAGATGCTGGCTGACGGTCCAATGACGCCCTACGAGTTGCTGACGACGATGTTCAAACGGCTGCCGGATCGTCGGTTGTGGCAGGCGATGGCGGAGGTGACGGGTCACATCGACGCGCTCGTAGTCCGCGGTGAGGCCGTGGAGGTTGAGGCGGATGGCCTGCTGCAGATTCGGTTATCCTGAGTATCGGAGGACGAGATGAAGGCCTGGTTGAAGAACGCGGTTGAAGTGGTGCTGTGGTACTGGCTGGGTCGTCCGACGAACAAGATGAAGCAGCAGTGGGCGGAGGATAGAGCAAAGCTCCCTCCTTACCCGAAACCCGGCCGCACCATTCTCTAGGCGGTTGTCTTTTGAATCGCGGTCAGCGCCGCAGCTACGACCAAGGCCAACGACATCGGCGTGAGCGCAAGCGTGACCCTCATGGTCAGCGTGCTGCGTTTCAGCCAGTCGTCGGCTTGACCCACTGCCCCGCGGACTACCAAGAAGAGCTGCCATTGCAGCCAGTCGGCTCCTTCACCGACGCGGGTCGATGCTTCCCATACCTGATCCGGGCTTGGGAACTGAGGCACTTCGGCAGCCCAAAGTCTTCCAAGACCGATTACGACGCACAGACCCAAGGTCGCGAATCCGAGTACAGACAACCACAGCGCCGGTGAAGAGGTGATGACGATGCCGACGAGTGCGCTCAAAGCCGGCTGCATTGAGGGCGGTAAGGAACTTCACCTTGCTGTCCGTTCCACCGATTGCCAACAAGATCGTTTGCAGATGCCAAGCAGCAGCCCGGAGCGCCGCGCCTCCGGTTCCCGTCGGAAAGCTCTTGGCTAGCTGTTCGAGATCCAAGACAAACGACCTATAACCGGCGGTAGACGCCTGAGGAGCCGGTCATGAGTTCGCCGAGGGTGGCTCGTCGGATAAGGGTGAGGGCGGAGGTCACGGCGCGGGCTTTGATGGCGGCGCGCGTCTGGGCGAAGGTGTAGCCGGTGGCGTAGCTCTCATCCTGGGTCTCGATACCGAGGCAGACGGCGCCGACTGGCTGGCCGCCGTGCGGCTCGGGACCGGCGACGCCGGTGATGCCGACGCCGATGTCGGCGTCGAACTGGCGGCGCACGGCGCCGGCCATGGCGGCAGCGGTCTCGTTGGAGACGACGCCGTGCTCGTCAATGATCGACGCGTCGACGCCGTACTGGATCTTGGCCTCCGCCGTGTAGGTGACGAGTCCACCGCGGAAGTAGCCGCTGGCGCCGGGGACGTCGGTGATCGTGCTGGCGAGCAGTCCGCCGGTGCACGACTCCATCACGGCGATCGACATGCCACGCTCCTTGAGCAGCCCGGCAACCGCTTCCTGGAAGGTGTCTTCGTCGGAGCCCCAGATCGCGTCGCCCAGCATGGAGCGGATCTCCTGCTCGACGGGGGCGATTCGATCGCGGGCGATGTCTTCATACATCGCCTTCGATGCGAGGCGCACGTGGACGCCGTCGGCCTTGTGGTAGACGCCGACGGTCGGATCTTCGGCGTGGCGCAGGTCGCCGAGCAGTTCGTCCAGCATCGACTCGCCCAGGCCGGTGGTCTTGAGCGTGCGGGAGATGAGCACGCCTCCGTCGGACCGGGCCGTCAGCCGTGGGGCGATGTCGTTCTCCCACATGCCGGTCATTTCGGCCGGCGGTCCGGGCATCGCAATGATGATGGCGCCGTCCTTCTCGACCCACCAGCCTGGCGCGGTCCCGCGCGGGTTGGGGATGGACTCACCCGAAGGGATGATCGTGGCCTGCTTGACGTTCTGCTCGGGCATGCGGCCGCCGCGGCGTTCGAAGAAGTTGCGCAGGTGGGCTTCGAGCTCCGGAACGACGTACGGCTCCTCGCCGACCGACTCGGCGATCGCGTCGCGGGTGATGTCGTCCTCGGTCGGACCCAATCCTCCCGTGAGAATGACGACATCGGATCGGCTTCTCGCGGTCTGAATCAGCTCGACCAACCGCTCCTTGTTGTCGCCGATCTGGTGCATGAAGAAGAGGTCGATGCCCATCGCGGGGAGTCGCTGGGCCATGTAGTTGGCGTTGGTGTCGAGGATCTCGCCCATCAGGATTTCGGTGCCGATGCTGATGATTTCCGCGCGCATGTCGCGCTCCCCTCGCTGTGTGTCGTCAGTCCGATGTTAAACGCCCTCCCTCAAACTTCCCTCATACCTCCCTCATACCTCCGCAAATCGTCAGACGCGGACCTGCTGATAGCCTTGTGGCCCATGACAACTTCCCTTTCCTCCCCCACGCTCTCTGACGTCGCGGAGATGGCCGCCCGAGTGCGCGAGAACGTCGGCCGCGTGATCGTTGGGCGCGAGCAGGTGCTCGACTACACGCTGGCCGCGATCCTCTCCGAGGGTCACATCCTGCTCGACGACGTGCCAGGGCTGGGCAAGACGATGCTGGCCAAATCGTTCGCCCGCTCGATCGGCTGCTCGTTCCGACGGATCCAGTTCACGCCAGACCTGCTGCCGTCTGATGTGACGGGCGTCAATATCTACAACCAGAAATCGGGCGAGTTCGAGTTTCGGGCGGGGCCGCTGCTGGCCCAGCTCGTGCTGGCCGACGAGATCAACCGCGCCTCGCCGCGTACCCAGGCGGCGCTGCTCGAAGCGATGGAAGAGCGGCAACTCACGGTCGAGGGCGAGACGATGGCGATGCCGCGTCCGTTTCTCGTGATTGCCACACAGAACCCGGTTGAGCTCGAAGGCACATTCCCTTTGCCCGAGGCGCAGCTCGACCGGTTCCTGCTCAGGTTGCGCATGGGTTATCCCGACGCGGCCGAGGAAGACGCCATTCTGTTGCGCTTTGAGCGGGCCCAGCCACTTGAAGAGCTAGAGCCGGTGGTGGAGTCGGAGCGACTGCGTCTGATGGTTGAGACCGTGGAGCAGGTTCGCGTCAGCGAGGCCGTGCGCGGGTACATCGTGGCGATCGTTCAGGCATCTCGCGAAGAGAAGGCATTCGAGCTCGGCGCGTCGCCACGGGCGTCGCTGGCCTTGCTGCGCACAACGCGAGCACTGGCTGCGATTCGAGGTCGAGATTTTGTCTTGCCCGACGACGTGCAAGAGATGGCGCGCGTGGTGTTGCCGCACCGACTAATGCTGTCGGCAGACGCGCGGCTGCGCTCGTCAACGCCCGAATCGCTGCTTGAGCAGATGCTGAGCCGCGTTCCAGTTCCAATCGATGCTGCCGCCGCCGGCGGCTAGCTCCAGATAGCCGGACCAGCGATTCCGGAGGGTCCGCCATGTCGATCCTGGGCGGCGGGGCGCTCGGCGAGTTCGAAGCGCAGCGGCGGATGGAAGAGCGTGAGGCGAAGGTCGCCTCGGGCGACTGGGGCTTCCGCCACGACAATCGGATCATTCGAGCAATCTGGGCTCCGGCGACGGTGTTCGTCGTCCTGCTCGGCGTCGCAACAGGCGAGATCATTGTTTCGCTGGTGGCGGCGACGGTATTGGTCGCCGGTTGGGCCGCGTGGGCCTGGACTCGCTATGCGCTGCATCGGCTGGAGAGCTCGGTTGACGTGTCCCAGAGTCATGCCTTCGTCGGCGAGACGCTGGGTCTGACCCTGCGAATTGAGAATCGCAAGATTCTGCCACTGACCGCACTGCAGGTGCGGATCAACTTGCCGGAGATCCTCGAGCCTTCGAACGAGCCATTCAGCAGGTTGCACGAATCGGCTCCGCAGGAAGGCGTGGTTGTCCGCTCAACTTCGTTGCGCTGGTACGAGCGCCTGATCTGGGATTTCCAGATTCCACTGATCACTCGCGGACACTTCCAGCTTGCCCGGGTCGACCTGAAGTCGGGCGACCTGTTCGGCGTCTACCGGAGGGAGCGGACCGACGACGCGGAGCACACGCTCTGGGTGTATCCGGAAGTGATCGCGCTGGATCGCCTCGGGCTGCCGCAGCTGCGGCCGCAGGGTGAGCGGCGGGGGGGACAGCGGCTGTTTGAAGACCCAACCCGATTGCAAACGATCCGTGACTATCGGCCCGGCGATCCGTTGAAGAAGGTCGACTGGAAGGCGACGGCTCGGCGCCAGGCATTGCAGTCGCGCGTGTATGACCCGTCCAGCGACTTGATTGCGATGGTCGCGCTCAACGTCTCGACGCTGCCGCATGCCTGGCAGGGCTTCTTCGGCGACATCTTCGAGCGGGCGGTTTCGGTGGCAGCCTCGCTGGCCAGCGACTTCTCGCAGGACCGCGTGCCCGTAGGGCTGCTGGCCAACTGCACCTGGCCGGGTCACGACACGGCGATCCGGGTGCCGCCGTCGCGAGCTCCCGGACAGATGACCCGCATTCTCGAGGCGCTGGCCATGGCCGACGTGTTCACGCTGGTGCGAATTGAGCGGATGTTGAGCGAGGAGCGGCTGACATACGGCTCAACTCTGGCCCTGGTCACTGCGGTGCTGACCCCGGCGTTGGAGTCGTCACTGGTCCGGCTCAAGCGGCACGGCGCGCAGGTTGGCTTGATCTACGTCGGCATCGAAGATCCGCCAGCAACGTTTGCCGAATCTCCCGTCTACGACATCCGCAGCGCGCTGGAGGGTCTGCACTACGAACGCGTCGGCGAAGCTGGGCCGTGGGCGCGGACCGACCGCCTGTACGCCAGTCGGCGACCCGCGGAACCGACGGAAGAGGTGAGTCTGCCGACGTTCGTGGGCGGCGAAGAACCTACGTCGATTGAGTCGGACGTCAACGATGGTCCCGTGGCGGTGGCTGAGGCGCCGCCGCATGCGGCGCGCGATCCGCACAGTCCCTGGGCACGACCGGAGCGACCGTCATGAGCGTGGCCGAGTTGGCGGTCGCTGCGTCGCCGCCGCGTCGCCGGGTCGAGTTGGTCTATACGGCTTCGTTGTTGGCCGGCGAGGCGATTCTCCTGATAATTCTGGCCAAGCTGATTCCTCGGCTGGTCGCCTATGACGCCGGAGAGACGCTGTCGATCTGGGCGATCGCGGGGACACTCGGCCTGGGCTTCTTCGTCTCGCGCTGGTTGGGCGGTCGGGATTTCTCGTTGAAGCAGCGCTTCTGGTGGGGTCTGCTGATCACGCTGCTCGCCCTCCAGGTCATCGGATCGGCCGACCTGTCGGAGAGTGCCCGGATCTGGAACATGTCCTGGCTGTTGGAGCTGGGCCGTCCGTCGAGTCCGGTCTGGCGGGAAATCGTGTTGCTCGACGACGGGACGACGATGCCGGGCGAGATCGACCAGCTCTTCGCCGCCTTCATGCTGATTCCGATCTGGTTCCGCGGCGTCGCGCTGGGGAACGCTGATCTCGTCGAGCGGCCGTTTGCCGCCTACGCCGTATCGGGATTGGTCATCATCGCGGTTTCGTTGGCGTTGGCGGACAACGCAGGAGTGGTCGACCATGTCCGCGGACTGGGGATCCTCTGGGTCGTGATCGGGTTGCTCACGGTGGCCCTCAAGACGGCTGCCAACTCGGACCAGATCCAGGGACTGGGGGCGGCGCAAACGGGCGCCTCCGTGGCGGCCACGTTGGTCGCGATGGTGATCGGCGTCGCACTGTTTCTGTTGTTGGTGACCGGCATCGTGGGCCTGGTCGCCGGATCCGGAGTTGTTGAGCCGGTGTTGGATGCGCTCGGCGTGGCCATGAGGGCGATCATCACGGCGATCACCTACATCCTCTGGCCGCTGTTCTGGTTGGTCGAACAGGCCAAGGAGTGGATCGGCGAGCCGGCGCCCATGGAGAACCAGCGGCTTGGCGAAGGAATCGGCGGAGCGCCGGAGGACGGCGAAGCGGTCGAAGCGGAGCCGGATGCGACTCCGGGCATTGTCCTGGCGCGGGTGTTTGGCGGGATTGGCGCGGTGCTGGTCTTCGCGGTGCTGGCCTTCTACCTCTTCCGTCGATTCGCCAGGCGCGAGGCCCGGCTGGAGGAGGTCCGTGAATCGCTGTGGTCGGAAGCGGATGTCGCTGGTGACCTGCTCGGCGCCTTGCGCGGCTTGCGCGACCGGTTCCGACGGGAGCGGAACGTTCACGTTCCTGATGCGCCTATCGCAGAGCTCTACTTCGATGTGCTCAATCATGCCGAATCCAAAGGACAGACGCGGGCCGTCCATCGGACGCCGCTGCAGTTTGCCGACGCGCTCGAACGCGCCTATCACAGTCCGACGCCGAAACGAATCTCGAGGGCGTTCAGCAATTTCCGCTATGGAGGTCGGCAACCCAGCGACGCGGAGCTGAACTCAATGCGGCAGAGCTGGGATTCGCTTAAGGACGGGCCGACCTGATCGATCGACGGCCAGGACGATGACGGTCGAGTCGGCGTCGATGTCGCCCGCATACTTGAAGTCGGCCTGGAATCCAAGCTGGCGCAGATGGTCGCCGTGGGGTGAGTCGGCGAAGGCGCGAGAAGGCGACCGCGCGTATGACTGGAACAGTTTCAACGCCAGGCGCGCGCCGCCCCGCAGCCTGGCATCAGGAACCAGGCGTCTGAGCCTGTCGACATAAGCCCCAGCCGCGAACGAATCCTCGACCGACGGTGCGCTCCCATTGTGGTCACCGCTGCAGACGACGGCGATTCGTTCCGATTTGCGAGACAGCAGGTAGTCGATCGAAGCGCTCCTGTTGCGCAGACAGCCGGAGAGCGCGAGATCCGCATCTATGGCGTTGACCAGGGCTCGCGTGCCGTTGCTGGTTACGTGCACGACCGTCCAGCCACGCACATCAAGCGACTCGAACTCGGTGGGCGAGTTGCCATAGTCGGCTTCAGGTGGTGGCAAGGCGCCGACCTCGCCGATCAACCGGCTGTCAGGGATGGCATCGCGCAGTGATATGCCGGCGGAGAAATCGGCGACTGGGTAGACCGCGCCCGCCTCGCCGGCGAACAGCGCGGCATGCACGGTCGTGGCGCGCAGGATGTCGAGAATGACTACAGCCGCGCCGCGAAGCACAGATGCAGGCGGCGGTTGGAAGTAGACCTGGATGTCGAGGTCGGAACCTGGATCTCGAAGTGACACCCATGCAGCCTACGACCGACCAGTTGCGGGGATACTCTTGCCACATGGCTGCTTCACTCTTCACGGAACGGCTGTCGGCGGCAATGGATGTCAGCGGCTCGCTGATCTGTGTTGGGCTCGATCCACAGCCCCAACGCACGGCGCCGGAAGAGATTCTCGACTTCAACATCCGCGTGATCGAGGCTACGGCCGGTCTGGTCTGCGCGTACAAGCCGCAGTCCGCCTTTTACGAAGTCGCCGGCGACATCGGTTGGCAGGCGCTGAAGGAGACGATTGCGGCAGTTCGGCGCATCTCGCCGGATGCGATCGTCATTCTCGACGCCAAGCGCAACGACATTGGCAACACCGCCGAGGCCTATGCCACCAGTGCCTTCGACTGGTTCGACGCCGACGCATTGACCATCAATCCCTATCTGGGCGGAGACGCGGTCGCGCCGTTTCTGCAACGACCCGATCGCGGGGCGTTCGCGCTCTGCCGCACCTCGAATCCCGGAGCCGCTGAGTTGCAGTCGCTTCCTGTAGTGAACAACGAACCGTTGTACCTGACCGTCGCCGAGCGGGCTCGCGATTGGGGTGAGGCGCACCACAGGAACCTGGGTTTGGTTGTCGGGGCGACGTGGCCGGAAGAACTCCGCCGGGTGCGGTCGCTCTGTCCCGAGATGCCGATTCTGTTGCCGGGCATTGGCGCGCAAGGCGGGGATCTTGAGGCTTCGGTGGCTGCCGGCGTTGATGCGGATGGACGCGGGTTGCTGGTCTCGGCGTCCCGCTCAGTGATCTATGCGGGTGAAGCAGAGGAGATAAGAGCGGAAGCGTCCAGGCTGCGGGCCGCAGCCAACACAGCGAAGCTGCACGCCGCAGCCAATGCAGCGAAACCTCACCGCGAGGCGTTGTGACCAGCGACCGAGGGGTTGACCAGGGATCGGTCGGCGATCCGGTCGTCGCTCCGCTGTTCCGCAACCGTCCGTTCGTGGCGCTGTGGTCGGCGACGGCGATCCAGCTGACGGTCAACTCGGCGATCCAGTTCGTGCTGTTGATCTGGGTGTTGGAGCAGACCGGTTCGCCGTTCGCGTCAACGTTGCTGGTGATCTGTCTGGCCGCGCCGCCGGTGGTCAGCGGCGCCGTCGCCGGGGTGCTCCTCGATCGGCTGGACAAGCGTCGCGTGATGATTGTCGCGGTCATTGTTCGGGCCGGACTGACGGCGTTGCTGCTCGTGGCCGACAATGTCTCGGTCGGCGCGGTCTACGCGGTCGCGTTCGGGACGGCGCTCGCCGGACAGTTTGCCGTGCCGGCGGGCGCGGCGGCGCTGCCCCGATTCGTGGCCCGGCCGCAACTGCTCTCAGCCAACTCCGCGTTTCAATTCACGACGACCTCGACCCAGCTGATCGGCCTGGTGGCGCTGGCGCCGATCATGCTCAAGGTGATCGGCTACGACGCGTCCTACATCGTCAGCGCGGTCGCTCTGGTGCTGTCGGCATTGCTGCTCGCATTCCTGCCGTCGCTGCCGCCGTTCGACCGGACGCCGCATCGGGTCTCGGAGGATGTCGGGCAGATCAGGGCGGCGTTCGCGACCACGTTGCACGACATTCGCTCGGCGGGCGATCTGGTCTGGCGCGACCGATTGACCGCGCTGGCGCTGGTTCAGCTGATCTCGGGCGTGATGATGCTGTTCATGTTCGCCGTGCTGGTCCCGCAGTTCGTCCACGATGTGCTCGGCCGGGCCGAGGAGGATGCGGTCTTCGTGTTCTGGCCAACCGGATTCGGCGCGCTGCTGGCGCTGGTCTTTGTGCCGCGCATCGGGCGGCGGATCCGGATGAACACGATGGCCTCGTTTGGCTTGGGCGTGATCACGGTGATCGTGACGATGTTCGGGGTGCTCGATTTCCTCCGATCAACCGGTTCGACCCAGGACTGGCTGCTCGCCGCGACGCTGATCATGGCGTTTCCGCTGGGATTGGCCTATGCGATGGTGAATGCCCCGGCGCAGACGCTGCTACAAGAGCGCTCGCCGCCCGAGATGCGTGGCCGCCTGTTTTCGGCCCAGATGATGCTGGCCAACGCGGTGTCGATGCTGGCGCTGTTGCTGGTCGGTGGGGTGTCGGACGCCGCTGGCGTGCGGCAGGGGCTCTTTCTGCTCGGCGGCGGCCTGTTTGTGATCGCGCTCGGCTCGCTCTGGCTGGGACGCGGAGGTCCGACACAACCGCCGCCCGGTCTGCCGCGCGATTGAACCGGTCCGGTCCCCCATCTGTTCCGCTAGCTGGCGCTCGGCCTACGCTAATCTGACAGGGCAGCGTCCGCGGAGCGGCGAACCGGCGGAGTTAGAAGGGACACGCGACATGAAAGAAGTCACGATCGAAGCGCTGCGCGTCTCCCTGATGAACTACAACCGGGTTGTGGTGCTCAAGGAGAAGGACGCTGACCGTTACCTGACGATCTACATCGGCGCGGCCGAGGCCGATGCGATTGCGATCCGCCTGCAGAACGTGTCCGTTCAGCGGCCGATGACCCACGACCTGATGACCAACGTAATGCAGGAGCTGGGCGCCAACGTGACCCGAGTCGTGGTCACCGAGGTCCGCAACGACACCTACTACGCGCGAGTGTTCCTGGATGTGAACAACGAGCAAGTGGAGATCGACTCGCGGCCGTCGGATGCGATTGCGCTGGCGGTTCGGGCCGAGGCGCCGATCTTCGTCGAGGATGAGGTAATCGACCAGGCCGGTGTGCTGCTGGACGACGAGGGGCTGGTGTCGACGGACGAAGAAGGCCGGCCGGAGCCGGTGAAGCCGGAGGAGCTGGAGAAGATGTCGGCCTTCCGCGATTTCATCGAGTCGCTCGACATGGACGACTTCGAGTAACCCGCAATACACAGCGGTTGTCGGGTCTGGAATCGGTTCAGGCCGGGGCAGCGGTGTCTTGTCGCAACTGGTGTCTGTGATAGCCTTCACATTGCTCCGGCAGGGGGTATCCCCGTGAGACAGTGGCCGCCGGCCATGCAACTCATGGGCATCGGCTGGTACGTGGCCACGTGCATCGTGCTGGGCGTTGTCGGCGGGGTCCTGCTGGATGACGAGTTGGGCACGGGATTCGCGCTCACGCTCGTCGGGCTCGCGCTTGGCCTGGCGTCGGCCGGCTGGGGCGGGTACCGGATGTTGCAAGATATGTTCGCTGCGCAAGCGAAACAGCGTGAAGACGCCGCTCAAGCGCGGCAACGACAAGACCAGGCAGAGCGGCGCCCTCACAGTAACGACGCGCCGGTGGACGATGAACAGGACGAGGAGGATCGCGCGTGAGCCGAAGACGCCTGATCATCTTCGCCACACTTGCCTTCGCGGTCTTCGGTTTCTTCGTCGTCCGCGCTCCCGCGCCGGTGATCGCCCTCGCCGCCGAGCCGGTCGCCGACCTTGGCTTCATGGAGTTGACCAACACCATCCTGTCCGCCTGGGTGGTCATCCTGCTCCTGGTGATTGCCGCATTCGTGGTCTGGCGACGGACCCGAGACGTGGAGTCGGCGCTGGTTCCTTCCGGCTTCCAGAATCTGGTCGAGGCGATCTACGAAGCCTTCCTCGGCATTTCCCAGCAGGTCGGCGGCGAGCGCAACGGCAAGAAGTTCTTCCCCTTCGTCTTCACCATCTTCATCTTCCTGTTGATCGGCAACTGGTTCGCGCTGTTCCCCTGGAACAACGTCATCGGCCCAGTTGAGAACTACCGCTACCACTACCTGCACGAGATGGAAGTCTCAGTGATGGAGGTGGTCGAAGACCTTGAGGCAGGCGAGCGCAGCTTGTCGGATGGTGAAGTCGACGCGATCAATGACGCATTCGGCAACGCGTTCTTCGAGCCGATCCCGTTCAAGGTCGACAAGCAGGACAAGTCGGACGAAATCATCCACAAAATCCGCAAGCACCACCTGACAGACACCGAGTTTGCGGTCCGCAGCGAGTTCTGGACCAACCCGATTCCGTATGGCACCGACGGCGAAGACCTGGTTCACGAAATCGAGTCGCGGCTGGAGGCGGGCGGGATTGTCGACGAGGGCCACCACGAGCTCGAGTACGCGATGGTCTTCAACCTGCCGATCGTGGCCGGCGACGCCGAACTGGTCAAGGCGACCGGACCGATCCTGTCCGGCGACGGATTCAAAATCATCCCGCCGCGCACGTTGTTCGCCGAGACGCGCGACTTCTCCTACGACGCGTTCGCGGAGCCGCTGGTGATCGAGCCGGGCGCCGACGGCAGCGTCGCGCAGCTCTGCCTGATCGAATGCGAAACCGCAATTGGCGACCACGATCCGGCCGTCGTGCCCACCACGGTCAATACGGCGCATCTCGGCTTCATCCTGAGGATGGAAGAGAAGGGCTACGTCGACGCAGAGACCGGTGAGACGACCGGCACGGTCGGCCACATTTTCCCAATCTTCCGGGCCCTGGCGTCCGACGTGAACCTGCCCCTGGCACTCGCGCTCTGGTCGTTCCTTGCGGTGCAGTATTTCGGCATGCGCGGAGTCGGGATCGGTGCGAACTTCGGCAAGTACATCGGCGTTGGCTCGCACGCGATTGTCAAGGGGCCGATGGGGGTGTTCGTCGGAATCTTGGAAATCGTTTCCGAGGTCGGACGCGTGATCTCCTTCACCTTCCGTCTCTTCGGCAACATCTTTGCCGGTGAAGTGGTGCTGTTTATCTCGATGTTCCTGGTCGCCTTCGTGGTGCCGACGGTGTTCTTCGGACTGGAAGTTTTCGTCGGCTTCATCCAGGCGTTCGTCTTCGCCATGCTGACGCTCGTGTTCGCATCGACCGCGGTCGGCGACCACGAGGAGCACCACGACGAGGCGGCCGAGCACTAGGGAACAGCGGCGGAGCCATAGCGGTCTCCGCCTGAATCAAGCAAGCGTGTAGCGCGGTCACGGAGGACCGCTCGGAGAGGACACGGAATGGACCTGCTTCTACAGATTGGCGACGACGGGTTGAAGTACATTGGCGCAGCTCTGGCCATGGGCCTGGGCGCCATCGGCCCCGCGCTCGGCATCGGCATGCTCGCCGGCCGCGCACTCGAGGCTCTGGGACGCAACCCCGACGCCGCCCCCGTGATCCAGACGAACATGATCCTTGGTATCGCGTTCACCGAGGCGATCGCGATTTACTCGCTGGTCGTCGCCGTCATGGTTGGCTTCGTCTTCTAACCTGACGCCGCCAGACACCGCAGCGGACCACCGCCGGACGCAGGTCCTGCGGCCCCGCTGACCGGATTGGCGGACGGAACAGACTGATTGGCAGGATGGTATGGACGCTCTCGGTCTCAACCTGGCCGGACTGATCACGCATTTCATCAGTTTCGGCATCCTGTTCGCCTTGCTGATCGTGCTGCTCTACAAGCCGCTCGGTCGCGTGCTCGACGAGCGGCGCAAGCGGATCGAAGAGGGCCTGACGGCGTCCGAACGAGCCCAAGAGGCCGCCGAGGAGGCGCGCGCTGAAGCTCGCGCCGAGATCCAGCAGGGCCGCGACGAGGCGCAGCGCCTGGTCGCGCAGGCTCAGGAGCTTGCCCAGCGCATTGAGGCTGAAGCGCGCGAGAACGCGGTCGGCCAGGCCGAGCAACTGATCGAGCGTGCCCGTTCGGAGATCGAGCAGGAACGCGATCAGGCGGTCCAACAGCTGCGCAACGAGTTTGCCGGCATGGCGATCGCGGCCGCCGAGCGCGTGATTGAACAATCGCTGGACGAGGACGACCATCAGCGCCTGATCGCCGATGTGTTGGCCGAATCCTCAAGTGGGCAGCAGAACTAGGAGCGGCCTGTGGCGCTGAGCGATCCCGCTGCACGACGCTACGCCGACGCGGTATTCGGCATCGCGCACGACACCGCGTCTCACGATCGCTGGTTGTCCGATCTCGAGGACATCGCGGCGCTGTTCGCTGAGCCCACGGTTTATGGGTTCCTGGTCTCGACTCGCGTGGCGCAGGCCGAGAAGGAACGAGTCCTGGACGATGCGCTGCCCGATGTGCAACCCAACGCAGCCAACTTCGCCAAGTTGCTTGTTCGCAAACGCCGGTCCAATCTCGCCCCGCAAATCATCGAAGCGTTCCGCGAGCGCCTGAACAGCGTTCGCGGCATCGCCGAGGCGACGGTGACCACCGCGGTGCCGCTGTCCGCTGACGCGCGAGCCGCTGTCGAAGAAGCGGTGCGACGATACAGCAGCGCCGCAGACGTCAGACTCAGCGAGACCGTCGACAGCGAGATCATCGGCGGCGCCGTCGTCAAGATCGGCGATCGCATCATCGACGGATCTGTGCGCACGCGCCTGTCTACCATGCGTCGCTCGTTGGCGCAGGGTTAATCACACCAAAGGAGTCAGCATCATGGCTGTCCGACCAGAAGAAGTCGCCGCCCTGATTCGGCAACAGATCGAGGGCTTCGAAAGCCAGGTCGTCTCGGCTGAGGTCGGCACGGTGGTTGAGGCCGGCGACGGCATCGCCCGTGTCTACGGTCTTGCCGGGGCGCTATCCGGCGAGTTGCTCGAGTTCCGGCCCAAGGACGGATCCGACCCGGTCATGGGTATGGCGCTGAACCTGGAAGAGGAAATCGTCGGCGCCGTGATCATGGGCGACTACCGCGTGATCGAAGAGGGCGACGAGGTCCGCTCCACCGGTACCGTGGCCGAAGTCCCGGTCGGCGAAGCGCTGATCGGCCGCGTCGTGAACGCGCTCGGCGAGCCGATCGACGGCAAGGGCCCGATCGCTGAAGCAGAATCGCGTCCGGTCGAGCGGATCGCACCGAACGTGGTGACTCGCGCCTCGGTCGACACGCCGGTCCAGACCGGCATCCTGGCGATCGACTCGCAGATTCCGATTGGCCGCGGCCAGCGCGAACTGATCATCGGCGACCGACAGACCGGCAAGTCTTCGATCGCGATCGACACGATCATCAACCAGCAGGGTCAGGATCTGATTTGCATCTACGTCGCCATCGGCCAGAAGCAGGCCAAGGTGACCAACGTCGTGGCCACGCTCGAGGAGCACGGCGCGATGGGCCACACAATCGTGGTCAACGCCGCCTCCGCGGAGTCGGCGGCGCAGCAGTACCTCGCCCCGTATTCCGGCGTCGCGATGGCCGAGTACTTCATGGAGCGCGGCCAGGACGCGCTGATCATCTACGACGACCTCTCCAAGCATGCCTGGGCCTACCGCCAGATCTCGCTCCTCCTCCGCCGGCCTCCCGGCCGCGAGGCGTACCCGGGCGATGTCTTCTACCTTCACTCCCGCCTGCTCGAGCGGGCGGCCAAGCTCTCCGACGAGTACGGGGGCGGCTCGATCACGGCGCTGCCGATCATCGAGACCCAGGCCGGCGACGTCTCCGCCTACATCCCGACCAACGTCATCTCGATCACCGACGGGCAGATCTTCCTCGAGTCCGACCTCTTCAACGCCGGTCAGCGGCCCGCAGTGAACGCGGGAATCTCGGTCTCGCGCGTGGGCGGCTCGGCCCAGCGCCGGGCGATGCGTTCGGTCGCAGGCCAGCTCCGCATCGACATGGCGCAGTTCCGAGAACTCCAGGCGTTCGCCCAATTCGGTACCTCCGACCTCGACGCAGCCACACGGCGCCAGCTCGAGCGTGGGCAGCGGCTTTCGGCGCTGCTGGTCCAGCCCGAGCAGCAGCCGCTGGCGATGTCGACCCAGGTGGCGCTGCTCTACGCCGCGAACGCCGGCATCCTCGATGACGTGCCGGTGAACAAGGTCAACGATTTCGCCAACGGCGCCAGCGAGTACCTGAACACGTCGCATCGCGACCTGCTCGGAGGCATCTCCGACAGCGGTCAGTTGTCCGACGACGACGAGGCGGCGCTCAGCTCCGCCCTGCAGACATTCAAGGACACGGTCCCCTTCTAGGCGGCACAGGCACCTGAGAGAGCAACTGAGAGCAGTAGGGGTCAATGGCCAACACCCGCGAAATCCGACGGCGCATCCGCTCGGTCGAGAACACGGCCAAGATCACCAACGCGATCCAGCTCGTGGCCGCGTCGAAGATGCGTCGCGCCCAGGATCGCGCGCTGCAGGCGCGGCCCTACGCCGAGAAGATGCAGACCGTACTCGGCCACCTGTCCGGCGTCGCGGGCGAACCGGAGACCGCGCATCCACTGCTCGAACGGCGCGATGTCAACGAGACGACCGTGATTCTGATCACACCCGATCGCGGTCTCTGCGGCGGTCTGATTGCCAACCTGGAGCGGCACACGGGCGAGATCGTGCTCGGCCCCGATGCCGGCGGTTCCGGCGACATCTCGATGATCCCGGTTGGCCGCAAGGGCGGCGACTATTTCCAGCGCTTCGGGATTGACTTTCGGGCCAGCTTCCAGGAACTGGGGGACTACCCCGGACTGGCCGAGACCCAGCCGATCTCGCGCATCGCGATTGACGACTATACCGACGGCAAGGTTGACCAGGTAATGCTGGTCTACGCGTCCTTCGTCAACACCGTGACCCAGGTCCCGGTCACCGTGCCGATCCTGCCCGTCGAGCCGCCCGCGAGCGACGAGGAATCCTCGGGTGAGACGCAGTACATCTTCGAACCCTCACCGCAAGAGGTGCTGGCCGACCTGTTGCCGCGCTACGTTGACCTGCTCGTCTACCAGGCCGTGCTCGAAGCGGCCGCCTCCGAACAGTCGGCGCGGATGGTCGCAATGCGTAATGCGACCGATGCCGCCAACGATATGATCTCCGACCTCACGCTCGTCTACAACAAGGCCCGCCAGGAGCAGATCACCTCCGAGCTGCTCGATATCACCGGCGGCGTCGAGGCGCTCAAGGGCTAACCCATGTCGACCGGCGCTTCAGCAGTAATCTTCGACATGGACGGCGTCCTGCTCGACTCCGAGCCGCTGCACTACGAAGCAGTTCGCGTACTTCTCGCCGAACACGGCGTTGAGTTCCCGCTGGAGGACTACTTCCGCTACCTGGGCACGACCCTGACCAGCACTTGGGACGACCTCTGCGAGCGCTATCCGATTTCGATGCCGTTCGAACAGTTCGAGGCTCGTTACAACTCCGACGTGCTGGACCAGTACCTGGCCGGCGCACCTTTGATTCGCGGAGCGCGTGAACTTGTGGTGAAGTTGCGAGACGCCGGCGTCCCGATCGCGGTCGCCAGCTCGTCGCACCGGGTCTGGGTCGACGCCGCGCTGTCTGGCGCCGGACTGCGCGAGTACTTCGATCACACAACTGCCGGCGATGAGGTCTCGATGGGCAAGCCCTCCCCCGAGATCTACCTCAACGCCGCAGACAAGCTGGGTTTCGACCCCGCGCAGTGCATTGCGATCGAGGACGCGCCCGCTGGCGTCGAGTCCGCCAAGGCCGCCGGGATGAAGGTCGTCCTGGTGCGCAGCGAACTCACCCAGGACCTCAATCTGACATCCGACTGGCAGGTCAATGACCTGACCGAGTTCAAACTCACGTGGCTGTCTAAGCCGTCCGCCGACTTGGTCGGCGCGGCCTAGGCAGCTTGCAGATGGGAGCACAGCATGGCTGATGGATCAGTAGTCCAGGTAATCGGCACCGTCGTTGATGTCGAATTCCCGCCCGACAGTCTGCCCGCGCTGTTCAGCGGCGTGACAATCACGATGGGCAGCGGGACCGCAGTGGTGACCGAGGTCCAGCAGCATCTCGGCAACAATCGCGCTCGTTGCCTCGCCATGGACTCGACCGACGGCATGAAGCGCGGCGACAACGCCGAGGACCTCGGCCAGCCAATCGCCGTTCCCGTCGGCGAGGTCGCGCTGGGACGACTGTTCAACGTCCTGGGCGAGCCGCTCGACGGTTTGGGCGACATGCCCGCCGGCGGCGTGCGCTCGCCCATCCACCGCAATCCCCCTTCGTTCGAGGAGCAGGCCGCCGAAACGACCATCCTCGAGACCGGGATCAAGGTCATCGACCTGATTTGCCCCTTCACCCGCGGCGGCAAGATTGGCGCCTACGGCGGCGCCGGCGTCGGCAAGACAGTCGTCATCCAGGAGTTGATCCGCAACATCGCCACCGAGCACGGCGGCTACTCAGTCTTCGCCGGCGTGGGCGAGCGCTCGCGCGAGGGCAACGACCTCTGGCACGAGATGCGCGAGTCCGGCGTGCTCGACAAGACGGTGCTCGTGTTCGGCCAGATGAACGAGCCGCCCGGCGTGCGCCTGCGCGTCGCGCTGACCGGTCTGACCTTCGCCGAGCACTTCCGCGACGAGCAGGGTCAGGATGTCCTGCTCTTCATCGACAACATCTATCGCTACACGCTCGCCGGGCAGGAAGTCTCGGCGCTGCTCGGCCGCATGCCGTCGGCTGTGGGCTACCAGCCCACCCTCTCGACCGAGATGGGCGAACTGGAAGAGCGAATCACCTCGACCAACCGCGGCTCGATCACCTCGTTCCAGGCGATCTACGTCCCGGCCGACGACTACACCGACCCGGGCGTGGCCACGACCTTTGGCCACCTCGACGCCGTGGTCGCGCTCGAGCGCGCCATCGCCTCACAGGGCTTCTATCCCGCCGTCGACCCGCTGACCTCGTTCAGCCGCGCGCTCGACCCCAAGATCGTCGGTCAGGAACACTACGATGTCGCCCGCGAGGTACAGCGCGTACTCCAGCGTTTCAAGGATCTGCAGGACATCATCGCCATTCTCGGCGTTGACGAGCTCTCCGAAGAGGACAAACAGACGGTCGCCCGCGCGCGCCGCATCCAGCGCTTCCTGACCCAACCGTTCTTCGTGGCGGAGCAGTTCACCGGACTGCCGGGCGAGTACGTCTCGGTCCGCGACACCGTGCGCGGCTTCAAGGAGATCCTCGACGGTACGCACGACGGACTGCCGGAGCAGGCCTTCTTCAACGTCGGCACGATCGAGCAGGCGGTGGAAAAGGGCGCGCAGATTGCCGCCGAGACCGCGGCGTAACAATGAACCGTCATTGCCGAGCTTCCCTCGGCAATCGCGAAGAGTGGAGCAACGTCGTCGCGAACGCTTCGAGATGCCCACGGCAAGCGTGGGTATGACGCACCTGGCAAAGGGGACGCCACCATGCCGCTCACGCTTGAGATCATCACCGGCGAGCGCCGTCTGCTGCGCCAGGAAGATGTCGACGAGGTCGTCGCGCCGGGCTCGCTGGGCGAGCTCGGAATTCTGCCCAATCACGCCCCATTGATCACCTCGCTGGTGCCTGGTGAACTGCGGGTCAAAACCGGCAACGACGTGGAAGAGTTCTTTGTCAGCGGCGGGTTTCTTGAAGTTCACTCCGACGAAGTGACCGTGCTCGCCGATGCCGCCGAACATGGCTCGGAGATTGACGCAGCGCGCGCTGAAGAAGCCCGCCAGCGGGCGGTCGAACGGCTGGAACAGGCCAGCGACGCCGATCGCGCTCGTGCCCAGGCAGCGCTCTCGCGATCGCTCCAGCGGCTCCGGGTGCTCGAACATCGACGTCGGCGAGGCGGCGGCGGCCGGGACATGTCGCGCCCCACGGCCTAAGGGGATCGCCCAATCGGCTCGGCAGGTACAGTCTCTGTATGAGCGCTGCCGCTGAGCCCTGTTTCCGGATCAACGGATTGCGACGCCTCGACGGCGTGCTGCGTGTCAATGGCGCCAAGAACGCCGCGTTGCCTTGCCTGGCGGCATCGCTGCTCTCCGACGAGCCCTCTCGTTTGCGCCGCGTACCCGACATCGAGGATGTCCGCCGGTTCCTGGAAATTCTCTCGGCCCTCGGCGTTGAATCGGAGTTCGAAGAGAACGAAGTCGTGGTGCGGCCGTCCGGCGTCTGCGCGGGCAGTCCCCCTGACAACCTGGCGGCGGCGCTGCGGGCCTCGTTCCTGGTCATGGGGCCGCTGCTGGTTCGGACCGGTCAGGCCAGTTGCGGCACGCCGGGCGGCGACGTGATCGGCGCGCGACCCTTGGACGTCCATCTCGCAGGATTCCGGGCGTTGGGCGCTGAAGTCGAGTCGGTCGGCGGTCGAACCGTCGCCCGCGCAGCGAACGGCCTGCGTGGCGCCACATTCGTGCTCGACTATCCGAGCGTTCTGGGCACGGAGAATCTCTTGCTCGCTGCGACACTCGCCCGCGGACGCACACGGCTGGTCAACGCGGCGATGGAGCCGGAGATCGTCTGCCTGGCGCAGATGTTGAGGCGCATGGGCGCGCGAATCTCAGGAGCCGGAGGGCACACGATCACGATCGACGGCGTCGAGCGGCTCGGTGGAGCGGATCAGGAGCTGATCCCGGACAGAATCGAGACCGGCAGCCTGTTGATCGCTGCCGCGGTGACGCGCGGCCGGGCCTGTCTCCAGGGCGTCGAACCCGATCATCTTGAATCGCTGCTAGGCAAGCTGAGCGAGATCGGCGCAGTGATCCGTCGAGAGCCCGGACAACTGGACATTGAAGTCGGGAACCACACGCGGCTTGTTGCGACCAATCTGCAGGCGCTGCCATTCCCGGGATTCGCCACCGATCTGCAGGCCGTCATGACGGCGCTCCTCACCCAGGTCGAGGGCACGTCGGTCGTCCACGAACGAGTCTTTGAGAATCGAATGCAACACCTGGACGAGCTTCGCAAGTTCGGGGCCAACATCATTGCCGGCGGCGCGGCTCCGGTCGTGATCGGACCGACTCCGCTCTCCGGCGCGGTCGTTCGGGGAACCGACATCCGCGCGACGGCGGCGCTGATCGTCGCGGCGCTGGCCGCCGACGGCCCGAGTCGCATTTTCGGGGTCAGCCACCTGTCTCGCGGCTACTCGGATCTGCCCGGTCAGTTGCAGGCGCTCGGCGCCGATATTGAGCTCGCCCGGAGCGCCGATACACTGACCAACTGACTACGCTGAATGCACTGATCGACCGAAGCGGAGATCATGTTTTTCGCCAAACGACTTGGGATCGATCTCGGTACCTCCCGACTCAGAATCGCCGTGCCGGGGCGCGGCGGACAGATCGTCATTGACGAGCCGACGGTGGTCACCCTGTCGGCCCAGGAAAACGCCGTCCTGGCGGCCGGCAGCGACGCCGCGAACATGGTCGGCCGCGCGCCCGAATCTGTCAGCGTGATCAATCCCATGCGTGAGGGAGTGATCGACGACTACCGGATTGTCGAGGCCTTGCTGCGCTACTACATGGGACTGGTCGTCGGACGGTTCAACCTGGTTCGTCCTGAGGTGATGATTGCAACACCCGCAGGCGTGACCAATGTCGAACAACGAGCGGTCCGCGATGCAGCCGAGCAAGCGGGCGCCCGACGCCCGGCGCACCTGATCGCGAACCCGCTCGCCGCCGCGATCGGGGCCGGCGTGCCAATGGGCGACGCCCGCGGCGCTCTGATCGGCAACCTGGGCGCGGGACGCTCCGAGGCGGCCGTGCTCTCGATGTACGGAGTGGTCGTCTGGGAATCGGCCCGCGTCGGCGGAGAAGTGGTCACTGAGGTGATCGCCGACCACGTCAAGCGACGTCACAGCCTGCTGATCGGTGAACCGACGGCCGAGGAGCTGAAATTCGCTGCCGCCACGGCGATTCCGGTGGAAGATCCGGTCCGCGCCGAGGTGCGAGGCCGCGACCAGTCCAGCGGGATGCCGCGCAGCGTCACCATCACCTCAAACGAACTGGTGCCCTCGGTGCAGCAGGTGCTGCAGACCTTCGTCGAGGTCACCCGCAGCACGCTGGAACGCACGCCGCCCGAGCTGACCGCCGACATCATCGACCGCGGCATGCTGCTCACCGGCGCCGCGGCGCGACTCCAGGGCATCGACGCCTACCTCGCCGACGAAGTCGGCATCCCCGTCACGATTGCCGACAACGCGGAAGACGCGGTGGCCCTGGGCGCGGCGGAGGCGCTGGACAACCTCGACATCGTCGGGCCGAATCTGCTGGCTCAGGAAAGTGTGCTGGGAGCGGCCGAGGCGCGCTGAGCCGGACTGAAACCGGCTCGCTCAGTTGGTCGTGACGTCGGCCTGGTGATCTTCGATGTAGCCGTCGAACGGCTCTTCAAGGTAGTAGGCCATGCTCTCGAGTTCCATGACGGGATCGATCTGCCGCAGACGTACGCCATGGGGCACGCTCATCGTCACCGGTGCGTAGCTGAGAATCGCCCGCACGCCGCCGTCCACCAGGGTGTCGATCACCGAAGGAGCGGCCTCGGCCGGGACCGCCACGATACCCATCGACACACGAGTCTTCTGCAGATATTCCGGCAGCGTGGCGACGTCATCGACCTGGTGATTGTCGACCTTGCGGCCGATCTGATTCGGATCAGAGTCGAAGACCCGCACGACCTCAAAACCGCCGAGGCGAAATCCGCCATAGCCCAGCACGGCGCGGCCCAGCTGCCCCACCCCGACCAGCACCATTTCCTTGACCCGTCCGTTGAGACCCAGGATGCTGCGCAGCCGTTCACGCAGGCCCAGCACCTCATAGCCGCGTCCGCGTTTGCCGAAGCGTCCGAAGTAGGAGAGGTCCTTGCGAATCTGCGCCGGCGTCACGCCCAACCGATGGCCCAGCTCCTGTGAGGAGATGAAGTCGCGGCCTTCACCGGCGAGCAATCCGAGCTCGCGCGCGTAGAGCGGCAGACGACGGATGACGATGTCCGGGATCTCGATCTCGCTCACGCGGCCACTCTCGCTGATGATTGCTTGCGCAACAGACTACAACCGACCGCCCAAAAGTCGGCCTCCATTTGGTTGCAAACAGATTGCGGTCAATTGAAATCTATAGCACACGATCGTCGGCCTGGCGCACCCCGAAATCGTCGGCTCTCAGGGTCTCCAGCGCGTCCGCGTCGGCGTCCGACATATCGGGCAAATCGATGGCGGCAATCTGATCTTCGAGTTCCGCCCGATTCTTGACTCCCGGCACCACGGACGAAATCGCCGGCTGCTGGAGTGCGAATCTGGCCGACCAGCGCGACAGCGGCACACCGTCCCGCTCGAGGAAGCGCAGCAAACGCGCGCGCTGGAAGTCGGCGGCGACGAGCGAGTCCGACGGCACCGCGCGATCGATCGAGTCGCTCAGCGCTCCGGCCGCAAGGTTGCGAATGCCAATCACACCGATGCCCAGCTCCTCGGCCAGCGGCAGCAACTGCCCGTGGTCGTGGAGTGACGATCCCTCCGGCAGTGCCCTGGCGTTCGAGTCGTTGAGCAGGTTGTAGTAGCACTGCACGGTGTCCAGCGAGCCCTCGCGCAATACCGTTCGGACAGAGCCGCCGTCGCCCATTCCGGTGATACCCACGAATCTGGTCAAGTCGTCCTGCTTGAGTCGTTGCAGCGTTTCGACGGCGAGCATTGCGTCATCGACCGAAACTGAACGTCGGTAATCGCCTCGATTCGGCGTGATGGTGTTGTGCAGCTGGAACAGGTCGACTCGCTCACGGCGCAGGCGCTCCAGCGACTCGTGAATCCCGCGCTCCACGGCGCCGGGGATATCGGCCAGATCGTCTTCGCTCAGTGAGACTTTCGTCGCCACCAGCATGTCCTGCCCGCGGCCGTCCGGAGCTTCTAGCAACGCCCGTCCCAGGTTGCGTTCCGCCGCTCCATTGCCGTAGCTCGGGGCGACGTCGTAGAAGTTGATCCCTTCCGCCATCGCGAAGGCGATAGTCTCTGCGATCTCCTCGTCCGTCGTTTCGCCCCAGACGTGTCCGATCCCGCCGCCGCCCAGACCGATCTCGGACACGACCAGACCCGTCCGTCCCAGCTTGCGGTATCGCATCATCGTCAAACGTCCCCTCTCAGCCTCTCCGACTGAGGCTACCGGCGCTTCGGACTAGGGGCAGTCGCGAGGTAGAGTCTTGCCATGCCCAAACCATCGCACGTCGCGACCTGGCCGAGCCTGGCCGAGCTGCCCTCGCTCTATCCCGACCCGCGCAATCGAACCAACCGAGGCCCGTACCTGTATCGCGCCGGCAAGGCGTGGCCGCTCCGCCGACACGTTGATACGTCGTCGAGGATCCCGGTCCTGGCAGTCGGCAGCAACGCCTATCCCAGGCAATTGTCCGACAAACTGGCCGGGACGCACGCAGATCTCCAGGGAATACCGACCGTGCCCGCGATCTTGCGCGACTTCGACGTGGCCTACTGCCCCGTCCGCTCGCGCAAGGTGTACATCCCGGTCACGCTGGCCTCGCGGCCCGGGGCGGTCTGCCTCACCTGGCTGCAGTGGCTCACGTTCGAACAACTCAGCGTCATTTCGGCCACCGAGGGATCGCGCTACGCGCTGGTCGGCGGCGCCTCGCTCGCAGCCGCTGCCGACATCCCCGATCAGCTGCGTCGGCCGCGGGCGATCTTCGCCTGGTGGTTCGACTCCGTCCTCGCTCGCGACGACTCCCCGGTCTGGCTGGATGTCTATCGTCCCCCAGCCCAGCCCGATGTCGAGCATGCGCAGGCTCTGCCGAGCGTTCTCCCCAGCGACTGGATCGAGGTCCCGCGTGAGGCCGGTGAATTGATGATTTCAGAAGAAATTATGAGCGAAATCTGTTAGCATAATGAGCAGAGCATCACTGCTGGAGCCCGCGCTTGGTTACTGAACAGACCGCACCCGATCAGCCCGTCCGTACCCTCGTCGAGGAGATGAGTTCCTCATACCTCGATTACGCGATGAGCGTCATCGTCTCGCGCGCCCTACCGGATGTACGCGACGGGCTGAAACCGGTCCAGCGCCGCATTCTCTACGCAATGGACGATCTCGGCATGCGGGCCAACCAACCGCATCGTAAGTCTGCTCGTATTGTTGGCGAAGTACTCGGTAAGTATCATCCACATTCGGACCAACCCGTATATGACGCAATGGTGCGTATGGCGCAAGACTTCTCCTTGCGTCATATGTTGGTTGACGGCCAGGGAAACTTTGGATCAATTGACAACGATCCGCCCGCCGCGATGCGTTATACGGAAGCCCGGCTATCGCGCATCGCCGAGGAACTGCTGGCCGACCTCGACAAGAACACGGTCGACTTCGCGCCCAACTTCGATGAATCGCTCAACGAACCGACCGTGCTCCCCGGCCGCGCGCCCAACCTGCTGCTCAACGGCGCCACCGGCATCGCCGTGGCGATGGCCTGCGACATTCCACCGCACAACCTGACGGAGCTCGCTGGCGCCGTCAAGACCATCCTTTCCAACGAGGACGCCACGCTTGGCGACATCATGCAGCACATCAAGGGGCCCGACTTCCCCACCGCCGGCAGCATCTTCGCCGGTGAGAATCATGAGCACCTGAAGAACCTCTATAACTCCGGCCGTGGCAGCTTCACCATGCGCGCCAAGGAGCACCTCGAAGAGACGCCGACTGGCAACCGGATGCAGATCGTCTTCACCGAAATCCCATATCAGACGAACAAGGTGCGGATCATCGAACAGATCGCTGCGCAGGTTCGCGACAAGAAGATCGAGGGCATCCGCGACCTGCGCGACGAGTCCGACCGTCACGGCATGCGTCTTGTCGTGGAGCTCACTCGCGACGGCCACTACCAGACAATCCTGGCGCAGCTCTACAAGTCGACAGCCCTGCAGACGCCATACAACGGCAACTTCGTTGCTCTGATCGACAATCGTCCGCAGACGATATCGCTCTACAGGCTCCTACAGGAGTTCATTCGCCACCGGCGCAACATCATCACGCGGCGGACGGAGTTCGACCTGGAGAAGGCCCGCGACCGGCATCACATCGTCGAAGGACTGCTCAAGGCGATCGACAACATCGACGCGATCATCGCCGCGATCCGAGCCGCCGAATCGGCCGAAGCCGCTCGCGATCGACTCCAGGAGGATCCGTTCGATCTGTCCCAGCGCCAGGCCCAGGCCGTGCTCGAGATGCAGCTCCGCCGCCTCGCCCAGCTCGAGCGGACCAGGCTCGAAGAGGAATACCAGGAGCTGACCGAGACGATCGAATACCTCGAGGGTCTGCTCGCCGATGAGAAGAAGATCGACGGGCTGATCGCCGAGGACATGGACGAACTGGTCGAGACCTACGGCGAAGATCGCAAGACGCGCGTGATCGAGCGCTCGGTCGACAACTTCAGTCCAGCTGACCTCGTCCCGCACCAGTCCTCGGTCGTCACGCTGACGCGTCACGGCTACATCAAGCGCCAGCCGGTCGACGCCTTCCGTTCGCAACGCCGCGGCGGCAAGGGCGTCAAGGGCATCGAGCGCAAGAATGGCACCACTTCGGTCGAGGCGCCCCACCGCCTGATCGCCTGCGACACGCACGACCACCTGCTCATGTTCACCTCGCGCGGTCGCGTCTACGGACTCCAGGCCCACGAAGTCGAAGCTCGTTCCCGCGAGTGGCGAGGCCTCCCCGTCCGTAACGTCGTCGAACTCCAGCTCGACGAACACGTCACCACGATCATCCCGGTTCAGTCATTCGAGGACGACTACATCATCCTCGGTACGCGCCAGGGCTACGTGAAAAAGACCGAGCTCAAGCGATTCATGAACGTCCGTCGCAGCGGGCTGCTCGCGTTCAACCTGCGCGACGACGATGAGTTGGTCGAGGCGACCTTCGCCAAAGCCGGCGAAGACGTGATCGTCACCGGCGCCGACGGGCGTACCGTACGATTCGCCATCGACTCCCTGCGCGAGGCGTCGCGAATCAGCGGTGGAGTCCGAGGCATCAACATTCCCGCCGCCGGCGCATTGATTGGTCTACAGACGGTCGATCCCGACACTGAGGTGTTGACTGTGACGGCCATCGGCTTCGGCAAGCGCACGCCCGAGTCCGAATACCCGATCAAAGGCCGCGGCGGCAAAGGCATGATCGGACACAAGGTCTCCGACGAAACCGGTCCCGTCGTCGGCATGGCCGTCGTCCGCGGCGATGAAGAGCTCGTCGTCATCTCCGCCGGTGGAAAAATCCTGCGCACTGAGATCCAACAAATCCGCCAGGTCGGCCGCTCCTCCAAGGGAGTCAAGGTCATGTCCTCCGAAGAAGGAATCGCCGCCATCGCCGTCGTCGACACCAGCCGAGAGTTCGGCCAACGGACCTAGCTGCACCCCAGTCCCCGCTTCACGCGGGGACCCGCTAGGACATCCCATCTCCCCCCGCGCAGCGGGGGGAGATGCCGAAGGCAGAGGGGGGCGCCCACTAATCTCTTCCCTTTCGAGCCCGCGCCCGGCCCCGTCACCCCCGATCCCGGCACGCCGCCTCACCCCGTCAATCCCTGAGCCTGCTGCCCTGTCCCCGACCCCATCGATCCTTGAGTCCGACACTCCACCCCAATCCCGTCGTCACCAAGCCTGCACTGCCAACCCAACCCCGTCATCACCAAGCCTCCAACGCCACCCCAACCCCGTGATTACCGCGCGTGGCGCGGGGATCCCGCCCCCACAGCTGAGCCCTAGCGGAGCCAGGGGCGACAGCCACCGCACCGCGCAATCCGCCGGGTCCAAGC
>JAPPFB010000012.1:175243-228744 GCA_028875225.1 Chloroflexota bacterium | reverse complement strand
AACCCCCGCCCTCACTCCCACCCCACCCCCCCTAAAACCCCCCCCAACACCCCCCCCCCCCCCTTTTTCACCCCCTCGTGCCGGTTATAACCACGCCCCCTCTGCTGAGCCATAGCTCAGACAGTGCCTACTGCAACCTCACCGCGAAATCCGCCGGATCCAAGCCGGCGGTACGAATGATGAGTCTTGCATTCAGGACGTGCTGATCTCCATTCCACTCCCGGTCGAAGTACATGGCGCCAATTCTGACGTGCTTTCGGATCGGCTTGCCGCTGGGATGCCTAGGTTCGGACGAAAGCACGTAGCGAGTTGGCTGGGTTGAGACAATCGGTAGGTGGTTCTCCGTCAAGCGACCCTGATCTTGCAAGCGCGCGACGATTGCACGTACGACTTCTGACCAGTGTTTGACTGCAACTGCGCTGCCCCCAGGAAAGCGAACTGCACTCGGCTTGATATTGCTTCGGATAGGTGGAGCATAGTCAGCGATGGGTAGCCATCCATCGCCAAAGGGCTGATCAGCCACATTGGCCGGCTGCGAGATGGGAGGCGGAACTTGTGGTGTCTCAAGTAATGGAGTCGCACCGATACTGGTGTTCCCTTCGCCCACGTTTGGCCGCCACAGAGCAAGTGCCTTGAGGGAAGTCTCCGGAGGTGCATCCCCAAGGTCGAGCATGGTGACAATTGAGTCCTTCATCGCGGCCGGCTTGAACACGTCGTACAGTTCCCAATATCGGCCATCGGTGATGGCCGCGTAGGGAATGCCCTCTTCCTGGCAATAGCCCGTGACCTGCTGACGAACCTTGAAGTCCAACTGGGCGCCGAGCCTTTTCGCTTCAATGATGATCTGCGGCTTGTTCGACGTGCCAAACAGGGCGTAGTCAGCAGAACCGGCGGCCGAACGGTACTCAGGGACGACTTGGTTGGGATCCCCTGTATCCCACCCGAGACCCCGCAGCAATGGGTCAATCAGCGCCGAGCGAGTCAGCGCCTCGCTCTGTTGCAATGCAGGCCGATGCTCCGCTATCCGGCGCTGTAGCGTTTCAACCAGTTCGTGCAGATCCTCAAGAACCATTGGGCAAGAATAACGCTCAACCCGGTCTGTCTCCCCTGACACTCTGACGCTCGACGCATGCAACACAGAATGTGCGTTCGTATACGATCGGCTGCGCTCGATAGCGAACCGCACGTTCGAAGGAACCAACAATGACCGCGCGCATCATTCGGACATCCCCAGAATCACCCGCTCATACCCGGATCGACACGCACCAAATCGAGCCCCATCTAGCGAAATCTGGACAAATCTGGACAGATTCGGACACAATTACCACGAATTCCGTGGCAACACCGCCATTTCCTTCGGATCTAGCCAGAATTTCCCCGCTTCCATGCCGATTTCGCGGTCGCAGAGGAAACATCCGGCTCATCGACGCCGTCCGCTACCATCGCTCTTGAGCCAGCGCCAGTGAGGACGAACGCCATGAAATTCGGCATCTTCTACGAAATCTCCGTACCCCGACCCTGGGAGAACGACATTGAGCACGAGGTCTACCACCGCTGCCTGGAGCAGGTCCGGGTGGCCGACGAAGTCGGCTTCCACTCGGTCTGGGCGGTCGAGCATCACTTCCTCGAGGAGTACTCGCACTGTTCCGCGCCCGAGCTGTTCCTGACCGCCTGTGCGATGCAGACCAAGCAGATCCGCGTCGGTCACGGGATCGTCGTCTGCGTGCCGCAGTTCAACCACCCGATCCGCGCCGCCGAACGCGCCGCCGTGCTCGACATCCTCTCAGACGGACGGCTTGAGTTCGGCACCGGCCGCTCGGCCACCTGGACCGAGCTGGGCGGCATGGACGCCAATCCGGACGAGACCAAGGAAACCTGGGACGAGTACACGCGCACGATCCCGCAGATGTGGACCAACGAGCGCTACGGCTACGAGGGCCGCGCCTTCCGCATGCCGACCCGCGCCGTGCTGCCCAAGCCGTACCAGAAGCCGCACCCGCCGATGTGGGTCGCCGTCTCCTCGCCCGGCACCGAGATCGACGCCGCCGAACGCGGCATGGGTTCGCTCGGCCTCACCTTCGGCGGCTTCGCCGAACAGGAGGAGAAGGTCAATCGCTACCGCAGCCGCATCCGCGACTGCGAGCCCGCCGGCCTGTTCGTCAACGAGCGCGTCGCCACGGTCAACTTCCTCTACTGCCACCCCGACAACGAGACCGGGATCAAGACCGGCAGCCGCCTGACCGGTTCCTTCGGCTACCTCGCGGCGCAGCTCCTGCCCGTCCGCGAAGTACACCCGACCCGCAGCTACCCGAACCCCGGCCTGCTCGCCGCGACCCGTCAACAGGCGGCGCAGAACCCGGGCGAGGGCGTCTCCGCCCCCGAAGGCGTCTGCATCGGCAATCCCGACCGGTTGGTCGAAGAAATCAAGAAGTGGGAATCCTGCGGCGTCGATCAGATCAACTTCCTGCTCAACGCCCTGGAGACGATCCCGCAGGAGGAAGTGCTCGACAGCCTGCGCCTGTTCGGTGAAGAGGTGATGCCGCACTTCGCCGACGATAAGCCGGCCACAACCTCCGAACCGCGCGAACTCGCCGCGACCGTCGCCGCCGGCGACTGACCGCGTTCGCGACTGGTCTCGGCTGCCGATTCCGACAACGAAAGGCCGCAGATGCCAATCAATGGCAATGCCGACCCTGCTCTGCTGACCCGATACGCGCCGACGATGTCGAGCCTCGACACCGAAGCGCTGACCTTGCCCGACGTCAAGGTGCTCCAGGTGATCTACGAGATTGACGATTCGGTCATGGCCGAGTTGTTGCCGCCGGCCCTGCATCCGACGATTCCGCCCACGATGCATGTGATCGGTCTGCGGGCCGACGACGGCCCGCTGGGCGCCTTCACGGTGGCGATCGTTCGGGTCGGTTGCCGCGCGGCGGTCCGACCGCGCGGTCTGCCGACCCGCGCCGTCTGCACCGAAGGCGAAGCGGCCACAGCTCTGGAAGAGCGCTGGGGTTTCCCGATCACGATCGGCGAACCGGTCCTGCGCGAGCGCTACGACCGCCAGTCGATCGAAGTCAACGATGGCAACGTGACCGTGCTCTCGGCGCAGCTCGTCGATCCGGTACCGATCGGCAATGGCGACCTGCTCTACACGGCCGGCATGCACGTCGCCACGGTCGAACGCGAAGGCGAAACCAGGCCCTGGCTCGTCCAGGTTGACCCGGAATTCGAGGTCAGCCGCGCCGACCGCGGCAGCGCGCAGATCGACGCCTTCGACAGCAACTTCTGGGACGCGCCCGATCTGCGTCCCGTCTACCCGATCGTCGCCAGCTACACCACGGCCAATATCACCTTGCCGAAGATTCGCTACATCTGCGACCCCATGCAGCCGGCCATCAGCGGCACCGTCGCGTTGTAGCGGCTATCGAATCGAGACCGCTCCTTCTGGGGGACGCGTCACGAAACAACTTAAGACCTCCCTCTCTGGCGGAGATGTCATGAAACAACTCAAGACTCCCCCCTCTGGGGGAGATGTCATGAAACAACTCAAGACCTCCCCCTCTGAGGGAGGTGTCATGAGACAACTCACGACCTCCCCCTCTGGGGGAGGTGTCACGAAGTGACGGAGGGGGCCCGCCGATGCCCAACACCGAGACTCTCTTCCCTGGCTTCCGCGAGCACAAGACGGGCCCAATCTTCGCCCGCGTCGGCGGTTCCGGCTCGCCGCTGTTGCTGCTCCATGGCTATCCGCAGACCGGCGCGATGTGGCACAAAATTGCGCCCGGACTGGCCGAGCAACACACCGTCGTGGTCGCCGATTTGTTGGGCTACGGCGCCAGCGATTCGCCGCCCGGAGACGGCGGCGGCGAGGCCTATTCGAAGCGGGCCATGGCCGGCTACATGGTCGACCTGATGGCCGACCTCGGCTTCAACAGCTTCGCGCTCGCCGGACACGACCGCGGTGGCCGTGTGTCCTATCGGCTCGCGCTGGATCATCCCGACCGAGTCGAGCGGCTCTCGCTGCTCGACATCATCCCCACGGCCGAACAGTTCGAGCAGATGGGCATCGCCGGCGGTCTGGGCGGATTCCATTGGTACTTCCTCGCCCAACCCGCCCCGTTGCCCGAGACGCTGATCAACGGCGCGCCCGACTTCTTTCTCAAGCGGATGCTGGGTTCCTGGGCCGGCAAAGATGGCCAGACCGTCTTTACCGAGGACGCAATGGCCGAATACCTCGCCGCAGCCAACGACCAGGAGACGGTCCGCAGCTGGTGTGAGGACTACCGTTCCGGCGCGCGCTTCGATCTCAGCCTCGACCGCGCCGATCGCTCAGAGGGCAAGAAGATCACCTGTCCCCTCTTCGTCATCTGGGGCGCCGGTCGCCAACCCAGTCGCCGTGGCCGTTTCATGGCCACCTGGCACCGCTGGGCCACCAATGTCACCGGAGTCGGCCTCCCCTGCGGTCACTTCCTCCCCGAAGAACTCCCCGACGAAACCGAAGCCGGGCTCAAAGACTTCTTCGCTTAACCTGTTTCTCCCCCCGCGCAGCGGGGAGAGCCTGCCCCGCACTCGATGCGGGGATGCCGAAGGCAGAGGGGGGCTTCCCCCACTGATAGGAGCACACAATGGATCCCGTCACGACCTTTAGCGGCACCGGGTTGCCGCTTGACCGCGCCGATGTCGACACCGACCAGATCATTCCGGCGAAGTACCTCAAGCGGATCGAGCGCACAGGCTACGGACCGTTCGCCTTCGAGGCCTGGGCCAAGGATCCGGACTTCGTCACGAACCAACCTCTATACCAGGGCGCCAGCGTGCTGCTTGCCGGACCAAACTTTGGCTGCGGCTCGTCGCGCGAGCACGCGGTCTGGGCGATCCAGGGCATGGGCGTCAGGGCGGTCATCGCGCCAGGTTTCGCCGACATTTTCCGCAACAACTCGGCCAAGATGGGCCTGCTCACGATCCAGCTGCCACAGCCCGACGTTGAAGAACTGATGCGCATGGTCGAGTCGGAGTCGAACACACCGATCACGGTCAGTCTCGAGGAGCAGACCGTCAGCGCGCCGGGCGGCTGGGTGCGATCATTCGATATCGCTCCGTTCGTCAAGCACTGCCTGCTCAACGGCCTCGACGACATCTCGCTGACTCTTGAGCACGACGACCTGATCTCGGATTACGAATCCAACCGTCCCGCGACCAAGCCGGTAACGGTCTAGTTCAGCCCGTGGTCCAGGCATTTCCGAAGCTGAGCCCCAGAACGTCTTGATTCGCTCGGCGACGAAGGCGTCGCTGAGAAACTGATAGTCGTCCTGAGGAAAGTCTGGCGCTGACTTCGCCCCATCCTCCCTATCCTGTTTCCAATCAAGAACCAGACCCACTGGACAGTAGCGCCGCATGCCTGAACATCCACGGCCGACCATCGGTGACACTATCACCAACCTGCGCCGGTCGATCGGCAGGCGTCATGCGATCTACGGCTTGATCAAGAACAACCTGATCAAGTTGCGGAACGTCGACAACTGCTGCGGCAACTACGGTGACCCGGGCTGTTGAGTGTCCGGAGAGCGCGCTCGGGCCGAGCGCATGGAGTCTGAAGACCATGACCATCACCACAGCCACGATCATGGCCACGGACATGACCATCACTAACTCAGTGGTCGGCGCTACTGCCGTGAGCGCTGAAGATAGGCTGCGATGAAGGCTCAGAGATCTCAGACTTCCGCGGTTGAGTAGCAGCGACTGAGAGGGATCTGATGTGTAAGCCCCCGACACCCTCGTTCCGGGACGCGATTGGCAATCTTCGCGCCGACGGTCGTGAAGGCCTGGGCCTGGTCACCGGTGTACTTGCCATTTGGTGGAATAGGCTGACGGAGCGACAGACCTGCTGCGGCGACTACGGAGCGCCGGGCTGTTGAGTCTCCCCCGAACGCGCTCCGGGTGAGCGCCCAACCGACGACTAGGAACCAACACGTATGGCCCATTTCAGGATTGCACTCTTGCCCGGCGACGGCATCGGCGGCGAAGTCATCGGGCAGGCAGTCCGTGTGCTCGACGCCGTGGGCGGCCGCTTCGATCACTCCTTTGAGTACAACGAAGACCTGGTCGGAGGCGCGTCGATCGATGCGTACGGAGTCGCTCTGCGCGACGAAACGCTGGCGATGTGCCAGGCCCAGGACGCCGTACTCTTCGGCGCCGTCGGCGGGCCGAAGTGGGACGATCCGAAGGCCTTGGTCCGGCCCGAACAGGCAATCCTTGGCCTGCGCAAGGGACTCGGGCTGTTCGCCAACATCCGCCCGGTCAAGATGCTGCCGATCCTCGCCGACGCCACCCCGCTGAAGCGGGAAACCGTAGAAGCCGTCGATATGGTCGTGCTGCGCGAACTGACCGGCGGCATTTACTTCGGCGAGCCGCAGCGCCGCTGGGAAGAAGATGGCCAGCGCAAGGCCGTCGACACCCTCGCCTACTCCGAGGAGGAAGTCGAGCGGATCGTTCGTCTCGGGTTTGAGACCGCCCGAGGCCGCCGTGGGCTACTGACGTCCGTCGACAAGGCCAACATTCTCGACACATCCCGCATGTGGCGCGAGATTGCCGACGAGGTGGCAAAGGACTATCCGGACGTGACCCTTGAACACCGGCTCGTCGACGCCTGCGCGATGGACCTGATTCGCCATCCGGCCTACTTCGACGTGATCGTGACCGAGAACATGTTTGGCGACATCCTCACGGATGAAGCATCTATGCTCGCCGGTTCAATGGGCATGCTGCCCTCCGCCTCCCTGGGCGCTTCGGAGGACGGCTCGACGCTGGGGCTCTACGAGCCGATTCACGGCACCGCGCCGGACATCGCCGGACAGGGCATCGCCAACCCGATGGCGATGATCCTGAGCGCGGCGCTGATGCTGCGCTACTCGCTGGGGCTCGAAGCCGAAGCGACGGCGATCGAGTTGGCCGTAACCAGCACGTTGGCGGCAGGCCATCGCTCCGCCGACCTCGCCGGGGACAGCGACGAGCCGCTCAGCACCGAAGCGCTCGGTAGCCTGATTTCCGATGCGGTGGCAGCCGGCTGAATCCATCGTCCGTCCCACCTGAGCAGCACACAGATCACAGACCATCGAGTTCGACCATGCCCATTCAACGCCTTCTTGTCGCCAACCGTGGGGAGATCGCCGTCCGCATTCTGCGCACCGCCACCGAGCTGGGAATCTCCACGGCGGCGATTCACTCTTCCGACGACGGGACATCCGACCACATCCAGCACGCCGAGACAGCTATTGAGCTGGAGGGAATCGGACCGGCGGCGTATCTCGACATAACGCAGATCGTCGAACGCGCATTGGAGCATGACTGCGACGCGATTCACCCCGGCTACGGCTTCCTCGCCGAGAACGCCGACTTCGCCCGCGCCTGCGAAGAGGCAGGCGTCACCTTCGTTGGACCCTCGCCGGCTGCGCTGGCGCTGTTCGGGGACAAGGCCCGCGCGCGCACACTGGCGGGGGCGCGCAGCGTCCCCGTCCTGACAGGTACGGACCACGCGGTCGACCTCGATGGCGCGCGCGCGTTCTTTGAACAGCTCGACGGCCGGCCGATGGTGATCAAGGCAATCGGTGGCGGCGGCGGACGCGGGATGCGGGCGATCAATGAAGCCTCCGAGATTGAGGATGCGTTCGAGCGCTGTACGCGCGAGGCTCAGGCGGCGTTCGGCAACGGCGCATTGTTCGTCGAGCGATTCATTCCACGCGCGCGACACATCGAGGTGCAGATCGTCGGTGACCAGCACGGTCACGTCACGCATGTCGGAGAGCGTGAATGCACAATTCAGCGTCGCTATCAGAAGCTGATCGAGATCGCACCCTCGCCAACGCTCAGCGACAGTCTTCGCGAGCGAATCGCCGGCGCGGCGGTCGAGTTGGCTTCGGCCGGCGGATATTCCAATCTCGGCACATTCGAGTTTCTGGTTGACGCTGACACGGGTGATGACTTTGCCTTCATCGAGGCCAACGCCCGTCTCCAGGTTGAACACACCGTGACCGAGGAGGTGGCCGGGCTTGACCTGGTCGAGTGCCAGCTGCGGATCGCCGAAGGCGCCACGCTGGCTGACCTCGGCCTGGAATCCCCACCGCCGCTCCGCGGATTCGCGATTCAATCACGAGTCAATCTCGAGCGGATGCGTGACGACGGAGATGTCCGTCCGGCCGCCGGCGCGTTGCGTACCTTCCGTCCGCCGGCGGGACCCGGCGTTCGTGTCGACACGTACGGATATGCCGGATATGCGGCCAATCCCAATTTCGATTCGTTGATCGCCAAGGTCGTGACCCGGCATCCCAGCAGCGAATTCAAGGACGCCGTGCGCCGGGCGCAACGCGCGCTGGATGAGTTTCAGCTCGAAGGGCCCGACTCGAACATCGGCTTCTTGCGCAACATCCTCGGTCATCCCGAGTTCGTCGCCGGCCAGGTCCACACCCGCTGGATCGACGAACGAATCGGCGAGTTGGCGGTCAGCTCGGACAACGGCGCATCTTCCGGCGGTCAGTCGGCCTGGGCCGGAGCCCAGGTGGAGAACCAGGTCACCGATCCACTCGCCGCACTTGACTTTTTCCGTCAGGGCGCCGGCGCAGCCTCGCTCGATGTCAACCGCGGCCTTGAAGAAGATCGCGCCGGCTTCCCCGCGCCCGAGATCATCGGTCCACCGGGCACGGAACCGCTGCGCGCTCCGATCCAGGGCACGATCATCGAGATCCTCGTCGGCGAAGGCGACTCCGTCGTCGCAGGCCAGGACGTGATCATCATGAACGCGATGAAGATGGAGCACGTGCTCCAGGCCGATATTGGCGGCATCGTTCAGGAAATCACCGTTTCGATCGGCGACATCATCTGGGAAGGCCATCCCCTGGTGTTCATCGAGCCGGCCGATGTCGGTCCCGCTCTGGATGACGGCGCCGGCGAGATTGACCTCGACTACATCCGACCCGACCTGCAGCACAACATCGACCTGCACCAGGCCCTGCTCGACCACAACCGCGAGGGGCCGGTCGCCAGGCGGCACGCCAAGGGCAAGCGCACGGCTCGCGAGAACATCGCTCAGCTCGTCGAGGGCGGCACCTGGACCGAATACATGCCGCTCGGCGTGGCTGCACAACGGCGCGTGCGATCGTGGGAGGAGTTGCGCCGCGTCTCGCCCGCCGACGGCTTGATCTGCGGGGTCGGCACGGTCAACGCCGATCTGTTCGACAACTCCACGGCCTCGACCGCGATCATCTCCTACGACGAGACCGTCTGGGCCGGCACTCAGGGATTGCGCGGCCATGAGAAAACCGATCGCATGGTCGAGACCGCGCACCGGCTGCTGACGCCGCTCGTCTTCATCGCCGAAGGCGCTGGCGGGCGTTCGGGCGACACCGATGCGGCCTACACGCGCGTGGCGGCCCGCAACGTGCGCACCTTCGAGCGCCTGGCCGAACTCTCGGGCCGCGTGCCGATGGTCTCGATCACCGCCGGACGCTGCTTCGCCGGGAACGCCTCGATGTTGGGTATGTGCGACATCATCGTCGCCACCGAGGGCTCCAACATCGCCATGGGCGGACCCGCCGTGATCGAAGGCGGCGGACTTGGGCTCTTCCTGCCCGAGGAACTGGGGCCGATGTCTCAGCAGGTGCCGAACGGCGTCGTCGACATTTTCGTCAAGGACGAAGAAGCAGCGATGGCCGCGGTGAGGAAGTATCTTTCCTACTTCCAGGGCCGGCTGACGGAGTGGAGCGCGCCCGATCAACGCCAACTGCGACATGTGATCCCAGAAAACCGGTTGCGCACCTACGACGTGCGGAAGGTGATTGACCTGTTGGCCGACCATGACTCCGTGCTCGAGCTGCGACCCGAATTCGGCATCGGCGTCGTGACGGCGCTGATCCGGATTGAAGGCCGATCGGTCGGTGTGATCGCCAACAACAACATGCATCTCGGCGGTGCGGTCGACAGCGACGGCTCGGACAAGCTGGCTCGTTTCGCCCAGATCTGCGACTGCTGGAACATCCCCGTGCTGACGCTGGTCGATACTCCCGGCATGATGGTCGGCCCAGAGGTCGAGAAGACGGCGCTCGTCAGACACTGTCACCGCGTCTTCGTCTCGCTGGCCAACCTGACCACGCCGAAGATGACGATCACGCTGCGCAAGTGCTACGGGCTCGGCGGGCTCGCAATGTTGGCCGGCAGCACCGAGGCCGGCCTGTTCAACGTCGGCTGGCCGACATCCGAGTACGGCGGGATGAATCTCGAGGCTGGGGTCAAGCTCGGCGCCAGGTCGCAGCTTGAGAAGATCGAGGACCTCGAAGAGCGCTCGCGTGTCTACGAGGAAATGGTCGCCGACGCCTATGAACGCGGCAATGCAATCAACGCCGCCACCGTGCTCGAGTCGGACGACGTGATTGATCCGGCCGAGACGCGCCAGTGGATCCTGCGCCTGCTCGACGCCGTGCCCAACTCCGAACCGATCCGCGAAGGCCGCAGACCGTACATCGACAGCTGGTAGGGCTGCAAACAGCGACAGCTTCTGGCTAGAATGCCGCCTACAACGGCGCTCGCATGACCGTGCGCCGTGGAGTACGCGATGCAGTTTGCCAACCTGTTCCTGATTCGGGTGCTCCAGACGATCGTCGTGATCTGGGTGGTCGTCAGCATCGTCTTCGTCGTCTCGCGCTTGATCGGCAATCCGGAGACCTCGTTGATGCCCTGGGACGCGACCAATGAGGACTACGAGCGCATCAGGGAGAAACTCGGCCTGAACGATCCAATGATCGTGCAATACGGGAAGTTCCTCGGCGACGCTGTTCAAGGCGATCTGGGATTCTCCTATCACCGCACCGGACCGGCGATCGACATCGTGGCCGACAAGGTGCTGGGTACGGTCAAACTGACCGCGGCCGGATTGGTAGTGGCGCTTGGTCTGGGCTTACCGCTGGGGGTGTTCGCCGCGTTGCGGCGCGGTTCGCCGATGGATTGGCTGGCGCGCCTGATCGCGGTCTTCGGGCAGGCCACACCCAGCTTCTGGCTGGGCCTGATGCTGATTTTCTTTCTCGCCACCAAGGTGTCCTGGTTCCCCACCGCAGGGTCCGAAGGATTCCGGTCCCTGGTCCTACCCGCGTTCGCGCTCGGGCTGCTCTCTGCCGCCGGCTTCATGCGCCTGACCCGCTCGGGAATGATCGATGTGATGAACACGGACTTCATTCGAACGGCTCGAGCCAAGGGCCTGAATGAGCGCACCGTGATCCTCCGACACGGTCTGCGCCACGCGTTGATCCCCGTGATGACCATCCTCGGCATCGAACTCGGTCGACTGATCGCCGGTTCAGTGATCATCGAAGTGGTCTTCTCCTGGCCCGGCATCGGACGACTCATGATCGAATCGATCCTGCAGTCCGACTATCCGACGGTGCAAGCGGGATTGGTCGTGATCGCAGCCTCGATCACACTGGGCAACCTGATCGTTGATATGACGTATCGCGTGATCGATCCACGCATCCGAATGGCAGCGCTCTGATGGCCGCGCACGCTGAAGCCGCCATCGAGGTCGAGGCCAGACGGAGCCAGGTGCGCTCTTACATCACTCGACGGTATCTGCTGGTGTTACCGCCGATGTTGATCATGATCGCGTTCCTGATCTTCGGCATCTTCGCCGATGTCATCGCTCCAGGCGATCCGGGCCAGACCCATCTGCTCTCGCGTCTTGAAGCGCCGGTGTTCTCCGGCGGAACGAGCGAGTTTCCGCTCGGCACCGATCACGTCGGACGTGATATCTGGACGCGAATCGTGCACGGGGCTCGCGTGTCGTTGATCGTCGTGGCCATTGTGGTGCCCGGAGCGGCGTTGTTTGGCACAGCGGTTGGCATGTTTGCTGGCTGGCGGGGTGGGATCGTCGGCCAACTGTTGATGCGCTACGTCGACGTCCAATTGGCGTTGCCCGCCATTCTCTTTGCCGTGTTGTTGGGCTCGGTGCTCGGAGCGTCGCTGAGAAATGTGATCATCATCCTGTTGATCTGGACCTGGACCGTCTATGCCCGATTAATCCGGGCGGAAGTGCTCTCGCTCAAGGAGCGCGAGTTCGTCGTCGCGTCCCTGGCTGCCGGAGGCAGCAACTGGTGGATCATGCGCAAACAGCTGCTGCCCAACGTGTTCAACACGATCGTGGTGATCATGACGCTCGAGATCCCGATCGTGATCGTGGCTGAAGCGTCGCTCAGCTTCCTCGGCGTCGGCGCGCCGGTCGAGCAGGCCACCTGGGGCCGGATGATCACCGAAGCGCGGAACTATCTGACGCATGCCTGGTGGGTGATGTGGATGCCCGGCCTGGCCCTGATGTTGGTGGCGCTGAGCGGCAATCTGGTCGGCGATTGGTTACGCGACCTGCTCGATCCTCGGCTGCGAAATCTCGGCTGAGCGCTCTCACGCTGGCTAATATCAACGTCATGACGACTGAGCTGGAACCTGGATTCAAGGTGGACGAGACCATTGAGGAAATGGTCCGAATCATCGTCGACGGCTGGAATCCGCGGCAGATTATCCTCTTCGGTTCACGTGCCCGCGGCGATCATGACGAGCACAGCGATGTCGATCTGTTGGTGGTCCTGGACGTTGCGGAAGACCGCCGGGAACTGGGTCGAGCGATCAACGCCGAACTCGATTGCACTGGCCTGTCCAGGGACATCATCATCAGTACCGCGGCGGACATCGTGAGACAGGCGACGGTGATCGGCACTGTCGAGCGCGAAGCCATCGTGCACGGACGGACGTTGCACGTCCGTGACAGAGGAGACCCGGTGATAGAACAGTTCGCGCAGCTCATGCATCGTGCCAGAGGAGACATCCGAGCGGCTGAAGCAGTACTCAATCTCACTCCTCCTGAACTGCAGGTCGCCTGTTACCACGCGCAACAGGCGGTCGAGAAATCCATCAAGTCCGCCTTGATGGTGGACAGGATCCCGTACCCGTTTACGCACAACCTGGAGCAACTGCTGCCGCTAGTGCCCATCGCCTGGGACATCGACGGGATCATCGAAGACCCGAAAGAGCTGAGCACGTGGGCAGCCTACCCGCGCTATCTGACGATCAAGGAGCCGAGTCAGAGCTATGCCGAGCAGGTTCTCGCCGACGCCAGAACCATTCACCAGCGGGTGACTGCCGAGATGTCCCGTCGAGGATTCGGCGTCGATTGATCACTCACTCGATCCCGTCCCGTCCCAGTTGACGTAACAGCGTCGTCATCGCGCCGATTGATACGTGCGCGCGAAATTGTCTAACATACGCAGCAATCCGCGGCGGGGCGTGCCTGCCGAGCGAGGAGATGATGGATGTCCACACGAAACTATTGGAAGCGCATGTCGCATCGGCGGCTGTCGCGACGGACCCTGTTGCGAGCCTCGGCCCGAGCCGGAGTCGGCGCGACGGGTCTGGCGCTGGTCGGCTGCGGCGACGACGATGACGACGACCAGCAGGCCGTCGTCCAGGCGCAACCGGAACAGCAGCAGGAACAGCCCCAACCGGCAGCTGAACAGCCCCAGCAGCAGCAACAGCAGCAGCAGGCCATGCAGCAGGAACAGGCCGAGCAGCAGGCTGAGCAGCAGGCCCAGCAGGTAGAGCAGCAGGAACAGCAGGCCGAGCAGGGCACGGTCGAGGCGATTGAGCGTGAAGAAGCCGAGCAGGACGTCGAAGCCGCCGAGCCTGAGGTCGACCTGGACGCCCATGTGCGCGTCGCCATCGGCCGCTACACCGCCGGACTCGATCCGCAGCGCTCCGGTTCGCAGACCAACTACGTCAACGGCGCCTGCACGTTCGACGCCGGAATGTCGAATCATCCCGAGACCGCGGCCCTGGAGCCCAACCTGGTGCAGCTGCCGGAAATCGTCGATTCGACCAACGTGATTTTCCACGTCACGCCGGGCGTCATGTTCCACGACGGCTCGCCGTACACGGCGCACGACCTGGCGTTCAACTTCGAGCGCGTCTCCTCGGCTGCCGAGTACCATCAGGGCGGCGAAACCAGCGACCACCCGAACGAGTGGGCGTCGGCGCGCCAGGCCTTCGGTACCGACAACTTTGCCAGCTACAGCGTGATCGACGACCTGACCATGGCCGTCGAAACGCCGGCGCCGAACGCGTCACTGGCCGGTTCGATCATGTCAGGTGCGGTCCGCCACGTGTCCAAGAATTTCGTGGAGGAACACGGAGACGCATACGTTGACGCCGTCTTCGCGATGGGCACGGGACCGTTCCGCTTTATCGATTCCGACCCGGACGTCGGAGCCAACTGGACCCGTAACGAGGATTACCACAAGCCCCGCGACGGCCTCACCAACCCGCGACTGCCCTGGTACAAGGACTTCGAAGTCCAGATTCGGCCCGAGCCGCTGGCTCAGATCGCCGGCATCGAAGCGGGTGAGATCGACGCCATCTACAACCTGCCGACCGATGTCGTCGAGCCGTTCCGCGACGACCCGAACTACAAGGTGCTCTTCCAGCCGTCCAGTCAGCCGACCCACTACATCATGTTCAACACGCATGATTCCGTGGCCGAGGTCGATGGCGTGCCCAACCCGTTCCTCGACATTCGCGTCCGCGAGGCCGCCAATCTCGCCATCAACCGGCAGGAAATCATTGACGGCTTGCTAACCGGCACTGAGGGTCCGGCCTTCGGTCCCTACCGCGGCACGATTGGCTACCCCGGGGAAGAGCTGGAGTCGCGCTATCACGGCTACGACCCGGAGAGGGCCAAGGCGCTGCTCGAAGAGGCCGGCTATCCGGACGGGCTCGATGTCGATCTGCATATCGTGACCGACTTCCAGCCGATCGTGCCGATCATGGCACTGCCGGTTCAGGAGTACCTGGAAGCGGTCGGCATTCGCACGACGATCAAGGAGTACCTCAGTTCGGAGTACTTCCGCACGGTCCGCACGTTCGAACTGCCGGGCATGTTCTGGTTCTTCACCAACACCATTGCCGAGCCAGAGACGGTGATCGGTTCCGGCGTCACCGAGAGCGGCTTCTACGCCGTCAGCGTGTACCCGGAGACCGAGATTGAAGAGCTGTACCAGGCTCAGAACCAGGCTCTTGACCCAGGCGAGCGAGCGCGGTTGCTGGCGGAGCTCTACATCACGTTCTACGACAACTACTCATGGCTGTTCCTGACTGAGGTGTCGGCGGCGGCGATGACGGCCGCCAACGTCAACTGGCCGGTCGGCTCGGCCGAGCTTCGCGGAGAGGGCACGCTCTCCGCGATCCAGAAGCTCAAGAGCGTCTAGACCGTCCTCAGGGGTAGGTTCCTCTCCGAGCGGGGCCGGACAATCAGTCCGCCACCCCGCTCGGAGCCGTTAAGCTTCGAACACATCCGAACACCAGCGAACGCCGCGAGAGCGCCCATGCCGACCCTGACCGCCGAACAGCTCGACCATTTTGAGACTTTCGGATTTCTCGCCGTCGACGAGGTCTTCGACCCTGTCGAGGTGATCAACCCTGTGATGGACGAGTATGCCGAGGTGCTCGATGTGCTGGCCACTGACCTCCACGCTCAGGGTGTGATCCCCGACACGTATGCCGGCCTGTCATTCGGCGAGCGAGTTTCGAAGGTCTATGTCGAGTCTCAGAAGGTGCATGCGCAGTACTTCGACTTTTCGCTGCCCCAGAAGGGCATCACGTCTGACACGCCATTCTGGGCGGGGCCGGCGGTCTTCGACGCGCTAACCAATCCGAGTTTGCTGGATACCGTCGAGTGCTTTATCGGCCCCGAAATCTATTCCAATCCGGTCCAGCACGTGCGGGTCAAGGTGCCAGAGTCGATCGCCCCGCGCGACGCCGACGGCAACGTGATCTACGGCGCCACTCCCTGGCACCAGGACTCGGGCGTGGTCAACGCCTCGGCCGACGACACCGACATGCTCACGGTCTGGTTCCCGCTGATGGACACCGACGTCGAAAACGGCTGTCTACAGGTCATCCCGGGCTCGCACCGAGGCGAGGTGCTGACCCACTGCGGCGGCGTGCAGGGACTGAACATTCCATCCACGATCCTGCCAGGCGAAGACACCGCGCGCGCCGTGCCGCTGCCGGCCGGCGGTTGCCTGTTCCTGCATCGCAAGACGATCCATGCCGCGCTGCCCAACCTCAGCGACCGCATCCGTTGGAGCTTCGATCTCCGTTACCACCCGCCCGGCCAGCCGACCGGTCGTGAAGCCTTCCCGGGATTCGTCGCGCGCAGCCGGCGTGATCCAGACGCGGTGCTTCATGACGCAGCGATGTGGCGGCAGATGTGGCTCGACGCACGAGCCGCGCTCGCCGACCAGCCTGACCCCGAATACAACCGCTGGGACCTCGACGACGAGGCTTGCGCCTAGTCCCGCTCCAATCTGACGGGGCCATGAAGTCTGAAGCCGAACTCCTCGAATCCGCTCGTCAATTCTCGTTCGGTGGACGGATGGACAAGTCCGGTTCCGGACCCATCTTCGTGCGCGGCTCGGGATCGGCAGTCGAGGACATCAAGGGCAAGACGTACCTCGATTTCAACTCCGGACAGATGTGCGCCTGGTTGGGTCACAACCACCCCGCCATCGTCGACGCGGTTGCCGATGCCTGCGACAGGCTCATTCACGCGCACAGCAGCTACTACAACGACAAAGAGATCGAGCTCGCTGAACGGCTCGGCAACCTGCTTCCGGATCCACTGCAGAAGAGCATGTTCCTGCAATCCGGGGCCGACGCCAACGAGGCCGCGATCAATATCGCACGCAAGTACACCGGCGGCTTCGAGATCATCAGTCCGCATACTTCGTTTCACGGCATGTCGGACACCACGCGGTCGCTGACATTCGCCGGCTGGCATCGAGGCTATGGTCCTCCGCAGCCCGGCATGATGGCGATGCTCGCGCCCTATTGCTACCGCTGTCCAATTGGCCTGGAGCCCGAAAACTGCGAACTGGCCTGCCTCGACGCCTCGTTCGAGCTGATCGATGCGCAGACCACCTCTCGGCCGGCCGCTGTGCTGACTGAACCAATCTTCTCGGCCGGCGGGGTGATCGAACCGCCGCTCGGTTGGCTGCCAGAGCTCAAACGACGCTGCGAGGAACGCGGCATGCTGCTGATTCTGGACGAGGAGCAGACCGGTCTGGGCAAGACCGGCGATACGTTCGCCTTTGAGCAAGAGCAGGTTATCCCCGACATCATCACGCTGGCCAAGCATTTTGGCGGTGGGATCTGCATCTCCTCAGTAACCACCTCAACCGAGATCGAGGAGCAAGTCGTGGCCGACGAGTTCATCGTCACGCACTCACACTCAAACGACCCGCTCGCCTGCGCGGCCGGTACCGCAACGCTCGATGTGCTCGAAGAGCAGGATCTCGCGGCTCACGCGCGGTATCTGGGCGGCTACCTGAAGTCGAAGCTCCATGAGCTGGCGGAGCGGTTCGAGATCATCGGCGACATCCGAGGCCGCGGTCTCCTTCAAGGAATCGAACTCGTTCGGGATCGCCAGACCAGGGAACCAGCGACGACCGAAGGCAAGGCAATCACCGAGCGTTGCCTGCAGGACGGTCTCATCTTCAGCGTCCGTCGGGACGGGTCGGTGCTCCGCTTTGTCCCGCCGGCGAGCACCACCGAGGACCAGATCGATCGGGCATTGGACATCCTGTCGAATGCCCTCGAAGAGGCGTCCTGCTAGCCATTCGGCGCGCAAGCGCGCATCACCGCTCTAACCGAGTCCAGGCCCGGCTTCGCCGCCACCACCCGAACGATCGCCGTGTCCAGCCCATCGGCCAGCGCCTCGAACGCGGCCTTCGCGCCAGAGGCGTTGCCGTAGTAGCCCACTCTCGTGAGTAACTCCTCCGACGCCGTTGCCGCGACCTCGTCGGCCGAAGCCCCGCTACGGCGCATGTCATCGAGCGAGGCCAGTTCTTCGGTGAATCCCATCCGCTCGAAGTGGGCTCGATAGGCGAACTTGCGCAGCCGCTCCGACGGCACTTCCTGGCCCAGCGCGTAGCCGAGCATCGACTTCGCGTATGACATCCGCGCGGTCTCAATGTCGTCATCAACGCAGATGCGGATGTACTCGACCAGTTGGACATCCTCGGGTCGCTTGCCAGCTCTGGCGGCGCCTTCGTTGAGCCGGTCGCGGCTCCAGCTGACACGTTCCGGATCGCACCAATTGAGTACGGCGCCGTCGCCGGCTTCCGCGCCGAGCTGGATCATCTGCGGACCCAGGGCGCCAACCAGCACCGGCGTCGGCGGCGGACGGAATCCGAGTTGGACGCCGTCGTACTGCACCGATTCGCCCTGGATGGAGACGGACTCGCCGGCCAGCAACCCCTTCACGGCAGCCGTGTACTCGCGCATCACGCCCAGCGTCGAACGACGCGGCAACCCCAGTTGGCGGCGCGCGTCGGCGCGGTAGATACCGCCTGAGCCGATCCCCAACGAAAACTTGCCGCCGCTCATGGCGGACACCGTCCCGGCCGACATCGCGAATGCGACCGGCGAGCGGTAGGCGACCGGGCAGACGCCGATTCCCGTTGCCAGCCTGCTGGCCTGGTTGCGTAGAGCGCAGAGGTGGAACGAGTCAAGCCCGGCGCCCTCCGGAGTCCAGAGCGACTCGTACCCCAGCTCCGCAGCCTCGCGCGCCAGCGTCTGCTGATCCTCGAACGACATTCCCAACGAGAAATCGAGACCGAGCCCAATCTGTCCGATTGTCATCGCGAGCCGCCTTATCATGACTGCCAGTCTGCCAGCGCAGGCTATCGCCAATCACCGAACGATCAGGAAACGTCCTGAAAGGACGAACTCATGCCTCCCATCGTCAACACGAGATACGGCCAACTGCAGGGACAGACCAAAGACGACCTGCACGTCTTCCGCGGCATCCCGTTTGCCGCACCACCGGTCGGCGAGCTGCGTTTCCGCGCGCCTCGACCGCCCGAGCCCTGGGACGGTGTCCGCGAGGCGAACGAGCCGGGCCCCGGTTCGATGCAGACTTTCATCCAGGGGCTTGAGCTGCTCGGCGCCTGGGAGATGCCGGTCGACGAGGATTGCCTCAGCCTCAACATCTGGACGCCCGGTCTGGACGACGCCCACCGTCCGGTCATGTTCTGGATCCACGGCGGCGGATTCTCCGGCGGTTCGGGCGCGACGCCGATCTACGACGGACAGCATCTGGCCCGACGCGGCGACGTGGTCGTCGTGACGATCAACTACCGGCTCGGTGCGCTCGGATATCTCTACAACCAGGCCCTGACCGACGGCGACGATCCGCAGACCGGCAACTATGGCATGCGCGACCAGGTCGCGGCGCTGCAATGGGTGCGAGACCACATCAGCGAGTTTGGCGGCGACCCCAACAACGTCACGATCTTCGGCGAATCCGCCGGCGGCATGAGCGTCGGCGTGCTGATGGGCGCCGCCGAAGCGAAGGGACTGTTTCATCGGGCGATCCCGCAGTCGGGCGCCGGACATCACTCGCTGCCGACCGACGTCGCTGAAGAAGTCTGCCGCCGTTACTGCGCGGTGCTCGAAGTGAGCCCCGAAGACGCCGGCGCGCTCCGGAGCATCCCCGCACAGGACATGCTGGACGCGCAAAACGCGTTGATGGCCGACCCAGAGACCAGTGCGCTGACCGGCCGTTTCCTGATGGCCTTCTCGCCGGTCGTCGAGGGCGGCTTTCTCGAGACCCTGCCCATTGAAGCGGTCCGCAATGGACGAAGCAAGGACGTCGACCTGCTCTGCGGCACGATCGAAGACGAATGGACGCTGCTGGCGGCGCTTCAGGGCGTCAACGAGATGGATGAAGCCAGCGCCCGAGGCGCGCTGGCGGTGACGGCCGGCGACGCCGACGTCGCGAACCGCCTCTACGATCACTACCGAGACGCGCGTGCCTCTCGCGGCGACGGTTCGGACCCGCTGACCGTCTACGACTCGGTGATGACCGACTACGTCTTCCGCATCCCCTCCGACCGTCTGCTGGACGCGCACAGCGGGCTCGACGGTTCCGGCAAGACGTATGCCTACATGTTCAACCAGCAGTCGCCGGCGATGGACGGTCGGCTGCGCGCGCCGCACGCGATCGACATTCCGTTCGTCTGGGGCACCGGCGATCAGATGCGACCCTTCATTGGCGATGAACCGCAGACCGATCAGCTCTCAGGCTTTGCCATGGACGCCTGGATCAGCTTTGCCCGGAGCGGCAATCCGACCACGAACGCGCTCCCAGGCTGGCCTCAGTACCGCGCCGATCAGCGCTACACGATGGTTCTCGGACCAGACGTCAAGACCGTCCGGGAAGATCGAGAGGTTGAGCGAGAGATCTGGAGTACGGATCTGCTCGAATAGGAGCCCGTCATGTCCTCAAGTCCTACGACTGTCGAGATGCAACGGGGGGCGCTCCGCGGGCAGATCGAAGGCGGCATCCACGTCTTCCGCGGCGTGCCGTACGCACGGCCGCCGGTCGGAGAGCTTCGCTGGCGTCGGCCTCAGCCGCTCGAGCCGTGGGACGACGCCCGTGATGCCATAGAGTTCGGCCCGATATCGATCCAGCCGCCTCGACCGGCGGCCGGGCCGTTCGCAGGCATCATGGGCCACAGCCAGGAGCGGACCTCGGAGGACTGCCTCTACCTCAACGTCTGGACGCCGGGCCTCGATGACGGACGCCGACCGGTCATGGTCTGGATCCACGGCGGCGGACTGAGCAGCGGTTCCGGATCATCTCCGGCCTACGATGGCGCGCCGCTCGCATTTCGCGGTGATGTGGTGATTGTCACAATCAACTACCGCCTGGGCGCGCTCGGCTTCCTGCCCGACCCGGTGCTCGCCCACGGGAAAGAAACCGAGGGCAACTTCGGCTTTCACGACATGCTCGCCGCGCTCCGCTGGGTGCAGGAAGAAATCGGCGGGTTCGGCGGAGACTCCTCCAATGTCACGATCTTCGGCGAGTCGGCGGGCGGGATCGCCGTCGGAATTCTGCTCGCCTCGCCCCTGGCGGACGGTCTCTTCCATCACGCGATCATCCAGAGCGGCGCGGCCGACCGTCTCCATACGCGCGAGTCGGTCGCCGAGATGCTGCCCTTCTACTACCGAGAGCTGGGTCTCGATCGCCGCCCGTCGGCTGACGATTTGCGTTCTTTGTCGGTCGAAGAGATCCTGAACGCCCAGGCCGCGCTGACGGTATCCGATCCGGCGATCAATCCCGCCGCCGGTCTGCATGGTTTGTTCAATGCCGTGATCGAGGACGACTTTCTCGACGCCGTTCCGATCGACGTCGTGCGGGAGGGCCGCGGCGGAAATGTCGACCTGCTCGCCGGGACGATGCGCAATGAGTTCACATTGCTCTCGGCGATGTCGGGACTGAACGACCTGAACGAAGAGCGTGCGCTGGAACTGTTGGCCCCCTTAGTCGGAGGCAGCGCACGCGCCGGAGAATGCTACGAGACCTACCGAACGCTGCGCATCCAGCGCGGCGAGACGACCGATCCGCTGGCGATCTACAACGCGGTCATGACTGATCGGCAGTACCGAGGCTCCACCCGTCGATTGCTCGATGCGCGGGATGGCTCCGACGGAGGCACATACTCGTATCTGGTTGAACAGCGATCGCCCATGTTCGAGGGCAGACTGGAGTCGCCGCACGCACTCGATGTGCCCCTGATCTGGGGAACAAACGACTTGATGCGCGACTTCGTCGGCGACGATCCGCAGACCGACCAGCTCAGCGGCTTCATGATGGACGCCTGGATCAACTTCGCCAGAACCGGAAATCCGACGACCAACGCTCTCCCGGGCTGGCCGCAGTACCGAGCCAATCGGCCCTACACGATGGTCTTCGGCCCAGACGTGCGAACCGTCACCGAGGAACGAGACGAAGAACTCGCCCTCTGGCGTTAGGGTCCGCCGCTACAGGCTTCGCACGTCCACGAAGTGGCCAGCGACCGCGGCGGCGGCGGCCATGGCTGGGCTGACCAGGTGCGTTCGGCCACCGGGGCCCTGACGACCCTCGAAGTTGCGATTGCTGGTCGAGGCGCAGCGTTCCTGGGGGCTGAGGATGTCGGGGTTCATGCCGAGACACATCGAGCAGCCCGCGTCGCGCCATTCGAAACCGGCGTCTCGGAAGATATCCGCGAGACCTTCTTCTTCGGCCTGGACCTTCACCAGTCCCGAACCCGGCACGACCATCGCATTGACGCCTTCTGCGACATGTCCGCCACTGATCGCGGCGGCGGCCACGCGCAGATCTTCAATCCGGCCGTTCGTGCAAGAACCGATGAAGACGCGGTCGATGGCGATGTCCGAGATCGGCGTGCCGGCGGTCAGGCCCTGGTACGCCAGCGCTCGTTCCGCCGACTCCTGCGCCGATGCAGTCGCGAGGCTGGCCGGGTCGGGAATCGATCCCGTGACCGGCGCGCTCTGCGCCGGATTGGTGCCCCAGGTGACGAATGGGGCAATATCTGCGCCGTCGATCACGACTTCCTTGTCGAAGACGGCGTCATCATCGGTGACGAGTTCGCCCCAGCGCTCAACAGCCTCATCCCAGGCGTCGCCCGTCGGCGCGTGCGGCCGACCCTGCACGTAACTGATCGTGGTCTCGTCCGGTGCGACCAGGCCGGCGCGGGCGCCGCCCTCGATCGTCATGTTGCAGACCGTCATCCGGCCGTCCATGGAGAGATTGCGAATCACGTCGCCGCGGTACTCAATCACGTGTCCCACTCCGCCGCCAGTGCCGATCGTGTTGAGGATTGTGAGGATCACATCCTTGGCCGAGCAGCCCTCGGGCAGTTCGCCCGTGACTTCAACCGACATCTGCTTGAGCGGCGCCTGTGGCAAGGTCTGGGTGGCAAGGACGTGCTCGACCTCGGAGGTGCCGATGCCGAAGGCCAACGCGCCGAGCGCTCCGTGGGTCGAGGTATGGCTGTCGCCGCAGACGATCGTCAGGCCGGGCTGGGTCAGGCCCTGCTCCGGGCCAATGATGTGGACGATCCCCTGACGCGGGTCGAGCGTGTCGTAGAGCGGGACGCCGAACTCCTCGCAGTTGGCGCGCAACGACTCGACCTGCTGCTGCGAGAGTGGGTCGGCGTACGGCTCGATCCGCGTGTCGGTCGGGACGTTGTGGTCCTGGGTCGCGAGGGTCAGATCGGGGCGACGCACCTTGCGGCCGGTCAGACGCAGCCCTTCGAATGCCTGCGGCGAGGTCACTTCGTGCACGAGGTGCAGGTCGATGTAGAGCAGGTCGGGCTGGCCCTCCGCGCTGCGGATCAGGTGCTCGTCCCAGATCTTCTGAGCAACAGTACGTCCGGCCATGGGAGTCTCCTCTTCCAATGATCCCGCTTCCCCCTGAGGGGGAAGCTGCCGAAGGCTGAAGGGGGCCTGGCCGAAACGTCGGCAAGGCCCCCTTCCCGCTATAACGCCCTTGTTACGGCGTCCGCTCTTGCGTCGCGGCGGCGGTGGCGCCTGTCTGCCCGCTGACGTGACGGTTGATCGCGTTGATGTAAGCCCGAGCCGAAGCGACCAGGATGTCCTGGTCTGTGGCGCGACCGGTATGCGTCGCGCCATCGATGAGGATGCGAATCGTGACGTCGCCCTGGGCGTCGAGGCCCTCGGTGATGCTCGTCACGCTGTACTCCTCCAGCTCGTCTTCGACGCCGGTCAGTTCGCGGATCGTCTGGTAGATCGCATCGACCGGACCGGTACCGGTCTTGGCGCCGGAGCACTCTTCGTCGTCCGGCGATCGCAGCGTGACCGTCGCCGACGGCGTTGCTGTCGTGCCGGCGGAGATGTCGATCGAGACGAGCTGCCAGCCTTCAGTCGGCTGACCGAGTCGGTCCATCACGATCGCCTCGAGGTCGCGATCGTCGACCACCGTCTTGCGGTCAGCGAGCTGTTGGAAGCGATCGAAGGCGGCCTTCAACTCGTCGGCGTCCAGGTCATATCCCAGGTCTTCCAGCCGCGAGCGGAACCCCGCCCGTCCGGAGAGCTTGGAGAGTACGAACTGCGAGCCCTCGACCCAGCCGACTTCCTTGGGGTCCATGATCTCGTAGGTCTCGCGCATCTTGACCACGCCGTCCTGGTGAATCCCGGACTGGTGGCGGAACGCATTGAGCCCGACGATCGCCTTGTTCGGCTGCACATGCATGCCGGCGAAGTCCTGGACCATGCGCGAGGCCGGGACCAGGTACTGCGGGTCGACGCCGATCTCGACGCCGAGGTGGTCGGCGCGGGTGCGAATCGCCATCACCGTCTCTTCGAGCGAGGTGTTGCCGGCGCGCTCGCCGAGACCATTGATCGTGCATTCGACCTGTCGGGCGCCGGCGCCGACGGCGGCCAGCGAGTTGGCAGTCGACAAGCCGAGGTCGTTGTGGCAGTGCACCGAGACGACGACGTTGTCGGCGCCGGGTACATCCTCGAGGATGCCGGTGATGAAGCGGGCAAACTCGTCGGGAATGGCGTAGCCGACGGTGTCGGGAATGTTGATCGTGGTCGCGCCGGCCTCGATCACCTCGCGCAGCATGCGGCGGACGAAGTCGACATCCGAGCGGGTTGCGTCCATCGGCGAGAACTCGACGTCGCTGGTGTACTGCTTGGCGCGGGCGACCATCTCCCGCGCCTGCTGCAAGACCGACTCGCGGTCCTTGCGCAGCTGGTGCGCGATGTGGATGTCGGATGAGGAGAGGAAGACGTGGATGCGGGGATTCTCGGCGTCGCGAATTGCCTCCCAGCCCTGGTCGACGTCGTTGGGCACGGCGCGGCAGAGCGTGGCGATCTGTGTGCCGCGCACCTCGCGGGCGATGCGATTGACGGCATCGAAGTCGGCCGGCGAGGCGGCGGCGAAGCCAGCCTCGATGCAGTCGACGCCCATGCGCTCGAGCAGCTTGGCGATCTGCAGCTTCTCCTCGGCGGAGAAGGAGACGCCGGCGGCCTGTTCGCCGTCGCGCAGGGTGGTATCAAAGATTCGGACTCGGTCAGCCATAACGGGAAACTCCAGTGGTCAGAGCGGGGATTGAACGGGTGCGTTGACGTGGCCGCTGTTGCTCACCAACACGATGTGGGAGGCGGCCGCCGATCAGGCCACGAGCACTCCGCGGGCAACAGCCCGCGGTTCAGCTCCTCCAAGCACACACTGCTTCATGCTCTGCAGTATAAGGCCGCCGCCCGAACCTGGCTGCGGCGCGAGGAAAAATCGGACGCACTGTGCGGAATCCGTGCTGTGGGCTGAGAATTGGCCTCGCAGGTGTTCAGATTTGTCCAGATTTGTCCAGTTCCATCCAGATCCGTCTCGACTTTTGGAGTGTGGTTCCCGGTCATTCTCGCCGAATCGGGTGATGTCTGGCGGTTGGCGTTGAGTGAATCGGCGTTCATGGCGAACTCTTGAGGTTGATGCGCGGCTTCGATTGACAGCGATCTTACCCGCACATACGTGTCAGAAGAGACGCTGCGCGGCCGAACGTTCCACGCGTGACACTCGGTCGACGACGGAGTCGGATGCGGTCTCGGCTCTGCGATAATCGCGGCGATGACGTGGAGGGGATGATGCCGGAACTGACTGACCTGATTGCGAATGCTCCCTGGCGGGAGGCGGTGACCTATCGCGAGACCTGGCCGCACGAATACGTGATGAGCGGCAAGAACGACCAGCGCAATCTGCTGCGAGCCATCTGCGAGCGCTTCCGCAATGGGGAAGGCGTCCACTGTCGGTTCTTCCGCATGAACACGGTCTACCTGTTCATCGGAGACCACAAGTACTGGCTAATGACTCACTACGACAAGGTCGATCCCGACCGAGAAGGCGACGGCTACGTGATCAATCGAGCCCGCCTCTACCGGGATCGTCGAGACTTCGTGATCCAGGTTGGCGACACCGGCCGTCGGGAGGACTATCCGTCGGAGCCGGCGCGCAAACGTGTGCTGTAGGAAGGAGCCGAGGAGTGAGCGATAATGACACCTTGTTGGCGTACCTGGTGCCGACCCTGACCGGTCGCCATGAAGACACTTCAACTGAAGCATTGGCATATCTGCTTACTAAGTCGACTGAGTGTCGAGCCGCATTGAACGTGCTGTTGGGAGCCGAAAGACTCTCGCTGAGTCCGATAGTTCGATTTCAGACGCAGGTGAAGTATGACGATGGGTCCATACCGGACATGGTCGGCTACGGATCCGTCGGATCCGTGCAGCTCATCGTGGAGTCGAAGTTCTGGGCCACACTTCTTTCCGGGCAAGTCAGCGGATACATTCGGCACCTTGAGGCGGCCGCGCCGGGAGTCTTGATGATCGTGTGCCCGGAAAGCCGAATCGAATCACTTTGGCGAGAAGGCTTGGATCAGCTGAGATTGGTTGGGCGTGGGGTGGATGTCGGTCCTGGAAATCATCACGAGTCCCTTCGAAGCGGCATGGTCGAGGGATCGCAACATTGCTTCATGGTCACTAGCTGGGGCCACCTGCTGAATTTTCTGGACGACCGAGTGTCGGATCCAGGGGTGCGGTCAGACATTCTCCAGCTGAAGGGCCTGGCCCAAATTCAGGATGACGATGCTTTCCGGCCCTTGTCGCCGGAGGACTTGGACGAGCAGCCTGCCCGTCGGATTCGCCACTTCAATCGCATTGTCAACAACGCTGTCGAAAGAGGGCACAAGGACGAGTGGCTGAGTGTCACTGGATTCCAGGCGAGAGCCCAGGCATATGGGTACGGTCGCTGGTTCCGCTTTGCGAACGCTGGGAACGCCAGTTGGTTTGGCGTTAACCACTACCGCTGGGGGGAACATGGCCACTCGCCGTTGTGGATTAGTGTTCATGAGGAAGACATGCGCTCCAAGGTCGATGACACCTCTCTGTTCAAGGTACGCAGGGGCAGCTACTGGTGGCTGCCGATCTATCTCAAGACCGGGATGATGTTTGATGCCGTCGTTGACGATGTCACTTCTCAACTGGAGCAGATCAGTCAGAGATACAGCGAGACGCAGGGTGAGACTGAACAGGGCCTCGAGAACGAAGGGATTCCCGATTCTGGATCCTCGGAGCGTTCGTAGGCGGCAGAGTTCCCGAGAGGTCGCGCGGGAATGTCATTGTGAGGTTGACAACACCGTCGATCCCATTTCCTTATCCTCCGAGCAACTGCGGGTTGCGCGTTTGCGTGATGGCTGGATTGCTTGGAGACTCTGATGGCGAAGTTTGACGTTCTGATTCGGGGCGGGACGGTTGTCGATGGGACGAGTGTCCCCCGATTTGTCGCCGACGTTGGGATCAAGGACGGGGTGGTCGCGCAGATTGGCGGCAAGATGGACGCCATTGACGCCGACCAGGTGCTCGACGCCGATGGGCTAATCGTGGCGCCGGGATTCGTCGACCTGCACACGCACTACGACGCTCAGATCCAGTGGGATCCGTACTGCACGATCTCAGGCTGGCATGGGGTGACGTCGGTGGTGTTGGGAAACTGTGGCTTCGGTTTTGCGCCAGTCAGAGTTGAGGAGCGCGACCGGGCGATGCTGACCATGTCGCGGACGGAGGCGATTCCGTTTGACTCGATGAAGGAGGGCATGATCTGGGACTGGGTCACGTTCCCCGAGTTCCTCGACACGCTCGACCGGATCCCCAAGGGCGTCAACTGCCTCTCCTACATGCCGCTTGCGCCGCTGATGACCTGGGTGATGGGTCTCGAGGCGGCGAAGTCGCGACGCGCAAACGATGACGAAATCGCCGAGATGAAGCGTCTGCTCAACGAGGCGATGGATGCTGGCGCCTGCGGCTGGTCGACGCAGCGATTGGGCGAGAACTCGGTGCAGGCCGACTACGACGGCACGCCGATGGTGACCGACATCATGTCGGACAACGAGTGTCTCGCGCTTGCCGAAGTGCTGGCCGAACGGGACGAGGGGTTTATCCAGATCACCCAGTTCACCGGCGACCTGGACAAGGACCTGGAGTTCCAGTCGGAGTTGGCGGCGGCGGCGAAACGGCCGATCCTGCACAACCTGATCGCGGTCAACCCGAAGAACCCGGACCTGCATCGGAACCGGATGGAGTGGCTGGAGGAGTGCAACGCGCGCGGCGAACGCATCTTTGGCCAGGCGGCGACGATCCGCGCGGCGTTCACGTTCACGTTGGAGGACTGGAACCTCTACGACTCGTCGCCGGCATGGAATTACGCGACGACCGGCACGCGCGATGAACGCAAGGCCAAGATGGCCGATCCCGAGGTGCGGGAGCGAATCATCGACGAGATCGACGAAGCAGTAAAGAAGCTCGGCCAGACCCAGGCGCTGGGAGGACCGATCGAAGAGCTGCTGATCCAGGATCTGGCCCACCAGGACGAGTTGGAAGAGTTCGTCGGGATGACCGTGGGCCAGGTCGCGGAGATCCGCGGCTACCACCCGGTCCACGCGATGCTCGACCTCGCGCTGGAGACCGACTTGCAGGCGGAGTTCCTGACGCCGATGCGCGAGCAGAACGACGAGTGGACGGCGGAGATGATCACATCGCCGTACTGCATCCCCGGAGTCTCCGACGGTGGGGCGCACACCAAGTTCCTGACAGCGGGTTCGTATCCGACCGACTTCCTCATGTGGCTGGTTCGCGACACCGGCCAGCTCACGCTGGAGGAAGCGCACTACCGGCTCAGCTACCTGCCCGCCCGAGCGGCCGGCTTCCGCGACCGCGGCACGCTGGTCGAAGGCGCGCCGGCCGATGTCGTCGTCTACGACCTCGATGCGCTCAACATCACCCCCGAGTGGACGGGCGAAATCGTCTACGACTTCCCCGGAGGCGAGTGGCGCCGCGTGCAGCGACCGGACGGCTACCGCTGGATCCTGGTCAACGGCGAAGTCACCTTCGAAGACGGAGAATCAACCGGCAGTACGCCGGGCAAGCTGCTGCGACACGGTCGCGGTTAGGAGAGATTTCAGTCCCCGTTTCAAGCGGGGACCCGCCTGGGCGCAACGCCGCAATTGGTCGAGCGCTCATCACAGACAGGGAACAAGCCCCCGCGTGAGGCGGGGGCTGGAAACTGGCAACAGAGGAACGTCCAGCACAAGGAGACTGAGATGGCGAAGTTTGACGTACTGATTCGCGGCGGCACGGTCGTGGACGGGACCCGTGTCCCGCGATTTGTCGCCGACGTCGGGATCAAAGATGGGGTCGTCGCCCAGATTGGCGGCAAGATGGATCCCGCCGACGCGGACCAACTCCTCGAAGCCGATGGCATGATCGTCGCGCCCGGATTCGTCGACCTGCACACGCACTACGACGCGCAAATCCAGTGGGATCCGTATTGCACGATCTCCGGCTGGCACGGTGTCACCTCGGTGGTGCTGGGCAACTGCGGCTTCGGCTTTGCGCCGGTGCGCCCGGAAGAACGTGACCGTTCCATGCTGACGATGTCGCGCACCGAGGCGATCCCGTTCGACTCGATGAAGGAGGGCATGATCTGGGACTGGATCTCCTTCCCCGAATGGCTGGACACGCTCGACCGGATCCCCAAAGGCGTGAACTGCCTCTCCTACATGCCAATCGCCCCGCTGATGATCTGGGTGATGGGGCTGGAGGCGGCCAAGAGCCGTCGCGCGACCGACGATGAGATCGCCGAGATGCAGCGGCTGTTGCACGAGGCGATGGACGCCGGCGCCTGCGGTTGGTCGACCCAGCGGCTGGGCGAGAATTCGGTTCAGGCCGACTACGACGGCACACCGATGGTGACCGACATCATGTCGGACAACGAGTGTCTGGCGCTGGCCGAAGTCCTGCGTGACCGCGACGAAGGCTTCATCCAGATCACCCAGGCGACCGGCGACATCAAGTCGGACCTCGCGTTCGAGGCGAAGCTGGCCGAGGTTTCGGGCCGGCCGATCCTGCACAACGTGATCGCGCCGAGCATGCAGCGCCCTGACGCTCACACGAAGTCACTCAAGTGGTTGCACGAGTGCAACGACCGTGGCGAGCGCATCTTCGGTCAGGCCTTCACGATCCGCTCGGCCTTTGCCTACACGCTGGAAGACTGGAACCTCTACGACTCATCGCCGGCCTGGAACTACGCCACGACCGGGACGATCGAAGAGAAGATGCAGAAGTTCGCCGACCCCGACGTTCGTCAGCGGCTCAAGGCCGAGATGGACGACGCGATCGAGAAGCTGGGCCAGACCCAGGCGATCGGCGGTTCGATCGAGAAGGTGATGATCCAGCATCTCGAGGCAAAGCCGGAGCTGGAGGAGTATGTCGGACTGACGCTGGCCCAGGTCGGCGAGAAAATGGGCAAGCATCCGATCGACGCGATGCTCGACCTGGCGCTCGCCACCGACCTCAAGGCCGAGTTCCTGACCGAGGTCACGAACGCCAACGAGGACCACATGGCCGAGATCATGGAGTCGCCGTACACGATTCCGGGCGTCTCGGATGGCGGCGCGCACACGAAGTTCCTGACGGCCGGTTCGTACCCGACCGACTTCCTCATGTGGATGGTGCGCGACACCGGCAAGGTGACGCTCGAGGAGGCGCACTACCGGCTGTCGTACCTGCCGGCCCGCGCGGGCGGCTTCACCAACCGCGGATCGCTGGTCGAGGGCGCGCCGGCCGACGTGGTCGTCTACAACCTCGATGAGCTGAAGCTCGATCCGGAGTTCCAGGGCGAGATCGTCTTCGACTTCCCCGGAGGCGAATGGCGCAGAGTCCAGAAGCCGCACGGCTACAAGTGGATCCTCGTCAACGGCGAGGTCACGATGCAAGACGGCCAGGAGACGGGGGCAACCCCGGGCAAGCTTCTCAGGCACGGTCGGGGCTGACGCCTTCCGTTCTCGCGCTACCGTGGAGGTGTGAGCGAGTTCAGCAAGGCCGGAATCGATCGCCTCGGAAAGCGTCTACGGGATTCGGAAACTCCGGATCCCGCAGACGTTGCTGCTTACATCGAGTGGAGCGCAACGTTCGAAGAGCCGCTGCGAATCACGCTCGAATGCGTTGAGGCCGCATCCGAGAAGGCCCGCGTATCGCTGAACGAGAAGACATCGCGGATTAAGCAGCTCTATTCGATTGTTGCCAAACTGAGGCGCGGCCATCCTCGTCTCTCGTCGATCGACGACATTGCCGGATGCCGCGCGGTTGTTCAGCGCGAGAACGACGTGAACGCGCTCGTGTTGCAGTTGGCGACAGCGCCGATCAAGCGGGTTCGCGACTACCGTATTCGTGATCGCAACGGCTACCGCGCGGTCCACCTGACGATCGCCGACGAATCGGGACGAGCCACCGAGCTACAACTCAGGACCGAGATTCAGCACGTCTGGGCAGGACTCTCCGAACGTCGAGCCGCCGTCGTCGACCACGCCGTGAAGTACGGCGGCGGCCCGCCGGAAGAGCAGGAAGTTCTCATGGGTCTGTCAACAGCAGGACGTGTGTTGGACCTACGCCAGGCCGAACTCGACAGTCGACGAGAGCGCGGGGAGCTCTGGCCCCACGAGCCAGAACTGACGGACCAGGCGCTCATGGAAGAACAAAGAGCGCTGCGCTCCGAGATCGAGCAGTTCACCGGCATCTGCGATTGGTACGCTGGGCGAGGACGAATGTGAACATGCCCTATTTCCTGCTCTACTACAAAAATGACGAAGATCTCGCCACCGTTCGTCGCTTCGACGAACGAGATGAGGCCTACGCCGAACTGACCAGCGGGACCATCGGCAAGCCGCCCGAAGACGAGTTAGTGCTGTTCATCACCGACTCCGAGGAGACTCTACGCCGCACACACCCTCGGTATTTCTACTCTGAAATCGAGATGGCGCAGCAGGCGGCAGAGCGAATCTTGAGCAGGTTCGAGATTCCCATCACTCAGGCTGACTAGCCCGCCTCCGACGCCTCCTCAAGCGTCATTGCCCTCGGCAACGGGACCTTGGGCTCGATCTTCACATCGACCGCGTGGATCGTTCCGGTGAACTCGAACGGGGCTGTGTAGCTGTCTGAGACGGGGGAGTAGTTGTCTGCTCCAACGTCGGCGCCGCCTCGGACTCCGATTCCTGTGATGTCGGCAATCTCCACCTGTCCCGCGGGTCGGCCGTTGACCTTGAAGGTCACGAGGCCTCCCTTGCCGTCGTTCGAGGTCATCTTGGCGGACAGCGTCGCGTTGCCGACTGGCAGATCTGACTCTGACTGGCCGAGCGTGTGGTTCTCGCGCGAGTTGTAGTCGAGGCAGAGGCGATTGTCCTGGACGTAGAGCGAGATGCCGCCGGCCATGCTGCCCGAGGCGTAGAGGACTCCCTCTTGTCCGGTGTTGCGGCGCTCAATCTCGGCCGTGATTTGCCAGTCGCCGACGTGGATGACCGGCGCCACTCGGCCGTGCAGGTGGGAGACGGGTGGGTAGAAGCGGTAGTGCAGCCCCTCGTGCGGTCCGCCGGGTTTGGGACTCGGGAGTCCCAGCGTGGGCAGCCGGTCGTCGAGCGGGAGCACGTTGTAGCGGCCCGCTTCGATCCACCAGCGGTCAATCATGCGTTGGAGGCGTTCGGGCTCCTCTCCGGACAGGTCATGGAGCTCGGAGAAGTCTTCCTCGAGGTTGAACAACTCCCACTGGTCTTCCTCGAAGGGGGTGCCGCGAAAGTGCCGAGTGACGGCCTTCCAGCCGTCCATCCAGATCGCTCGGTGGCCCCACATCTCGAAGTATTGGACGCCCTTGTTCGATGGAGCGCCGGGATCCTCAAACGTGTAGGCCAGGCTCTTGCCGTGGACCGGCATCTGCGCGAGCCCGTGATGTTCCTTCGGAGCTTCCTCGCCCAGCACGTCGAGCACGGTCGGGACCAGGTCGGTCACGTGATGGAACTGATTGCGGATCTGTCCCTGCGGGACGCGTTCCGGCCAGCGGACGATCAGGGGCACGCGGATGCCGCCGCCATAGGCGTCGCTCTTGTACCAGCGCAGCGGCGTGTTGGCGACCTGGGCCCAGCCCCAAGGCACGTCGGTCCAGCTCCGGGCCGTGCCGACGTCATTGAGCCTGGATTGCAGGGCGGCCAAGCGTTCGTCGTGCATGGATCCCTGGTCACCCATGGGAATGTTCAACAGTCCACCCTCGTTCGAGGAGATGCCGTGACCGCCCTGGGCGAGGCTGAACATGCCCATCGGCCCGCCCATGCCGGAAGCGCCGTTGTCGGATGTGAGCATGACGATGGTGTTGTCGAGCTGTCCCGAGTCTTCCAGGTATTGGAAGAGGCGGCCGAGCTGCGCGTCGGTGTGGTCGAGAAATGCCCCGAACGCTTCGAAGAGCCGGGCGGCGAAGCGGCGTGCGTCGTCGGAGAGGTCGTCCCAACGCTCAACGCCCGGGTTGCGGTCGGCCAGCTTCGTGTCAGGGGGGATGATGCCGCTGGCGAGTTGACGTTCGTACCATTCCTGGCGGATCTCGTCCCAGCCGGCGTCGTAGCGGCCGCGGTACTTCTCGACGTATTCGCGCGGGGATTGGTGCGGCTCGTGTACGGCCCCCAGGGCCAGGTACGTGAAGAACGGCTGCTCAGGCCGGTGCGATTGTTTGTCGCGGATGAACTGGATCGCGTGGTCAACCAGATCCTCGGTGATGTGGTAACCGTCCTCGGGACGTTTGGGCGGGGTGATGTGACGGTTGTCCTCGGTCAGTTCGGGATAGAACTGATCGGTCGCGCCGGCGAGGAATCCGTAGTAGCGGTCGAAGCCGCGCTGCAAGGGCCAGTGATCGTAGGGACCGGCGGCGCCGTTCTCCTCGGCCGGGCTGAGGTGCCACTTGCCCACCATGTAGGTCGCATAGCCGCGCGGACGCAGCATCTCCGCCAACGTCGCCGAGTGCTTCGAGACCGCTGAGCGCATGTTGGTGAACCCGGTGTCGTGAAAGCTGATCGTGCGCATGCCCACGGCGTGGTGATTGCGGCCGGTCAAGAGGGATGCCCGGGTCGGCGAGCAGAGCGGCGTCACGTGGAAGTTGGAGTAGCGAAGGCCTTCGTCGGCCAGTTTGTCGATGTTGGGGGTATCGATGGTCGAGCCGTAGCAGCCGAGATGGGCGAAGCCCATGTCGTCGAACAGGATGATCAGCACATTGGGCCGGGGACCGTGCTCATGCTCGGGCAGCAGCGGCCACCAGGGCTCCGACTCCTCGAACGTGACTCCGACCTGGCCGTGGAACTCTTCGAACTGATCCGACATCGCGCACACCGATCCATCACTCTCAAATCGAGAGGCAAGATACGGGATCGGGAGTCGCCTGCAGCCTGGGGCCTGTTCACACAGGCCGACGTCAGCCTCCGAACACCGTCATTGCCGCGCTTGCTGCGGCAATCTCGCCATGATGTGTACTGAGGTCCGTGCTGGAGGCGGCGAGATACCCGCGACAAGCGCGGCAATGACGGATTTTCTTGTATCTGTTCGGCTCACGTAAACAGGTCCTAGCCCGACTCACTTGCCTCGCGCGGAGTCTGCGGTCGCGGTGACGTGTCCCGGGGCGTCACCCGGACGTCGAGGACGTGGATGGTCCCCGCAAACTCGAACGGCGCCTCGTAGCTGTTGGTCGTAGGCGAGTAGTGGTCGGCGCCGATGTCCGCGCCGCCGCGCACGGCGATTCCGCTGGTGTCGGGGATCGCGATCGTTCCCGATTCTTCACCGTCTATGGAGAGCGTTACGACGCCGGATTTGTCGGCGCTGGAGGCAAGCGTTGCGGACAGAGTTGTCGCGCCAGACGGAAGCTCTGAATCGCTTTGGCCCACGGTGACGTTCTCCCTCGAGTTGAAGTCCAGGCAAAGACGGTTGTCCTGCACGTACAACGAGACGCCGCCGGCCATGCTGCCGTGCGCGAACAGCACGCCCTCCTGGTCGGTGGTGTCTCGTTCGACCTCGGCCGTGATCGTCCAGTCGCCGAGCTGGAGCATGGGCGAGACGCGGCCGTGCAGGTGGGCGGTCGGCGGGTAGTAGCGATAGTGCAGGCCGTCGTGCGGATTGCCCGGGCGCTGGCTCGGCCCGCCAGCCAGGGTGCGGTCGTCCAGCGGCAGGACGTTATAGCGGCCGGCTTCGATCCACCAGCGGTGGATCATCCTCTGCAAGCGCTCCGGTTCCTCGTCGGCCAGATTGTTGGTCTCGGAGAAGTCTTCGACGAGGTTGAAGAGTTCCCATTCATCCTCGTCGTAGGGCGTGCCGCGGAAATGTCGGGTGACCGCCTTCCAGCCGTCCATCCAGATGGCGCGGTGCCCCCACATCTCGAAGTACTGCACGCCCTTGTTCGAGGCGGCGTCAGGATCCTCGAAGGAGTAGGCCATGCTCTTGCCGTGGACCGGCATCTGGGCGATTCCCTTGTAGCTCTCCGGGGCAGACTCGTCGAGCACGTCCAGGACCGTCGGCACGATGTCGGTGACGTAGTGGAACTGGTCGCGAATCTGTCCCTGCGGCACCCGCTCGGGCCAACGCACGATTAACGGCACGCGCACGCCTCCGCCGTAGGTGTCGCTTTTGTACCAGCGCAGCGGCGTGTTGGCGACCTGGGCCCAACCCCAGGGCACGTCGGTCCAGCTGCGCGGCCCGCCGATGTCGTCGAGTCGGGCCTGCCAGGCCTCCAGTCGCTCCGCCTCCTCGGTCGACGGCGGCTGGCCCGGTCCACGCTGGAGCAGCTGTCCCTCGTTGGTCGAGATGCCGTTGCCGCCGGCGACGATGCTGAGCATGCCCATCGGGCCGCCCATACCCGAGGCGCCGTTGTCCGAGGTCAGCACGACGATGGTGTTGTCGAGTTGGCCCGAATCCTCCAGGTGCTGAAGCAGCCGGCCCAGCTGAGTGTCAGTGTGGTCGAGGAAACCGGCGAACGCTTCAAACAGCCGAGCAGCGAATCGTTTGCCGTTGTCCGAGAGGTCGTTCCACGGCTTCACCCCCGGATTGCGAGGCGCGAGCTCGGTGTCGGGCGAGATGATCCCGCTGGCGAGCTGGCGCTCGTACCACTCCTGGCGCACTTCGTCCCAGCCGGCGTCGAAGCGGCCCCGGTACTTCTCGACATGTTCGGTCGGCGACTGGTGCGGTTCGTGCACGGCGCCGAGGGCGAAGAACATGAAGAAGGGCTGCTCGGGGCGGTGCGACTGTTTGTCTCGGAGGAATGCGATTCCCTGATCGACGAGGTCTTGGGTGACGTGATAGCCCTCGTCCGGAGTCCTGGGCGGCAGGATGTGGTGGTTGTCGCGGGTGAGTTCCGGATAGAACTGGTCGGTGGCGCCGTTGAGGAACCCGTAGTAGCGGTCGAACCCCCGCTGTAGCGGCCAGTTGACGTAGGGGCCCGCCGGGCCGTTTTCCTCGGCTGGATTGAGGTGCCACTTGCCGACCATGTAGGTGGCGTAGCCACGCGCCTGGAGCATCTCGGCCAGCGTGGCTGAGTGACGAGAGACCGTGGCGCGCATGTTGGTGAAGCCGGTGTCGTGGAAGTTGGCGATCGTGCGCATGCCGACCGCGTGATGATTGCGTCCGGTAAGCAGCGACGCACGGGTCGGAGAACACAATGGGGTCACGTGGAAGTTGGAGTAGCGCAAACCCTCCGACGCCAGCCGGTTGATGTTTGGCGTGTCAATCGTGGAGCCGTAGCAGTTGAGATGTGCGAAACCCATGTCGTCGAAGAGGATGAGCAACACGTTCGGCCGCGGTCCGTGCTCATGCTCTGGCAGCAGCGGCCACCATGGCTCCGAATCCTCGACCGTCAATCCGACCTTGCCGTGGAAGTCCTCAAACTGGTCGGACATGGCAGCTACCTGTCACTTAGGTCTTTGAGTCGATGCTCTTGAGCAGATCGCGGATTTCGACGAGCAGATCGCTCTCATTGGCGGCGGGCGCCGTCGGCGCGGAACTACCGCCTTCCTGGAGAATCTCGCGTTGACGCAGGACGGCGTCGCGGAAGGCGGGAGCATCGACGACGCCGATCAAATTGCCTTCCGACCCGGTCGTCCCCGATTGTCCGGCCGTCTCAACCTTCAGTCCCAGGATCCCGCTGAATCGCATGAGCGGGTCGTCGTGCAGCCGAACATCGGTAATGCGATCCAGTGGAATCGTGCTGTCGCTGCGGAAATAAACGCCTCGGGTCAATTCCAGCGAGGTCGGGGTCAGGCGGGCGCTGAAGCGTTCGTAGGCCCTGGGCAGATACGACACGCTCCAGATCAGCCAGAAGGGGATCAACGGGATGCCCGCCAGCGTGATGAACAGCAGCAGGCTGACCGCGAGTCGTCCGTAGCCCATCACCCTCCGATCGAACTTCGCTTCCAGCAATACTTCGTCTCGCGACGACTTCATGTTGTCTCTCCGATAGTGAGGCCTCGCGCTCGCTGCAACCATAGGTGAATGCCAGTTCATGCAGACCACGAGAGGACTGAGCAACATGGAGTTCGGCATCCACCTGGTGCAGCAAAACACGACGATCGAGGAGTGCCGCCAGCTCTGGCGATGGGCGGACACGGCCGGGTTCACCTGGGTTGACGTCTCGGACCACTTCTACGAATCGCCGATGACGGAGAAGCGCGGTCCATACCTGGAGTGCCTCGCGAGTTTGGCCGCCCTGGCGGTCGATACCGAGCATGTTCGGGTTGGGACTTGCGTGCTCGCGATGGACTATCGGCATCCCGCCGTGCTCGCCAACGCGCTGGCGACGATTGACCATCTCGCGGCCGGTCGCCTGGATGTCGGTCTGGGAGCCGGCTGGAACGTGCAGGAATACTCGGCCTACGGGATCCCGTTCGACCGGATCGGCAAGCGGCTGGATCGCCTGGAGGAGGGCATCCATGTGCTTCGCGCGCTCTGGGAAGAGCCCGAGGCCAACTATGCCGGCGAATACTTCCAGCTCGCCGACGCGCTCTGCGAGCCGAAGCCGCTGCAGCCGCGCGTGCCAATCTGGATCGGCGGCGTCGGCGAGCGACGGACGCTGCAGCTGGTGGCCCGTTACGCCGACGGCTGGAACGCGCCGTATCTCACGGTGGAAGACTGGCAGCGACTCTCGAGCGTCCTCAACGAGTGGTGCGAACGAGTTGATCGAGATCCATCCGAGATCCAGCGCGACGTCAATCTCTCCTTCCACCTGGCGGCAGACGAAGCGGCTCGCCCAAGAGCGCAGGCGCACTTCGAGGAAGTGTTCGGTCCGGCGGGCGACGCGTTTCGACAGCGCGGTGCGATCATGGGCACGCCTTCGGAAGCGCTCGACATCCTTGGGCCGTACGCCGAGGCGGGCGTCGATCGGGTCAACATCACGCTCCGTCCTCCGTGGGACTGGGACGCGCTGAGTGCGTTCGCCGATGAAGTGATCGGCCAGTTCTGACTGGGGCGCGGCAGACGAGATCGGACCTGCTCTGGCGATAAACTGCCAGCGAACCTTGTCCAGTGGAGAGGCAGACCATGCCGGTAGACCAGACTCGCGAATCGTGGAAGCCCGGGCAGGACTGGCAGGGCGCGATCGAGGAAATCAACTACATCAAGGAACTCGCCAAAGAGATGGGCGGCGAGTACGGCGTGGCCCGACAGCACCGCGGCGGCCGCTACACGATCCGAGAGCGGATCGACAAGTTCCTCGATGCTGACTCGTTCTTCGAGGCTGGACCGCTGGTCGGCGCGTATGAGTACGACGGCGAGGGCAACCTGCGCGACTTCACGCCCGGCGCGTTCGTCATGGGTATGGGCCAGATCGACGGTCGCAACATCGTCATCGGCGGCGACGACTTCACGATCTCCGGCGGCTCGCCGCACAACGTGTCGAAGGGCGCCTCGCAGTTCGCCACGCCGCTGGCGGCGCAATACGGGCTGCCCTACGTCCAGCTGATCGAGGGTGTCGGACACAGCGCAAAGCGGGACGAGGAAGAGGGCCGCATGGCGCTGCCCGGCGGTCAGACCTGGTGGCGGCACATCAACCTGCTCAACAAGGTGCCGGTCGCCTCGGGGATCATGGGATCGGTTGCCGGCGCTCCCGCAGCATTTGCATTGCTCTCCCACTTCACCGTGATGATCAAGGGCCAGTCGCAGATCTTCCCATCGGGACCACCGGTGGTCCGACGCGCGATTGGCGAGACCTTCAACAAGGAGGAACTCGGCGGCTCGAAGGTCCACGTGTACCAGAGTGGCCAGGTCGACAACGAGGCCGAAGATGAAGAGGACGCCTTCGACCAGATCAAGAAGTTCCTCTCCTACCTGCCCGACACGACCAACGACGTCACCGAACGCACGCACAACTTCGACGACCCGAATCGGCGGGTCGAAGAGTTACTGCGGATCATTCCCGAGAACCGCAAGCGCGGCTACAACCCGCGCAAGCTGGTCAAACTGGTCGTCGACCACGGCGAGTTCTTCGAGATGCGCCCGCACTGGGGCGGCGCGATCATCACCGGCTTCGCCCGAGTCGGCGGTTACGCCTGCGGCGTCGTGGCCAGCGACCCGTACGTCATGGCCGGCGCAATGAACGGCGACGCGGCCGACAAGTTCACCCACTTCGTCGATCTCTGCGACGGCTTCAACCTGCCGATGCTGATCTTCCTCGACATGCCCGGCTTCATGCTCGGTTCACAGGCCGAGCTCAACCAGACCATGCGCCGGGGGACGCGCGCGCTGATCGCCGCGTACGAGGCCGACGTGCCCAAGGTCGAGTTCAACATCCGCAAGAGCTACGGCGTCGCCGCCGACGCGCCGAACAGCATGGGCGAGCCGGTCGGCGTCAACATGCGCTTCGGCTGGCCCGCCGGCGAGTGGGGCGGCATCCCGATCGAGGGCGGTGTGGCGGCGGCCTACCGACGAGAGATCGAGGCGGCCGAGAATCCCGAGGCGCATCGCGAGATGATCGAGAATCGACTGCTCAAGCTGAGGAGCCCCTTGAAGGCGGCGCATAACTTCGACGTGATCGATCTGATCGACCCCCGCGACACCCGCCGAATCGCCTTCCGCTTCATCGATGCCGCCCAGCCCATGCTCAAGCGGCTAGCCCAGCGCCCGAAGCGGATCATCCGGCCGTAGCGCCCGCGGGTGTAAAGCTCCGCCGCAAACAGACTGCCGTCATACCCGTGCTTGCCGCGGGTATCTCGCAGCGGTTCGCACATAGCTCCTGCGCCGGGAGCATCTTCGCTGCCGTCTCCGTGCCCGATGGATCGAGATTCCCGCGACAAGCGCGGGAATGACGAACTGGGGATGGCAAAGGCAGTGGGTGAGTCGCGGGATGTCTAGTCTGCCAACCCCAGCTTCTCAGCCAACCCGATCCGCTGAATCTTGCCTGTGGCGCCCTTGGGAATCTCGTCGAGGATCACCACCCGTCGCGGTGTCTTGAAGTCTGCCACCCGCTCGCCGACGAATCGTCGGATCGCACGCTCGTCGGACTCCTCGCCGTCGCGCAGGACGACGGCGGCGGCGACTTCCTCGCCCAGGCGATCGTGCGGCATGGCGAAGGTCACTGCCTGGGCCACGGCGGGATGCTGGAGCAGAGCCTCGTCGACCTCGCGCGGTGAGATCTTCTCGCCGCCGCGATTGATGATCTCTTTGAGCCGGCCCGTGATTGTCAGATAGCCGTCGTCGTCGAGCACGCCCTGGTCGCCGGTGCGGAACCAGCCTCGGGTGTAGGCGGTGGCGTTGGCTTCGAGGTTGTTGCGATAGCCGTCGGTGACGTTGTCGCCGCGAATCACGACCTCACCGCGCTGGCCCATGGCGAGCAGCGCGCCGTCCTCGTCCATGATCGCGATCTCGGGACCAGCAGGCAGCCCCACGCTGCCCGGCTTGCGCTCCAGCGGCGGCAGCGGATTGGAACTCATCTGGTGCGCCGCCTCGGTCATGCCGTAGGACTCGATCACCGGAGCCTCGAACGTCTCCTCCAACTCCGCCATCACGGTCGGCGGCAGCGAGGACGAGGAAGACCGGATCAGGCGCAAACGCGTCTCGTCCAACACCTCGGCGTTGCGTAAGGCTCGCGTCAGGATCAGTTGATGCATCGTCGGCACGGCCGTGTACCAGGTTGGCATCGCCTCGCGCAGCCAGCCGAAGACCTGCATCGCGTTGAAGCCGGGCGAGCACCAGGTGCAGCCGCCCGCTCCGACGCTGGCCAGGATGCCGGCCATCACGCCGTGTATGTGAAACAGGGGCATGATGTTGAGACAGCGGTCCTCCGGGCTGAGATTGAGCGTGTTGCGGATGTTGTGCGCGGTCGCGGTCAGGTTGCGTTGACGCAGCGGCACAATCTTGGGCCGCGACGTCGTCCCTGAAGTGTGCAACACCAGGCCGACGTCATCCGGTCCGGCTGCGCCAGGATTCTCGGGAGCCCCACTGATCGCGGCCGTGAGACTGAAGACTCCGGCGGGACCGTCGGACTGCGGATGAAGCTCGACCAGCGGGATGCTCAGGCGCTGCGCGACCTCGCGGACCGGGGAGTCGACGCCGTCCTGCACGACAACGGCCTTCGCCTCAAGGTCCTGAAGGTAGAACTCAAACTCGTCGGCGCGGTAGCCCGGATTAAGCGGCGCCGCCGTCGCAGCGTTGGCCACGCCGAGGAAGGCGGCCGCCATCTCCGCGCCGTTGGGCAGCACGATCGCGATGCCATCCTCACGTCCGAGGCCGAAACTGTTGAGCTGCTCACCGGTCTGTGCGATCTGGTCGCGCAGACCGTCGAAGGTCAGATCGGGCCGGCCCGGAGAGCCGAGCGCGGAAGCGTTGCCGTCCAACGGAGCGAGCAGCTCGGAAATGGTTCTGGCGTCAGAGTTTTGCTGGGTCACGGGATCTCCCGACGGATGGATGGCGTTGGACAGGCGCGTCGATTGGGCATCGTGTAGCGCAGCTTATTGGTGAACGAGTACAGGGACGCAGAGGGACCCCCTCTGCCTGCGGCATCTCCCCCTGCGAGGGGGAGAACGGAGTGTTGCTGCGTATACTCGATCATGGAGAGGTGTCCGAGTGGCCGAAGGAGCCGATCTCGAAAATCGGTAGGTGCGGCGACGTGCCTCGTGGGTTCGAATCCCACCCTCTCCGCCAGTTTGCAAATCGGCCATCCCCTCCGGAGAGGTGCTGGAGTGGACGATCAGGCACGCCTGGAAAGCGTGTAGGGCTGCAAGGCCCTCGTGGGTTCGAATCCCACCCTCTCCGCCAGCACAGACCGACTGCCGGTCGTCATTCCTAGGTCCAATCGAACCGTCATCTCCACTCCCTGTTCCGTCATTCCCGCGCAGGCGGGAATCCATCCTGAACCAAGTCTGCCAGCAGGCCGACCGATGATTCGGTCTCGGACACTGCTGATACGAGGGCGATTCTCCTGCCTCTCCGAGGGTCGCAACCTCCGGACATCTGCATATGAGCGTGAAGCAACGTGAACATGTCCTGCGCTTCTCATATGCAGCGCATTTGAGTGATCCGAGGAGTTGGTAGACGCGCTGCTGTATAGATTCCCGCCTGCGCGGGAATGACGGAAGGTGACTGGCGACGGCGGTGCGTCCCGTCAGCCTGACGTTGATCTACGTCAACCGAAGAAACTGACTGATCAGCGGCACAATGATCTCCGGCGCATCCTCCTGACAGAAATGCCCCGCGTCGGGCAGGATTGTCACCGGCGCATCCGGATACAGCGCCTGGAATCCGCCGATGGCCCGCTCAGGATCAATCGCGTGGTCCTGCATTCCTTCGACCATCATCGCCGGCAATGAGGTCAACTCAGGTACGTTGGCAATCTCCTCGAAAACGAACTCCCGAATGCGTCCGAGATACGCGTCGAGCGGGAACTCGATCGCGCCGATGCATGACTCCTTGTCGGGGAATGGCGCCGAGTAGGCCCGGATCCAGGCGTCGTCGACTGCCTCGGAATTCTCAAACCCGATGATCTTCATCACGCTGAGCACATTGCTGCCCAGGTGACCAAGCGTCTCGTGCAGCGTGCCCGCCTCGTGGTGCTTGCCGATCCACTGGAACCAGGGCGTCACAGGCGCGTTCGGAGGTTCGCGCCTCGAGCCGGGAATGACCGTGTTGAGCACACACATGCGCTTCACCCGATCGAGGTGGCGCACGGCGTACTGCGATCCCATCGGACCGCCCCAGTCCTGCATCACGAGGGTGATGTCGCGCAAATCGAGCTCCTCGATCAACGCCGCCAGATTGCCGACGTGAGTGCGGAGCGTGTACTCCCGATCCTGCGGGGTCTCGCTCTTGCCGAACCCCATGTGGTCGGGCACGATCACGCGATTCGTTTCCGACAGTCCCGGAATGAAGTTGCGGTACAGGTAGCCCCAGGTCGGCTCGCCATGGAGCAGAATCACCGGCTCTCCCTCGCCCTCGTCGACGTAGTGCATGCGGAAGCCGGGGGCGTCAGAGAAGTGAGGCTCGAACGGGAACGTGCCGTCGAAGGTCTCGTCCGCTGGGATCATGATTGGTCCTTTCAGGTCAGCTTGAGGAACTGTTGGATTAACGGAACGATGATCTCAGGGGCGTCTTCCTGGCAGTAGTGTCCGGCGTTTGGCAGCAACGTGATCGGCGCGTCGGGATACATGTCGCGGAACACGCCAATCGCAAAGTCGGGTACGCCGGCCTGATCTCTCATGCCTTCGACCATCATGGCGGACTTGGACGACAACTCAGGAATGAGGTGATTGGTCTCCATGACGTAGTCCCGGGTGCGACGCAGGTAGATGTCGAGCGGGAAGTTGATCGCGCCAATGCACGACGCCTGGTCGGGGAACGGCGCGGAGTAAGCGCGGATCCAGGTGTCGTCGACCACGCTCATGTTCTCGAAGCCGATGATCTTGATCACGCTGAGCACGTTGCTGCCCAAGTGCCCCAGCGCTTCGTCGAGCGTGCCCGCTTCATAGTGCTTGCCGATCCATTGGAACCATCGCGACGGCGGACGGTTCGCGGCGCGCGGACCGACTCCGCCGATGTTGGTGTTCAACACGCAGAACCGCTTGACCCGATCCAGGTGCCGCACGGCGTAAGCCGAAGAGATCATCCCGCCCCAGTCCTGCACGACGAACGTGATGTCCTGCAGATCAAGCTCGTCGATCAGCGCCGTCAGATTCTCGACATGGGTCTTCATCGTGTAGACCCGGTCCTGCGGCGTCTCGCTCTTGCCGAATCCCATGTGGTCGGGAACGATCACCCGGTGACTTTCGGACAGTGCCGGAATGAACTTCCGATACAAGTACCCCCACGTCGGCTCCCCATGCAACAGAACCAGCGGCTCCCCCTCCCCTTCATCCACATAATGCATCCGAAACCCCGGAGCCTCCGAAAAGTGAGGCTCAAACGGAAACGTGCCCTCGAATGTCTCGTCTGCGGGGATCATTGCTGCCGCTACCTCTTCCAGGATCCAGATTCAATGGAAGACTACGACCACCCAATCCCGTCATTCCCGCGCTTGCCGCGGGAACCTCGCAGCCGACGGCAAGCGTGGACAGGATAAGCATATGTGTTCTATTATGGAGGCTGTGGATAAAGTGCAAAAGGAGGTGGTCGATGCAGCGCTCTTCGATCGAATGGACGGAAGCAACCTGGAATCCTGTCACCGGCTGCACCCAGATCAGTCCGGGCTGCGCTCACTGCTACGCCCTGACGTTCGCCGAGCGCTTTCGCGGCGTCCCTGGTCATCCATATGAGAATGGATTCGACCTCCAGCTCCGGCCCGACCGTCTGGATCAACCGCTGCGCTGGAGGAAGCCACGGACGATCTTCGTCAACTCAATGAGTGATCTGTTCCACCCGGACGTGCCGGAGGACTACATCCAGCAAGTGTTTGAAGTGATGGAGTCAGCATCCCATCACCGGTTTCAGGTCCTGACAAAGCGATCGGAGCGACTCGCCGAGCTTGCCCCCTCGTTGCCCTGGCCGTCGAACGTGTGGATGGGCGTGTCGGTTGAGAATCAGCGGTTCACGTGTCGGGCTGATGATCTGCGCGAGGTCCCTGCAATAGTGAGGTTCCTGTCTTGCGAGCCTCTGCTCGGTCCACTGGATCTAGACCTCCATGAGATTCACTGGGTGATCGCCGGGGGGGAGAGCGGGCCAGGCGCTCGGGCGATGGATCCTGATTGGGTGCGCGGTGTCCGCGATCAGTGTGCAAACGCCAACGTGCCGTTCTTCTTCAAGCAGTGGGGTGCCTATGACAATGCGGGACGCCGAGTAGGAAAGAAACAGGCTGGTCGTTGCCTCGATGGCCACTACTTCAATGCGATTCCCCAGGGAGTCGACGATGGAGTATGAAGGCAAGTCCTATGGAAGCGGAGCTACCGTCGAGAAGCTGGACGCGCACAATCGTTATGCCGACGCCTACACGAGTGCGTTGCTCTATCAGCCGAACAGGGACAATCTCTTTACCCTCCACTACGTTGATGCTTTCGCCGGTAGAGGAGAAGTAAATCTTCCTGGGAGCGCTGAGATTGTTCCAGGTTCCGCGCTGCAAGCGCTAGAAGTAGACAATCGGCCGTTTGATCGCCTGCTGTTCATCGAGTCTGACCAGCAGAATTGTGACCGACTTCTTGCATTGATTGAAGAACGTAGAGACAGCCACCGATCAACTGTTCTGCGTGGAGACGCCAACGTCGAGCTTCGAAGATTTTGCTCGTGGCTCAAAGGGCCTCAAGGAAGAATGGACCGAGCGTTCATATTCGTCGATCCTTACGCGATGCAAGTCGAGTGGGAGACTGTCGAAGCTGTTGCGGCCATCAAGAGAGCAGACTTGCTCATGTTGTTTCCGCTCATGTCCCTAAGGCGAAATCTGAAGCGCGACGATTGGCCTAGGCCTGAACATCAAATGGCATTGAGCCGTTTCTTTGGCGGCGACTCCTGGAAGGGTCTCTACTCGACCGGCGGAGACACTGTAGTCCGGGAAGGTGGAGACAGAGAGATCATTGAGGCATATGTCGACCGGATGAAAGGAGTGTTTTCAGAAGTGGTCGACCCAGAACGGACTCTTGGGAGTGCCAGTGACGGCTCCTTGTTCACTATGGTCTTCGGTGCTTCCAATCCCGCTGCGGCGGATCTCGCAGCACGAATCGCCAGAGGTGTGTTCGACGCGGCTAGCGGGATTCAGAGTCGGATGCGCTTCGATTAGTCGCGTGGCTTGGCGGCCCCCTCGCCCCGACGAGACCGCTCGAACTTTTCGCGCTGCTCGGCTTCGGCCTGGGCGGCGGCGATGTCTCCCGCGACCTTGGCCTGCTCCCAGTTTTCTTTGTTGTCGTCGCCGCTCATCACCCGTCCGACAAGCGCGGCAATCACTCCGAGAAACAGGCCCCAGCGCAGGCCTCTCCAGAAGCCCATCTCAGCTGCCTTTCTGACGGAAGTTGCCGCTGAGGACGTCGAACATCCTCTGGATCCTCGAGGCGGTGGCGTAGGCGCGGATCACCGGCTCGGCGGCGGAATCGCCAAGGTATTCGGCGGTCCCCTTGACTGACTTGACCGTCTCCTGCGCGCTCTCGAGCAGCGGCGGGACGCCTTCCTGGAACGTCTTGCGGGCCGCCCGGAGCAGGCGGAAGGAGAGGAACCCGACGACGATCGTGGCCAGGATCATGACGAACAGGGCAATCACGCTGAGCAAACCGGCGACGATGATGACGATGTCGCGGATGTCGGTGATCGTGCTCAGCGGCATGAGGTGAGCGTAACCTACCCCGTCGACTCCACCGTGCCGCCTCCCACCACTCGATCGCCGTCGTAGAAGACGGCCGCCTGTCCCGGCGCGACGCCTCTGGCCGGTTCGTCAAGCACCAGGACATTGCCGCTCAGTGTGGATGCCAGCGGCGTTGATCGATAGCGCAGCTGCACCTCGAACCGGTCAACCGGCTCGGCCAACCAGCGCACATCCGACAGCTCGATCCGTTCAACCAACAAGTCGTCGGCGCTGCCAATGGTGACGACGTTCGTCGCGGCGTCGATGCCCGTCACAAACCGGCGCTCGCCTCCGCCGCCAATCTGCAGACCCTTGCGCTGACCGATGGTGAAATGCTGAACGCCCTGGTGCCGTCCAACCTCGCGGCCCTCCGTGTCGAGCATCAGGCCCGGCCGGTCGGCGACCTTTGTCCCAACCACGGCGCGGTAGTCGCCGCCGGGGACGAAGCAGATGTCGGCGCTTTCTGGCTTGTCGGCAACGGCGAGGTTGTGGCGCTCGGCGACGGCTCGAACCTCCGCCTTTTGCAGCCCGCCAACCGGAAACCTGGTCATCGCCAGCGCCTGCGGTGACAACGTGTAGAGGAAGTAGGACTGATCCTTCTCCCGATCGACTCCCCGCAGTAGCTGAACACTCCCGTCAGCGTCAGACGCAGTCCTCGCGTAGTGACCGGTCGCGATCCAGTCGGCGCCGAGCGCCTTCGCTCGTTCCAGGAAGGCGTCGAACTTGATGAAGGTGTTGCAATTGAGGCAGGGATTCGGCGTCCGGCCATTCGCGTACTCGTCGATGAACTGGTCGACAACGAACTTCCGGAACGGCCGCTCCAGATTGAGCGTGTAGTGGGGAATCCCCAGGCGCTGGGCGACGCGTCGCGCGTCGCCGATGTCCTCGATCGCGCAGCACTGGCTGCGGCCGGTGTAGTCCTCGGGTCGCGCTTCGGTCCACAGACGCATCGTGATCCCAATCACATCGAAGCCCTGTTCGACCAGTAGCGCCGCGGCGACCGACGAATCGACTCCACCGCTCATGCCGACGACAACCCGCTCAGGCATGCTCGCTCCTGGTGGCGCTACCATTGACCACGTGACTACTCCTGCGACGGAACTCAACCCCACCGCGCGGAGACCCAGACGTACCACCAAGCAAGATTCCGAGCGGCTTGCCCGCGCGATCGTTGAGCAGCTCGACGACCGCCAGGCTGAGGCGATCGTCCTGCTCGACGTCGAGCCGCACACCGACCTCGCCGACTACTTCGTCATCGCCTCGGCCATGTCGAGGCGGCAGTTCGGTGCGCTCGAAGACGCGCTGCGGCATGTCCCCGACGCCGACTTCCCGCGCCGCGAAGGCGGCCCTGAGGGCGGCTGGCTGCTCTGCGACTACGGCTCGGTGGTGGTGCATATCTTCGACCGCGTTACCCGCGACTACTACGACCTCGACGGACTCTGGTCGCAGGCCGACACGCTCCTGCGCGTCGAGTAGCGCCGCGGGTCCGGCTCCCTCTCCAAACTACTCGTAAATCCATCCCTCGACATCGCGATCCCAGCTAACCAGCTCCGACGATTCGAAGAACAGCGCCAGTTCTCGCTCGCCCGACTCAGGCGAGTCGGAACCATGAATCACATTGCGGCCCAGGTCGACCCCGAAGTCGGCGCGAATGCTGCCCGGCGTCGCGTCGAGCGGGTTCGTCGCTCCCATCGTGTTGCGCACCAGCTGCACAGCATTGGCCCCCTCAAAGGCCGCCGCGACCAACGGTCCCGATGTGATGAAGTCGCGCAGACCGGGAAAGAACGGCTTCTCAACGTGCTCGGCGTAGTGCTGGTTGGCGAGCGCCTCATCCATCTGCATCAACTTGAGCCCGATCAGCTTCAGCCCGCGGCGTTCGAGTCGCGACAAGACCTGACCAATCAGCCCGCGCTGGACGCCGTCAGGCTTGACCAGGACGAGTGTGCGTTCGGTGGACATTTGCTGCTCCAGAGAATGACTGTTCCGTTGATTGGATTGCTATTGCTGAGGCTGCGGACCGATCGCCGGTTCGCGCAGATACAGCGGTTCAAGCGCCGCCGGCGGCAGGCCCTGACCGCTCTGCAGCCGGCGCCAGCCGAGTTCCGCCAGCACGCCGGACCGCCGCGCGTTCAACGACGGCGGCGAGAGGAGCCAGCCCTCGTCGCCGAGCGCCGACGCGGTCTCCTCGTCCAGACGCTCCGGCTCGCCACAGATCACTCCTGGTCGGCCGGCGAATCGCCTGGCGTCGACCAGCGCTCGTTGCAGCTCGAAATCGCCGCCGGTCTTCGCCGGCTCCAGCTCGCGCCAGCGATCCAGCGGCCCCCAGAAGATCTGCCACGCCCACGTGTTCCTCGACGCCCGATGGATCGCCGCCGCCAGACCGCTCGAAGCGTGCTGATACGCCTCAATCTCCAGCCGCCCGACGCCGACGCATTGCAGATCGAGCGCCACCGCCAGCCCTTCTGCCGCCGCCATCCCCGAGCGAATCCCGCCGTACGCGCCGGGCCCGACATCGACGAACACGGCTTCCAGCTCCTGTTTGACGTTCTCCGTGTTCCCGGTCTGCCGGCAGGCGAAATCGATCATCGGCGTCAGCGACGGCGTATGCCGACGGCCCGAATGCCAGCTGATCTCGGTCAACACCCGGCCGCGCTCGCTCACGGCGACGCCCGACTGTTCTCCAACGGTGTCAATCGACAGTTCCATCAGGTCGGAACCGCGGCGAACTGTTCGCTCAGGCGCTGCAAAACCGACTCCGCCTGCTCGCCCGATGCGGTCAGCGTGAGCCCTCTCGGCGACGCATCGAGCGCATCTTCCGAAACGTCTTCTTCAAGCGGCACAATCTGCACGTGAAGATGGTCCTCGGGCAGCGCCCCATGGCCGCGCTCAGGCCATTCCACGAGCAGAACGCCGCCCAGCGCCGCCTGGTCGAGGCCCAGTTCGGCGATCAGATCGAGATCGTCGAGCCGGTACAGATCGGCGTGCCGCATCGGCAACCGACCACCAAGATGTTCGTTCATCAGGACGAACGTGGGCGAGTTCACCGTCGTCGGCGCCTCCAGGCCACGTCCGACCCCCTGCGCGAACACCGTCTTGCCCGCTCCGAGGTCGCCCTGCAACAGCACGACCGTCCCGGCCGAAGCATGGCGTCCCACAGCCGCGCCGACCGCGCGGGTCGCTTCCGCGTCATCGCAGGTCAGTCGCAGTGCCTGTGGTGTATCCGGCATGGGGCCAGCTTACCGGTAGACGACGTATTCTGGAGCCATGGACAAGATTCACATCGCCAACTTCCTGCCGGTCCCCGAACCGGCGCTCGATGTCATCCGCGCCGTCGACCCGCGCATCGAAGTCCATAACGTCTCCACGAACCTGGTCCGCTACATCCGCGAGCCCGACCATCCCCAGGTCGACGTCCGAGCGGCCATCGAGGAAACCACCGAAATCCAGCAGCGCGACCGAATCTGGTTCACCTTCTTCAGTGGCGACGTGGCCGCCGAGGCCTCGGCGCTTGAGTGGATCTGCCTGGCCTCGGCTGGAGCGAATCAGATCCTCGATCGCCCCATCGGCGAAGACGTCGTCATCACCAAGATGCCCGGTCTGGCGGCCCGTGTGATCGGCGAGTGGGTGCTCGCCTTCATGCTGATGGACGCCAAGCGCATGATCCGCTTGATCGAGGCCCATCGGCAGGGCACCTGGGCTCGCTCCGACCCCGAGACCCTCGAAGGGGCCACTGTCGGGATCATCGGCTACGGAGCGATCGGCTCCGAGATCGCCCGCTTCTGCGACGCCTTCGGCGCGCGCGTCGTCGGAATTCGCCGCCGAGCCTCCGGCGACGGCACGCCGCCGGCCGACGCCCCAGATTCCGTCGCCTACGTCTGGCCGCCCGAGCGTCTCAACGACGTGCTCAGCGAGTCCGACTACGTCGTCCTCGCCGTGCCGCTGACGGAGGACACGCATCACCTGATCGGAGAGCGCGAACTGGCCGCGATGAAACCGGGCGCGGCTCTGATCAACATCGCCCGCGGCGAGGTGGTCGACTGGGATGCGCAGGTCGAAGCCCTGAACAGCGGTCGCTTGCGCGCCTCCTACACCGACGTCACCGCTCCCGAGCCGTTGCCCGACGGACATCCACTCTGGAGCGTCCCCAGCCTCTTCATCACGCCGCACAACAGCGGGCTGCAACCGAACTACTTCGGCAAGGCCGCCTACCGCTTCGCCGATAACCTGCGCCGCTTCATCAACAACGAGCCGCTCCGCGACATCGTGGATCGACATGCCGGCTACTGAGACCGACGCCTCCACTGCTCCGCAGCGGCATGGCATCTTCATGCCCGCTCGCGGAACGTTCGTCGCGGCCGGACGCGACCGCGATGTCTCCCGCATGCCCGACCCGGACATCCGCTTCGGCATCGGCCTCTGGCCGTCCGAGCTGCTCGCCTACATCGAGGCGGACGATGCGCTTACCGACGCGGCGGTGCGACTGCGACAGCTCGGCCCCAAGCTGATCGCTGCGCTCCAGGAGATGCAGGTTCCGCTTGAAGACCTCAAGAATCGCACGGTCGGCGCGATCGAGGAGGAACTCACGCGAGACCTGGTCGAACGCACGCCCCTACGCGTCGATCTCGTCGCCCGCTACATTGCCGAGCTACTCGACCACGTCGCAACGGTGATTCCGTGTTGCTACGCAGCCGACGGCCGGCCTCTGTTCAATGCTCGAGGCAGCCTGCGCCGACTGTCGGCCGCTCCGCTCGCCGATCTCGACCCTGAGTTGGCCGAGATCGTCGCCCCCGGCGGCATCCTGCCCGAATGGGCCGAGACGCTGGCCGCCTCCAAGGTCGGAGAGCACTCCGACTTCTCCGCCCTGCCCCTGGCCAACGATCCCAACATCTACATCATCACCAACCATCCCAACTTCGAACGCGCAGAGGCGGAACAGAAGCTGGAGGCGCTCAAGGCCTCCGCCAGGCAAACCATCGCCGCCGCCGAGGCCATCGACGCCTCGATGCTCGGCATGTTCCGCTGGCTCGACCGGCTACTCGATCACCTGATCGGCGTCGTCTGCGACCGACTTCCCGAAGGCGATCAACTGCGCGAACGATGGGCCTCCGACGAATGGACCACAATCCAGCGGTTGACCTTCTTCGACACCGACGCCGCCCTCGCCATCACCCGAGCCTTCCCCGCCATCTCCGATGGCCCGCTCCTGCCCGGCACCGAATCCGAGTAACCCTCGATCACACCGCCACGACGTGACAATCCGGCGCAGGACGCTATTCCTCGCTTCCGACTCGGGATCTGTGCGTAGCCCAGCAACGAAGTCGCCCCCGCGCAGGCGGGGGCAGCACAACCGGTTGGGCGACCCTCTGGCCCCGCCTGCGCGGGGCCGACTCCAACTGATGTATCCGCAAGCTTCTTTCTGGCGACTATGCAATCCCGATGTCGTCGACTACTCGACGCAGGCCGCCGCCATTGTCCCGATTGTCGCCGTCCGCTCGCGGATGTTGTCGTCCTGCTGGAAGCCGTTGGTCAGGAAGCCGACTGAGAGGCCAGTCTCAGGGTCGCCCCAGGCGATCTGACCGCCCGCGCCGGCGTGTCCGAACGCGCTCGGCGACGCGCCCGTTCCGAAGCCGCGTTCCTCGGTCAAGCCGTCATCACCCGCCAGGACCACTGTGAGCGCACGGTTCACGTGGATCCCGCTCAGCGGATCGGTGTGCCGATCGGGATTCGTCATCACCGTCGTGCCCAGCTCGACCGCGCTCCTGCTCAACGGACCGTCGTCCGCCGGATCAATCACCTGCTGGTAGAACATCGCCACATCCGCCGCGTTGGCGAACGCGCCGCCTCCCGGACATCCGGCCCGGCGCTGCGACGCGAGGTTGAAATGCAGAATCGTTTGCGGGAATACCTCGCCGCCGTCGACCGGCAGCGGTTCCTCGGTGTACACGATCGACGCCGCCCGCCCGTGCTCCTCGTTGGGCAGACCGACAAAGAGATTGTCCAGGCCCATCGGATCGAGCAGATTGGTCCGCAGCCAGTCGCGGAACTCCTCGCCCGTCTTCTGCTCGATGATCTCGGCCAGCACCCAGTGCGCCGAGGTCGCGTGGTACTCCCACTGCGTGTCCGGGGTCCAGTTCAGACGCCAGCCCATCATCCGCCGCAAGCGAGACTCGCGGTCCTCCCACAGACGCGGATTCATCGGCGCATGGGGAAATCCGCCCGTATGCAGCATCACGTTGCGCACAGTCACGTCGGCGTACGACGCCTCGCCGTTGCCCTCGGCGCACCAACCGGGAATGATGTCCACCACCCGCTCGTCCAGGTCCAGCAGACCCTCGTCCAGCAGCTTCCAGACCCCGATCCCGACGATCGCCTTGGTCGACGAGAACATGCAGAACAACGTGTCGTCCCCGGCCGGCCCAACCGACGACCCCTGGTGAGCAACCCCAAACGTCCGCATCCCCGCCAGTTCACCCTCATGCCCAATCGCAATCTGCGCCGCCGGCACCTTCTCCGCCTCGACTATCCCCTCGACATAGTCGAAAAGCTCCTGCAGCTTGCCCTGGTTGATCGAAGTCATGTCACCCTCCGCCCCTTCTGGCGTGCGCCAAGTCTAGAGCCTGTTCAGGCCTCTCCGATCGCTCCACGTCCGTTCCACTCCAATACCCCCTCCTAGCCCTCTCCGCTGCCCCGCACTCCCTCCTTTTCCGATGCCCCGCACTTGATGCGGGGCCCAGACCTCGATCATCGCTCGCAGCGCCACCGGCCCCCTCACCTCCGCCGTTCCGCCGCGATCTGCCACTCAACCCCCATCCCGATGCCCCGCACTTGATGCGGGGCCCAGACCTCGATCATCGCCCACAGCGCCACTGTCCCCCTCACCTCAGCCACTCGCCCGCGATCTACCACTCATCCCCCATCCCGATGCCCCGCACTTGATGCGGGGCCCAGACCTCGATCATCGCTCGCAGCGCCA
>JAPPFB010000012.1:164857-175143 GCA_028875225.1 Chloroflexota bacterium | reverse complement strand
CCGTCCCCCTCACCTCAGCCACTCGCCCGAGATCTACCCCTGATCATCTCCTCCTTGACATTTCCAATGCAGCGCCACACCATAAGAACATACGTCCGCCTCAGACCTCGAAGACCAGACCATGACCGCCTACCACCCCCAAACGACCCCGAACGGAACCGAACACGTCCGAACAACAATGACCGATCAGAACCTTCCAATACCGACCAAACCCAACCACCAGAACCCAACAATCTCCAGCAAAACGCGGCGTCTTCGCCGCGACGCTCCGCAAGAAAATTGTCTATTCGACCACTTGCCAACCGCCGAAATCGCCGCTCGCCCGAACAACGGTCCTCCGACAAGCGCGACAGAACAGCTCCAGCGGAGCCCGAACGCAGCCGAACAGGTCCGAACAGCAATGACCGACCAGAACCATCCAAAACCAACCAAAACCGACCACCCGGACCGAGCGATCTCCTGCAAATCGCTGGTTTTTCCTCTCCCCTCTCTGCGAGAACAATTTCTGCCCGACCACCATCCAGCCGCCAAAACACACGCTCACTCGAACAACGCGCGCCCCGACAACCCGAGCGATGCCGTTCGAAGCGGTCGCGTAGTCTGACGCCTATGCCTCCAGCGATCAGCATCAGTGGAGTCACCAAGCGCTATGGCTCCGTCCTCGCCGTTGGCGCCGTCGACCTGGAGATCGAATCCGGCCAGGTCTACGCCCTGCTCGGTCCCAATGGCGCCGGCAAAACGACGCTGATCGAAATCCTCGAGGGCTACCGCCAGCGCGACGCCGGCGACGTCTCCGTGCTCGGCTATGACCCCCAACGCCAACGCGGCGAGCTTAATCGTCGGGTCGGCATCGTCCTCCAACGCAGCACCCCGATGGAGGGCCTGACCCCACGCGAGATGCTCAACTTCTCGGCCCGGCTCTACGACGACCCGATGAGCACGGACGACGCGCTGGATCTGGTCGGCCTGACCGAGCACGCCGATCGGCGCGGGTCGAAACTCTCCGGCGGTCAAAAGCGCCGGCTCGATCTCGCCACCAGCGTGATCGGCAACCCCGACCTGATCTTCCTCGACGAACCGACCACCGGTTTCGACGCCACCGCCCGCCGCCAGGCCTGGGAGGTCGTCCGCGGACTGACCGATCGCGGCGCCACCATCATCCTCACCACCCACTACCTCGATGAGGCCGAACACCTCGCCCAGAGAATTGGGTTGATCAAGGACGGACGGATCATCTTCGAGGGCGACATCGCCGGATTGCGCCGGGAGATGGAGACCGACACCCGCATCTCCTGGCAGCCGCCGATCGGGTTTGACCGGGCCGAGATGTTGACGGAGTGGAGCGACCTGCCGCAGGGCGCCGACGGCCGCCTCTCGCTGCCCACCCAGACCCCCACGGTCCACCTCGCCCGCTTGATCGATTGGGCCCAAAATCGTGGTCTGGAGGAGATTCCGGAGCTGCAAGTCGAGCGGCCCGATCTCGAGGAGATGTATCTAGAACTGGTCGACGATAGCCAGAGCCTGGAACAGGCGGACGGTTCATGAGCGCTGCCGACACCGTCCGCACGCTGCGGCTCGGCTTCTTCTACATGCTGCTCAACCTGAAGACGATCTACCGGCAGCCCGCGGCCGTCTTCTTCGTCGTCGCCTTCCCGATCATGTTCCTGGTCATCTTCTCCTCGTTGCTCACCTTTGAGATCGGCATTCCCGAGGAGGCCGGCGGCAACGTTCCCGTCGTCAAGTTCAGCCAGTACTTCGTCGCCGGGATCATGGGCGTGGCGATCTTCGGCACGTCATTCAACCTGCTCGGCACATCATTGGCGATTCAACAGTTCGACGGCACGCTCAAACAACTGGCGGCCACACCGCTGCCCAGGACCTCGTTCTTCATCGGCCTCGTCGGAACCGCGCTCACCTACACCTTCCTGCAACTGGTGATCATGTTGATCCTCGGCGTCGCCGCCTACGGCATCGACCTGCCCGACGCCAGCGGCTGGCTCACGCTGGTCTGGATCGTGCTGCTCGGCGTCCCGGCCGGATGCGTCTTGGGCATCGCCATCACTAAGATCATCCCCTCGGCCAACGCCGCCCCGGCCATCATCCAGGCGCCGTTCATCATCCTGCAGTTCATCTCCGGCGTGTTCTTCACCCTCGCCTCGCTGCCGTCCTGGCTGCAGTGGGTCGCCGGAGTCTTCCCCCTGCGCTGGATCGCCCAGGGCCTGCGATCCGTCTTCCTGCCCGACGCCTACCGCTACGCCGAGCCCGGCATGAGCTGGCAGCTCGAACTGGCCGCGATCGTGCTCGTGGTCTGGATCGTGGTCGGTCTCGGCCTCTCGGTCCTCACCTTCAAGTGGGACCGCTCCGGCTAATGGCGGTGTCGTTCGCCATGTCGCCGACTCCGCTCCTCCTGCCGCCTCTGCTCGCGCTGCGCCTGCAGCATCGCCTCATGGATCTCTTCAGAGCGGCCGCCGCCGGTCGATGCCACATGCCGCTGACCTCGTTTGAGTTCCGCCTCGCCCTGCAGTTGCGAGGCGCGCTGCCTGGCCGCAACGTTGGCGCCCGTCTCGTCGCGGACCCGCTGAACCGTGTCGCTCACCGAGGGCATCGATCTGGTTTGGTCCGATACGCCTTGAGCCAGAAAACTGGTGGCCTGACCGTGCAGATCAAGCTCATGGCGCATGCGCGCCTCCGCGCCCATCACATGAAGATGATCCAGGAGCCAGTGTTCAAAGCGGTGGATCGCTCGTCCGAGCCGAGTCCGCTCACCACCGAGCAACCAACGCAGCGGCCGGATGATTAGGACCACGAGAATCTCACCCAGGCCGATCATCATCATGAGATCTCTCCAGTCACACCCGACGGAAACGCAGCGCGACCGCCATCGGGATCTCGGGCAGCATGTTCCAGATCAGCTTCGCTTCCTCCGTCGGCTGCTCAGGCGCAGGCAACTCCTCCATCCCGTCGAGCACGAGTCCCGACGCGAATGCGTCGCCCAGCAGCTCGCTCAGCGACCGATGAAAGTAGACCTGCGGTTCCTTCTGGGCGGTGTTCGTAACCCCGTGCGTCACGTAGCGAGACAGGTAACGCTGGATCGTCAGCCCGTTCGGCTCGTCATCCTGCTCCGACTTGGAGAACTTGTAGCCAGATGTCGCAAAGGCCGGGTGCAGCGTGATCACCACGAACACGCCGCGCGGCCGGAGCACTCGCCAGGCCCCGCCGAACATCGGACGCAGCAGCGGCATCGACATTACGCCCATGATGCACACGGCCGCGTCGAACGGCCCGCCACAGTTGAGAATCGCGCGTTCATCCGTCGCATCGACCGTCTGGTACGCAATGTCAACCGCCTGGTCCGAGATCGTCTCTGTCCGCCGCTCGGCGTGTGCGATCAGCGCCGGCGACAGGTCGGTGGCGACCACGCTGATGCCCTGTCGTCCCAGCCGGCGGGCAAACGCGCCGTTGCCGCAGGCGAACTCGATCACCCGCGCGTCCTGCTCCAGTCCCAGCATCCGCTCGGCGGCCGGCGCAAACACGCCGTGATGGAACTCATCGCCCTGGTCGCCCCAGCGCTGATCGAAGAAATCCGCACCCGACTCCCAGCCGTCAAGCACGCGCTGGCGCAACTCAGCGATCATCGCCTCGGGCTGGGTAGGCGGCTGCTGCGGCTCTGACGACATGGCCACAGGGTAGTCGCCGCCGGATCCACCGATCCCGGCATCCGGTCGTCGGACTCGGCAAACTCCGTATACTCGCGCCACCTCTCCTCGGAGGGAACGATGACAGAGCCGAGCGACTGGGATCGTCTTTACGCACGCCGGCTGACGCGTCGCGCCCTGGTCGGCGCCGCAGCGAGAGCGGGCGTGGGCGTCACCGGTCTCGCCCTGGTCGGCTGCGGCGATGACGACGACGACGGTCAGCTGATCGTCGTCCAGCCTCAACCGCAACAGTCCAGCTCGACGCCTCGGGAAACTCAGCGTCCGAGATCCCAACCGCCGCCTGCGAGGCAACAGGCCGAGCAACAGGCCCAACAGACCGAGCAACAGGAACAGTCGCAGGCGTCAACCGACCAGGGAGACCCACCGCCGACCGGGCAGTCGGACCAACGCGAGACACAGATCGACGTCGTGTCGGTCATCCGCGGCGGCGACCTGAGAATGTCCACGCCCGCCGACGCCCACGATTACTTCGACCCGCATCGCGCCGTCTTCGGAAGCACCCAGTACTGGATGGGCTTCTACATGAACAGCGTGATTCGCTGGCGCAACAAGGGCCAGGCGATTCTGGAGCCCGATATCTGCGGCCTGCCCGAGACCCCGGACGCTGAAACCTACCTCTTCCGCGTCGACCAGGGCGCTCGCTTCTGGGATCAGTATCCAACCGACGGCGCCCGCCTGGTGACCGCGGAAGACATTCGCCTCAACTATCAACGCCACATCGATGCGCGGGATGCCGATGGCGTCGAGGACGGCACATTCCCGCATCGCGATTCATACGGCAAGACGGACTCGATGGAGGCGCCCGACGACCAGACGTTCATCGCTCGCACCGATGGTCCCGACGCCACCTGGCTGGGGGTTCCGCCGGGGCCCTACGGCTGGATCACGTCGCCCGAGGCGATCGACGAGTTTGGCAACCGGTGGCGAGACGAGCCCACCAACATCTCGCTCTCCAGCGGCACCGGAATGATGCTGCCGCGCTCGTACGACCCCGACATCGGAATCGAACTCGAGCGCAATCCCGATTACTGGAAGATGGGAGTGGACGGGCAGCCGTTGCCCTACTACGACCAGGTGACGTTCGCCGGCATGAACGATCCGACCACGATCGAGACCGCCTATCGCGGGCGCGAAATCTCGATCGGCGGGTTTCCGCTCTCGTCAATCCAGGTGAAGTCTTTGTCGGAGGATTTCCCGGAGCATCCCACCGGCCGGGTCCCTCTGGGCTACACGGTGGTCACCGGGTGGTTCAACTTCAATCCCGGCTGGGACGGCTGGGATGGCTTGGGCAACCCGTATCTGGATCGCCGCTTCTGCCAGGCGTTGAACCTGGCGGTTGACCGCCACCTGATGATCGCACATGTCTATCTCGGAAGCGGAAAGCCGAGCGTGCTGGAAGACACGCCGTGGTTCAACACGTTCTGGGCGCTGTCCGAGGACGAGGTGCTGGCGACTCCCGGATTCCGCCCCGATCGAGGGGCCGATGTCGCGGAGGCGCGCGCGCTGCTGGACGCATCCGGCTACGACCCGCTCCGTCCCATCGACCTGATGGCGCCAGCCTTTTGGGAGGAGATCACGCCCGGCGTGATTGAAACGCAGCGCTCCATGTATCGGGAGGCGCTGGGGATCGATGTCAACTTCTCCCTGGAACCGTTCCCGGTCATCCTGCAACGGCTGATCGACGGCAGTTATCCGGGCTCGGGTCCACAGTGGACCCTGGCGCCGATCGATCTGGATCCGACCACCGCGTACCACAACCGCTACCTGCCCGGTGGCAGCCTCAACTACTTCCACTACGACTATGAGCCACTGTCGGAACTGATTCGAACGATGCGCACGACGGTCGATCAGGATCAGCGCGGCGACCTCGCGCGTGATGCTCAGCGCATACTGCTCGCCACCCACCCTGAACACGGCCTGGACGGCCTGGGTCCGGCGCCCGGCGTCATGAACGGTATCTCCCCCGCGATCTGGTGGCCGTTCGTGCACCGCGGCGAGGACTCCCTGCAGTTCGCGCACGACTCACACCGCCACGACGACACCTGGATCGACGTCACCCATCCCGACTATCCGGCATAAGAGCCAATGGACGTTGCCACTTGTCGAGATGCGCAGGAACTGCCCTCGACCTACCGTCCAGCGACGGAGTCGATCCAAAATCCCTAGTCTTCTGCAAGCGACAGTCAATTGATTCGGATTCGGAGACTGAACTCATGACGGAACGAAACTACTGGCAGCGCATGCGACGCAAGCAGATGAGCAGGCGCGCGCTGTTGCGCGCGTCGGGACGCGCGGGAGTTGGCGCTGCAGGGCTGGCGCTCGTCGGCTGCGGCGACGACGACGATGACGATCAGCAGTCGGCTGCCCAGGCGGCGGGCCAGCAGCAGCAACAACAACAGGCGATGCAGCAGCAGCGCGGCCAGCAGCAGCAACAGCAGCAGGCGATGCAGCAGCAGGGTCAGCAAGGTCAACAGGATGCGGCGGCAGAGTCGCAGGCCGACCAGGCCGACAAGCAGGAACAGTCCGCCGACGACGCCCAGGAGCAACAGCAGGCCGTCGCCGCAGACATCGTGCGCGGCGGAACTCTCAGATTCTCCACGCCTGCGGCGACGCACGACTACTTCGATCCACACCGAGCCGTGTTCGGCCCCACCCAGTTCTGGATGGGGTTCTACATGAACTACCTCATTCGCTGGCGTAACAAGGAGGAAGGCATCCTGGAAAGCGATGTCGCCTCATTGCCGGAGACGCCAGACGAAGAGACTTACATCTTCTCGATTGACCGCGGCGCCCGGTTCTGGGATCAGTATCCCACCGAAGGTGGTCGGCTCGTCACAGCGCAGGACATCGAAGTCAATTTCCAGCGGCAGATTGACGCCGCTGATTCCACCGGAGCGGAGGACAGCACCTACCTTGGCGCATCAGCCTTCCGTAAGACTGCATCAATGGAAACTCCCGACGAGACGACGTTCATCGCCAAGACCGACGGCATCGATGCCACGTATCTCGGCAGCCCCGTGCTGCGCCCGTTCTCCTGGATCACGTCTCCGGAGGCAATCTCCGAGTACGGAGACCGTTGGCGCGACGAGGCAGGAAACGTCGAGCTGTCCTCCGGAACTGGTCCTTTCATTCCACTGACCTACGATCCCGACCTCGGGCTCGATATGACGCGCAACGACAACTACTGGAAGATCGGCGCTGACGGCCAACCGTTGCCTTACATGGACAACGTCGGCATGAAGAATCTGACCGACCCGACGGCGGTGGAGACCGCCTATCGCTCACGCGAGATCGATGTCGGTGGCTTCCCGCTTTCGACTCTGCAAGCCGATGAAATCAGCACAGATTTCCCAGACCATCCACAGGGACAGATCGCTTTCGGATTCACGATTATCACTGGCATCTTCAACTACAACCCCGACTGGCCCGGCGAGGACGGCTTGGGTAACCCATACCTTGACCGGCGCTTCTGCTACGCCCTGCATCTGGCTGTCGACCGCTACTTGATGATCGACGCGGTGTATCTGGGTTCAGGTAAGCCCAGCGGCCAGGAACATACGCCATGGTTCAATCAGTATTGGGCGATTCCTGAAGAAGAACTCCTGTCTACGCCGGGGTATCGACCCGACCGCGACGCAGATATCGCCGACGCGCGCGCCGCGCTAGATGCTTCGGGCTACGACAAGGATCGCAAAATGATCCTCTATGCCCCCGACATTTGGGAGCAGACGTACCAGGGAATCCTCGAGACCGAGAAGAACATGTACGAGGAGGCACTCGGTATCGAGATCGAGTTCAATATCCAGCCGTACACGGTGCTTCTGCAGCGCTGGGTCTCAAAGACATACCCCGGTGGCGGACCGCAGTGGACCAACCCGCCCGACGATCTCGACCCGACCACGTCTTACCTGCAGAACCTCACCCCAGGTGGAGCGACCAACAACTTGTCCTATGAATTCCAGCCGATGACCGACATCGCCAACAAGATGCGTGTCACTCTTGACCGCGAAGAGCGCCGAGAAATGGCCTTTGAGGCGCAGCGCATTCTGCTAGGCACCCACCCGGATCACGGCGTCGAAGGTCTCGGCTTTGCGCCTGCCGTGATGAACGGCATCTCGCCGGCGCTCTGGTGGCCATACGTGCAGCGGCCAGCTGACACCTTGCAGTTCGCCCACGCTTCGCACCGCTACGACGAAGGCTGGGTCGACGTCAACCACCCCGACTACCCGGCGTAGTTCTGGCTCGGTTCGAGCTGCCCACGGCCCGCGACGACATTTTGCCGTCGCGGGCCGTGTCTCCGATCCGGCGCGAAAATGCTTCGGAGTTCGGTGGTATCTCTGGTGCATAGGCTGTAAACCCGCTTACACTCGCGGAATCGGCCAACATGTCGATCGACAAAGGAGCGACCAATGAGCGAACGAAACTACTGGCAGCGCATGCGCCGCAATCAGATGAGCCGGCGCGCGCTGTTGCGAGCGTCGGGACGCGCAGGTGTCGGAGCCGCCGGGTTGGCTCTGGTCGGCTGCGGCGACGATGACGATGACGGCCAGCAGGCGGCCGCTCAGGTCGCGGCGCAGCAGCAACAACAACAGGACGCCATGCAGCAGCAGGCCCAGCAGCAGCAACAGCAGCAGGCCATGCAGCAGCAGGACCAGCAACAGGCAGCCGACCAGGCGGCCCAGCAGGCCGACCAGCAGGAACAACAGTCGGTTGCCGACGCCGACGACCAGCAACAGCAGCAGGCCGCCGCGGTTCCCGAGAGCGGCATCCCGACCTACGGCGGCACCATGCGCCGAGCCTCGACGATTGAGACGCATGACTACTGGGACCCGCACCGCGGCGTGTTCGGGCCAACCCAGTTCATGCATTCGATGCTCTACAACAACCTGATTCGCTGGAAGAACAAGGAGAACGCGGAGATGGAGGCGGACATCTCCGCGCTCCCGGAGATCCCCGACCCCACGACCTACGTGTTCAACATCAACCCGCGCGCAGCCTGGCACGATGCCTATCCGACCGAGGGTGGACGCAACATCACGGCCGAAGACATCGTGGTGAACGTCGACCGCAACACGGCCGGCGTCGACTCGACCGGGGCCGAAGACGGATCCTTCCTTGGTCTCTCGAGCTGGCGCAAGATCGCGACCGCCGAGGCGGTGGACGAGCACACCTTGCGTACCACGTCGGATGGCATCGACTCCACCTACCTCTCCGCCACGTTCCTGCGACCCTTTGGCTGGATGGCCGCGCCGGAGGGGATTCGCGAGTGGGGCACCGAGTCGGATGTCTGGCGTGACGACCCGACGACCCTGCGCGTCGCCGGGTCCGGCCCGTTCATCGCGCAAAGCTACGAGCCGACCGAAGTCTTCATCGCCACCCGCAATCCGAACTACTGGAAGGACGACGCCTGGGGTCAGCAATTGCCCTACGTCGACCGGATGGAGTACTACAACCTGTTCGACGAGACGGCGATCGAGACCGCCGTTCGCTCGAAGGAGTTGGACGGCGCCTGGCTCAACATCAGCCGGGTCGAGTCGCTGCTCAACGACTTCCCGCAGATGCAGCGCAACACGGTGGGCGGCGGATTCACCATCATGATCCGCACCAACTACAACCCCGACTGGCCGGGCGAGGACGGCGAGGGCAACCCCTGGTTGGACCGGCGCGTGGCGGCGGCCTTCCACCTGGCCACCGACCGATACCTGATGATCGACACCGTCTACCTCGGCTCGGCCAAGCCGTCGGTGCTGGAAGAGATCCCCTGGTTCTCGACCTTCTGGTCGCCCAGCCAGGAGGAGATGACCGAAGTCCCGGGCTTCCGCGCCGATCACGACAAAGACCTGCAGGAAGCGAACGAGCTGATGGACGCCAGCGGCTTCCGCGACAGCGGCCGCTCGATCTACCTGTTCGCCCCGGACGTCTGGGAGCAGCGCTACCCCGGCATTGTCGAGACGGCGAAGAACATGTACGAGTCTGGTCTCGGTGTTGGCATTGAGATCAGCATCGACCCGTACACGATCCTGCTGCAGCGGTTGGTCGACGGCACATCGACCGGCCAGATCCCGTGTTGGACGAACCCGCCCTCCGACCTCGACCCAACCAGTTACTGGCTCAACGGCCGAGTCCCGGGCGGATCGGCGAACTTCTACAGCTACGAGAATCCTCGAGTGACCGAGATTGCCGAGGAGATGAAGATCACCCTCGACCTCGAGACGAAGGGCCAACTGGGACGCGAGATGGTGGATCTCCAGTTGGGCATTCACCCCGACTATGGCTGGGAATCGCTCTCACCGGGTCTGGGCGTGATGAACCCGGTGTCCAATGAGGCGGCCTGGCCGTGGTACCACGTGATCCCGGATGGCTACCAGTTCGCCCACCAGGGTCACAAGATCGTCGAAGAGCTCTGGCTCGACACGGCGCACGAGGACTACCCCGCGTAGGCGCATCGACGCCCGACTGCCAGGGCATCTTCGCCGGGGCGTGGGGGCGCCCCCCGCCGGGACGACCGGCGGGGGGGCGCCCCCCCGCGTTAGCCGGCACGCTCCCCAAATGAACCCCGCGCGCCGGGGA
>JAPPFB010000012.1:149008-164847 GCA_028875225.1 Chloroflexota bacterium | reverse complement strand
AAAACACCCCCCACGCGCGCGGCCCCCACCCGCCCCCCGCCCCCACCCCCGCGCTGGCCCCGCCCCCCCCCCCCCCCCGCCAACCCCCCCGGGCCTGCCGGGCCTCCGCACGCGGATCCGAGCGGCGCGGTTCCGCCGCCCGGAATTCGCCTACACTCTCCCAATCTGACCGCGGCGCTCAGTCGATGAACTGCGGCTGAGCAACAACCGGGAACAGCGATGCAGCGATATCTCATTCAACGCATTCTCCTGGTGATTCCAACACTGTGGTTGGTGATCTCGCTGCTCTTCCTGGCCCTCCGCGCGCTGCCTGGCGATTTCGTCACCCGCAAACTGTCCAACCTGGAGAATCAGGGCGCCGAGCAACGCGAGTCGGAGATCGTCGGATACATCGAAGTCAGCGAGACGACGCACCGTGTGATCTCGGGCGACACCCTGGAAGCGATTGCAGCGTCCAACAACACGTCGGTGTCGGAGTTGCTCGTACACAACCCGGATCTTGACACCTCGGGCGAGTTACGTCCGGGGACGCAGGTGACGGTCATTCCCGGTCAGCTACTGAGCAGTATCGCGATCGGCGAAAAGGTGTCACTGCCTGAAGAAGTGGACATCGGGGTCCAGTTACTGATCGATCGCAACCCCGACGTCGATTTCCCGGAGTATCAAGGCCAGCCGTACGCAGAGTCGGGCACGATCCTGACGATTCGCACCAGCTTCACGCTGGATGAACTGGCCCACGTCAACCGGATTGAGGCTGACGACATCCTGGCGGTCAATCCGACCGGCAGCGCCAGTAATCCGGACGGCACGCTGTCGGCCGGCACGCAGCTGATCCCGACGTCCCTGGTCCTGGCCGAGGAAGGCGACACCCTGGAGGGGATCGCCGCCGCGTTTGGTCGTGATCTCGAAGATGTCACCAGGGCCAATTCGCGCGTTGATCCAGCCGGTCCGCTGGAGGCTGGCACGGCGATCGTCGTGCCCTCCGACCGAATCGTCACGCCAACCACCAAGATCACCGAGGCCAACATCCGCAACCGTTTGGGAATCGACAAGCCGCTTGGTCGGCAATATCTCGACTTCCTCTGGGAGACCGTCCGGCTCAAATTCAGGGAGTCGTTCCAGACACAGGAGGACTCGCTGGACATCTTCTTGCGAGCCTTGCCCAGATCCCTGCATCTCAACATCTATTCGCTGATCGTCGCCCTGGTCGTTGCGCTTCCGGTGGGCGTGCTGTCGGCGATGCGGCAAGACCGCCCGCTCGACTATGGGCTGAGAGGATTCGCCATTCTCGCGCTGGCCGCGCCGTCATTCTGGATCGCCACCATGCTGATCTTCGTCGTGACGCCCGGAGGGATCTCCGAGGGAGGAATCTTCTCGATTCCGCTCACGTCCGAGGAGGCCCGGTCTGTCTTTTCGTCGTTCACGGGCGCGCTCGCGCTGTATTCGATCCCCGCGGTCGCCGGTGGAGTCGCGGCCGGGGCGGGTCTGATGCGGATTACCCGTTCAGAGTTGCTCGAGGTGCTGCGCCAGGACTATGTCCGCACTGCCTGGTCGAAGGGCCTGCGCGAGCGAACCGTGATTCGGCGTCACGCGATGCGCAACGCCCTGGTCAATGTGATGAGCGTGCTCGGGCTGCAGATCGCGGCCCTCGTGGGCGGCAACATCATCCTCGAATCCCTGTTTAACATCCCCGGCATCGGCCTGCTCTTGATTCAGCGGATCAACCAGGCCGATCTGCCCGTGGTCCAGACGATGGTGTTCTTCTTCGCGCTCTTCATCATCATCGTCAACATCATCATCGACATCTCGTACGCGATCATCGATCCGCGGATTCGATTCACCTAGGCACGACCGACACTGGCTGCTGAGGAAATCAGGATGAGTGAAGATCGGCGACCGACCAGCGACGTAGAACAGTTCGCCCAGGCCCAAGGGCTGCGTGTCGAAGAGCGCAGCACGGCGTCCGTGATCGGACGCGCGCTGCTGACGTTCTTCCGCACCAAACCGCTAGGCGCCGCCGGAATGATGTTGGTCCTCGTCTGGTCGATCATCGCCGTCGGCACCGTGGGTCCTGGCGGCGGCTGGATGGGAATCGGTCGCTACGACTCGCAGGACGTCTTCAAGATTGCCAATGCCAGCTTTGCCGACGACAAGATCGCCAACGAATTGGACGGCGCTGACGCAGACATCTCTCAAGACGAGATGCGAGAGCTGCTGCTGGATCCAGCGGTCTACGGAGATCTGGCGGCGCAGTCAGGTGTACTCGATGACATGCTCGAGTATGTCGAAGGAATGATCGCCGACGGCACGCTACTGACTCACCTCTCCGAGGACATCGACCCTGCCCAGATTGAAATCGCCAACGGCAAGATCACCGACGTTGACGATCTGCTGGCGACCGGTACCAACACCCCGCTGACGACCGCATCCCTGCAGGGTCCCTCGGCCAAGCACTGGTTCGGCACCGACCGCGCCGGCCACGACCTGTTCTCTCGAGTGACAGAGGCGGCGCGTCTGTCCTTGTACATCGGATTCTTCGCCACGCTGATCGGAGTGGTCGCCGGTACCGTCCTGGGTCTGCTGGCCGGCGGACTGGGCGGCAACATCGACCTGGTCATCAGCAGGTTGATGGACGCGTTGCTCTCCTTCCCGCCGATCGTGCTCCTCCTCTTGTTGCGCTCAGTGACCGAGCCATCGGCGATCTGGGTCACGTTGGCGCTCTCGGTGCTGGCCATCGCGCCCGACCAACGAATTGTGCGCGGCGCCGTGCTCGCGTTGCGCGAGATGCCGTTCGTCGAGGCGGCCCGCACTCTGGGCGCGACCAACGCCCGAGTCATGATCATGCACATTCTGCCCAATATCGTCGCGCCGCTGATCGTGATCTTCTCCATCACCATTGGCGCGTTCATCCTCGCCGAAGCCGCCCTCAGCTTCCTCGGTCTGGGCACGCTCGACGTTTCCTGGGGCAAGATGATCGCCGATGGCCGCCAGTTCATCGTCCAGTCTCCCTGGACCTCCCTCTTCGCCGGTCTCGCGTTGACCAGCCTCGTCTTCGGTTTCAACGTCCTCGGCGACGCCCTCCGGGACGTCTTCGATCCCCGCCTGCGAGGCAGTCGGTAGCGACCAGCCACCGCTCCCAGGGTTGATATCCAAACACGGACCGATATCCGACTCGCTGCTGGAAACAGGTTCAGAGTTTCGGCTAGACTTGCGCAACGATCGGCAGCAACCCCCTATGCGCCGAGAAGGAGTGAGATCGATGAGCGAACGCAACTATTGGCAGCGAATGAAGCGCCAGCAGATGAGCCGTCGTGCCCTGCTGAGGGCATCGGGCCGCGCCGGCGTCGGCGCAGCCGGTCTCGCCCTGGTTGGCTGCGGCGATGACGACGATGACGGCGATGCACAGTCGCCGAGCGTCGCCAGCCAGCAAGCCCAGCAACAGCAGCAGCAACAGGCCATGCAGGAGCAGGCCCAGCAGCAGCAACAGCAGCAGGCCATGCAGCAGCAGCAACAGCAGCAGCAGGCCGAACAGGCGGCCGACCAGGCCGACCAGCAGGAGCAACAGACCGTTGCTCAGGCTCAGCAGCAGCAGCAACAGGCGGCCGCCCCACTGCGCACGTACGGTGGCACGCTGAAGTTCTCCACCCCCGCCGCCACCCACGACTTCTTCGACCCGCACCGCGGCGTCTTTGGTCCCACGGTCTACTGGATGGGGTTCTACATGAACTACCTCATCCGCTGGGCGAACAAAGAGAAGGGGATCATGGAGTCGGACATCGCTTCGTTGCCGGAGCTGCCCGACGAAGAAACCTACATCTTTAACATCGACCGCGGCGCGACCTGGTGGGACCGCTATCCGACAGAGGGCGGCCGCGCCGTCACCGCGCAGGACATCGATATCAACTTCGATCGACAGATCGCGGCGCTCGATGCCGATGGCAACCCAGACGCCCGCTTCCGCGGCCAGGACGCGTTCCGCAAGACCGTCAACAAGGAGGTCGCCGACGAACAGACCTTCATCGCCCGCACGGATGGCCCCGACGCTACCTACCTCGGCGGCACCATCCTGCGGCCGTTCTCATGGTTCACGTCGCCCGAAGGCATCCAGGAGTTCGGGAGTCGCTGGCGCGACGAGACGGCGAACATCGAACTGTCGTCGGGCTCCGGGCCCTTCATCCCGCTCAGCTACGACCCCGACATCGGCACCTACCTCGAGCGCAATCCCAACTACTGGAAGACCGGCGCCGACGGTCAGCAACTGCCCTATCCGGACGCCGTCGACTTCGTCAACCTGACCGACCCGACAGCGGTCGACGCCGCCTATCGCGGTCAGCAGATCGACATCGGCGGATTCCCACTCTCGTCCGTGCAGGTGGAAGAGCTGAACGCCGACTTCCCCGACCACCCCTTCGCCGAGGGGGCATTCGGCTACACGATCGTCACCGTGACCGGCACCTATGAACCGGGCTGGGAAGGCTCCGACGGTCTGGGCAACCCCTATCTCGACCGGCGCTTCGCCTACGCGATGCATGTTGCGGTCGACCGTGACCTGTTGATCGACGCGGTCTACCTGGGCGCTGCGAAGCCGTCCGGCACGCACTACTGCCCCTGGTTCAGCACGTACTGGACGATTCCGGCCGACGAGCTTCGCCAGTTCCCCGGCTACCGGATCGACCGCGATGCCGATATCCAGCTCTGTCGCGAACTGATCGACGCCTCCGGCTTCGACAGGGATCGCACCGTCACCATCTACATCCCCGACATCTGGGAGACCACCTACCCAGGTATCTCCGAGACCACCCGCAACATGTACAGCGAGGCAGTGGGATTCAACGTCGAGCTCGACTTGCAGCCGTACACGGTCATGCAGGACCGCTTCGACAACAAGACCTTCCCCGGCCGCGCGCCGACCTGGACCAACCCGCCGGCCGACCTCGACCCGACGGCGCAGTTCGGCCTCGCGCTGAAGGTGGGCGGCGCCTCCAACGTCACGCAGTACAACTACAAGCCGGTCGAAGACATCATCGACAAGATGACCGTCACGCTCGACACGGAACAGCGGCGCGACATGGCGCGCGAGGTCCAGCGGATCGGCCTCGGTGTCGACGAGGGCGGCGGATACCCCAACAGCGAGCACGGTCTCGATGGCATCTTCAGCTGGTTCGGCGTAATGAACGGCGTCGTGCCGACAATCTGGTGGCCATACGTCAACCGCGACGAGGACACCTGGCAGTTTGCGCACGACTCGCACAACCACGACGAAACCTGGCTCGACACGACTCACCCGCAGTACCAGGCCTAGGCCGGGTCGCGGGCCGGAGCCTGGCGAACGCGGGGTTCCGCACAATCAGTGCGGTTCCCCGCGTTCGCGGCAACACCTCCCCGGGCGGTGTTGCCGGAGCAGAAAATGCAGAAGTACCTCATCCGTCGTCTCCTGCTGGTGATCCCGACCCTCTGGTTGGTCATCTCGATGCTCTTCCTCGGAGTCAACCTCCTGCCCGGCGACTACGTCACGATCAAGCTCTCGAATCTCGAGGCCTCTGGAGCGACGACCCAACCGGCCGACATCATTGGTGAGGTTGAGACCGAGCGAACCCTGCACCGCGTCGTCGCCGGTGACAGCGTTGACTCCCTGGCGCTCTTCTACCAGGTAGCGCCCGAGGAGATTCTGGCGCTGAATCCACGAATCAAACAGGACAGTGAACTGATTCCGGGTTCAAGCATCATCATCATCGACGGCCAGTTGCTGTCAGTGATCGCCCGACGAGAGCGGCTCTCGCTTCCCGAAGATGTCGACAAAGGTGTGGACCTGCTGGTCGAACGCAATCCGGAGATCGATTTCCCAACATTCGCCGGCCAGCCGTATGCACCCTCCGGCGTCGCACTCAAACTTCGCGACAGTACGACCATCACCGAGCTCGCCCAGGTCAACCGCGTGAGGCCCGAGGATTATCTGAATGTCAACCTCGTCGGCACACCGTCCAACCCGGATGGCGAGCTGACCGCAGAGACGTTGCTGCTCCCGGGATCAACGATCATCGCGCCAACTAGAGAGATCACCGAGTCGTCGGTCAAGCATCGCCTCGGCCTCGACAAGCCCCTCGGCATTCAGTACGTGGAGTTCATCTGGGACACGGTCAGACTCAAGTTCCGGCCCTCGTTCCAGACCAACGAGCCGTCCATGGACATCTTCCTGCGCACGTTGCCGCGCACACTGCACCTGAACGTCTACGCCCTGATCGTGGCGATCATCGTGGCCCTGCCGGTCGGCATCTTCTCGGCCATGCGCCAGGACCGCTTGCCCGACTACTTGCTCCGCGGCTTCGCCATCTTCGCCCTCGCCGCGCCCTCGTTCTGGGTCGCGACCATGCTGATTTTCGTCGTCTCGCCCGGATCGCTCTTCGAAGGAGGCCTGTGGTCGATCCCGCTGGCCGAGGAGGAAGCGCGGAGCATCTTCACTTCGGTGCCCGGATTCTTCGCCCTCTACACGATTCCCGCCGTGGCCGGCGGCATTGCCGCCGGCGCCGGACTGATGCGCATCACACGCTCGGAATTGCTTGAGGTGCTGCGCCAGGACTACGTGCGCACCGCATGGTCAAAAGGACTCCGAGAGCGGCAGGTCATTCGCCGGCACGCGTTCCGCAATGCGCTCGTGCCCGTGCTCAGCGTCTTCGGACTCCAGGTCGCTGCGCTGGTCGGCGGCAACATCATCCTCGAAGTGCTGTTCAACATCCCCGGCGTCGGACTGGCCCTGTTGCAGCGCATCTACCAGGCCGACACGCCCGTGATCGCCACGATGGTCTTCTTCCTCGCACTCTTCGTGATCGTCGTCAACATCATCATCGACATCAGCTACGCGCTGATTGATCCGCGAATCCGCTATGCGTAGCGCCAGGCATAGCCCGGCCGGAGCCTCAGCATGAGCGAGCCATCGGCCGACGCCGCGACCGTTGAGGAATTCGCCGCCTCGCAAGGCCTGCGGGTTGACGAATCCGCTGGTCTGCGGGGCGCGTTCCGTTGGTTCCTCGGGTTCATGAGACAGAAGCGACTCGGCGCCGCGGGCGTCCTGCTGGTCTTCTTCTGGAGCGTGATCGCCGTCGGAACGGTTGGTGACGGAGGCGGCTGGTTGGGCGTCGGCCGCTATGACTCCCGCGATGTCTTCGAGATCGCCTCGGCCACCTACGCCGACGACAAGCTCGCCAATGCACTGGATGGCCTGGACGAAGATGTTTCGGACTCGTCCCTGCGCGAAATCGTGTCGGACCCTGAGATCTTCGGAGCGGCCGCCATTGACCAGGGCGTCGCCGGTGAGATGGTCGACTACGCCCTCAATCACGTTCAAGAAGGAACCCTGGTGGCCCAGCTGGTGGACGAGGAACAGATTGAGATTCGCGGCGGCACCATCCACGACGTCGATGCGCTGCTCGCCACCGGAACCGACAATCCACTCACCGCCGCTTCCCTGCAGGGACCGTCGAGCAAGCACTGGCTCGGCACCGATCGGGCAGGACACGATCTGTTCTCCCGGGTGACCGAGGGAGCCAGGCTGTCCCTCTACATCGGATTCTTCGCCACCCTGATCGGCGTCGGCGCCGGAACGGTCATCGGCCTGGTCGCCGGATCGCTGGGCGGCACGGTCGACCTCACCGTGAACCGGATCATGGACGCGATTCAGTCGTATCCGCCGATCGTCTTCCTCCTGCTGATCGCGTCCCTCACCGATCCCTCTGCGCTATGGGTCACACTCGCCCTGTCGGTGCTCGGTATCGCGCCTACCAACCGCATTGTGCGCGGCAGCGTGATTCAAATTCGCGAGATGCCCTATGTCGAGGCGGCGCGCACCATCGGCGCGTCGTCGATCCGGATCATGGTCTTCCACATCCTGCCAAACCTCTTTGCCCCGCTGATCGTCATCTTCTCGATCACCATCGGCGCGTTCATCCTCGCCGAGGCGGCGCTCAGTTTCCTCGGTCTGGGCACGCTCGATGTCTCCTGGGGCAAGATGATCGCCGACGGCCGACAGTTCATCGTCTACTCGCCTTGGACATCGCTCTGGGCCGGCCTCGCCCTGACCAGTCTCGTCTTCGGATTCAACGTCCTCGGCGACGCGCTGCGCGATGTCCTCGATCCGCGATTGCGGGGCAGCCGCTAGATGGCCGCCGTCACCGACGCTCCCGAACTGCCGGGCGGGATCCTGCGGTTCACGTTTCCGATGCCCCCTCCTTTGGGTCATGTCCACGTCTGGCTGATCCCCACCGGAGGCGGCTGGGCGATGTTCGACGCGGGCTTTCCCTCGCCCCAGGGCGTCGACAAGCTGGAGACCGAGATCCAGCCACTGCTGACCGACGGCCGTCGGCTCGAGGCAGTGTTCATCAGCCACTACCACCCTGATCACACGGCCTTCGCCGGTCGCTTGCAGCGGGCCTTCGGCTCTGATGTCTACATCCACGAGGCGGACTGGGAGCGGATGCAGATGATGCAGCGAATGCGCGAGGCCGATGACGGCAGCGGCGACGCCTTCCGCCAGCGCTTTTCCAGCGGCTGGACGGAATCGCTCGACGACCACGAGTTCGAGGGCGAGCAATCGCAGGACGCGGGAGACAGCATGTTCTCGCGGATGCGCGAGGCCATGCGGGACGTCGACTTGCCGATGCCTGAACCGCTGCTGCTCAAGGGCGGAGAGATCATCGACGTTGGCGGACGCCAGATTGAGGCGATCTGGACGCCCGGACACACCGAGGGCCATCTCTGCGTCCGCGACCTCGACCAGAACGCGCTGTTCACCGGCGACCATCTGCTGGGCCGCATCACGCCCCACATCGGCATGTGGCCCGACCAGCAACGCTCGCCGCTGCCCGACTTCGAACAGTCGCTCGGATTGGTGCAGGATCTGAACGCCTCGATTGCACTTCCCGCCCACGAGGCAATCATCGAGCATCCCGCTGAGCGCGCTGGGGAGATTCTCGAGCACCACCAGGTCCGCCGGCAGGAGATGCTCGACGCCGTTGCCGACGGCCAGCACTCAATCAAGGACATCGCCATCCAGTGCTTCCCCAAACGCGCGAAGGACCGGATGCAGCTGACCATGGCCATGTCCGAGACGGTCGCCCATCTTGAAGCATTGGTCGAAGAAGGCGCATTGCGTCGCTCGGGCGATGGCGTCGATCGGCGCTACGACCTGAACTGAGCGCGTCGCCCCGGCTTGATTCGTTACCTTCGACTGCGACCGGAGCACGTCATCGGAGGAGGTGACCAATGGTTGATCTGTCCGGGAAGGTCGCGTTCATTACCGGCGCCGGGAGCGGTATTGGACAGGGCACGGCGTTGCGCTTGGCCCGCGACGGCGCCGACGTCTGCATCGCCGAGATCGATCTCGACGCCGCAGAGGAGACGGCGTCGATGGTGCGGGAGTTCGGTCGCAGGGCCCAGATCGTTCGATGCAACGTCGCGTCACAGGCCCAGGTCCAGGAAGCAGTCGACTCGTGCGTGGCCGAACTGGGCGGAATCAACATTGCCGTCGCCAACGCCGGCATCGGACGCGGCGGCTCGGTGCTCGACATGGAGCTCAAACATTGGCAAGACCAGGTTGACATCAACCTGACTGGCGTCTTCCTCACGGTCCAGGCTGCCGCCCAGCGCATGGTCGCCTCGGGCGATGGCGGCCGTATCGTCTGTATCTCTTCGCTGGCGGCGCTCAACACCAGCCAATGGATGTGGAGCTATTCGGCGACCAAGGCGGGCGTGGCCATGATGGTCCGAGGCTGGGCGAGCGAGCTGGGCCCGCATGGAATCAACATCAATGCCATCGGTCCGGGCGTCATTGACACGCCGCTCGCCCACAGTCTCGCCGGAGACGAGGGCGGTCCCATTCGCACGGCACTGGAGGCGGCGACACCGGTGGGTCGTTCTGGCGCGCCCTCGGACATCGCCGGATTGATTTCCTTCCTGGTTGGTCCCGACGCCGATTTCATGACCGGCAGCTACCTGGTGATGGACGGAGGAATCCGCGACGCTCGCGGCGGCGGGCTGCTGGAAGACCCGGACACGCCGCTGGGACAAGAACGCGCGAGGCACATGCAGGCCAGCGAAGTTCGCAACGCCCGGCTCCAGCCACTCATTGACCAGCGCTAGGGAGGACGACGTGGCCGAATCACCGCAGCCCTCGGAGATTTCCGAGATGCCCGAGATTCCCGACACCGCCCGCGCCATGGTCCTGACCGGCATTCGCGAACTGGAAATGCAGTCGTTTCCGATCCCCGAGCCTGGCCCCGACGACGGACTGCTGCGGATGGAGGTCTGCGGCATTTGCGGCTCCGACTACGAGCAGTTCAACGGTCACTTCTCGGCCCGATTTCCAGTGATCCCGGGACACGAGCCGGTCGGCAGGATCGCCGCCCTGGGCGATTGCGCCCGCGAACGCTGGGGCGTCGAGGTTGGCGACCTGGTCTCGGTCGAGCCGGGGGTCCGCTGCGGACGCTGCCGGCAATGCCTTGAGGGTCGCCAGTGCAGCGACGGCGCGGGCATCGGCTACACCTTCACCGACCGGGCGCCCGGTCTCTGGGGCGGATACGCCGAGTACCTCTACCTCCACCGCTCGACCGTGATGCACCGGATGCCCAATGACATGCCGCCTCGCCTGGCGGCGCTCTACAACCCGCTGGGCGCTGGCTTCGCCTGGGCCGTCAACACGCCCAACCTGCAGGTGGGTCAGAAGGTCGTGGTGCTTGGAGCCGGGCAGCGCGGCATCAGTTCAATCATCGCCGCGCGCGCCGCCGGCGCAGGAACGATCATCGCCACCGGACTGGCTCGCGATGAACACAAGCTCGCACTGGCGCGTGAGTTCGGCGCAGACATCACACTGGTGGCCGACGCTGATCCGGTCGTCGAACGAGTCCTGGAGGCAACCGACGGTCACGGCGCCGATGTCGTCATCGACGTGACTCCCTACGCCACCGATCCGGTCTCCGATGCGATGAAGATGGCCCGGCGCGGCGGCACGGTCGTGCTCGCCGGACTGAAGGGCGGCCAGCGAGTCCCCGAATTCAACTCGGACGACATCGTCATGCGCCAACTCAACGTCCGAGGTGTGCTCGGCGTCGATCATGAATCGTTCGTCCAGGCGATCGAGACGATCAGCTCCGGCCGATTCCCGCTCGAGCGGCTGCACACGCACGCATTCGCGCTGGAAGACGCCGCGACGGCGATCGACACGCTCGCCGGAGAAACCGGCGAGCCGGCTGTCAATGTGACGATTGAGCCCTGGCTCTGACGCGCAGACCGACTATTGCGAGACATGGCGGACGTTGGTGGTCGGCTAGCATGGCGCTAAGTGATGCCGCGACTCTGCTTCTGATGCCGCGATTCCACAGTGAGATTCAAGACTCGAAGGGGACCTCGATGCCCGAACTCTCTATCAGCGACCAGATCGTCCTGCTCGGACTCGGCGAGGACGGCGTGCTCGAGCGACCGTACGATGGCCGCCTCGACTATGCCATCGCCGGCGCGTCGCTGCTGGATCTCTCGTTCCTCAATCGGATTGACACCGACCCCAACCGCCTGTTCATCATCTCGGCCGACGCCACCGGCAACCCGCTGCTCGACAGCGTGCTGCACCAGATCAACTCGGGCCCGCCCAATCAGCCGATTTCGTACTGGATCTCCGAGATAGCGCGCTACGCGCTCGTTCTGCGACAGCAAATCATCGAGGATCTGACCGACCGCCACATCATTCAGCGCGAAGCCGGCCGTCGGCTGATCGTGCTGAAGTCAGAAAAATTCCCACCGGTCGACCCCCAGGTCGTGCGCGACGTCCAGCGTAAGCTGATCGACTCGTTGCTCTCCGACGAGATTCCCGACCCCGAGACCGTCGCCCTGATCGGCCTGGCGCGAGCCAGTCGCCTGCTCGAGCTCTTGCTTCCGCGCGAGTACCTGGAGCGCGTTGAGGCGCGCATCGAACAGCTCGCCCGGATGGACCTGATCGGCATGAGCGTCAACCGCACGCTCGACGAGATCCAGGCCGCCGTCGCGCTGGCCGTGCCGGGACTCTAGACGCCGGACCAGCACAACCACACGAGCTGTCACAGGAGGCCGCCATGGACTGGCGCGACACACCCGAACAGGCCGCCTTCCGCAGCGAAGTCTCGAACCTGATTGGGCGACGACTGCCGCAGCGCTACCGCGACTTCGCCGCGCGTGGGGCGATGCCCGAGCGGGTCTGGGAGAACGACCGCAAGTCCGACGATCCGGTTGCGCTCCAGGCCGCCGTCGACTGGCACAGCGCGCTGGCCGACCGTCACTGGGTCGCGCCGCACTGGCCGGCCGAGTACGGCGGCGGCGGACTCTCCCCGATGGAACAGTTCATCTTCAACCAGGAGATCGCCGAGGCCGGCGCTCCGGCCGTCGGCGGTTCGGGCGTGCACATGCTCGGGCCGACGCTGATCGTCCACGGCTCGGACGAGCAGAAGGACAAGTACCTGCCGCCGATCCTCGACGGCGAGGTCACCTGGGCCCAGGGCTATAGCGAGCCCGGCTCCGGCTCCGATCTCGCTTCGCTTACGACTCGAGCCGTCCGCGACGGAGACGATTTCATCATCAACGGACAGAAGATCTGGACCTCCGCGGCGCACACCGCCGACGCCATGTTCGCGCTCGTCCGCACCGACCCCGACGCGCCCAAGCACCGCGGCATCTCATTCGTCATGATCGACGACATCAAGACGCCCGGCATCACCGTGCGACCGCTGATCAACATCAACGGCGACCACTACTTCAACGAGGTCTTCTTTGAAGACGTGCGCATTCCCGCCAACAACCTCGTCGGCGAGCTCAATCGGGGCTGGTACGTCGGCATGACCCTGCTCGACTTTGAACGCTCCAACATTGGCGGCGCCGTCGCCGCGCGGCGACAACTGCGCCAGCTGATCACGCACATTCAGCACAACGATCAGGGCGCCCGCGAACGCGTCACGCCGGAGCTGCGCCAGGAGATCGTCGATCGCTACGTGGAGACCGAAACCCTCTACCAGTTCAGCTTCCGCATCATTTCGATGCAGTCGGCCGGCCTGGTACCCAACTACGAGGCCTCAACGGCCAAACTGTTCGCCTCCGAACTGAGCCAGCGTCTCGCGCTCACCGCGACCAAGGTGTTCGGCCTGCACGCCCAGACCTGGAGCGACGCCCCACCGGCCAGCACGTTCACCCGCAACTACGTCGGCATGGTCCCCGCCACCATCCGGGGCGGCACCTCCGAGGTCCAGCGCAACGTCATCGCGACCCGCGGTCTCGGACTGCCGCGCGCATAGGTTCTCCTCGATCGCTCCTCGTACTTGAATCCGATGCGCAAGCGCGGTATGTCCACTTTCAAATATATCGATACAGTATCCGTAAATGTCGATATTCCTGACTATCATAGCCGATCGCGATCCGCAGCTCTCAGAGCAGTTGGCGGCGCTGCCGCGCCTGCGCGCGCTGGCTCGGAACGCCGTGCCGGCAGGCTTCGAGGAATACTTGCGACGACGCGCTCAAGTCCAGAGTGTGCACGGCTCCGTCTCGATCGAGGGAAACCCGCTCGATGTGCGGACGGTCCAGTTGGCCACGCTGGAGGTAGGTTCCTCCAATCCACACCGGCGTGAGGCGAGCAACACGAACCGTGCCTATCGTCTGATCCAGCGGTTGGCGGCGGACCCTGACGTCAGAATCGATGAAGGACTGCTCCGGCTCTTCAATGTCACCGTGCTGGACGGCATGCCGGGTCCAGCGGCTCAGCGTGCCGGACAGTGGCGATCAAGTGCCGCCATGGTCATCAACACGTCGACGAGGCAGTTCGTCTATACCGGCCCACCAGCGGAGTGGGTCCCCGGGCTCATGTCGGGACTGATCGAGCAGATTTCACGCTGGCAGGATCAGGATCCCCCTGAGGTCGCCGCAGCCAAAGCGCACTTCTCTCTTGTCAGTATCCATCCCTTTGCTGACGGCAACGGTCGCAGCGCTCGATTACTCGCTGACTTGATGCTGGCTCAGACCGGCTGCGACGCTGACGGCATGATCGCCCTGAGTGGAGCAATATTCGCTCGCCAGGCGGAATACTACACAGCGCTTCAAGAGTCGCAAGGACCAGCCTTCAGCGAGCGCGTCAACGCGACTCCCTTCCTCCGATTCCACACGAATGCGTTGGTTGAGGCGACTCGCACACTCTCAAGATCGGCCACCGCGCTACAACGACGGGAGCTCGCCCTCAGGGCGCTCGTCCCGTCGATGATGAATGTGCGGCGCATCACGGGCCTCAACAGTATGCTCGAACTCGGGCAGGTGACGACCGCGAGCTACGCCGATCTGGCCGACTGCGCACAGACGACCGCATTCAAGGATCTCACTGCGTTGATCGAGGCAGGACTGGTTCGCCGCGTCGGACGCGGCAAGTCGAGTTCCTACGAGTTGACCGATTTGGCAACGAGCCTGCTTATATCGGCAGAAAGTAACCCTGAGCGTTCAGGTGAGTGAGGTTGACATGGCCGACCCCAACGATGAACACCTCCTCGACGGCCTCCGCGTGATTGAAGTCGGCGACGAAGTCTCTGCCTATGCGGGCAAGCTGCTGGCCGGACTCGGCGCCGACGTAATCAAGGTTGAGCCGCCCGAGGGCTGTTCGACCCGCAACATCGGACCGTTCTACGAGGATGAACCCGGACCGGAACGATCCCTGTTCTGGTGGCACTACAGCATCGGCAAGCGCTCGCTCACCCTCGACCTGGAATCCGATGACGGGCGCGCGACGTTGCTCGGACTTCTCGCAACCGCTGACCTGTTCCTCGACGCCCGGCCGAAGCGGACCATGGACCAGCACGGTCCCGACGAAGAGAAAATCCGTGAGGCGCACCCGGACATTGTGATCGCGCGCATGTCGCCGTTCGGCGACTCCGGGCCGTGGGCCGACTACCGAGGCTCGGACCTGGTCCATCTGGCGCTGGGCGGACCGATGATGAACTGCGGCTACGACCCCCAGCCCGACGGCACCTACGACACACCGCCGATCGCCCCGCAGATCTGGCAGGCCTACCACATCGCCGGCGAGCTGACGGTGATGAACGCGATCGGCGCGCTAATCGATCGGGGACGCTCCGGCCGCGCCCAGACACTACACACCGCCGTCCACAACGCAGTGGCCAAGAACACCGAGCTCGACCTGATGAGTTGGGTCTACCGGCGAGCCCGCTTCTATCGCCAGACCTGCCGCCACGCGATGGAGGAGGTCTCGCCGCTGCCGATGATCGGTCCAACCAAGGATGGCCGCTGGGTCATGGCGCTGCCTCGCGGACGTTCGCAGTCGCTGATCGATTTCCTTGACAGCTATGGCATGGCGGCAGACTTGAATGACATGCCGCCTGAGGGTGGCGGCGCCAATACGCGCTCACGGGGTGAAACCGCCGCGCACTTGCAAGAGGTCTCGCAACGGCTGATTCGAAAATTCCGGTTCGAGGATGTCCCCTGGCGCGAAGCGCAAGACCTCGGTCACCTCTGGGCGCCGCTGCGCAAGCCGCATGAGAACGCGCTCGATCCGCACTGGTGGGAACGCGGCAGCTTCGCCAGAGTGGCGCATCCTGAACATGATGCGGAGTTCGTCTACACCTCGAGCAAGTGGGTCTCGTCCGAAACCTCATGGAAAGTCGGGCCTCGGGCGCCTCTCGTCGGAGAGTACAACGACGAGATTTTGGAAGACCTCAGACCTCCCCCACCGGGGGAGGTGTCACGAAGTGACGGAGGGGGCCCGCCACCAGGAGTTTAAGAAATAACCCCGCCCCAGAGAACAGAATACATTGGGGATGACCTGGTAAATGTGATAA
>JAPPFB010000012.1:125504-148998 GCA_028875225.1 Chloroflexota bacterium | reverse complement strand
CTTTTGCGTGCGGGGGGGGGGGGGGCGCGTGCTCTCTATCCTCTCTTTTTTTTTTTTTCCCCCCCCCCCCCCCCCCCCGGGGGGGGGTTTTTTTTTTTTGGGGGGGGGGCCCCCCCCCTCAGCCGCTATGCGGCAGCTCCCCCAGAGGGGGAGCTCTCAATATCTCGTTGGGGAACCCCATTCCCCCTCGAGGGCGTTCGCATCCTTGACTTCACCTGGTGGCTCGCCTCCGGGGGCGCGCCTCGGTTCCTGTCGGCGCTGGGGGCTGAGGACATCAAGGTCGAGTGGCACCAGAACATGGACCTGCGCGTCGGCATGGCGCAGTTCCCACAGGGCGGAAGGCCGGCGCGCGACGTGCTCGGCGTCAACGATGCGCCGCTGCCGCCGGATAACTCGACGATCAACCGCTCCGGCCAGTTCAACGACTTCCACGCCGGCCACCGGGGACTCTCGCTCAACCTCCGCGATCCACGCGGACTCGAGATCGCCAAGCAGCTCGTCGCCGTCAGCGACATCGTGGCCGAGGGATTCTCGCCCGGCGTGATGGAGCGCTGGGGCCTGGGCTACGAGGTGATGAAGGAGATCAAGCCCGACATCATCTATCTCTCCCAGTCGGGCATGGGTCAGGTCGGCGTCTACGGACGCTACCGGACGGTGGGTCCGATTGCGGCATCGTTCGGCGCCGTCTCCGAGCTGTCGGGATTGCCGGAGCCGTACGCTCCGGCAGGCTGGGGCTATAGCTACCTCGACTGGTTCGGCGCCTACAACCTGGCCAACGCGATGATGGCCGCGCTCTACTACCGCGACCGCACGGGCAAGGGCCAGTGGATCGACTCCTCGCAGGTCGACGCGGGGATCTACCTGAATGGCACCTCGGTGCTGGAGTGGTCCGCCAACGGCACGATCTGGCAGCGCTACGGCAACCGCTCGCCCTACAAACCTGCCGCCCCGCACGGCGCCTACCGCTGCCGCGACGACGTCGAGTCCAACGACCGCTGGATTGCCTTCGCCTGCTTCGACGAGTCGGACTGGCAGTCATTGCGCCGCGTGATGGGCGATCCCGAATGGGCGGCTTCGGATCGGTTCGCCAACCTCGCCGACCGACTCGCCAACCAAGACGAACTCGATCAGCGAATCACCGAATGGACACGACAGCACGACCGCTGGGAACTAATGACCAGGCTGCAAGAGGCCGGAGTCGCCGCCGGAGTCTGCCAGGACGCCCAGGACCGGCTCGAGGTCGACCCGCAGCTCGCCCACCTCAACTGGCTCACCGAAGTCGAGCACAGCGAAATGGGACCCTGGCCGACCAAGGAAGTCCCGGTCAAGTGGAGCCACACCCCACCCTTCATGGGAGGCCCCATCGATCGAGGAGCCCCCTGCTACGGCGAGGACAACCACTACGTCCTGGGAGAGCTGCTCGGAATGAGCACGTCGGAGATATCAAGACTGGCCGACGACGGCATAATCGCCGAGGGTATGACGTCAGTGTGAGAGCTACAACAACGTCGGTTGGCTAATCTCAGGCGGCTGTGCTTCGCTCGTCAGCGCATCGTTGATCGCTGCGATTAGCTCTTCTTCAGACGACGCCACCCTCACGCGCGGCTTCGAGAGCCACGGATCGATATGAGCACGATCACGCTCGGGATCGGGCCAGCCGATCACGACGGGTATCTCGCGCTTGATCGCTTTCTTGACGGCGTCGTGGGTACCGCCGCTGTCGCCTGGGTCGATGGCGACGAGGACCGTACCGAGCGCGCAAATGAGGTCGTTGCGCTGCATCGCCCGCCAGACGGTCCAGCCGGCGTGGGTCTCGAACTGGGAGACGACAGTCAGATACTGCTCAAGTTCATCCCACGGCTCGATCACCGCTCGGAGTTCGCGTCGCAGGCGGAATCGCCCCAATCCCTCGGCCAGTACGGCGACGGTGTGTCCACCCGCCTCGACGCTGGCGACATGGCCCGCCATGTCGACGCCCTTCGCATAGCCGCTCACGAGCGACAGGTTCGCCTGCGCAGCGAAGGATCCAACTGCGTTTGCCAATGCAATCCCTTGAGCTCCCGCCGCACGAGAGCCGCAAAGTGAGATGCCGGGTTGATGAAGCCGATCCCTGTGGCCGAGCACTGCCAGATTGTTGAAGGTAGGTTGGACCTGTGGTGTTGCAGATTGTGATGTGGTCATTGCTCCGCCTGTCAGAGAGAGGGTAGGTCGTTGTCTGAAATGCTGAAGGTCTCCGGCAGCCAATCTGGCCAGTTGTCCACACTAGCCGGCAGACCGTTGCAATCTCTGGCCGTCTTGGTGAGAGCTAGACAGTAGACAGCGACGGCTCCTGCGCGTCGAAGCGCTCTCACTCCGGCCATCATCGTGTCGCCACTGCGATACAGGTCATCGATCAGCAGGACTCGCCTTCCGAATACACTCCTATCCGCATGCATCAACGCGCTTAGCGACTTGATGCCTGAAGCACCTGAATTCGAACGACCCTTCTGTGGTCGCTGATTGCGGGTTCGCAACCAAACTCGCTGTTTGCCGAATTTCTTGCAAACTGTTTGGGCGATTTCCGCGGGAAGATCCAGCGACTTGGGCTGTGTCCCCGGAATGGCGGCTACGACCTCGACTGAATCCGTCATAGGGTGCAGGGACAGCCAATGCAGTCCGACCTGCGTGAGTTGCTCGACAGCCCGAGACTCCGATGGGCTGGTCGATCCGTAGTCCTTGCCTCGTCTCACTAAGTCTCCGATGGCTGAAAGCTCTTCAATGTCAGCAAACCAGTGCAGACCCAGCGCATGGGAAACGGTGGCTTCGTCATCGATCGTCACGGAGACGCGGAGCAGTTCCACAAAGGCGTGAGCCATCTGGAAGTGTTCTGGTCGTTCAGACTCGATTACGATTCCAGTCGGTTGATCATCTGGCCGCACCTCGATGGTCGCGGGCAGGTTCCGTTTGAGTTGCAAGAGGAAGTGGTCGCGCATTCGCGGTGGTTGAATCCGTAGCGCCATCTGCCAACCACTGGTGCTTCTTCTCAATTGGTGTTCTACTACTCGACCGCAGATTGGCATGCGCGTGAACAATCCTCTCGGATAATATAGCACATATACTCTGCGTTAACGGAGGGACTAGAACAAGTTGCGACTCAAAGCGACCTGTAGAGTGCGTCGATCAGCACCGCGCAACGCGGATCATGCGCGACCTCGGTTCCCATTTGGTTCATGGCGTATCCGAAGCCGATGCCGGCGTCGAGGTCGGCGTAGCCGAGGGAGCCACCGGCGCCGGGGTGGCCGAAGGCGCGAGGATTGGGCCCGTAAGGCGTGGACTCTCCGGTCAGAGCCCAGCCGAGGCCGAAGCGCGTGTTGATCCCGATGCAGGTGTCGGGACCGTTGGTCTGTTCCTCGATGCCGCGTTCGATGGTCTCGGGGTCGAGCACGTGAACGCCGTCGATCTGTCCGCCGTTGGCTGCGCCGCCATAGATGCGGGCTAGCGCGTGCGCCGTGGCGTGACCGTTGGCGGCGGGAATCTCGGCGGCTCGCCAGTCCCGGCGCGAGGCCATGGCGGGTCCTCCGGGATTGAAGACCGGCGGGTTGATCACTGCCACGATGCCGACGCTGTCGGGATCGCCGAACAAGTCGCTGGTCGGCGGAAACTCGGCGGCGATCTGCGGCTCTATGACCGTTGAAATGCGCGCATCAAACTCGGGGCCGGTGCCGATATGGGCGTCCAGCCCGAGCGGGGCGGCGAACTCCTCGCGGAAGTAGGCGCCGACCGACCGCCCGTCGATTCGGCGAATGACTTCGCCCACGAGCCAGCCGAAGGTCATCGCGTGATAGCCGTGCTTCTCGCCCGGCGTCCACCACGGCTCCTGCTCCGCCAGCGCCGATGTCATCGTCTCCCAGTTGAACATGTCCTCGGTCACGAGCTCCCGCTTGACCGCCGCCATGCCGGACTTGTGACAGAGCAGCCAGCGGACGGGCATGTCCTGCTTGCCGGCGGCGGCGAACTCGGGCCAGTACTCCGCGACCGGCGCATTGACGTTAAGCCGTCCTTCCTCGACCAACCGGTGGGCGCAGAAGGCCACGAGCCCCTTGGTCGAGGAATAGATGTTGACCAGCGTGTTGCGGTCCCATTCGCGCTCGCGATCGGGCGCGTACCAGCCGCCCCAGAGGTCGACGACCGGCTCTCCGTGGAGGTAGATGGAAACGGCAGCGCCGACTTCGTTGCGCTCGGCGAAGTTGCTCTCGAACGCGCTGCGGACGGCGTCGAATTGTGGGTCGTTCCAGCCATGAATTGGTGCGGCCATGATCGGTCTCCTGCCAGAACGGGTCCTACAAAGACGAATAAACGGCGTCGATCAGGCCGATCACGCGCGGATCTCCGCTGAGATTGTTCTGCATCTGGTTCATCGTGTAGCCGAAGCCGATGTTGGCGTCGAGGTCTCCGTAGCCGAGGGAGCCGCCGGCGCCGGGGTGTCCGAAGGCTCGAGGGTTGGGCCCGAGCGGCATGAACTCGCCCGTCAGCATGAAGCCGAGGCCGAATCGGGTCGGGATCATCAGGCAGGTGTCGGGACCCTTCGACTGTTCAACGATGGCGTTCTCCAGCGTTTCCGGGTTGATGATGTGGATGCCGTCGATCTGTCCGTCGTTGGCAGCTCCGCCATAGAGCCGAGCCAGCGATCGCGCCGTGGCGTGACCGTTGGCGGCGGGGATCTCGGCGCCGCGCCAGCCTCGGCTGCCGGTGATGTTGTCTTCGTCTGGGCCGCCGATGGGCGGATTGGAGAACGCCGCCGCGCCGACGCTGTCCTCGCCCAGCAGCTCAACCAGGTTGGGCGCGTTGGGATCCGCGGGCGCGTTGATCAGCGTCGAGATCCGGCCGTCGAATTCGGGGCCGGTGCCAATGTGCGCGTCGAGACCGAGCGGCGCAGCGAACTCGTCCCACCAGTACCGGCCGATTGAACGTCCGTCGATTCGCCGGACGACTTCTCCCACGAGCCAGCCGTAGGTGAGCGCGTGGTAGCCGTGCTGCTCTCCCGGCGTCCACCAGGGCTCCTGCTCGGCCAGCGCTTCGCACATCGTGTCCCAGTTGTAGAGGTCTTCCATGACCAACGGACGCCTGACCGCTGCCATGCCCGCACGGTGAGACATCAGCCAGCGGACCGGCATGTCGCCCTTGCCCGCCTGACCGAACTCGGGCCAGTACTCGGAGACCGGCGCGTCGAAGTCGAGCCGGCCCTCTTCCGCCAGGCGGTGAGCGCAGAAGGCGGCCAGACCCTTGGTCGTGGAGAACACGTTGACCAGGGTGTTGCGGTCCCATGCGCGCGCTCGATCCGTGTCGTACCAGCCGCCCCACAGGTCGACGACTGGTTCCCCATTCAGGTAGACGCTGACCGCCGCGCCCACCTCGCCGTGCTCGGCGAAGTTGGTCGCAAACGCCTCCCGAACTGCGTCAAACCGTGGTTCGTTCCATCCGCCAATCGGTGCCTCGCTCATGCTGATTGTCCTTGTCAGGATCGGTGACTTGCGGTTCCGCAGGCAACGCTAGCACGTCGCTCAGGCCTTAGCCTGTCGGCGTCAATCCGACCTGGAAAGGACGTTCCGATGCCGAGTATTCCGACCGAAGCCGAAGTCATGGCGATGATGGACTCGCTCTCCAACTGGGGACGTTGGGGCGACGACGACCAGCTGGGAACCCTGAACTACGTCACGCCCGAAGTGCGCAAGGCGGCTGCGGCGCTGGTCACCGAAGGCGTGTCGGTGTCGTGTGCCTGGGACATCGAAAACACCCACCAGCCCGATCATGCGATGGGCACGCCTCAGCGGTACATGGTCGCCACTGGCGAATCCGCCGCGGCCATTGCCGAGGCCGGCGTCTCGCGGATGGGTGGGGCGATGGAGTTCTTCGGGCTGGTCTATCACGGCTATGCGATTACCCATCTCGACGGCCTCTGCCACATCTTCTGGGACGGCAAGATGTACAACGGCAAGGAGGCGAGGCTGGTCAACTCGACGGGCGGAGCGACGCACTTGCCGATCACTGAACTGCGCGATGGCATCGTCACTCGAGGCGTGCTGCTCGATGTTGCTGCGGCGAAAGGCGTCGATTGGATGGAGCCGGGCGAAGGTGTGTTTCCCGAGGACCTCGAGGCGGCGGAAGCGCGGCAAGGCGTCCAGGTTCAGGCCGGCGACGCCGTGTTGCTGCGCACCGGCTACGGCAAGCGCAAGCGAGAGGTTGGTCGAGAGCCGTTGCTGCAGACCGGTTTTCCCGGTTGGCACGTGGCCTGTTTGCCATGGCTGCACGAGCGCGGCGCGGCCGTGATCGGCGCCGACACCGCCACCGACGTCAACCCCTCCGGCTACGACACGCTGCAGATTCCGATTCACGCGGTCGGGATTGTGCACATGGGCCTGTGGTTGATGGACAACATGCAACTCGAAGACGTGGCCGAGGCGGCCAACCGTTACGGCCGGCACGAGTTCCAGTTTGTCCTCAGCCCGCTGCGAATCATCGGTGGAACCGGCAGTCCGGCGAATCCTCTGGCGATCTTCTGATCGAACCCGTCATTGCCGCGCTTGTCGCGGCAATCTCGCTGCTTGGCCACTGACGTCTGCTCCGTCCGCTCCGAACGCGGCGAGATACCCGCGGCAGGCGCGGGTATGACGAGAACAACGGAGCTACGCGTTCGGCGTCAGGTGAACCTTGATCGACTGTGAGCCCTTGTCCTGCGCCGTCTCAAATGCCGTGTTGACTTCGCCGAGCGTAAAGCGATGGGTGATCAGTGAACGCGCTTCTGCCTGGTAGCTGGCCAGGATGTTGAGGGCCTGCTGATAGTCGGCGGGCCGTCCGCCCGGCGCCCCGTAGGTAACCGAGCCGACCACGGTCACCTCATGCAACATCAGGTTGACCGGATTAATCGGCACGCTCTCGATGGCGAACAGGCCCAGGACGAGGACCCGGCCCAATCGCCGCACGACATCGATTGACTGTCGAATCGTGTCGGCATGACCGCCGACGCATTCGGCGACCAGGTCGATGGAATCCTGGGCGGCCAACTCAGCCAGCCGTTGCTGGCTGGCATCGTCCTCACCGAGGACTTCGGCTGCCCCCAGTCGCCGCGCGGCGTCTCGCTGGTGCGGATGGCGGGCGAGCACGATCGTGGCAGCGCCGGCGGCCTGCGCTGCCAGTTGTGCGGTCAGACCGATCGTGCCCGCCCCGATGATCAGGACGGTCTCGTCGGGATTGACTGCGATCTGATTGAAGCCATGCACCGCGCAGGCCAGGGGCTCCGCGAGTGCGGTGAGCTCCGCGTCGACGCCGGACGGGGATTTGAAGATGGCCGGGGCCGGTGCGAGCACCTCCTGCGCCATTCCGCCGTCGACGTGCAGACCGATCAGACCGCCGGCGACCTGGCACTGGTTGTAGTGCCCGGCGACGCAGAGTCTGCATGCGCCACAGCGCAGCAGGGGCTCCACTCCGACGACGTCGCCTTCCCGCACGTGGTCGACGCCGGGGCCGACGGTGCTGACGATGCCGCCCATCTCGTGTCCGGGTGTGCGGCCGGCCTCCGGGGGCATGTGGCCTCGAAATGAGTGCAGGTCGGTGCCGCAGATGCCTTCGCTCAGCACCCGAACGACGACTTCGCCCTCGCCGGGCGTGAGATCGGGAGCCTCGATCAGGCTCAGAGTGGCGTCGGTGTTCCAGGCTGCCCGACGCATGGTCCGCTCCGTATCTTGCCGGTTACGCGTTTGGCGTGATGTGGACCTTGATCGACTTCGAGCCCTTGTTCAACGCTGTGTCAAATGCTTCGTTGATGCCGTCGAGGCCGAACCGATGCGTGATCAGTGATCGTGCTTCCTCCGTGCAACCCGAGAGCACATCGAGCGCCTGCTGGTAGTCGGGCGCGCGGCCGCCGATCGCGCCGTACGTAACGGCGCCGACCATGGTGATTTCCTTGCCAAGCAGGGTGAGGGGATTGAATCCGGCATTGTCGATGGCGAACACGCCGAGGACGATCACTCGTCCCAGCCGGCGGACGACGTCAACGGACTGTCGAATGGTGTCGGCGTGTCCGCCCACGCACTCGGCGACGACGTCGATCGCGTCGTCGTCGGTCAGTTCTTTCAGCCGTTGTTGCCCCGCTTCATCCTCGCCGATCACTTCGGCGGCGCCGAGATTTCGTGCGGCCTCCTGCTGGTGCGGGTGCCGGGCGAGGACGATCACATTGGCGCCGGCAGCCTGCGCGGCGAGCTGAGCAGTGAGGCCAATCGTGCCGGCGCCGATCACGAGCACGGTTTCGCCCTGGCCAAGCGTGGCCATGTTGTAGCCGTGAACGCCGCAGGCGAGCGGCTCGGCGATCGCCGCGACCTCACCGTCGACGTTCGCTGGGGCCTTGAAGACTGCGACCCCGGGTGCGAAGACGTCCTGGGCCATGCCGCCGTCAACCGCGATGCCGATCAGTCCTCCCGCCACCTGGCACTGGTTGTAGTGACCGGAGATGCAATGCCCGCACTGGCCGCAGCGCAGCAGCGGTTCGACGCCGACGACGTCGCCCTCTTTGACGTGCTCAACCCCGGATCCGACGGCGGCGACAATGCCGCCAATCTCGTGGCCCGGCGTGCGCAGCGCCTGGGGCTCGAAATCGCCGCGATACCAGTGCAGATCCGACCCACAAATGCCGGCGTTCACCACCTGGACGCGCACTTCACCCTCGCCGGGAGCGCGCTGCGGATCGTCGTGGACGCTCAGGGTTCGGTCGGCATTCCAGGCGGCGCGTCGCATTGGTCGGCTCCAATCGGCTGGCATCGGCGCAGGGCGCTGCGCTGGAAGGCTAACAGTCAGCGAGTGCGCCGACGCGGGCTGAAGGTACGCTGGCGTCCATGCGCTTCTTGCTGCTGTTGCTTCTGGGATTGGCACTGTTCGTTGGCGCGATTGCCGTTGGTTGCAATGACGACGGAGCTGCCGATCAGGAGCGTCCGGAGCGTGCACAGGAACAATCCGAATCCGATGCGCTGCAGCAGGAGACGGAAGATCCACCCTCTGTCCCAACCGACCAATCGCAGCAGCAAGAAGCGGAGCAACCGCAGTCTGCCGTGCAAGTGAGAAACGCCCAGGACGAGCAAGGTGACGAGCAATCGACTGCAGAGATTGAGCAGGAGCAGCAACAGCAATCAGCGGTCGATCCGCCGGCGGAGGTAGCAGAAGCAGAGCAAGACCAGGTCACTCAGCCTCAACAGGAGCAAGCAGCCGAGACGTCAGTTGTACTGGGCGGCGAGCGGCCGGCGACCTTGCTATTGCCACAAGGCGCGGATCTGTCGCAGCCTCGCCCACTGATCGTGTTGCTGCACGGATACAGCAGCTTTGCCCGGCAAGCGGATCAGTACTTCCAGTTTTCGCAGTGGGTTGACGATGGAGGATTCGGTCTGCTGCTGCCGGACGGGACCATCGACCAGATTCGCAACCGCTTCTGGAACGCCACGCCCGAGTGCTGCGACATCTTCGGCGCCGAGCCGGATGACGTGGAACACATCAAGTCGCTCATCGAAGAAGCGCAGACGCACGCCGCGTTCGATCGGGTCTTTGCCGCTGGTCACTCGAACGGCGGATTCATGGCCTATCGGCTCGCTTGTGAGGAGGCTCCCGGCCTGACCGCGATCGTCAGCCTCGCCGGCGGAGCGTTCGCGGAACCCGAGGAGTGCCGAGTGCCAGCCCCGCTGTCGGTGCTGCAGATTCACGGCACCGACGACAGGATTGTGCTGTACGAGGGTGGGCAGCTACCGGATCATCCGGACCCGGATCGGCGGTCGGTGCCAGGCGCCAAGGATTCGGTATTGCGTTGGGCGGAGCGCGCCGGTTGCGACATCGAGAGAGCGAATTTCTTTCCGCCTATCGACACCGATGCGGCGGTCGAGGGTGCGGAGACCTCGATTGTTCGCTTCTCAGAAGGATGCGCCTCGGGAACGGTGATGGAGCTGTGGAAGATCGAGGGCGGCGGGCACATTCCGCTGGTCTGGGAGACCGAGTTCACGCCCGCGATCCTGAAGTGGCTCGCCGAACGCTACGACCTCGAGTCGGCCTCGGCTGAATCGGCAGAGCCCAGCGTCGAGACGTATGCGATTGGCGGTGAGCGATCCGCGGACCTCATGCTTCCAACTGATCGGGGCGATGAACCGCTACCGCTGGTGCTGTCGCTGCACGGGTATCAGGGCGAGGCAGAGGCGCATGATTGGTACTTCGGGCTGTCGGCGCGGATTCTGGGTTGGGAATTCGCACTGATCACGCCACAGGGAACCACTGACTCGCGCGGTTACGCATTCTGGAATGCAACCGATGGCTGTTGCAACTTTCATGGCAGCGAGGTCGATGACTTCGCCTGGCTCAGCCGACTGGTCGCGGAAGCGCGGGAGATCGTCGATGTCTCCGGCGTCTACGTGGTCGGATACTCGAACGGTGGGTTCATGGCCTATCGCCTCGCCTGCGACGGACTTGATGGTCTGGTCGCCATTGCCAGCCTGGCGGGATCGTCGTTCGGCGATCCTGAGCGCTGTGCCGATGCGCCGCCGGTCTCAGTGCTGCAGATCCACGGCAGCGACGACCTGGATATCCCCTACGCGGGAACGCTCGAGTACGAAGGCGGCTATCCGGGAGTCGTGGAACTGATCAATCGCTGGGCGGCGCGAGCCGGTTGCGATGTTGCCTCAGCTGTCGTTTTGCCCAGCGTTGATCTTGAGGCGTCCGTCCAGGGCGCGGAAACGATGGTCCGGCAGATCCGCAACGGCTGCGCCGACGGGATCACGATTGAGCTGTGGACGATCGAGGGCGCCGATCACTTCCCGTCGTTCCAGGACGACTGGCCGGATCGACTGCTGCGCTGGCTGTTCAGCGAATCGCGGGCCAACTAGCCGATCATGCTGCGCAAGCTGGGCATCGTCGGCCTCGGGGTTCCGCTGATCGCGATCATCGCGGCGCTGGTCTATCTCTTCCTGTTTGGCACATCGGAACCGACCTTTGACGTCGCCACTCGCGAATTGGCGCGCGATCACACGGTGCTGCGGATCCGAGATGAGCCGCCCACTGCGCTGATCGTTCCCACGGAGCCGCCCGAGTCTGTGGTTCTCGTGTTTGTGCTGCGCGACGACGAGCGTCACGTCTGGGCTGCGACGCAGGACCTGGGCTTGCTCGACTACGTCGACAGTCACGAGCTTGCCGTGATCCCGGTTGCGGGCCCGGCGGACAGCAATCAGTTGAACGAGTTGGCTGCGCTGGCCATAGAGTTTGTTCCACTCCGCCGCATCTACCTGGTCGGGTTCGGCGGCTCGCCAATTTCCGACTTCTGCGACGCGCGACTGGAAGTCGATTGGGCGGGAGTGATCGTGGTGGAGACCGGAGCGACGACGGAGGTGGAGCGATGCGGCGACTTACCGATCTGGAAGATCGAGGACGAGAACGAGGCGGGCGCGCGTATCGTGCAGTTGATGTTGGAGTCGAGATGACGGTGTCGGACGCTCTGGGCCGCCTGACAGTCGGGCGTGGGGATGACGTGGCCATTGCCGTCTCCGACCGTCTAACTGCAGACTCCGCTGCCCGGCTGTCGAAAGGGATCTCCGATCGCCTCACTGAGATGGGGGTGCCAGTCTCGCAGCGGACGTGGATTGTCGCGACGGCGGGGGATGACGAGGCCGCGGCGCGGATTGCGGCGGCGGTGTCGGATGTCAGCGGCGGGGCGCGGGTGATGGTCCACGATCCGCGGGAGCCGGACGGGCTGACGTTCGAGCGCCGGAATCCGGGACAACGGCGCGGCGGGGTCTACCTGAACCACGCCTGGCAGTCGGCGAGCGTGCGAATTGGCTGTGGCGACGGACTAGCGCTCGCCGACGGGTTGTCGGCCTGGTTCAACTCGGCCGCCCAACTCTCGGCGGACGACCTGCATGCCGACCTGTTGATCGACGGCTAGCCGCGCGGAAGTCCAAGGCCACGAGTGGCGATGATGTTTCGCTGGATCTCCGAGGTGCCGCCTTCGATCGTGTTGGCGATCGAACGGATGAAGCCGTAGGAGTGGCGACCGCGCCGCGGCGCGTTCTTGCCCTGGAGCTGGCCGTGCAGACCGAGCACCTTGATCGCGGTGCTCTGGATGCGCTGGTTCAGCTCCATCGCGAACAGCTTGGCCATCGAGGCCTCGTGGTTGGGGATCAGGCCCTGGTTCTGCATCGAGACGATGCGGTAGGAGATCATCCGCGCGGTCTGGGTCTCGATGTAGCGGTCGGTTAGCGCAAGCTGGGTCTCGCGCCGGTCGACGGAAGAGAGTCCGGTGCCCCGATTCTCTTTCGCGTATCGCACAATGTCTTCAACCGCCTGCTGCATGCCGACGGCCGAGCCGATGCTGGAGCGCTCGAAATCCAGCGTCGTGACGGCGCCGTACCAGCCGCGGTTGACCTCGCCGAGGACGTTTCGCTGAGGGATGCGGACGTCCTCGAAGAAGACTTCGTTGAACTCGTGCGTGCCGGCCATGTTGACCAGCGGCCGGGTCGAGACGCCGGGCGAGTGCATGTCGAGCACGAAGTAGGTGATGCCCTTGTGCTTGGGCGCGTCAGGGTCGGTGCGGGCGAGGAGGATCATCCAGTCGGACTTGTGCGCGCCGGATGTCCAGATTTTCTGACCGTTGACGACGAAGTCGTCGCCATCCTTGACCGCGCGGGTCTGGAGCGAGGCGAGGTCGGAGCCGGAGCCTGGCTCGGAATAGCCCTGGCACCAGATCACGTCGCCGCTGAGGATGGGCGGCAGGTGTTCTTCCTGCTGTTCTTCGGTGCCAATCGTGATGATTGTGGGTCCGGCCATGCCGATCGCGATGCCGCCGGGTCGAGGGGCACGGGCTTCGGCCATTTCTTCGTTGAAGATGAACTGCTGCATGACGGACAGGCCGGCGCCGCCGTACTGCTTCGGCCAGGCGGGGGCGATCCAGCCGCGGTCTGCGAGTTCCTTCTCCCATTCGCGCTGGGTGGGCGGTCGATCGAAGGGCTGCGCCGAGCGGGCCTCGTCACGCATTTTGCTGCGGCGGGGCTGGAATTCGTTCTGAATGAACGACTTCACCTCGGTGCGGAATTCGGCTTCTTCGTTGTTGTCGTGGAAGTCAACCATCGTCTGTCTCCATCCGGGCCAGTTCATCGCATCGTATCTCAAGCGGAGGATTGGGACGGCTCCGAATCATCACGGCGGCCGCTCGGTGCGGCGGTTGCCGAAAGCCACTGGCGTGACGCGCAAGATGAGGCGGCCCGGGACGGAATCAGCGGGGTTGATGTTGAGATCGACGGGAGATCTGGAGTGATTGGTGTAGGGCGGGCTTGATTTTGGGGTGACTTTGGGGCATTTGCTGCTGGGGACGGGGCATTGGTCGAATTCGAGTCCAGGTTTGTCCAGATCTGTCCAGACTTGTCTGGATGGTTCCGGGTTGGTCCGGGATCGTTGCGGCTCAGTCCGGCTGTTTCCGGGTGATTCCGGACATTCGGGTTGTTGGATGTCGGGGAGGCTGAGCAGGAGGAGGCACAGTTCACGCGTGGTGGCGATGTGGCGTTGGCTCTGTTCAGGGTCGGTGTCGGGATGGGTGAGGAGGTACAGCTGTTCGGCGAGGCGATCGGCGGCGACGGTGCGCAGGATGTGGTCGCGGAAGAGGCGCAAGTCGCGGAGGTAGGCGTAGACGGTGGAGCGGACGCAGCCGAGTTGTCGGGCGATGTGCAAGGCGGAGCAGCCCTGGCACCAGAGGTGATGGGCTTCGAGGATGCGTCGGCAGCGTCGGGGGGTTGGTGGGTTGACGGGGGTGATGGGGCGGGCCGATCGCTGATAGGAATGTATGTTCTGATTGTGTGCTGATGGAGAGCGGGAGTCAAGGTTTCGGAGAGTTGTAGAGGAGCTGGCGGAGACGGGGGGGGCTGTGGGCTGTTGGTGAGGATCGCTGGCTGGGCCCCGCATCCCCTGTTCAAGCCAGGGGCAGGCGAGTGCGGGGCATCGGGGTGGGGAGTGGAGCGGGCCCTCACCCCAACCCTCTCCCTCGGGGAGAGGGTGCCGGAAGGAGAGGGGGCCGGAGGGAGAGGGGGCCGGAGGGAGTGGGGAGTGTGGGTTTAGAATCTGGTTATGGTTCGTAAACGGATGGTGGAGGACGACGCGCGGCGGCTGCTGGGGGGGTCGCCGGTGGCGATCGTGAGTACGAACTGGCGGGGTGTGGGGAATGCGGCTCCGATTGCCTGGTCGATGCCGGTCTCGGTTAATCCGCCGCTGGTTGCGATCGCGGTGCATCCGTCGCGTCGGACGCACGACATGATCAAGTTCGGGGAAGAGTTCGCGATCAACATCCCGACCAAGGTGCTGCTCAATCACACGCAATGGCTGGGCATGGTGTCGAACACCATTGGCGACAAGATGGAGGCGTCGGGCGTACCAACGTTCAAGGGCAAGGAGATCGACTCGCCCCTGCTCGAAGGTTGCATCGGATGGATTGAATGTACGCTGCACGACTTCTACACGATGGGCGATCATACGTTGTTCATCGGCAAAGTCATGGCGGCGCAGGCCGATACCGATGGTTTCGACTTCAACACCGGTATGTGGTCGCTGGATGACGATGAGTACAAGCCGCTCATGTACCTGGGAGGCCGAAGTTACAGCATTCTTGACGAACACTTTGATGCGTCGGTAGAGCAGCGGCCGGTTGAGCAGATGTTGGAGGAGGGCATTGGACAGGAGCTCGTGGAGGCAGAGGCGGAGCGGCGCATCAAGCGGGAAGAAGAGGCCGAGCGCCGCGAGAAGGAGGAGCGACGGGGAGAGTCCGAGCCGGACACTTCCAGCCTGCCAAGGGAATTGCCGGATGCCTAATCGCCGGCTGGCATTGAGTGTGTTTGGCGTTGCCCTGGTTGTCGCAGCATTGATTGCAGGGGGCGTGGTGCAGTTGCCTGTCGGCTCGCCGGCATGGGCCCAGGCATCCGCGGACGAGTTGACCGTACAGATCGTGGCTCGACACGCCGACAGCCAACGGACCGAGTTCGGCATTCAGATCGGCGAGCGAGTGTTTCTGCCCAGTGAGCGCTACATCTCACGGACATCGACGAGCCAGAGTTGGCGCCGCAGCTCGGAGATCGTGATTCCCGACGGTCGGACGGTGTATGTGCTGGCACGCCTGCGATCGAGCGGCAGCGTCGAGATGGGGATTCGCGTCGACGGCGTAGCTGAGCGCGTGCTGCCTCGACTGCGATTCGTGAGCGCGGGGCTCGAACCGGGTGATTGGGTCAGGAGCAGCGCGGTGGCGCTGCCTCATCCGGCACGACTGCGCACCGTCACGGCCGTGTCGCCTGAGCTGCTTGCACTCGGGGGTCCGCACAGTTGCGCGATTATCGCGGCCGGATCGATCGAATGCTGGGGCTCGCACGAATACAGGCAAACCGAAGCTCCAGCGGGTCAGTTCCTGTCGATCAGCGGCGGCGCTGCCCACAACTGCGCACTGAACGTTGGCGGCGGCATTGTTTGTTGGGGCGACAACAGCCTGGGTCAACTCGACGCTCCCGTCGGCCGGTATGTGGCGTTGAGCGTGGGCGTGGGGCATGGATGCGCGATGGATGAGGACGGCGAGATCGACTGTTGGGGTCTTGATTTCTTCGGGCAGGCGAGTCCTCCCGAGGGCAGGTTCGTGGCGATCAGCGCCGGCGACTTCTACACGTGCGCCCTGGATGGCAGCGGCGAGGCGCAGTGCTGGGGGGATGACCTGTGGGGCGTGCTCGATGTGCCAGTGGACGTGAGATTCGTCGCGATTGACGCCGGCGGCGCCCATTCCTGCGGCCAGGACGCCACGGGCGCGCTGCACTGCTGGGGCTATGGCGGAGACGGCCAGCTCGACATTCCTCCTGCCAGCTACACCAGCTTCACGGCCGGCGGCTGGCACACCTGCGCGGTTGACTCCGAAGGCGAGCTGGGCTGCTGGGGCTGGGACGGGCATGGCCAGAGCAGCCCACCCGCTGACAGCTACGCGTCCGTGACGGCGGGCGGCGGCCACACGTGTGGGGTGACCGGCGCCGGCGGCGTCCGCTGCTGGGGTTCGAATGGTCTGGGGCAGACGGAGTCGCCTGCCGGCCGCTACGCCAGCCTGGTCTCCGGGGCGGGACACACCTGCGCGCTGGACGATGACGGCTTCGCGTCCTGCTGGGGCTCGAACGGCGACGGCCAGTCGAATCCACCGGCTGAATCATTCGTGTCGATTGCGCCGGGAACCTCTCACACCTGCGCGGTCAATCAGGATGAGGCGCTGGTCTGCTGGGGCTGGGACGGATACGAGCAGACGCAGGCGCCGGCCAGTCAGCCGGGCGAAGGAGCGGAACGGCTCGTGCCATTCAGACTGGGCGAGACGCAATGCGACCCGGAGAGTCTGGGTGGTTTGGGCCGGACGGCCTGCTGGAGTTCGGATTCCGATTCCCTGATTGGTCCGCCGACCTTTAGCCGCTATCAGTCGGTCGCCAGCGGCAGCGCGTTCTCCTGCGCGTTGACGGTGGACGGCGAGATCGACTGTTGGGGGACTGGTCAGAGCGGACAGACCGACCCGCCCGACGGCAGCTACCAGCAACTGGCGATCGGCACGGGGCACGCCTGCGTGCTTGACGAGTCTGGCGAGATTACGTGCTGGGGATCGAACCGATTCGGGCAGACGGACGCGCCTGAGGGACAGTTCGTCGCCGTCGCGGCGGGCCTCGCGCATTCCTGCGCCCTGGACGCCGAGGGCCAGATTTCGTGCTGGGGCGACGACGATTACGGCAAGCTCGAGACGGACGACGGCTCCTATGTGGTTGTGTCCTGCGGCGCTGAGCATACGTGCGCGCTGACGGAGTCGGGCGAGATTACCTGCTGGGGCCGTGACGTCTGGGGGCAGTCCTCGCCGCCGGAGGGGACGTACACGGCGCTGTCAATCGGCTACGACCACAGCTGCGCGCTGAACGAGGATGGCGAGATCGTCTGCTGGGGCATCAACCGGTACGGCAACACCGACGTGCCGGACGCGCTGCAGCAGGCCGGCGCCGTCGCAGTGTCGAACGAATGACGCGTTGACTTCGCACTCGCAGCTGGCCGGGCGCATCGTCGAGGGCGACAATCTGCCGGTGCTGCAGTCCCTGGCCGCCGAGAGCGTGCAGCTGGTCTACACCGATCCGCCATTCAACACGGGCAACGTGCGCACGTACCAGCGGCTCCGCACGACGCAGGACGAACAGGGGGAGCGAGTCGGGTTCGGGGGGCGTCGGTATCGGTCGGAGTCGACGTCCGAGCACTCATTCGGCGACGCGTTTGAGGAATACATCGAGTTCCTGGCTCCCCGACTGCGCGAGATCTGGCGGGTGCTGCGGAGCGACGGGACGCTGTATCTGCACCTCGATGCGCGTGAGGTTCACTACGTCAAGGTGTTGCTCGACAGTGTGTTTGGGCGCGACTGCTTTCTCAACGAGATCATCTGGGCGTACGACTTCGGCGGGCGGCCGAAGCGGCGCTGGCCGGCCAAGCACGACAACATCCTGGTCTACGTGAAGGATCGGGAGCGGTACGTGTTCAATCACGACGAGATTGACCGAATTCCGTACCTGGCGCCGGGGCTGGTGGGCAAGGAGAAGGCGGAGCGGGGCAAGCTGCCGACCGATGTCTGGTGGCACACGATTGTGGGAACGAACGCGAGGGAGCGGACCGGCTATCCGACGCAAAAGCCGGTGGCGCTGGCTGAGCGGATTGTCCGCGCCTCGAGCGACGCCGGAGAGCTGGTGCTGGATCCGTTCGCGGGCAGCGGAACGGTGGGCGCGGCGGCGGCGCAACTTGGGCGTCGCTACCTGTTGATCGACAGTAATCCGGAAGCGGTCGTGGTGATGCGGGAACGGCTGCCGGAGGCGGAGGTCGTCAGACCGTGATGTTCGGCGCGCATTCCTTCATGAACAGGCTCATCGACCTGGTGACCTGATCGTGCGTGATGACCCCGCCGGCGTTGCACCAGGTGATGAAATGGCCGACGCCGTAGCGCCGGCCGATTGCGTTCAGCTTCTCCGTCACCTCGTCGGGATTGCCGATCGCGCACATCAGATCGAGCGCTTCTTCGTAGGACGAGTCCCGGTTGCGGGCCAGCAACGGCGGCAGATCGTTGAGGTCGCCGCCGCGGCGGGTCCAGCTGCGCACGCCGGTGTCGGAGACGACCTTGAGATAGCTGAGCAGGCTGGCTCTGGCTTCCTCCCTGGCGGTCTCCGATGACTCGTGCACGTGCACCGGGAGGAGGATTCCGGCGTCGGCCGGCGGCGCATCGGGGCGGGCCTGGTGGTAGGACGCGAAGCGGCGATCGAGGTCTTCGGGGAATGCGGTGATCGGGCTGGCGAAGACCGGCCAGTCGTCGCTTGAGGCGCGGGCGAACGACTCGTCGCTGTTGGCCGCGATGCGCAGCGGCGGACCCGGTCGCTGGATCGGCTTGGGTACGACCTGCACGTTGCGATAGCTGAAATGGTCGCCGTTGAAGTTGACCGGCCCGTCGGACCAGGCTTGCTGGATGACGGCCAGCGCCTCGTTGAAGCGGCCGGCGCGGTCGGCCATGCTCACGTTGAAGCCGGCGAAATGCTCGGCGATGCTGCCTCGGCCGACGCCGAAGTCGAGCCGTCCGTTGGAGATGATGTCCAGGGTGGCGGCATCCTCGGCGGCGCGGATCGGATCGGTCAGTGGCAGCAGCGCCACTCCGGTGCCCAGCCGGATCCGTTCGGTCTGCGCCGCGATCGCGGCCATGGCCAGCATGGGCGACGGCAGCACCGAGAACTCGCGCACGAAGTGCATCTCGGCCAGCCAGGCGGTCGTCCAGCCGACCCGGTCGCCGTGCACGACCTGGGCGATCGTGTCGCGATAGCGTTGGGGCACGTCCTGGCCGTCCGCCTGGGGGAGCTGGAAGAAGAGGCCGAACTCCGCCGGTTGACCTGCCATGGCCGCGCTCCGCTCTTCCGTCGTCCTGCTACTGGCGTTGTGCGGGCAGGCTAACCGACCCTCTTGTCGTTGATGCGCAGACCTATAATCGAGCACAGACCAATGCAAACATGCAGAGAGGGTCGAACGATGACGACCGCCACCTACACCCTGCAGGATTTCGTCAAGGAGGCCCAGCAGGTGGCCGACCGGGGCGACTCGGCCGAGCGCCAGATCGCTCAGATTGCCGGGCCGCTGGAGCGGATCATCCAGCGTCGGGATTGCCTGCTCGACCTGCCGGAGAACGACGAGGCGGATCCCGACAAGGGCTTCGTCATCCACCGCGCCGACAACCTGACGGTGATGGCGGTGGTCTGGCAGCCGGACTCCGGCGCGCCGGTTCACAACCACAACGGCTGGGCGATGGAGGGCGTGATCTCCGGGGTCGAGTTCAACCGCAACTACCAACGAGTCGATGACGGCACGACTCCCTGGTACGCCGACCTGGAAGAGCTGGAACCGACGCGCGTCCCGACTGGCACGACGACGGTGATCTCGGAGCCGCCGGCGGACATCCATGCGGTCGAGATCCGAGAGGGCAAGACCCTGGCGATTCACGTGTATGGACTCGATCTGCTACGGCAGTGGCGTTATCGATTCAATCTTGAGACGGGCGAAGTCGTCCCGTTCGCGATGCGGACTCGGAGGGAGCTCAAGTCAGGCTGAGTTGAGCACGCGTCAATCACTGGACGGTCAGGAGAGACCTCATGGGCAAGCTGGATGGACAGGTCGCGCTGATATCGGGCGGTGCGCGGGGTCAAGGCGAGGCGCAGGCTCGGGTGTTCGCGCGCGAGGGCGCTGCGGTCGCACTGGGCGATGTGCTCGAAGACGACGGACAACGCGTCGCCGAGAGCATCAACGACACCGGCGGGCAGGCGATGTTCCGGCGTCTCGATGTGACCGAGGTGTCGAGTTGGAACTCGATGGTCGATGAGACCGTGTCGCAGTTCGGCCGACTGGACATCGTGATCAACAACGCCGGGATCGCGAGGGTCAAGCTGATCGAGGAGTCGACGCTCGAGGAGTACCTCGAGGTGATCCGGATCAACCAGTTAGGCGTGTGGTTGGGCATGAAGGCGGCGATTCCGGCGTTGAAGGAGGCCGGTGGGGGCTGCATTATCAACACGTCATCGACCGCCGGGCTCGAGGGCTATGCCGGGTTGGGCGCCTACGTTTCATCAAAGTTCGCCGTGCGCGGGATGACCAAGGTCGCTGCGATTGAGCTGGCTCAGTACAACATCCGCGTGAACTCGGTGCATCCCGGACCGATCGACACGCCGATGATCCGCGATCCGCAGATCCGGGCGTCGAGCGATCAGGATTTTGATATCGCGAGAACGTCGCCGATCCCGCGGGTGGGCCACGTCGACGAAGTGGCGGCGATGATGCTGTTCATCGCGGCCGACGCGACCTACAGCACCGGGTCGGAGTTCGTGATCGATGGCGGCGTGACGGCCGGATCGGCGCTGAATCGCGATCGGGACTGAGTCGACTTCGCGATAGGACGAGGTTCCCGTCCCCGCGTCGCGTGCGGGCCAAGCTGCGCGGGAACGACTGTTCGAGCAGGAGGAGTGACATGGGCAAGCTCGATGGACAGGTGGCGCTGATTTCAGGCGGCGCCCGAGGTCAGGGTGAACATCAGGCGCGGCTCTTTGCGCGTGAGGGCGCGGCGATCGCGATAGGCGATCTGTTGGAGGAGGACGGCAACCGGGTCGCCGAGAGCATCAACGACACCGGCGGTCAGGCAATGTTCCGCAAGCTGGACGTTTCTGACCAGTCGAGCTGGGCCGAGATGGTCGATGCGACGACGGAGCAGTTCGGCAAGCTGAACATCTTGATCAACAACGCCGGCATCCTGCGCAACGCGTCGATCGAGGACACGAGCGTCCAGGAGTACCTGGAAATGATCAAGATCAACCAGGTCGGGGTGTGGCTGGGTATCCGCGCCGCGATCAAACCGATGCGTGAGGCCGGTGGCGGCTGCATCATCAATACCTCGTCGACGGCCGGTCTGGAGGGCTATCCCGACTCCAGCGCCTATGTGTCGTCCAAGTTCGCGGTTCGGGGCCTGACGAAAGTCGCGGCGCTGGAGCTGGGGCCGTACAACATTCGGGTCAACTCGGTGCATCCTGGTCCGATCGATACGCTGATGACCACGAATGAGGACACACCGCGCAGGCCGGACGGCGACATACCGGTCCGGATGCCGATCCCGCGTTTCGGTCGGGTCGACGAAGTGGCCAAGATGATGCTGTTCATCGCCGCCGACGCGACCTACAGCACCGGTGCAGAGTTCGTCCTCGATGGCGGCCTGACAGCCGGCCGGTCGCTTGAGGTGGGCGAGTAGCAGCTTCAAGCGCTCCCCCGCAACGGGGTAGCTGTCACGAAGTGACTGAGGGGCAGCATCCCCTGCCGTACAGCGAAGTGTGCTGGAGGCCCCCTCCGCCGCTGCGCGGCACCTCCCCCGGAGGGGGAGGTCGGATTCTATTCCCTTGCCAGCGGCCGCGCGAATGAGAGTTCGTGGCCGTCGGGGTCGACGATGTGGAAGTAGCGCTCCCGCCAGGGCGCGTCTCGCGGTTCGAACTCGGGCGTGAGGCCGGCCTTGATTGCGTTGGCGTGGAAGGCGTCGACATCGTCCACGTAGAAGATGGCGCGTCCCCAGAAGCCTGATCCGGTCTCGGCGGCGATCAGGTTGAGATAGCTCTGGCCGGCTCGGTAGGAGGTGAATCCGGCTTGCGGGCCTCCGTAGATCCGCTCGAAGCCCAGCGCCTCGTAGAAGCTCGTGGCGGCCGCCATGTCGGCGGTGGCCAACGTGACGGCACTGAGGGACGTGACCTCCGGCACGGTCAGGTCAGATCCGTGATGGGGTTGAAGGCCAGCTCCCAGAGGTACCCGTCGGGATCGCTGAAGTAGCCGCTGTAGCCGCCCCAGAAGACTTCCTCGGGCTGCTTGACCAGCGTGGCTCCGGCAGCAATCGCTTCTGTCATGGCGGCGTCGACCGCTTCAGCCGAGGCGAGGTTGTGGGCGAGGGTGATCGTCGGCGTTCCGGCTGTTGGGTCGGCGAAGGGGACGTCCGCTTCGTCGGGGAACTTGTCGCGGCGGTAGAGCGAGAGCCAGGTTCCCTCCAATTCGAGGAAACAGATGTCGTCGCCGTCGTTGTAGCTGGGAGCGGGCAGGCCCAGTCCGTCGCGATAGAAGCTGACGGAGGCTTTAAGGTCGGAGACGCCGAGGGTGATGATGCTGATCTTGGGCTTCATGGACTCAGCGTACTGCCGGATCAGGGAGTCGCGGCTTCGACTTGTCTCCGAATGCCCTCGAAACTCGTGCCGGCACTAGCACCGTTGACATGAACGCGCGGACCATAGGTGATGCCTATTGCCCTGGCATCGTTGACGTTCTGGTTGTGCGCCCGGCGGGTCTCCGGATCGTCGTAGCACTGCGTGAAGTCGTCGGAGTCGAGACCAATCTCGCCTGCATACTCGATTAGCTGCGCACGCGATGCGGCGCGGCTGTTTTCGGCCAGGAAGCGATCGTGAAACAGCCAAAAGGCAGCGCCGCTCTGCTGGGTCGCGCAGACCATCGCGTATCCGACACGCTCGGACGCCACACCGACATAGGCGATGTTGACGAACTGGAACCGGGCGATGCCCGTCCGGACGAATTCCTCAATCAGTCGCGGCTCAACCTGAGTCGCGATTCTGCGGCAGTTCGGTCAAAACGGATCGCCGTATTCGACAATCAAAACTGGCGCGTCGGGGTCGCCGACGATGTTGCCCTCGACGATCAATCCGTCGCGGTGACCGCCGCTGATTCGTTCGACGTCTGAGGCTTCGTCTGTTTCCTCGGTTCCGGTGTCGTCGGTCTCGTCCCCAGGAGCTTCGGGTTCAGTTTCAGATTCGGGTTGCGGTTCCGGTTCTTCCGGCTGTGTCGGCTCTTCGATGTCCGCCTGGTCCCTGGCCGGGAGTTCGATTGGTGAACTCACGCGCCAGCTGTCGACCGGAGTAGAACGAGAAAACAACCGACGCGGCGGCAGGAACACCTGGCGTGGTTCGTCGATCCGAAGCCCGAACTCTACGCGCGTCTCGCCTGAGCGGCGGGCGATGATCCGGACCTGCGTGCCGTCCGGCACCTCGATCGGCGAGCTGACCTTCCAGCCGTTGTCGGTGATAGAGGCAGAGAAGATGCGCCGCGGCGGGAGCTGGTTGCCTTCCGAGGTGCGAAGTCCGAACTCGATGTCTCCGTCGGCTTGGAGGCGGGCGATGATGCGGACGGTCTCGCCGTCCTGGGCTCTGACCGGAGTGACACTCGCCAGCAAGGGCAGCGCAATCAGCGCTGCCAGTCCGACCAACGTGATCAGGATTGCTCGGGTCATCGTCTATCAAGAATACGCCGAAGGGGGGGGGCCCCGCGCCGCCCCCCGGGGGGGGGGTTGGCCCCCCGCCCCCCCCCCAAAAACCCCCCCCACCCCGGGGGGGGGGGGGGCGGCGGGGTTTTTGTAAAACGGGGG
>JAPPFB010000012.1:0-125494 GCA_028875225.1 Chloroflexota bacterium | reverse complement strand
CCGGTTGTCACACGCCCAACAATGGCCCGCGAAATCCGGGCTGCCTGGCCCACCAACGTGATCTGTTTTGCGGGGGTCACCAAAAAAAAAAAAACCCCCCGGGGGGGGCGCCCCGGCGCCGCCCTTCGGTGGTGGTGTGCCCCCCCTTGCCTGCGGCATCTCCCCCGCAGAGCGGGGGGAGAGGGAGGAACGGCGGTTAGAAAGCGAGCGGGGCCGGGTCGGCCTGGCCGGTCTCCATGCCCTGGGGCCACCAGTGGTCTTCCCAACCTTCGTCGTCCCAGATGTGCTTGAGGTTGGGCAGCACCTGCTGCGCCGTCATTTCGATGTTGGGGATGGCCAGTTCCTTCGGAATCGAGCCAAACTGGTTGAGGATCATCAGGTGTCCGACGTGCAGCGTGCGGATGACTTCCTCGAGCTGCTCGGTGACCTGGCTCGGCGTGCCGGCGACGATGTTGCCTTCGCGGATCAGGTCGGCCCAGGTGATCTCCGAGTTGGCCTTGGACTCGACCATCTTCTCGGCGGTTTTCTCGCCCTCGAACTTCTTCGAGTCGCCGAAGACGGGCTTGAGGCCCTGGCTGCGAGTGAAGCCCTGCTCGATGGTGCGGACGGTGCGGTAACCGGGCGGGTCGGCGTAGCGCGGGTCGATGTGGAGCATCTTGTTGTAGAAGTACTCCGCGTGCGGCCCGAACTTGTCGGCCACTTCCTGCTCGGTCTCGCCAACAGCGACGAGCTGGAGGAATCCGGCGTGGTACGGGTTGAGCGGCTTCTCGCGCTGCTGCATGGTGCGCCAGAATCCGTCGACGTTCTTCTGTCCGGCCTTGTAGCCGCCGTAGGAGAGGTAGCAGTAGACGTAGTTGTTGTCGGCGCACCACTCCCAGGTCTCGACCGAGCCGCCGCCGGGAATCCAGACGGGCGGATGCGGCTGCTGGATCGGACGCGGCCAGATGTTGATGTAGCGCAGCTGGTTGTAACGGCCGTTGTAGGAGAAGACCTCGGGCCGCGTCCAGGCCTGCGTGATCACATCGGCGGCCTCGTAGTACTTGTCGCGCAGGTGCGACGGGTTGGCGCCGTAGCAGAAGCAGTCGTCCATCGGCGTGCCGACGGGGAATCCGGCGACGAGGCGACCGCCGGAGATGCAGTCGAGCATCGCGAACTCTTCCGCCACGCGAGTGGGCGGATTGTAGAGGGCGATCGAGTTGCCGAGCACGACGATCGCGACATCCTTGGTCCGCCGGCAGAGGTTGGCGGCCATCAGGTTCGGCGACGGCATCAGGCCGTAGGCGTTCTGGTGGTGCTCATTGATGCAGATGCCGTCGTAGCCGGCAGCGGCGGCGGCCTCGAGCTCGTCCAGGCCGTCGTTGTACATCTCGTGCGCCTTGGCCGGGTCGAAGAGCCTGGAGTCAACGTCGACCCAGACCGAGTTGTTGGTCTCGGCGAAGTCGGGCGGCAGATCCCGATACGGCATCAGATGGAAGAACTCAAATTTCACGGTGCACTCCGTTCGGTTCCACGGTCACAGCATCGCCCGTCCGGCAGGCGGTCTCTGGGGCAAGGTATTGAAGGACGAGGCTCAGTGTCAATCGAGAGGGGAGCGCCGGACGCCGTTACGGCGTCGAAGACGAGACCGACTCGGAGATCAGGTGCGCCTACAGCACGTCCTGGTCGAACTCGACGCCGAGCAAAGTCACAGCGGCTCAATCTTGAGCGTCGACGAGGTACCTGTTTCGGTACCGAACATCTCTCTCATCTTGTTGGCGCGATAGCGAAAGATGTGTCTGAGCTGGGGGATGACTGCAAGATTGGCGATCGGGGACGAAATCGGGTCCAGCGGCAGCGACCAGTGGACCTGATCTGTGGCGAGGAGTCCCCCTTCGAGTTCCTGGAAGTGGTGCTCGTGATGCCAGAGCGCGTACGGACCGGCGATCTGGACATCGGAGAAGAAGTGGGGAGGATTGACCTGGGTGATTTCGGTGGCCCAGGAAACGCGGAAGGGCAGAATCGGCAGCGGCGTCAGTCGATAGGTGACAATCAGGCCGGAGTGGATCGCCGCAGGCAGGGCTCCGGTGATCTGGAATCGCATCTCCGGGGGCGTGATCACTGCCAGGTTTCTGGGGTCGGAGAAGAACTCCCAGGCCGACTGGAGGTCGGTTGCGAGTGTCTGGGCAGCGGTGAGTTTGTAGATTGGCATGATGAGCTCCAACTGGTACTATGGGACTGCAACGTCGAGGTGGTACTGGGGCGCAGAGTGGCGATCATCAACCGACTCCGATTTGTCGACATTTTGAGTCCAAGTTTGGGTGATCGACCGGCGCGTGACTTCGCGGAGGCTCTGCAAGAGGAAATGACGCCATTGGCTGGCGAGGAGCCAATTCTCCTGCTCGGCGCGCAGATGGAAGCTCGATTGGCGCAAATGGAGGTGCGGTTGCAGCGGTTCATCCTCGGCGTGCTCGGCATCGGACTCACTGCGCTCGGAATCGTGACGGCGATCCTGCTGACGCAGGGTTAGGCGTGTCACAACGTCGAGATTACGCCTCCCAGACCGATCAGCGCGCCGACGAGCAGATGCAGCTGTGCTGTGCGTTTCAGCATCGGGTTCAGGGCGGCGCCGGCACGTCCGTTGACAATTTCGCGCGACAACCACATCGCCGGCGGCAAGCCGATCCAGCTGAGATAGCACCAGTAGGGCAGCAACTCGACCGAGGCGAACACGGCGATGCTGACGAATGCGCCGATGGTCAACACCACGTATTCGATCCTCGTGTTTCGCTCTCCAATCAGCACCGCGAGCGTGCGCTTGTCGCTCGAACGGTCGGTGTCGATGTCGCGGAGGTTGTTGACGACCAGAATCGCCGTGACCAGACAGCCGACCGGTACTGATGCGGCCGCCAGCTCCCAGGTCAGTGCTTCGATCTGGACGTAGCCCGCGCCCATGACCGCAACGAAACCGAAGAAGAGGAAGCAGATCGCGTCGCCGAGACCTCGGTAGCCGTAGGGCAGCGGTCCGCCGGTGTATGTGACGGCGGCAATCAGCGAGGCCCCGCCGATGACCAGAATCGGCCAGCCCACGATCAAAATCAGGACGATCCCGACAATCAAGGCGGCCAAGGTCGTCAGCGCGATACCGATGGTCATCTCCTGTTGGGACAACCAACCCTGGGCGACGGCGCGAGGCGGTCCGAGGCGGTCGGGCGTATCGGCGCCGCGACGGAAGTCGGAAAGATCGTTGGCGAAGTTGACGACGATCTGGATGAAAATCGCGCCGATCAGGGCGAGGAAGAAGCGGCCGGCCTCGAAGTCGCCGTCGACGGCGGCAATGCCGGTCCCGGCCAATACTGGCGAGACGGCGGCGGGGAGCGTCGGCGGTCGGACGGCCAGCAGCCAGGCTCGGCGTTTGCCAGGTGATCGATTGCTCGCGGGTGTCATTCGGCGTCCGGTCGCCCCCTCCGCCCCTTCGGGGCACCTCCCCCAGAGGGGGAGGTCTCGATCTAAGGGAAGCGCGGATACTTGGAGAAGTCGGGCTTGCGCTTTTCGAGGAAGGCGTTCTTGCCTTCCTTGGCTTCCTCGGAGAGGTAGTAGAGCAACGTCGAGTCGCCGGCGAACATTTGCATGCCGGAGAGGCCGTCGGTGTCGGCGACGAGCGCCCGCTTGATGAAGCGCAGCGCGGTCGGCGACATGCAAAGAATCTCGCGGCAGCGGTTCACGACTTCGAGTTCCAGGTCGTCAACCGGGAACACATCGCAGGCGAGGCCCATGTCGACCGCCTCTGCGCCGCTGTACTGGCGGCACTGCATCCAGATCTCGGCCGCCTTCTTGTGTCCGACCAGGCGGGCAAGCAGCATCGTGCCGTATCCAGCGTCGAACGAGCCGACCTTGGGTCCGGTCTGGCCGAACCAGGCGTTGTCGGCGGCGTAGGTCAGGTCGCAGACGGTGGCAAGGACGTTGCCGCCGCCGATCGCGTAGCCGGCGACCATGGCGATCACCGGCTTGGGGATCGAGCGCATGTAGCGGTGCAGGTCGAGCACGTTGAGCCGCGGCACGCCGTCGTCGCCGACATAACCGCCGTCGCCGCGGATGCGCTGGTCGCCGCCGGAGCAAAACGCTTCCTTGCCTTCTCCGGTGAGAATGATCACACCGACCGACATGTCCTCGTGGGCGCGTTTGAAGGCGTCGAGCAGCTCGAACAGGGTCTTGGGGCGGAACGCGTTGCGGACTTCCGGGCGGGCGATCGTGATCTTGGCGATGCCCTCGGCGACGTCGTAGTGAATATCGCCGTAGTCGCCGGAGCGTTCCCAGTCCGGCAAGCCGGTGCGTTCAACGGTCACGGTGGGTCTGGACATGCTCTGCTACTCCTCAGTTGCGAGTTCACGAGATGTGGATTCCAGCGGTACGCCGGCGCTGCGCAGCAACAGCCGGCGCAGTTCCGGGTAGATGCGTTCGATGGGAGTGGCGATGCGACCGGCGGCCCATGCCGACAGCGTGGACTGGACCATGCCGACCCAGGCGCGCGCCGTCAGGTCGGGATCGAGCGGCGCGTCGAGGTTGCTCAGTCGACCTGCATCCAGGGCGCGGCGAAGCTCTGTCGCGATGACCTCCACGAACTCATCCTCGATCGCCGCGATTCGCTCGCGGGCCGGCGCTGATCCGGCGAGCGTCTCGCTGACCAGCACGCGTGCGAGCGAACGATGTGCCGACAGCGTGTCGATCAACGTGGCCAGCGCAGCGTCGGCGCGAGCGACCGGATCAGGGCCGGCGTCGCTCATGGCCCGATTGATGCGTCGGCGCAGGATGTCTCCGGCACGGCCAATCACGGCAGTGACCAGTGCTTCCTTCGTCGGAAAATGGAAGTAGAGCCCGCCCTTGGAGGTGTCGGCGGCGGCAGCGATCTCCTCCATCTGCGCTTCCGCATAGCCTCGCTGCGCCAGGACGCGAGCGGCAGCGTCGAGCAACTGCTCTCGCCGTTCGACCGCCCTGGCCTGACGCGGCTGACTGGTCACCACTGGAGGCCCCCCAAAAGACAAAAATCCGACGCGCGAGTCGGTTTCTGTACTGTATCAGCATGGCTGACCTGGACACGGCACGTGATCGCACGCGCACGATCGAGGAGATGTTCAGCCGCCTGGTCCCGCACTACGACCGAATGAATCGCCTGATGACCGGGGGGCGCGACGGACGCTGGCGGACGCTGGCGGTTCAGTTGTCCAATCCGCGAGGCGCTGTCGTCCTCGATCTCGGGGCGGGAACCGGTGACTTGAGCGCCGAGTTTCGCCGCCAGGACGCGGCACGGATAGTCGGCCTCGACGTATCGGCAGCCATGCTGGCGCGGGCGGAGGAGAAATTCGGGCGTCAGCGGATTGAATGGCTGCAAGGCGACGCGCTGCACCTGCCGTTCGCTGAGGAATCGTTCGATGTCGTCGCCTCCGCGTTTGTCCTGCGGAATCTGCCCGACCTCGCGGGCTCATTCGGAGAGATGGCGAGGGTACTCAAGCCTGGCGGACGGTTGGTTGGTTTGGACATCACGCATCCGCCTGGCACGGTCTGGGGCAACGTGTTGCGGCTTGGGTTCGAGCACGGCGTGACGAGAGTCGCGGGGTTCGTATCCGGCGATCGTTCGGCGTATCGGTACCTACCCAACTCGCTGTCGGGCTATCCAACGGCGGATGAGCTGACGCGGATGTTAGAGGCGGTGGGGCTGGAGGATGTGACGTATCGGCGTCTGTCGATGGGAGCGGTGGCGCTACACATCGGCCAGAAGAGCTAGCGCTGCGCGTCCAGACCGACCATGGCTCGGCCGCTGCCTTTGACGAGTCGGCCGGCCCAGGTGGTGGCGGGAGCCTGCGGTTTGTCGAGCCACTCGGAACGGGTGAGGCGAAAGCCTGCAGCTACCAGGGTGGGCGTCAGCGAGGTTCCGACTGACTCAGGAGTTGGATTCTCGAACCCTTCGGGCGCCGCTTCCGCATTGAGGACGATGCTCAGTCTGGATCGCGGCGCAGCGATCGTGTTGAGGATCTCGGCGAGCTGCTCGTCGCCGCTGAGAATTGCCTTCAGCAGGGCGGCCCAGGGAAAGTAGATCGTGATCCAGTCGGCAATCGAGTGAAGTTCGGAGGGCAGTTCCTCCACGCGGGCTGCCACATACAGCGCATTCATAGCGCCTCCCCGGGCGGGCTTCCGCTCGGCGAGCTTGGCTGCCTCTCGCAGGGCGCTGCGGTCGGAATCGACGCCAATGGCGAGGACGTTGGCATAATCGCGCGCGAAGCGACGCGGCCAGGCGCCGTCCCCGGTTCCGAGGTCGACCAGTGTCGACGAGTACCTGGCCCGCAATTCCTGAAACTCGGCCAGCTCCATGCGTCGCGGACCGCGTCTGGTGATGACCTCCATGCCGCTTCCCCTTAAGGCAGACTAGAATCCCCTAGACACTGACAGAGCAATCGTTAGGAACCTAGAATGCCGACTCCCGCACGCGTCGTGTTTCTCCCGGAAGCCGATGAGCCCCTCGCCGTCGAACGTGTTGAACTGCCCGACCCGACAGATTTCCAGGTGGTTGTTCGGCAGTTCGCTTCCGGAATCTGCCACTCGCAACTACACCAGATGCACAATCCCCGCGTCGGCGATCAGATTCTCGGTCACGAAGCGACCGGAGAGGTGATCAAGGTTGGCTCCCAAGTGACCAACGTCCAGGTGGGCGACATCGTGTTTGTCACCTGGGTACCACGTAACGCGGAAACCGCCATTCGTGACGTCGACACCATCGTGGTCGAGCGCCCAAACGGCCGCACAGCGACGACCCGCAACGTGTTCACCTGGTGCGACACGACGATCGCCGATGAGAAGTACATCGTCAAGGTTCCGCAGGACACGCGCCGCGACGTGACCTCGATCATCGGCTGCGCGGTCTTGACCGGCTCCGGTGCGGTCTACAACACCGCCGCCGTCCGCGAGGGCGACAGCGTGGCCATCTTCGGCGTCGGCGGAGTGGGACTGTCGGCGGTCGTGGCCGCCTCAGTGGTCAAGGCCGATCCGATCATTGCCGTCGATCTCGACGAGGAAAAGCTGGAGTTCGCCAAGCGGTTTGGCGCCACGCACGGCGTCAACGCCAGCGGCGGCGACGCGATCGAGCAGATCAAGGAGCTGACCGGCGGACCGGCAGGTCTGACGACCAGCTTCGGCGAGCCGATCTCGGGAGTCGACTTCGCCTTCGACTGCATTGGCCGCAAGGTCACGATGGAGCAGATCCTGCGCGCCGTGAGGCCGGGCATCCTGGGCGCCGAGAGCGGTGGCACGGCCGTGCTGGTCGGTGTGCCGCACGAGGCCGGCGCCGAGTTCACCCAGCAGGAAATGATGGGTCTGCTGGTCAACGAGAAGAAGTACATCGGCTCGATCGGCGGCAGCTGTCGCCCCGATCGCGACTTCCCGATGTTCCTCGCCTGGGCCGAGGACGGCGCACTCGACCTCGATGCAATGGTGACCGAACGATTCAAGATCGGTCAGATCAACGAGGCAACCGCGGCGCTCGAACAGGGCGAGATTTTCGGCCGGGCGATCATGGAGTTCGACGACTAGCGTTCGCGGCGAGCCCCAACTGCCGACATTCCCGCGCTTGCCGCGGGAATCTCGCAGTGTGCCGCAGGAATTCGGAGTCGGGACGCGTTGCTCCAACCGGCTGGTCAGGCCAGCAGCAGCGGGATCTCCATTTCCTCGGAGCGTAGACCCGCGTGGTAGCCGTTTAAGGCTGAAACGCGATTGCCGGCTTCGCCGTAGACGAGCACGTTCTTGGTCGCGGACAGCGCAAGATGGCTCCCGATCCGCTCGGCGGCGAGGGGTGTCATCGGATCGGGGCCGAAGAGTTGCATCTCTTCTGCTTCGGCCCGCGTCAGGAGCGCCCAGTGGCGGCCCCAGCGCTCTCGGAACTCACCCTCGAACGCCGCCTCGCGACCTCGCTTGACGCAGAACATCGGCACCCGAGGCTCGCCGTGAGGCGGCGTGTGCAGATCGTCCAGCAGCGGATCGTCGGGCAGGAAGAGTGACTTCTCGGCGGCCGAGACCTGCAGTTCGCCGTGGTCGGCGCTGATCGCGATGCGAGCGCGTCCGTCGAGTTGCTCGGAGATTGTCCCGAGCGCCTGGTCAACCGCCTCGAGGGCTCGCATGGTCGCCGATGCGTGTGGACCGTCTCGGTGCGAAGCCGAGTCGACCATCGGCAGATAGAGGTAGTGAATGCCGGGCTCGTCCTGCTCCACGATCCGGGAGACCACGTTCCTGGCGGCGTCTCGCAGGTGGTCATACGGATCGGTGGGAGCAGAGCCGCGTTGATAGCTGGTGAACTCGCTGTTGGAGATGGCCCGAGGGTGATAGGTACGCAACCGACCCTCGATTGACGCCATTCGCGAGGGGTACGCGAAGGCCTCGCTCGGCCGGATGCCGAACTCCTGCAGTTTGCGCTCGGAGTTCCGCTCGACGAAGGGGAGGATGGTGGCGGTCAGGTCGTTGCGGTGCAGATGCGTGTACCAGGCAGGGACTCCGTGTTGACATGGCCACGCGCCGGTGGCCAGGGTGGTCAGCGCTGCGGCCGTCGTCGAAGGAAAGACCGAGCGAAGTTGAATGCCTTCCGCGCCTGCGAGCAACCCGCCCGGTTTCGCGAGTTCGTCGAAGACGCAGCCGAGTCCGTCGACTAGGACGAAGAGCAACGGTCGGTCTCGACCGATTCGCTCGGCGAGTTCCGCAGCTCTGGAGTCCTGATCCGACAGCGGCACGCCGCCGATCGAAGCGATCGCGCGGGCAAGGTCAACGGTTGAGGGCGGGGCGTCGCCCTCAAAGGGATGCAGCAGATCGCCGTCGCGGAACCAGCGCTCTACACGTTCAACGTCGGCGGAGGCCACAGCAGTGCCCTACTAGACCGCCTGAGGCAGTATCGATGATCTGGCGGCGGTTAGATCTGAGAGTAGCCCGAACCAGGTGAGCTCACGCCTGTGCCTGCCGGTTCCTTGCCGCCCATGTCCCAGCCAAACTCCTTGAGGATCTCCTGGGAATAGGTGACGCGGCCGGAGACCTTGTCCAGCGGCTCGGTCGCGAGAAGCAGGGCCGCCTGGGCCATGATCTCGACCGACTCGGAGTCGTTGGGGTCACGGCCTTCCATTAGCCGGTGGTGAACGACGCCTGGAGTCGGAACGATCTGGGACGGGCTGTAGCAGGTCACGGAGATGCCGTACTGATGGACCTCGGAGGCCAGACCCTGGGTAAAGCGCTCGAGGGCGGCTTTCTCAGCGCCGTAGAGCGTCCCGCCGCCGCCGTCGCCCTCGTATGGGCCACGGCCCGGACCGATGGCTGCAGCGGAGGAGACATTGACAATCGCGCCCGAGCCGCGCTCGATCATGCCGCCTTCGTTGAGGCAGAGCTGGCTCATGTAAAACGGACCGTGGAAATTGACGGCCGTCGAGCGCAGCCAGCGGCGGACGGGGAAGTCCTTGACCGGGATGAAATATGTCAGCGCGGCGTTGTTGACGAGCACGTCGGGCTGGCCGTACGTGTCGATCGTCTGCTGGACGATGCTGGCGCACTCCTCGTACTCGGATACGTTGCCGGCCACGGCCGTGGCTTCTCCGCCCGCGTCACGGATGTTCTTGATCGTCATCTCCAGCGAACCAGGCAGCGGATGTGTGCCCTCCTGGACCGTGCGCGCCGTGGCAATGACCTTTGCGCCTTCGGCCGCGAAACACTCCGCGATCGCGGCGCCGATGCCGCGGCTCGCTCCAGTGACGATGGCGACCTTGCCGTCCAACTTGCCCATGTCATTCTCCAGTCGTTTGGTCAGGTGCTGTGACTTGGTATTGGGAGCATCATAGCGAAGGATTTCACAAACGAGACTCGATGGGCGGCGGATAGGATCGGCGCATGGAGCGCGTGGTCATCGTTGGAGCATCCCTCGCCGGTCTGAACGCGGCCGAAGCGCTGCGCGACGACGGATTTGAGGGACGGATTGTGTTGATCGGCGAGGAACCGCATCACCCATACGATCGGCCGCCACTGTCCAAACAATTGCTGACCGGAGAGTGGGACGTCGATCGGCTACCGCTTCGTTCGGAAGACGAGTTCGCGCAGCTGCAGCTTGAGTTCCTCGGCGGACGAGCAGCGACCGGGCTCGACCCGGAGCAACGCCTGGTCAGTCTCGACGATGGTCAATCAGTCGAGTTCGACGGTCTGATCATCGCCACGGGCGCACACGCGATTCGACTGCCGTTTGGACAGGAGCTTGCAGGAGTCCACACGCTGAGAAGCCAGGCCGATGCGCTGCACATACGCGACGATCTGGAAAGCGGCGGCAAGGTGGTTGTGATTGGCGCAGGCTTCATTGGGGCAGAGGTTGCATCCTCGGCCAGGGCGCGCGGATTGGATGTCGCCATGATCGAGGCCCTGCCGGCGCCGATGCTCGGGCCGCTGGGAGATGAACTCGCGGATTGGGCCGCAGACCTGCATCGGGCGGCCGGCGTCAGCATGCACATGCGCTCGAAGGTGTCGGCTCTGATCGGCTCAGACGGCGTGGAGGCTGTCGAGCTGGAAGATGGTTCAAGGATCGAGGCCGACACCGTCGTGGTCGGCATCGGTGTGCGACCGAATGTCGAGTGGCTGGAAACGTCGGGCCTGACAATCGGCGACGGCGTGGTCTGCGACCAGTTCTGCCGAGCCGCGCCGATGATCTATGCAGCCGGTGATGTCGCTCGCTGGCCGAACGTGCTGTTCACGCATTTTCGCTACGACCAACCGCAACGCACCATGCGGATTGAGCACTGGACCAACGCCGTTGAGCAAGGCATGGCGGCCGCCCGCAACCTGTTGCTTGAGAGTCGTGGCGAAGCGCTCGAAGCCTTTGCGCCCGTGCCGTATTTCTGGTCCGACCAGCATGGTCTCAGCATCATGGCTTCGGGGATTACTGCTCCTCGGGATGAGTTTCGGCTCGTGCACGGCTCGTTCGAGTCGAACCGATTCGCCGCGATCTACGGTCTGCGCGGGTACCTCACCGGCGTGGTCGCAGTCGGCTGGCCGCGAATGCTGCGCCGTTACCAGGGGCTGATTCGTCAGCAGGTGAGTTGGGAAGAGGCGCTGGAGACGGCGCGCGAGATCGAGGGCTGAATCAGGAATCGGTCTGCCAGGCGGCGGTTCGTCGACCGCGCCGTTCGGCGAAGGATGCGGCCGCGTCGACGAGGATCTTCGCCGGACCCAGCCTGCGCTGGAACGAGGTGTAGCTCGACTCGCCACGAACGATTCGACAAAACGCGGTCCAGAATCGATTGGATCGCCGCAAGAGTTGCACGTACGGCCAGGGCGACTGATGGAACAGAGCCTGAAGCTGTCTGGCGACTCGGAGTTCCGGCTCGATTTCGGATTCGATGGCGCGTTGGTAGTCGGACAAGTCGGCCACCTCACCGGACAGGAGTTTCAGCGACGCTTGTGCGGCGAGTTGAGCGCTGCGGATCGCGTTGCCGATGCCTTCCCCGGATAGCGGGTCAACGAGGCCGGCGGCGTCGCCGATGAACGCGATTCGGCCGGCGATCAGCGCGCTCTCGGGATCCCTGAGCGGCAGATGGTGCCCGCGCAGATCGGTCAACGCCGAGCCATCGAACGACTCGCAACCTGCGTACGTCGACAGTTCCGTTCGAAGCCTCGGCGCCGCGGCCGGGAATCCACCCAGACCAACATTGCAGTGGTCGGTCTTGGGGAAGACCCAGCCGTAACCGCCCGGCATCGATCCGAGTTCGAGTCCGACTGCATCGTTCCAGCGTTCGCCGACGGGTTGTTCTGTGCGAGACGCATTGCCTTCCAGCGCCACCGCGCCGCGCAGTCTCGGCAGCCCGAGCGACCGTCGGACAACCCCGTTTGCCCCATCGGCCGCGACGATCACGGCGGCCTGATGAACGTCGCCGTTGGCAAGCGTGACGGCTGTGCCGTCGATCTCCCGGACCGGTGAACCATCGCGAAAATCCGCGCCCTGGGCGACTGCTTGCTCGGTCATGTAGGCGTCGAGTCGTGAGCGCTGGGTCATGATCGCCAACGGCTGGTGATAGCGGTGCTCGAACGCCCAGGATCGCTTGTACCGGACCCGAAAGGACATGATCGTCTGCTCGGTCACGGGATCGAGCGTGTAGGGCAACAGGTTGAGCGCTGACACCAGCACTCCGCCGCCACACGGTTTGTCGCGTGGAAAGTCAGCTCGGTCGAGCAAGAGCACGCTCGCACCGGCCTGGGCAAGGTCGTAAGCCGCCGTCGATCCGCCGGGGCCGGCGCCGACGACTATGACGTCCCAGCTTCTCGCCATTTGTCCCACACTGTCTTGAGGCCCGCCGCGATCGGCGCGGCGAAGCAGAACACGATCGCTTCAATCGGCTCGCCGAAGGCGATCGCCAGGAACGGCAACGGCGCTGCTACGAGCAGAATGCCGAGTTCCGCGATTCGGGTGACCAGGTAGGTCAATCCACCGACAACAAACGTGACGCCGAATTGCCAGGGGAGAAACGCCCCAGCGGCGCCGAGTCCGGTTGCGGCCGCCCGGCCTCCGTTGAAGCGCAGGAACAGGGGCCACATGTGGCCGACCATCACCAGTCCCCCGGCGGCCATCCACCAGCCCAGCTCAAGTCCCCACCATCGCGCGATCGAGACCGCCAGCAACCCTTTGCCGATGTCGGTGACGATGATCACCGCGCCGAAGAAATGCCCCGCGCCCATGCGCGCCGCATTGGCCGCGCCGACGTTGCCGTCGCCGACCTTGCGCAGATCCTGTCCGGTGCGCCAGCGGAAGACCAACCAGGAAACGGGCACCGAGCCGAGCAGGTAGGCGAGGATCAGCGTGACCGCCTCGGGCATGGCTGTTCCTTGGGCCGCGAACCCTCTACTGGTTGCCCTCTACTGACTGTTTGTGTAGATGGGCGTCAGCCAGTGCGAATAGGAATCGCGGTTACCGATGATCGCGTCGAAGTAGAGCCGCTCCAGTTGAGCGGTGATCGGCCCCGTCTCACCGTTGTTGATCATGCGCCGGTCGACCGAGCTGATCGGCGTCACGTGCGCGGCGGTGCCAGTCATGAACACCTCGTCTGCCAGCCACAACTCGGAACGGTCAAGTGTTCGCTCCACCGTTGGAATCCCCAGCTCCTGCTCGGCCAGTTCCATCACGGTGTTGCGGGTGATGCCCACGAGAATGTTGTCACTGCTGGGCGGCGTGTAGATCACGCCGTCGTTGATGATGAAGATGTTCTCGCCCGAGCCCTCGGAGACGTGTCCGTCTTCGTTGAGCATGATCGCTTCGTCGAACCCGGCCGTCTCGGCTTCGGTCTTGGCCAGCGCCGAGTTGATGTAGGCGCCGGTGACTTTGGCCCGGACGGGAATCGACTGGTCCTCGGTCCGCCGCCAGGACGATGTGACGACGTGGACGCCGCCGGTCGTGTCGAGGTAGGCGCCCCAGGGAATGAGGAAGCAGAGGAAGTCGTCGGCCACGCCGTGCAGGCGGACGCCCAGCGCCTCGGCCGACTTGTAGACCATCGGCCTGACGTAGACATCCTGCTTGAAGCCGCTTCGCCGGACCAGGTCGACCGTGATCTCGCAGAGCTCATCGTCCGAGAGCGGTAGGTCCATCATCAATGCCCGGGCGGACTGGCGCAGGCGCTCGTAGTGTTCGCGCATGCGGAACAGGTAGAGCTGCTCGTGCTCGGCGTTCCAGTTCGCGCGGATGCCCTCGAATACGGCCGTGCCGTAGTGCAGGGCATGGGTCATGATGCTGATCTTGGCCTCCGACAGGGGCATCACTTCGCCCTGCAGGTAGGCCATTTCAGTGCCGGACATCGCGCGCTCCTCGTAAACATGAGGTCAAGGCAGAAGCATTATCCGTCACGATACACGCGACGGCGAGAATTGAAGTGTCGGGTCAATCCGATGGATGAAGCTGCGAGTGGACCTAGCTGAGCAGTTGCAGCGCATCCTGCGGTTCGATGGCGGGTATTGGCGAGTCGCGGAAGTCGCGTCGATTTCTCGTCACGATGTAGTCGGCCCCGCAAACGGCAGCAGCTGCAACCTGCATGGCGTCCTCAAAGTCATTGAGATTCAGGTCCGCAGCCAACAGCACAGAGTCGTTGTCTGTTCGGGGCACTGTTAGCACCGTGGCTAGATGGCGGATGAACTCGAGCGTCGGCTCGTAGCCAGCCTTGGGAGCCGCGACGTAGTGGATATTGGAGATGGAGTGCCAGGCGACCCCCGCCTCGAGCCGGCGAGTCTCGATTAGGTCGAGCAATTGTCTGGCCGGTTCGGCGAAAGGGTGCCGCTCGAGCAGAACGTCTAGCAGCACATCAGAATCGAGCAGCATCATCGCAGATGCTTGTCGCTGAGATAGCGGTAGCGGGCGTCCTGATCGTGACGTTCTGCGGGTCTGAACTTGCCGAGCCAGCGTGTACCAAGAGGCAAGCGCTCTTCGCTACGAATGTCGTCGGGATCCCGCGCGCGCACCAACTCACGAATGATCTCTTGGCTTACGAAATCGGTGACGCGCTGCTCGACGACCGCTGACAGTGAGAGGCCCCTAATGTCGGCGTACCGAGCTGCCTGGTCCGCCAAATCTTGGTCGATATCGATCTCGATTTTCTTCTTCATGTCGACCTCCCATGCTCAGTCTACGCAGGATTTCTACAGCACCATCTGAGTCTGCGTGACCTGGGCGACGAGCTTGCCCTCGGGATTGAGAATGGTCGTCTGCCAGACCTGCGTGCGACGGCCGCGGTGCATCGGACGGCACTCGCCGCGCAACGTGGTGCTTTCGATGCCGCCGCGGAAGAAGTTGGTCTTTGACTCAATCGTGGTCGTGCCGGCGCCGGACGGGAGGTTGGCGCTCGTGCCGACGGCGCCCAGCGTGTCGGCGAAGGCCATGATCGCCCCGCCATGCATCAGCCCGGGAGCAGTGCAGAGTTCGCGCGTGACGTCGATCTCGGCCACGACGAGATCGGCCTCGACCGATACCAGACGAACCCCGATGTGTTCGGGCAGCAGGCCTCGAAACCCGCGGCGAAACGGCTCCGAATCACGCGTCGATTCGTCGGACATTGACCATTCCTCTCATCGGGCCGGGCCGCACTGAATCAAGCTGCCGGTGGTGATAACGTCACGCCATGAGTGCTACGCCAATCTATCGGGTGGGCTCGCGCGAGGTGCGCGTGCTGTCGGACGGCGTGATCTGGCTCGACGCCGGGGCTGTCTTTGGCCTGGTGCCCAAGATTATGTGGCAGCGCGTGACCGGCGAGACCAATGAGCTCAATCAGATTCCCCTGGCGCTGAATTGCCTGTTGCTGGAATCGGACGGCAAGACGGTCCTGGTCGAGACCGGCCAGGGCAACAAGGACTTCGAGCAGACCCGGCGTCGGGGCTGGGAGCCGGACCACGGCAAGTTGATCGAGGACTTGGCTCGCAATGGCGTGCAACCGGCCGACGTTGACATCGTGATCAACACGCACCTGCACAACGACCACACCGGCTGGAACACGATCGAAAACGGCGACGGCGATCTGGCCGTGACGTTCCCGAACGCCCGGTATTACATTCAGCGCGGCGAGTGGGAAGACGCGATGCACCCCAATGAGCGCACGCGTGCGACCTACCTGCCCGAGAATTTGCTCCCGGTCGAGGCCGCGGGCCAGATCGAGTTCATCGACGGCGAGACGCAGATCACCTCCGAAATCACTGTGATCGAGACGCCGGGCCACACGGCCGAGCACGCCTCGGTGGTGATCGCCAACGGCGGCGAGTCAGCCATTTATCTGGGCGACATGATTCAGCACCAGGTGCAACTGGAGCGCGTCGCCTGGCTATCGGCGTTCGACGTCCTGCCGCTGATCAACCTGGAAACCAAGAAACAGCTGATCGCCGACGCAATCAAGAACCGGTCATTGCTGGTCGCAGTGCACAACCCGTTCCCCGGCGTCGGTCGACTGAGTTCTGGCGAGCGCGGTCGGAATGTGTGGACCTCGGAAGAACCGCACGCGACCGCCGAGACGCTGGAAGTCGTCGGTACCGACTAGAAGCCACACCGAAAGCACGCACGAGGGCGAAAACATGGCATTTGGCGAACATCCGCTGGGCGGCGGTCCGGGCATGGACATGGATCCCGCCGAGATCATGAAGCAGATCCCCAAGCCGCGCCGCAAGCTGTGGCGGCAGGAGAAGCTGGTCGACGACGTCTACTTGCAGTACCGCGACCAGACTGAAGAGCTACCGGAGCCCGATCTCGTCGAGCGGATCTTCCTGGTCATCATGCGCCGCGATCGTTGTCTTGCCGTGCGGCACGGCGACCGGCACGAGCCCTGGATGCTGCCGATTCTCGAATTCGACATCGACCCGCGTCCCGAGCCGCTGGATCCCGAATCAGACCAGGACGCCCGCCGCGCAGCGTTGACGCAGACGATTCGCAGCGTCGTGGAGGACACTTGGCAGGTGCCAATCGTCGAGTGGTCGCAACACACCAGGGTCCAGATGACGGCGAGAGAGTTGCAGGACGAGGTCGAAGTCGGCTCGCGACGCTACGAGATGGTCGTCATGGCCCAGGCCGGCGAACCGCTCGACCTGGCTGAAGGTACCGAGTGGGCCCGGCGCTTCTTTCCTTCGCGCGAGATCAACAAGATGTTGCGAGAGCGCTACTACGACTATCCGGAAGTCGAGCTGGCCTACGAGTTACAGCTGATCGAGGCCGCCAAGGCGAGAACCTGATCATTCCGATAACAGACGTAACGCTTGGGAACTAGTAGAGTCAGAGCAGCCATGACAGAGTTCGCGCCCTCCACACCAGGAATCAGGACAGGCGACGCTAGCGTCGGCCTGTCCGAGCGGCGCGTGCGCTGGGTACTTGTCGCTGTAGCGGGCGGCCCCGCGTTCCGAGGCTGAGTGTTCGGCGCTCAGCCACGAGTTCGGAACCAGCGCCGCCTCTCCGGAATCGCCGATTCGATACGACCAACGACTCAGTACGACGACTGAGTGACCGACGCCCGGCAAGCCTGCCGAGCGAACGTTGAGGAGAACGCCATGCGTTTGACCGGCGCCCGAATCCTGATGGAATGCCTGCGCGCGGAGGGAGTCGAAGTCTTCTTCGGCTATCCCGGCGGCGTCGTATTGCCGCTTTACAACACGCTGGGCGAATACCCCGACATCAAGCACGTCCTCGTCCGACATGAACAGGCCGCTGCCCACGCCGCAGACGGCTACGCGCGTGTTGCCGGACGGACCGGAGTCTGCCTGGCGACCTCCGGTCCGGGCGCGACCAACCTGGTCACCGGGATCACGACTGCCTACATGGACTCGGTGCCGATGGTGGTCCTGACCGGCAACGTCGCCCGCGACCTGATCGGCCGCGACGGCTTCCAGGAAGCCGATATCACCGGCATCACCCTGCCGATCACCAAGCACAACTACCTCTTGATGCGCGCCTCCGAGATCGCGCCGGCGGTCAAGGAGGCCTTCCACATCGCCTCGACTGGACGCAAAGGCCCGGTGCTGGTCGACATTCCCAAGGACGTCTTCATCGAGGAGGCCGAGTGGGACGGCTACCCACAAGGCGTCTCACTGCGCGGCTATCCGATCATGGACGTCCCCCGCGAGGAAGAAGTCGCCAGGGCGGCCGAAACGATCAACTCGGCCAAGCGACCGATCGTGATCGCCGGGCACGGCGTCGTGCAGTCGGAGGCGCAGCGCGAACTGGTTGAGTTCGCCGAGCGCTCGGATACGCCGGTGCTGACGACCCTCCTGGGCATCTCGGGAATGCCCGAGGACCACGAGCTCTCTTACGGCTTCCTCGGCATGCACGGACACTTCTACGCCAACATGGCCGCCGATCGCGCAGATGTCGTGATCGGCATCGGCATGCGCTTCGACGACCGCGCGATGGGCCGCTTCAGCGACTTCAACCCCACCGCGAAGATCGTTCATATCGACATCGACCCGGCCGAGATCGGCAAGAACTTCAAGACCCACGCACCGGTCAACGGCGATGTCAAAGAGACGCTGTCACGACTGTTGCCCCAGATCGAACGCAACACGCATCCGGAGTGGCGGTCCGAGATCGACGAGATCATGGCTCAGCATCCGACTGATTATATCGAGGAGGGCACTGGACTGGGCGGCCCGTGGCTGGTTCGCGCGCTGGCCGAGGCGACAAATGGCGAGGCGACCATCGTCACTGGCGTCGGTCAGCACCAGATGTGGGGTGCGCAGTACTACCCGTACACGAAGGCTCGCCAATGGGTGACATCCGGCGGCCTCGGCACGATGGGCTACGAAGTGCCGGCCGCGATGGGCGCCCAGTTTGCGCAGCAGGAGCCGATCTGGTCGATCTGCGGCGATGGCGGATTCCAGATGACCTCGCAGGAGCTGCAGACGGTCGCCGAACACAACCTCCCGGTGCGGTTCGCAATCTTCAACAATGGATTTCTGGGGATGGTGCGTCAGTGGCAGGAGCTGTTCTACGCGAACAACTACCACTCCGTCGATCTGGGCCAGCCCGACTTCGTCAAGCTGGCCGAGGCTTACGGCATCCGCGGCGTCCGCGCGACGACACGAGCCGAGGCCATGCAGGTCTTCCGCGACCTCGAAGGCTACGACGGACCGGTTGTGATCGACTTTCAGCTTGAGCGCGAGGAAAACGTCTGGCCGATGGTTCCGGCCGGCGCCGCGCTATCGGAAACCATCGAATCTGCGGAGGATCTGTAGACGGCCATCTCTTCCGTCATTCCCGCGAAGGCGGGAATCTCGCCTGGCGGCCACGCTGGGGACGGGAGCGAGATTCCCAGCAGAGCTGGGAGTGACAGGGCTTCTCCTGGGAATGACAATGTTGGATTGAGACAGAGGAGAATCGGAGAATGGCTTCTCGAAACACCATCGTCGCCCACGTCGAGGACCGCCCCGGCGTCCTGGCGCGTGTCGCCTCGCTGTTCCGCCGACGAGGATTCAACATCGAGTCGCTCACCGTCGGACACTGCGAAGAACCGGGCCTGAGCCGGATGACGATCGTCGTCGACGGCGACGACCACCAGGTTGACCAGGTCTGCCGTCAGCTGTTCAAGCTGATCGATGTGGTTTCGGTCCAGGACATCACATACGCGCCGATGGTCGATCGCGAATTGGCGCTGATCAAAGTTTCCGCGTCTAACTTCAATCGGCGCGAAGTGCTCGACGTGGTCGAGATGTTCCGCGCCGATGTGGTCGACGTCGACGCGGATGCGCTGATCGTGCAAGTGCTCGGTGACGAAGGCAAGGTCGACGCGGCCGTCAAGATGTTCGAGCAGTTCGGCATCCTCGAGATGGTGCGTACCGGCCGCGTGGCGATGGTCCGCGGCACCGAGACGACCAAGCCGCCGGCGATCTCGGACTCGCAGCAGGCCGCTGCCGCGATCCGGGCCATGCTCGGTCGGCGGCCCGAGGGCGCATTGCCGTTCGCCAGCGACTGATCGGAACTGGCGGCAACCAGTTCCACGCCTACACTCAGGCGAGAACAACAACGACCCATTCTCAACCCGCAGGAGACCGGTATGCCCGCCCAGATGTTTTACGACGCCGACGCCGACCTCGACCTGATCAAGGACAAGAAGATCGCCGTGATCGGCTTTGGCTCGCAGGGTCACGCACACGCGTTGAACCTGCGTGATTCCGGCTGCGACGTGATCGTTGGCCTGTACCCGGGTTCACGCAGCTGGACCAAGGTCCAGGACTCCGGACTTCAAGTTGACACCGTCGCCGACGCAGCGGCCGCCGCCGACATCGTCATGGTCCTCACGCCCGACCACGTGCAGAAGTCGATCTACGACCAGCACATCGCCCCGACGATGACCGAGGGCAAGACCCTGATGTTTGCGCACGGCTTCGCGATTCACTTCAACCAGGTCATGCCGCCGCCTGAAGTCGACGTGACGATGATCGCTCCCAAGGGTCCCGGTCACCTGGTCCGCCGCGTGTTTGAAGAGGGCGGCGGCGTGCCGGCGCTGCTGGCGATCCACCAGGACGCATCCGAGACGGCCAAGGAAGTCGCGTTGGCCTACGCCAAGGGCATCGGCGGGACGCGCGCCGGCGTGCTCGAAACCACATTCCTCGAGGAGACCGAGACTGACCTGTTTGGCGAGCAATCAGTGCTCTGCGGCGGCATCACCGCCCTGATGCAGGCTGGATTCGAGACGCTGGTCGAAGCGGGGTACCAGCCCGAGTCGGCCTATTTTGAGACGATCCACGAAGTCAAGCTGATCGTCGACCTGATCTATGAGGGCGGCTTCGCCAACATGCGCTACTCGGTCTCGGACACGGCTGAGTACGGCGATCTGACCCGCGGCACGCGGATCATCGACGACTCGGTCAAGGAGCGGATGCAGCAGATCCTCAGCGACATCCAGGACGGCACCTTCGCCCGCGAATGGATCATGGAGAACCAGACCGGCCGCCCCGGCTTCGACAAGCTCCGAGCCCGAGCCGCCAGTCACCCGAGCGAAGAGGTCGGCGCCGAGCTCCGAGGCATGATGTCCTGGCTCAACGAAGAGGCCGACTAGCCGCTCAGCCTGACTGACTGTCCAGCGCCGCGTCGTAGGGCAGGGGGTCGCCGAGTTGGCCGTTTCGCCAGCGGGTGAGGGAGTGGGCGAGGTCTCCGAGTTCTGAGGCGCTCTGATCCTCGGTGGCGCGCAGAACCTGCTCGGCGGTTGCGATTTCGGCTCCGTTGAAGCCGAACAGGTCGGCGCTGGTCAGGGCCATGGGACGGTACTGCGTGAATCCGCCCAGATCCGAGGACTGAATGACGATTTTGCCGTCGTCGATCAGCGGGTCCAGGTGCAGCTCGAACTTGACCAGCCAGGGACCGTGTTCCGCGACGACGTACTCGGCGCCGGTGATTGATTCTCCGTGGCGACGGTAGTGGAGGAAGTCGCTCAGGCAGAGCAAGGTGTTGAGTTGGCTCGTGCCGAACGAGCGGGCGGTGATGCGGCGCTCGCACAGGTAGATCAGCAGTTCGCGCAGCTTCACTTCGGCGAGTTCTTCGGCGAACGGCTTGAACGTGGTCATGTGCAGTCCTGTTCAGCGGGTTCCCGCGGGCGTCCGGACTTCGTGCGGGACACCGCGGGCTTCGAACAGGTCGACCCATTCCTTCTGAGTGCGGTTGCGCAGCGCCTCGGTGATCACGGTTGAGAGTTCCGCTGCGTTCTGGAGGCGCAGTTCTGCGGTCGCGAAACGGGGATCGTCTTCGACCTGGAGCTGGAACTCGGGCCGGTAGGCCTCGCCGTCGGCCGGGTGACGCTCATGGTGGTCCCACATGTGGTCGGCCAGTGCCGCCTCGCCCAGGGTGTCGCGCAGTCGAACCCACTCGTCCTCGCTGGTGATGGTCAGGTGCACCCAGCCGTCGGTCGCCCGATAGGCGCGCTGGAGTGCGTCGAAGTCGGCCATGGCGTGGTTCCTCTTCCGTCCCTCAATTGGGGCGCAGGCTAGCGGCTAGCCTGCGCTCAATCTGAACAGCAAGTCTGTACAGCAAGGGTGCCTGGAGAGGAGCTTGCCATGCGCGCAGTCGCATCACGGAACGGACAACTTCGAGTCGCCGACGTCCCCCAGCCCGAGCCGGCCGAAGGTGAAGCGTTGGTCAAGGTGCTGGCCTGCGGCATCTGCGGCTCCGACCTGCACTTCGTCAGGTTCGGGCCCGACATCGTCAAGGGATCGATGGACTCCGGCAATGGACGCTTTGCGCCCGACCTGAGCCGCGACATCATCATGGGCCACGAGTTTTGCGTCGAGGTCGTCGGCTACGGACCGAACACGACCGGACCGGTCGGGATCGGCGACCGGGTGACCTCGGTGCCGACCCGCGGCGCATACAGCAACGATTACCCCGGCGGCTACAGCGAGTACATGGTGCTCGACGCGTCGATGCTGCTTCCGGTCGCGGACAGCGTCGAGACCGAACACGCCGCCACGACCGAGCCGATGGCGGTCGGCATGCACGCGGTGCGGATGGGCCAGCTGAGCGGCGGCGAGCCGACGGTTGTCTACGGCTGCGGACCGGTCGGGCTGGCCACGATCGCCAGCCTGCGCAACGAGGGCGCGGGCACGATCGTCGCCTCCGATTTCTCGCCCCGACGCAGGGAACTGGCCGGGATCATGGGCGCCGATGTCGTGGTCGATCCGCGCGAAACGCCGCCGATGTCCGTCCTCGAACAGCAGGGATACACGCCGGGCAACGATGTCGTGATGTTCGATGCAATCGGCGTGCAGGGCACGATTGCGATGCTGATGCGCGAAGCGCCGTCGCGAGGCGGACGTCTGGTGATCGTCGGCGTTTGCATGCAGGAGGACTCGATCACGCCGATGGCCGGGATCGAGAAGGAGATCCAACTCCAGTTCGTGCTGGGCTACACGCCGCAGGAGTACGCGGAGACCCTCGACGCCATCACCGCCGGAGGCATTCAGCCCGGCCCAATCGTGACCGGCCGAGTCGGCTTGGACGGTGTCGCCGGCGCGTTCGAGACGCTGGGCGATCCGGAGGAGCACTGCAAGATCATGGTCACGCCGCACGAGGACAACTCGCTGTAGGTTTGACGGCTGATCAGATCCGACAGGCGTCGAGAGCGAGTTTGGACAGAATTGCGCAGTTTTGTTGCACTGAGCAGGGAATTGTGGTGATTTGAGTCCAGATCTGTCCAGATTCGTCTGGATTCGTCCAGACCAGTCCGGATTTCTTTGGTTCCATTCTGGATGGTTAGGGATCATTCCAGCGTTGTCCTGGTGTGTGAGGGCGAGGAATCCGCGACCGGCGCAACGGAGCGATTCCTGTGCGGAGTCGGCAATGCAAGCCGTCTGTACCCGGGTCTGATCGCAAGGCGCGCGAAGGAGTGGTTCCCTGGAAGTGTGATTGGACGTGGTCATGAGCACTCCGCGCTCTCCTAATTGCGATCAAGTGTACTGATATGAACGGGCTGCGGAGGACAGAGGCTACAGGGCGGGGACGCTCGGGTCAGGCGAAGGCGATGATGACTCCGCTGGCGATGGCGAGGCCCGCGAGGATGACGGCCGTGGCAAGGTAGATGGTCTGCATGAGCCGCGCCTCGCGTTCGGCGGCGTCAAGCTTGATCTGATCGACCGCACGCTGGACGGTGCGGTCAACCTCGGACGTCTCCGCGAGAGGTCCCAGGGTATCTTCCAATGCCTCGGCGAACTCGACTGCCTGCTCCTCAGGCATCCGGCCGCGCACAAGGATGTTGCGAAGGCGCAGGTTGTCAATGGTGAACAGCGCCAAGAAGTCAGTCTCCACGTCAATGTTAGTTGGAAAGGTCAGGTCGCGACCCAACCACCAAGCGATGACCCACGCCCGTCGAGAGAGGCATCGACGGCGCAGGGCGACGCACTCAGTATCAAGACTGTTGGCAACGCGCACACTTCAAGTGCAGCGTCGGCTACCTGAATGGGTCCCCGCCCCCGCATCAAGTGCGGGGCAGGCTTCGCGGGGACGACGGGAATGAGGGTGGACTCGCGATCAGACGCCCTGGCTAATCGGGACTTGCGGCCTCACCAGCGGCGGGTTCGGCGGGGGATGGGGGCGCAGCGTCGGTGAGGAAGCCGAAGCGGCGGAGGTCGGGGCTGAGGTCGGGGTGGATTTCGACTCGGATGACCGTGGCGTAGGGGATGAAGACCTGGACCGGCTGCTCGTTGAGTTCTTCCTGCGTGTGCAGGGCGACCCACTGGTCGGTGACGCCGGAGATGGCTCGGATGTAATGTCGGGCGCCGTCGGCGGTGAAGACCTGGACCAGCGGCATCGTGCAGGCGACCTGAGAGCAGTACGACTGGATCGCCTTGGGTAGGACCGATTCGAAGAAGTTGCGGTCGAACGGCGGGCCGGACGGTGTCGGTGTTGGCGCGGTCGGAACGGCGCCGGGCGGCAGGATGAGAGGCGAACGGTTGACCATTTGGAGATTCCCTATTGGCTGTCAATGCGCAGGCTGGAGTCCTGTACCGCCATTGCAGTCTCAGGCTCCGGCCGCTGCCGCCCCCGACGCGCCAACAAACTGGCCGATCCGAGCGCGTCGGTCCGCGGGTGTTTTGCGCAGCTCATGGCGTGCTTCAACCGCGCGCGCGAGGGCAGTGAACATCTGCGCATCCGCGTCGGGCGTCTGTTCCGACCGCTCGCGGCTCTCGTCCTCCGATACCAGTTCTCGTTCGACCAATTCCACGACCTTTAGCCCACCGACGCTCTCGACGGCAGCGATCGCGGACAGAACAGCGTCCTCGACCTGATCCGTCTCGCGGTGGAAATCGGCGCACTGGACGCCGTTGGCGCCGCCGAACAATGCGTCATCGCAGCCCGCCTCGAACAGGGCGTCTAGCAGTTCGTCATCGTCGAGATTCGGGCCGTCGATGATCAGGGAGAATCGCCAGATGGTCATGGTGTAACTCTATTGCCTGGAGTGCGGGCATGATTCCAACGCGGTGCGGATCTCCCTGGCGAAGTGTTCCGGACTTCGAGGCGTTGACCAGATCGACTTCGGCCGGCAACCGAGCCGACTGGGTTGCGGACAGAGCAAGCGTCCCCAACGGTGCTGGCGTCCGCGCAACTGCTCGACACGCCAACCCAATTGTTCTGCGTCCCGCAGCGCATCCTCGATCTCCTTTTTCGGGTGACGCTCTCTCACCGGCCGATCATATCTGTTGTGTCGCGGGTGAGCTGCGTGCGATTGGTTAGCATGGGCTGAACCTGAGCGTTCGATGGATTGAGCTGAGCATGACCTACGACATCGTGATCCGGGGCGGGACCATTGTGGATGGTTCCGGGGCTCCCCGGTACCAGGCGGATATTGCGATCGAAGGCGACCGAATCGCCTCGATTGGGCGAATCCCCGAGAAAGGTACTGAGGAGGTCGATGCTCGCGGGCTGATCGTCTCGCCGGGCTTCATCGACGGGCATACGCACTTCGATGCGCAGATCTCGTGGGATCCGTACGGCACGTCGAGCTGCTACCACGGGGTGACGTCGGTGATCATGGGCAACTGCGGCTTCACGTTGGCGCCCTGCCACCCCGACGACCAGGACATCCTGATGCGCACGCTGGAGGCGGTCGAGGACATCCCCGCCGCCGCGCAGCGGGTCGGCGTCGACTGGACCTGGCAGACATTCCCGGAGTTCATGCAGTTCCTGCAGGACAAGCCCAAGGGGATCAACTACGGCGGCTACGTGGGACACACGGCGCTGCGCACCTACGTGATGCGCGAGCGCGCGTTCACCGACCCGGCTTCGGACGAGGAGATTGGCCAGATGGCCGAGATCCTCAAGGAAGGCGTGCAGGCCGGCGGGATGGGGCTCTCGACAACTCGCTCGCCGGCGCACAAGACGCGCGAGGGCGCGCCGGTGCCGTCGCGGCTGGCGAGCTGGGATGAGGTGCGGCAGCTGGTGATGGCGCTGAGCGAGATCAATCGCGGCGTGGTGGAGATCAGCGGCGAGCCGACGATGGGCCAGGACCCGGACGATCCGAACCACTACGAGCGGCGCTTCCGTGACCTGGCGATCGACTCGGGCCGGCCGATGTTCTTCCCGGCGCTGCACAGCCGCCGGGCCGAGCCGGGCACCTGGAAGCGGTTCTTCGACCGCGCGCAGGAGGCAGCGGGCGAGGGCGGCCGGATGTTTGGCCAGGCGCACTCGCGCGAGCTCTGCACGAACTGGTCGTGGCGCACGGAGATGCCGTTCGACCGGCTCTCGATGTGGCGCGACATCCGCAAGCTGCCACTGGACGAGCAGATGACGCTGCTGCAGGACCCCGACGTCGTGGAGCAGCTCGTGCACATCGCCAACACCGAGGAAGAGGACTTCTCCCGGGTGATGCCGGCGCAGGCGCGCAAGCCGTCGGACTGGGACTGGGTGTTCATCCTCGACCACGTCGACGGCACTCCGAACCGCCGACTGGGCGAGGTCGCGCGCGAACGCGAGGAGGACCCGGTCAAGACGATGATCGATGTCGGCGTCGAGCAGGCGCTGGACACGCTCTACATGGTGCCGCTGGCCAACGAGAACCAGGACACGGTGCTGGAGATCATGCGCGAGCCGCGCTCGCTGGTGACCTTCTCCGACGGCGGCGCGCACGTGTCGCAGATCATGGACTCGTCGCTGCAGACGCACGTGCTGTCGCACTGGGTGCGCAACTCGGGCGAGGTCACGCTCGAGCAGGGCGTCAAGTACCTGACCTGGGACATGGCGACCGCCTGGGAACTGCCCGATCGCGGCCTGCTGCGTCGCGGTTACAAGGCCGACATGATCCTCTTCGACCTCGACACAGTAGGACCCGAACGCCCGACGGTGGAGCACGATCTGCCGGCCGGTCAACGCCGACTGGTGCAAAAGGCCAGGGGCTACCACATGTCGATCGTCAACGGCGGCATCACGATGCGCGACGGCGAGCCGACCGGCGTGACTTCGGGTCAGGTGTTGACCTCGGTGTAGCCGGTAGTGCGCATTCCGAAGTTCGGCATCAACCGACAGGACGCGGAGTCTTCCGCGCGGTTCGCGGTTGACGTTGCGCGGCTTGAGTCTCTGGGCTGGGATTGCGCCTGGTTGCCTGACTCGCAGCTTCGGCGTCGGGATACCTACGTGCTGCTCGCCGCTGCGGCGCAGGCGACGGAATCGATCCATCTGGGCACGCTGCTGGTCAACCCGGTCACGCGGCATCCGTCGGTGACGGCCTCGTCGATTGCCACGATCGATGAACTCGCGCCAGGCAGGATCGCCCTCGGGTTTGGCGCGGGCGACACCGCTGTGCGGCTGAGCGGGCTGCGCCCGGCTCGGGTCGCGGAGATGCAAGACGCCATCGTTCTGATGCGGTCGCTGCTGGCCGGCGAAGAGGTGGAGGTCGGGGCAGAACGGCCGTCGTATCTGCCGTTTCATCGGCCGGTGCCTGTCTGGCTGACCGCGGGCGGTCCGCGCACGCTGGAGATGGGCGGTCGCGTGGCCGACGGCGTCTTCATGCGGGTCGGAACGCATCCAGCGACGATCATTGACACGGTCTCGAAGATCAGGCGTGGCGCGGAGCTTGCTGGACGGGATCCGTTGTCGATTCCGCTGGGCATCATCTTTCATACGGTGCTGGTTGATGATCCGGACGATGCTCTGACGATGGCCAAGGCGATGGCGGCCGGCTACTACGAGTACTCGCCGATGCTGTTTGAGCCGTCGGGTCTGAGTTGGGACGGTCCGGATCCGGAAGTGTTGAAGCACGAATCGGGAGTCTGGCCGGACTTTCATCACGATCCCGACCTGCGCAAAGCCGGACGAGCTGTTGGCTTTCTTTCCGAGGCGCACGCGGATGCATTTGCCTTGCGGGGGACCGCAGACGATGTGTCGGAACAGCTGGTTGGGGTGCTCAGACAAGCCGCCTCGGACGGAATTGAGTTTGAGCACGTGGTGCTGCATCCGATCCCGAATCCGCCAGCGCCAGACGATGCGGAGGACGGCTACACCGTGCGGGTCGCGAGGGAGATTCTGCCCAGGGTTCGAGAGCAGTTAGCCTCGATGTCTTGAGCGCACGAGGAAGCGGAACTGGAGTGGACATGACCGATCTGAGCAACGTCAAGGCGTTGGCCTGGGACATCGGCGGGACGATATTCGACTGGCATCACACGATCAAAGGGGAGGTCACGGCAATCGCTGAGGCGCAGGGCGTCGAACTGGATGCCGCCGCCTTCACGAACATGTGGCGGTTCACGATGTTCAAGCGGCTGCAGCTGGTGCGTCGGGGTGATTTGCCCTGGCTCAACGCGGACCAGTTGCACCGTCGAGTGCTGGACGAAGTGATGGAGGCGTATCCGCAGCTCAAGCTCGACCCGAGCGAGCGCGACGAGCTGAATCAGGTCTGGCACCGGATGAACTGTTGGCCGGGTTCTGCCGAATGCCTCGAGGCATTGAGGTCGCGATACAAGGTGACGGTGCTGACCGTGATGTCGTGGGCGATCGCGGTCGACTGCAGCAAGCACAACGGGATTAGTTGGGACGGGATCCTGAGCTGCGAGTTCCTCAGTCACTACAAGCCGGAGCGGGAGGCGTATCACGCCTCGGCGAGGTATCTGGGCCTGGATATCTCCGAGGTGATGATGTGCGCCGCGCACAAGGGCGACTTGCAAGCGGCCGCCCGCGCCGGCATGCCGACCGCGTACGTGCCGGTGGTGGGGGAGCGGGGCGAGGGGAATGATCCCGATATGTCGCCGGATCCGTCGTTCACGGTCAACGCGACCGACTTCGCCGACCTTAGTCGCCAGTTGCTGGCCTGAGCGCAAGGAGTTAGGGCCTGTTCACATAGGCCGAAGAGAGATAAGAAACTCCGTCATACCCGCGCTTGTCGCGGGTATCTTGCCGCATGCAGTACGGACGTCAGTACAGATCGCGGCGAGATTGCCGCGGCAAGCGCGGCAATAACGGCAGTAGTGGCCGAAGTGAACAGGCCCTAGGCCAAACCGCCGCCGTCGACGATGAATTCGGCTCCGGTGCTGAAGCTGGATTCGTCGCTGGCCAGGTAGAGGGCGAGGTAGGCGACCTCGGAGGGGTCGGCGGCTCGTCTTAGCGGGGTGTTCCTCAGGAAGCGGTCGCTGTCGGCCTCGAAGCCGGGGACCTGGTGGAGCATCATGGTGTCGATCGGGCCCGGGTGGATGCTGTTGACCCGGATGTTGTAGCGGCCCCACTCGCGCGCGGCGACTTTGGTCATGCCACGCACCGCGAACTTGCTGGCGGTGTAGGCGATAGAGCCCGGTCCGCCGCGGAAGCCAGCCGTGGAGGAGATATTGACGACCGAGCCGGATTGCTGCGCTATCATCTGCGGTCCGACCGCCTTCATTCCGAGCCAGACGCCGATCTGGTTGATGTCGACGACTTCCTGGTAGGTCTCCCTCGTCATTTCGACGATTGGCGCGTTGCGGTAGATGCCCGCGTTGTTGACCAGCGCGTCGAGCTTGCCGTGCTGCTCGACGATCTCGGCGACGAGCGCATGCCAGGCGTCCTCGTTCGAGACATCCAGGTGGTGGTAAGACGCCGCATCGCCGATCCGGGCGGCGGTCTCGGCGCCGTCGGCGTCGAGGACGTCGGCGATCACGACTCGCGCGCCCTCGGCCGCGAACAGCTCCGCCTCGGCGGCGCCCTGGCCCCGCGATCCGCCGGTGATCAGTGCAACTTTGTCCTTGAGTCGGTCGACCATCGTTCTGCTCCTGCTGCATCGTCTTGTCGCGTGGGCAGTCTAGGGATTCGCCCGAATGGGGCCGGTGCGTATCCTACGCTCACGCGAATGAATTTCACGATGCGGAGGCGCGCTCATGGCTGGACGGATCGACGGCAAGGTGGCGGTGATCACTGGCGGCGCGAGCGGCATTGGCGAAGGATCCGTGAGGCTGTTCGCCGATGAGGGCGGCCGCGTGGTCGTCGCCGACATTCAGGATGAACGCGGTCACGCGCTGGTCGAGTCAATCGGCGGAGATACCACATATGTGCACGCGAATGTTGCCGCAGAGGCAGACGTGCAGGGCGCGGTTGCTCATGCGATCGACCGGTTCGGTCGGATCGATGCAATCTTCAACAATGCCGGATACGCGGGAGCGCTCGGCGGCGTGACGGAGGTTGAGGAGGATGAGTACGAGCAGACGATGGGCGGCTTGCTGAAGGGCGTCTTCTTCGGGATCAAGCATTCGGCGCGGGCGATGATCGCGCAGGGCGACGGCGGCGCGATCGTCAGCACCGCGAGCGTCGCAGGAGTCAGCGCCGGCAACGGTCCGGCCATCTACAGCGTCGCCAAGGGCGCCGTCGTCCACCTGACCAAGGTCGCCGCGTACGAGCTGGGCGAACACAATATTCGCGTCAACTGCATCTGCCCCGGCGGGATCGCCACGCCGATTTTCGGCAGGTCGTTGGGTCTGTCCGCGGCGGACGCGGACAAGACGGTGGAGGCGATGGCCGAGGTCATGGGACAGGCACAGCCGATCAAGCGCTCGGGCCGTCCGTCCGACATCGCGCACGCGGCGCTTTGGCTGTCGAGCGACGATTCGACCTTCGTCACCGGTCACGCGTTGGTCGTTGACGGCGGGCTGACCCTGGGTCGGCCTCGCCAGGACGAGTTCGGCGAGAACATGCAGCGCATGTTTGATTCTCTGGGCATCGAAACGCCGTCGGGATGACGCCCACGTTGTCATTGGCGGTCCGAGTTCTGCGACGAAGTCCTCGATGACACTGCTCGGCCGGCCGGTGTTCTACGGCTGGGTGATTGTTGTCGCCGCGTTCGTGGCGCAGTTCGTCGCCGTGGGTGTACAGACGTCGGTGGCCGCGGTCTTTGCTCCAGAGATGGTCGAGGAGTTCGGCTGGTCCCGCTTCCAGTTCTTCTTCGCCGACACCATCGGCCAACTGCTGTTGATGGTGATCGGCTTCATGCTTGGGCCTCGAGTGGATCGCTTCGGGGCAAGGCCGATCATGCTGTCGGCGGCTGTGGTCTGCATTCCGGCCCTGGTGCTGATGAGCCAGGTCGACGAGTACTGGCAGTACATCGTGGTGCGCGGTGTGTTTCTGCTGACCGCGGCCTCCGTGTCGGGATTCCTGGTGGTCTCGATCGCCGTGTCGAAGTGGTTCGTGGTGAAGCGCGGGCAAGCGCTGGGCTGGACCTCGATGGGCGTTTCCATGGCGGGGCTCTTTTGGCCAACGTTCACGGCCGCGATCCTGATTGAACCGCTCGGCTGGCGGACCGCGTGGGTGGTGCTGGCCCTGTGCTACGGAGTGATATTCGTGCCGGCGGCGCTACTCATGCGGCGACGCCCCGAGGACCACGGGCTATTGCCCGACGGCGGCCCCACACAACTCACGCCGGAACAGATTCAACAGGCCGAGCATGACGAATCGACGTCGCTCACCCGATCGGAGGCGTTGAAGTCGAGCAGCTTCTACCTGATCGTGCTGATCTTCGGGATCTCGGTCGTCGGAATCTTCGCGATCCTGCTGAACGGCGTCTTCTTTCTCAGGGAGCACGGATTGAGTGCGTCCCAGGCGCCCCTGGCCGTGGGCGCCTTCTCGTTGTTCTCCATGCTGACCAAGCCGCCCTGGGGCTGGGCGCTGGATCGTTGGGATACCAGGGTGGTTGGCTTCGCTTCGTTCGCGCTCGGGGCGATCGGATTCGTCGTGGTGATCAACGCCGGGCCGACCGGGGACTTCGCCCTGATCGCGGGAGCGCTCGCGATCATGGGCGCCGGGATCGGCGGCAACATTCCGATCCAGGACATGTTCTGGGCCGAATACTTCGGTCGCCGCTATCTGGGTGCGGTGCGAGCCGTCGGGTTTCCGGTGGCGATGGGCATCAGCGCCCTGACGCCGTCGTTGGTCGCGCTCGCGTACGACCTGATCGGTTCGTACGACTACGCCTTCTATGTCTGTTCCGGGCTGTGGGCGGCGTCGGCCATCCTTTGTCTGATGTTGCGACTGCCGGCCAAGCGTCGCCTGCCGTTGGAAGCGCTGGTCCGACGCGTGGCGCGGTTGATCACCCCGTCAACGAACCCTGCAGCACGACCCGCCTCGCAGAAACAAGTCTGACCAGACGAACAACGAAACAGCCCACCCCGTGAGGAGTGGGCTGGTCACATGAGCAAATGCCGCGATGAGCTACCGGGGCATACCAATCTCAATCTCGGAGCTGCGCAGCCAGCGGTTGTGATCCGGCCCGCTGGCCGGGAAGAAGCGGGCTCGCGGGAAGATGTCGTCGTATCCCTCGACGCGGAAGCCGAACTCGGTTCTGCCGTCCTCTGCCACGTGGCGGGCAATGATCCTGCCAACGAACCCGTCGCCGAAGTCGATCTCTGTGCTTCTCAACCAACGGCTGTGACCCGGTCCGCCATCCGGGAAGAACCTGGCCGGCGGAAGGATGTCTTCACCGTCCGGACCGCGCATGCCAAACTCGATCCGGCCGTCGTCAGCTCGACGGGCGATGATGCGCACGGCGATCGTGGGTCCAGCGTCGCCGAGTTCTTCAGTGATTCGATGCCTGAAGTCGGAAATCGACAGGCCATCGGCGTCGAAACCGCCGTCCATCACATCCAACGGATCAGTTGCCCGCGTGCCAGAATCGCTGATCAGGCGGAGCGTGACGGTCCTCGCGTCTTCGGGGCTGACTGTGACCGTCCATTCTCCTCGGCTCTCCACCGTTGTGGAGCCGACCTCTATTCCGTCCTGGTTGATCGCGACCACCTGATCGCCGACATAAGAGTCGAGGTCGTTTCCCCAGAACCAGTGCGGTGGCCGGGGGTTGTCCTGGGCCGTGATTGACGGCGCGAGGCTGACCAACAGCATTGTCAATGCGGCAAGCAAGGCCACGCCGAGGCTCCATCGCCGCGCCGCGCCTTCAAACAGGATGGGTCTCATTCCCGGCTCCTTATTGCCCCACGCCCGCCGTGGTGGGAGTTACTTGACGTTAGCTTATCGCGGTCGATCCGAATCGCTGAGTCGTCTTGATGTCCGCCAGCCGATTTTGCGGTCAGCTTACGAATTCATTCACATCACTCTCTCAAGCGATAACGGGACTGTCAACCAATCGGCAGGGTGGCGCGTGGACTAGCGAGCGAGGAATCCGCCGTCGATCTTCAGTTCCGCGCCGGTGACATAAGACGACTCATCGGAGGCGAGGAAGAGGACGCCGTTGGCCACTTCGTCGACCTCGCCCGTGCGCCGCAATGGAATCGATCGGACCAGCCTGGCACGCATCTCCTTGGAAATGCCGATGCTCGAACGCATCGGCGGCATGAAGCCGGGATGCACCGTGTTGACGCGGATGCCGTCCGGACCGAGTCGCACGGCCATTGCCTTGGAAAAGTTCCGCACCGCCGCCTTCGATGCGTGATAGGCCGGATGTCCGCCGTCGGAACCGACGAAGCCGTAGATCGAGGAGATGTTGACGATCGAGCCGCCGTTACCGGCGGCCAGCATCGCGGCTGAGCCGAGCTTGGTGCCGAGGTAGACGCCGGTGGCGTTGACGTCCATGATCTGGTGCCAGCCCTCGGTCGAGTTGGGATCATCTACGGCGGTCGAAGACAGACCAGCGTTGTTGACCAACACGTCCAGTCGCCCGCCGTACCTCTCGAGCGTCGAGCTGATCAGCGCGTTCCACTCCTCTTCCGCCGTCACATCCATCATGGCGAAGTTGGCTGTGCCGCCGGCCGAGCGAATCTGCTCCTCAACCTCGCGTCCGCCCTCCTCATAGAGGTCGGCGATCACGACGGAGGCGCCCTCGCGGGCAAAGAGCCGGCACTCGGCCGCGCCCATTCCTGCGCCACCACCGGTGACAATGGCGACCTTGCCTTCGAGTCGTCCGGGCATGTTGGTAGCTCCTGCGTCTAGTCCAGCGTCGCGATGCGGCCCGGATCCTTGTAGTCCATTACGAGTCGCCAAGCGCGGTGCAACTCTGCATCACGTGCGTCGACCCTGCGAAGAATCTCGCGTTGCTTGCGGTGTTGCAGGCGGCCGGGCTCGAACTCCCTCGTTTCGAGATAAAACTTGTCCCGTCGCCGACCGTCAATCACGTGGAAGTGGGGTCCGCCGTGGTCCTCAAAGTACATAACCACTCTCACCGACCCGATTCGACAGATTTTAGGCATCCACAGGCGCGCTCCTGCTTCGCGGAAACACATCCTCCGCGCGCTTTCCTGTCACGCGCAGATACATGGAATCGGGGCACAACTGCAGCAACTCGTCCCATTCGATGGCGAAATCGTCGTTGATGTGCACCGACTCAAAGAAGTCGCGATTGTGCCAGCCTGAGAAGACAGGCACGTCGGCCAGGTGGGACAGATCCACTGTGCCCGATGCGCCGTCAACGAACTCGAGCCAGATCGAAAAGCCCTCGCGAGCTTCCACTTTCACTGGGTCAGTTGGATACACGTCTGGGTGAACGTCATCCATCGAACACCCCTGCTCCTAGCCGCCCGCCGCGGCGCTCTCGTAGATCGAGGCCGGGGCCGGCGGGAGGTGGTAGATGCGCTCGGCAGTGGTGCGCAGCACCTTCTCGCGGATGCCCTCGTCGAGGTCGGTCAGGACTTCCGTGATGTGCTCCTGCGCTCTCGGGTAGAGACAGGTCGGGTGGGGGAAATCGGTCTCGAACATCACGTTGTCTTCGCCGATCGCGGAGATCGTCGCGCGCGGACCAAAGTCCTCGAACCAGAAGGAGGCGAAGATCTGGCGGCGGAAGTACTCCGACGGCTTCATCGTCAGGCCTTCGCGCTCGGTCGGCACGGTCTCCTCGAACTGGTAGTCCATCGCCTCGAGCAGGAACGGCACCCAGCCGATGCCGGATTCGACGGAGACGAAGTTGATCTTCGGGTAGCGCTCGCAGAGACCGGAGAAGATCAGGTTCATGATCACCTTGAAGTTGGTGATGAACAGGCTGATCGAGGTGAGGGCGAGTCGGCGTTGCGGTCCGTAGCCGGGCCAGAGCAGCTTGTCGGCCACGCCGGCGCCCGCGCCAATGTGGAAGTTGACCGGCATCTCCATGTCCTGGCATGCGTCCCAGAACGGGTCCCAGGCGGCGTCGCCGAGGTGCGGCAGACCGAACGCCTCCGGCGTGTCGCACATCGTGATCCCGGTCATGCCGAGATCCTTGATCCGCTGGAGTTCGTCAACCGCCGCCGGGATGTCCCAGAAGGGCACCAGGCCCTGCGGGTAGAGGCGGCCTGCACCCTCAGCCTGGAATTCGGCGATCGCGTCGTTGTAGACCGTGCAGCAGATGTTGCGCAGCTCGGAATCTTCGATCTTGACGAAGTTCTGCGAGCCGAATCCGGCCACGTTGGGGTAGACGATCTGCTGGGCGACGCCGAGATCGTCAAGCAGCTTGAGCCGCTCCTTGGGATCGGTGGCGGCCTTGCTCATTTGCTCGAAGCTGTCGAGCGAGATCGATCCGTACTCCTTCGTGCCGTCCTCACGCACAACCGTGAATCCGGGCGGGCCAAAGTCGATGTCGTCGAGCACTTGCCATCGCTGCTGGCCCTCATCGTTGATCACGATGTGCGGCACCGCGTCTTTGTACTTGGCTGGCGCGCGCGAGGTCCAGAGGTCGGGCGGCTCGGTGTAGTGAGAGTCGATGTCGATGACGGGAATGCCATGCACGGTGAGGGACATGTCGGGCTCCTGCAGCTTGTTCCGGATGGTTCAAGTGCAGTTTATCGGGTCACGGCATCAGCTGGCCGGCGCCGGAATCCGGGCAAGGGCGAAATCGCGGGCGGCCTCGGCAGTCGTGATCTTGCGGCGCGTAGCCAACTCGAAGATCTCCCGCGTGGTCTCGAACACGCCCTCCGCGTGCTCGACCGCCTGCCCGTGGTTCCAGCCGACCACCTCCTGCGCCACCGAGATGACGCCGCCGGAGTTGACGACGTAGTCGGGCGCGTAGAGGATGCCCCGTTCGGCGATCAGCGCAGCGTCGTCGGGGTCACGAACCAGCTGGTTGTTGGCGCCGCCGCAGATCGCTCGGCATTGCAGCCCGGGAATCGTCTCTTCACCGAAGACTCCACCGAGCGCGTTGGGCGAGAGCACGTCGCAAGGGACCACGTAGGCCTCATCGACAGAGATTGTGCCCGCGCCAATCTCCATGGCCAACGCGGCCGCAGCGATGGCGCGGAGGTCGGCGACGAGCACTCGGGCGCCATCCTCGGCCAATGATCGGGCGACCCGCGAGCCCACCTTGCCCACGCCGACCACGACGATCGTCTTGCCCTCGGGACTTGGATCGCCGTCCAGCGCTTCCAATGTCGCGTAGATTCCATTGAGCACCGTGACCGAAGTCAGGGCCGAGGTATCTCCCGAACCGCCTAGCGCCGGCGATGTACCCACAACATGCGGCGTCCACTGCGCTAGCTGATCAATCTCGTCGGTCGTGGTGCCCACGTCCGTCGTAGTCAGATAGCGGCCCTCGAACTGGTTGACAAACTCCGCGTAGCTGCGCAGTTGTTTTTCAGTCTTGCTGGCCGGATCGCCGATCACAACCGCCTTGCCGCCGCCGAACGGCAGCCGCGCCGCCGATGACTTGAGCGTCATCGCTTCCGAGAGCCGCAGCACGTCGGCAAAGGCGTCATCCACCTCAGCGTACGGTTGCCAGCGGGTTCCGCCGATCGCTGGACCGCGGGCCGTCGAGTGAATCGCGCAAATCGCTTCGATGCCGGCTTCCTGGTCGCGCCACAGCGCCACTTCTTCATAGCCGTGCTTGATGATCGTGCGAAACTCTGTCATCGCGGATCCCGTCATCTGCTACTCGAGCATGCCGGAAATGCTCAGGACCACTCCCCGCTCGTCTATCTGAATCAACTGTAAGTCGCCCTGAGGCGCGTAGAGGCGTCCGACGTCGGCCGACCATTCCAGTTCGAGCCGCTCTGTTTCCTGGTCATCGCCCGTTCCGCCAAGCAGGATGATCGCGCCCTGGGTTGGGTCATCGTCCGCACCAACGGCCCTCCCGCATCGCATGCAACCCGGCGGCACGATTGCGATCGTGATGGTCCTGCCTCGCTCAGCGCTGAGCAGCCAGACTCCTTCCGGCTCCAGCCGGGGCGAGAGCAGCATGTCCGGCGCGAGTTCGCCGATGCCGGCGCCGACGCGCAACGCCGCTTCGCCCTCGACCGGCGGAGGCGATTTCAGACCGGGCAACTGGCCAACGCGATTGCTGGCATATGCTTCCGCAAACTCCCGGGTGTGCGCATCGACGATCTCGTCGGGCGCCTGACCGGCCCAGATGCGAACAATGACGCCGTCCGGATCAATGAAGAAGGAGCGCGGCGGTCCGCTCGGCCCGCCGCCGCCGTAGGCACGGAAGACGGCTCCGTCGAAATCCATCGGGGTCGGGTACTCGATCCCGAACTCGCTCACGAAGTTCTGAGCAACTGATGTCGATTCCTCGATATTGACGCCGACGACGGTGAACCCGGTCGCTCTGTGTTCCTCAAGCGCGCGGATCAGCGCCGGAACCTCCCGCCGGCACGGACCGCACCACGATGCCCAGAAATTGATCAGCACCGGCTGCCCGCGCCAGTCGGACAGACGAAACCGTGCGCCGTCGATCGTCTCCAGATCGAAGTCCGGCGCCAGGTCGCCGATTTCCGACCCGACTTCCCGACCCTCCGTCGGCAGCCAGGCCGGCAGATCGACCACGCCTTCGCCCCCGCCGTTGGACGGCTGCAGCAGCGTCAGCCAGAGCGCCGCCGCCACGGCAATCACAACGCCTGCCCCGGCGATGACCGTCCGCGCGCCGTGATACTCGCGCGGACGGTTGGGATTCTCATGCGGCAGGCCGCCGTTGGAATCGTCTAACTCGACTGATTCTGTGGTCTCGTCGGTATCATTCATGGCGTTCGACTCAGCATTGATCGTGAAGCGGCTGAGTAGTTGGAGGCAGCCTATGACGGCGCAGTCAATACCGGCGGACCAACTGCTCTCCGCGATCCGCGGGGCGGGCGTCCAGGACGTCGTCCTCGTGCCCGACACGCATCAGCGTACGGTGCTCGACCTGCTCATGGACGACGATGAGATCCGCACGATTCACTGCTCGACCGAGGACGAAGCCGTCGCCGTCTCGGCCGGTCTGATCATCGGCGGCCGTCGCCCAATGATGCAGATCCAGCACGCCGGACTCTACGCATCCGTCAACAACCTGCGCGGCGTCGCGCTCGACGGCCAGTTCCCGATCGTCCTCCTGATCGGATTGCTCGGCCGAGACCCAGAATTGGAACCCGAAGAAGACGGTTCCTCCATGGTCCGCCTCTGCCGACCCCTGCTGGAAACGCTCGACATCCCCTCACATCTGCTCGACGGACCGGACGACCTGCATCACGTCGCGGAGGCATTCGACGAAGCCGCTGAACGAAACGGTCCCGTCGCCCTCCTGGTAGGGACCACGACATCATGACCGACAACTCTGAAGTCCAGCGCATGTCGCTCGACGCCGCCCTCGACGTGCTCGCCCGTCGCCGCAAGGAACAGATCGTCGTCGGCACGATGACCGCCAACGGCGCCTGGCGCCAGAAATCTCCTCACGATCTCAACTTGGCATGTATTGGATTCATGGGCGGCGCGTCCACCCTGGGCCTCGGTGTCGCCCTCTCCCAGCCCGATCGCGATGTCTGGGTGATCGACGGCGACGGCTCGCTGATGATGCAGCTCGGCTCCCTCGGCACGATCGCCGGCGCCGCCCCATCCAACTTTCTGCACATCGTGATCCATAACGGCGTCTACGAGACCAGCGGCTCCCAGCCGCTCCCTTCTCAACAGCAAGTCGACTTCGCCCGGATGGCCGAGGGCGCCGGCTACGCCCAGACTGCATCCTTCGGAGACGCCGAGGAGTTCGACTCCGCCATCGACGAACTCCTCGCCGCCGACGGCCCCACCCTGATCCAGCTCTACACCCGTCCCGCCGACCGCTTCTACAGCGCCCGCCCAACCCCACCAGGAACAACCCCAGCCCTCGCCCGCATGTGGCCGCCCGTCGCCGAGGCATTATCGAACGACTGAACAAACTCGTCATTCCCGCGCTTGCCGCGGGTATCTCGCCGCATTCAGTAGGGACCGGTGAGCAGAGGACTCGGAGAACGAGGACCGCCTGGACAGGACTATCGGTGTGCTGTTCTCATCGAAATACCCGCGGCAAGCGCGGGTATGACGTGTGAGGTTGCGTTAGTGATGCTCCTCATCCCCCGACGCCTCAGGCTCCGGCACGCACGTATTCTCCAGGGTCCCAATCCCCGAGATCGAGATGCTCACCGTATCCCCCGCCACCAGCCAGCGAGGCGGCGTCATCGCCGCGGCAACCCCCGACGGCGTCCCGGTCGCAATGATGTCGCCGGGCTCAAGCGTCATCGCCTGGGTCACGTACTCGACGATGTCGTAGCAGTTGAAGATCAGGTGCTTCGTGTTCGAGTCCTGGCGTAGCTCGCCGTTGACCCGAGTCTGAATGTCGAGCACGTGCGGGTTGCCCAGCTCATCGCCCGTGACGATCACCGGCCCCACTGGACCGTGCGTGTCGAACGACTTGCCCATCGTGAACTGCGGCGTATGCCGCTGGAAATCGCGCACCGAGACGTCATTGACGATCGTGTAGCCCGCAATCACCGACTCCGCTTCGTCCGCCGACACATGCCGGCAGGTCTCCCCTATCACAATGCCCAACTCACCTTCGTAGTCCACCGCCTTCGAGGCCAGCGGAATGTGAACCCCGCCGCCCGGCCGCTGCACGCAGCTCACTTGCTTGGTGAAGATCGTCGGCATGCTCGGCTTCTGCGCCCCGGTCTCGGCGATGTGATCCCCGTAGTTCAGCCCGACGGCAAGGAACTTGCGCGGATTCGGCACGGGAGCCAGCAGTTCCACGTCCGACAGCGGCCGCCGATTCCCGCCCCGCTCGACCGCGAACTCGGCCATCACCCGGCCTTCTTCGCCCAGCGCCAGGAACTCGCACATATCCGTCGGAGCCTCCGGCTCGGCCAGGTAGAGGTCGACGACCTCGTCATCAACCACGACGCCAACGCGCACCGTGTCCTCAAACGAAAAACTGGCCAGACGCATGCGAAACTCCGGTTCCCATCCCCCGCCTCCGAGCGGGAGTCTGCTCGGCTCTCAGGCTAGTCCCCGCGCTCGCCCAGCGGAATCGTGCCGATCACGTCGTCCGCCTCCATCTGATCGAGCTCAGCTCCAGTCAGCGTTGTCAGACGCGCCAGCACCTCCCGCGTATCCCGACCCAGCGTCGGCGACGGCCGATCCACCTCCGGGCCACTCCAATTCGCGAACCGATACGGCTGCAGGGGATACCGTCTCGTCCCGGCGTAGGTGTGCTGCTGCGTGATGAAGAACTCTCGCGCTTGCAGATGCTCGTCCTTCAGCAGGCCCCGTCCGTCATAGACCGCTCCGGCGGCAATCCCCAGCTCTTGCAACTCGCGCATCAACTCCCCGGCGTCGCGCGATAACGTCCACTTGGCGATGGCTGCGTCGATCGCCTCGCGCGCGGAGTCGCGGTGGACAAAGTCCGATGCCATCTCGAGCCAATCATCCCGACCCATCAGACGCGCCAGGTCTGCGAACTGCGCGTCTGTTGTGCAGGCAATCGCAATCCATTCGTCGTCGCGGCACGGGTACGTGTTGTGAGGAGCAATCCGAGGGTGATAGTTCCCCCGCCGTCCCGGATCCTCACCCGAGATCGAGTATGCCGTCACCGCCTCGCCCGTGAACGACGTGGCCGTCTCGGTCTGCGACAGATCGATATGGCAGCCGCCCGACTCGCCCTGTGCATTCAACCGCCGCCGACGCTCAAGCGCCGAGAGCAACGCCAGCGCGCCCATCACCCCCGCCAGCGGGTCGCCGCCGGTCGTACCGCTGAAGATCGGTTGATCGTCCCCGTAACCGGTCAGATGCGGCAGGCCCGACATCTGCTCGGTCGTGTTCGCGAACGCGGTGTAATGCGACCACGTCCCCGTCAGCCCGAATCCCGGCATTGAGATCATGATCAACTCCGGGTTGATCTCGCGCAGTTCCTCATAGCTCAGACCAAAATTTCCCATCACCCGAGGCGTGTAGTTCTCAACCAGGATGTCCGCGTCCCGCGCCATGTGCCGGATCACATCCGACCCCCGCCGATCGGTCAGGTTCAGCGTGATCCCGTGCTTGTTCCGGTTCACCCAGTTGAACTGCGGCGCCCACTCCCACCAGAACTCCTCCGTCGCCCCGCCGGCCCGCCAGCCGTCGATCCGCTGCACCGACTCCACCTTGATCACGTCCGCCCCACCATCCGCAAACACCAGAGACGTCATCGGCCCCGACATAAACATCGACAAATCAATCACCCGCAACCCCTCCAGCGGCCGCTGAGGAACATCTCCACTCTCCATCTGACCCCCTCTCCCTGAGGGAGAGGGTTGGGGTGAGGGCCCTCCCGATGCCGACCCCTGCACCTCACTCCTCACATCCTCCGTGTGCTCCCCCAACAACGGCGTCCGACTTCCCACCGGCCGCTCTTCCCCGAACGTCCAGGGAATCCCCGGCATCCGCACCCGACCTGCCCTGGGATGTTCGAAATCAAGAAAGAACCCTCGCTCCCGGTGCGGCAACAGGTTCAACACCTCAGACATCGTGGGAATCAGACCGAACGGAATCCGCCACGTCTGCGCGTCGTGGAACACGTCCTCTGCCGTCCGCGACCGCGTCTGCTCCGCCAGTTGGGTCGCCAGGTCCCGTGAATTCTCCATCCGCGCCCAGCCGTCGGCGAACAGCGGATCGGCAATGAACTCCGGCTTACCGAAGAACTGACACAGCATCTCCCACTGCGCCTGCGTCAGCACGTTCGCGCCCACGTAACCGTCCGACGTGGGCAGGATGAACGACGGCGACGGTCCAATGTCCGCCCGCCGCGAGCCGCTATTGCCGGTGTAGTCATAGCGCTGCACGGGCAGCAAGGCCGCATTCACGGCCGCCTCGATCACCGAGACATCGACATGATCGCCGCGGCCATGCGCTTCCGCCCCCCACACGGCGATCAGCGTGGCCACGGCCGCGTAGGCGCCCGTGAGCGTCTCCGTGACTGACGTCCCCAGCTGCAACGGCTCCCGATCCTCCCGACCGCACAGGTACGTGAATCCGCCCAGCGCCCCGGCAATCAGATGGTTCCACTGCCAGTCTGCGTACGGCCCCTCAGATCCGAACCCGGTCACCGTCGTCAGCACCACTCGGGGATTGCGCGCCGACAGCTGCTCATAGCCAATGCCCAGAGCAGACAGCGACGGCTCCGTCTGATGCGAAACGACCACGTCAGCCCACTCAAGCAAGTTCCCACGGAGCGCGAAATCGTCCGGATCGGACGTGTCGATGATCACACTGCGCTTCGATGTATTGGCGTACAGGAACGGAGCCGACGTCTCGATGTCCTCAGACCCCGCAAACGGTCCACGCCGACGAGCCTCGTCCCCCTCGGGCGGCTCCAGCTTGATCACGTCCGCTCCAAGATCCCCCAGCAACTTCGCCGCAAACGGCCCCGCCAACCCCTCCGAGATATCCAGCACCCGCAATCCCTCAAGCGCCCTGGTCATCTGTCACCCTCCGCCGAATACAGATCTGCACACAATCTACTTGGCGCACGTCGTTTTCTGACCCCCTCTCCCTGAGGAGAGTTGCGCGCAAACCAATCAAAGTCGGCCCCGCGTAGGCGGGGCCTGTCGGCCCCTATCTGGTCGTGCTGCCCCCGCCTGCGCGGGGGCGACTTCTTCTAGGGATTACGCGCAAGTCTCCTGAGGGAGAAGCCTGCCCCGCACTTGATGCGGGGGGTTGGGGTGAGGGCCTCCCGGAAGCCGCCAAACCTCCAACCTCTGTAACGCGAAGCACCCACTCTAGAAACTCATAGAACCCATGTTCCTATACGATGCACGCAATAGACCACCCTGAACTGGAGACCAACCCCCAGTGACCCGCTCCACAACCACCCGAACAGCACCGTTCACGACCGCACAGCCGCGACCAAACCCGACACAACACCGAACAGAATCGAACACAATCGAACAAAATCGAACAGGTCCGACCACCAATTCAAGCCGAAGAAACCTGAAAGAACCTGAAGGTCCACGGGCGCGATCCCCAGTAAAACACTGGAGATCGGCATAGCGGACCCGCTCAGAAAAAAAGTGACCGAAAACCCGAAAGCAGGTGAAACCAACGACGAGATAGCTCTCAGTTGCCCGATCGCTGTTTGTGCATCGGCAACTGCGTCGCCATCCGGTGCTCAGGAGTCTTGTAATGCTCCACCAGGACCTCGCGCAGACCGTCTTCCGTCGCGCCGGCAAACTGCTGTTCGCACGGATCGCAGCTCACACTGACTGTCTCCACATCAGGATCGACGCCGCGAAAGGCGTCGCGAGCGGTCCGGCGTGCAAGCTGTTCGTGCAGGCGATTGCGAAATCCTGGCATGACGTGAAACCTTCGGCTGACCCCGCGAGGCAACGTAGACTCAGCCCAGCGTATGACAGGATCAGGAGCGAACGATGGTCTGGGAACCGGAAGTTGAAGAACTGCATCGGCGGACCGAACTGTCCAATCGCGGCGGCACGCCCGACCGCATCGATCGCCAGCACCGCCTCGGACGGCTGACCGTCCGCGAGCGCATCGACGGCCTGCTCGATCCCGGCTCGTTCCATGAGGTTGGCGCGCTCGCAGGACTCGGGGAGTACGACGAAGGCGAACTCGTCGATTTCACCCCGGCCTCCTACGTGATGGGACTGGGCAAAATCGACGGCCGGACGGTCGCCATCGGCGGCGAGGATTTCACTATCCAGGGCGGTTCAGCCGTGTTCCCCATGCAGCGCTCCAAGGGTGGACTCGGCGGGTTCTGTGAGGACCTCGCGGTCGAGTACAAAGTCCCTCTCATCCTGCTGATCGACGGCGCCGGCGCCAACGTCAGCGCGACCAAGAAGATGGGCACGACCTACCTGCCCAACGGCGGCACCAACTTCGTCACCTCGATCGAAGCGATGCGCAACGTGCCGGTCCTCGCAGGTGTGCTCGGCGCAATCGCCGGCGGACCCGCTGGCCGAGCCCTCATGGTTCACTGGAGCGTCATGACCCGCGGCCGCTCAGCGATGTTCGCTGCCGGTCCCCCGGTCGTCAAACGAGGCATCGGCCACGACGTGACCAACGAGTCGCTCGGCGGATCTCAGGTCCACGTCCACACATCAGGCTGCATCGACAACGAAGCCGAAGACGAACTCGACGCCTTCGACCAGATCCGCACGATGCTCTCATATCTGCCCGACAACGTGAACGAACTCCCGCCCGCCGCGCCGGCGCTCGACGCGCCCGAGGGCGCGGGCGAGAAGCTCATCGATCTCGTTCCGCGCAACACCCGCCGGCCATACTCGATGTACAAGCTGATTCGCTCGGTGGTCGACGGCGGCGACTACTTCGAAGTCAAGCCGCACTGGGGCAACTCCGTGATCACCGTGTTGGCTCGAGTGGACGGACTGCCAATCGGCATCGTGGCAAACAACCCGCTCAAGAACGGCGGCGCGCTCGACCGCGACGGCTCCGACAAGCAGACCCATTTCCTCGAGCTCTGCAACTACTTCCACATCCCGATCGTCTACCTCGTCGACGTGCCCGGCTTCATGATCGGCGAACAGGCTGAGCGCGAGGGTACGCTCCGCTCCGGCATGCGAGCCGTCTGGGTCGGCCTGCAGGCCACAGTCCCCCAGCTCACCATCGTCATCCGCAAGTGCTACGGCATGGCCGGCATGGCCACCGGAAATCCGAAGCGCCTCAACTACCGTCTCGGTTGGCCCTCCGGCGAGTGGGGCTCGATCCCGATCGAAGGCGGAGTCGACGCCGCCTACCGCCGGGAAATCGCCAACGCCCCCGATCCCGAAGCCAAACGCGAAGAGATCGAAGCCGACCTGCGCCAGCTCCGCAACGTCTTCCTCACCGCCGAGACCTTCGGCATTGAAGAGATCATCGACCCCCGCAAGACCCGCAGCTACCTCCAACAGTTCGTCGAGCGAGCCTACAAAGTCCTCCCCCACGAACTCGAATCAAAGCCCCTCTACGGAGTCCGCCCCTAGGAATTCCAGCGAACGAATCTTCTCTTCCGATGCCCCGCGCTCCGACGCGGGGCCCAGACCTCAGCCGTTGAGGGCGGAGCAATGGAAATGCGTCCTCGGCTCACGCGCCTGCAGCCCGAGCGATCAAGACCGCCAACCCAGCCAACAAGCAGTAACCGGCGAACGGCGCCAGTGAACGTCCACGGACCAACCAGAGCAGCGCTCTGATCGCCAACAGCGCCGTCGCAAACGAGACAAGCGCTCCCACAATCAGCGCAACCGTGTCAACCGAACCGCGTCCGTCGATCAGCGCAGCCACTGCCAGCACACCGGCTCCCGCCAGCGCCGGCATCGACAGCCAGAACGCCCAACGGGCGGCCGCCTCCCTCGTCTGCCCCATCGCCATCCCCGCCACCATGCACATCCCTGAGCGCGAGATTCCCGGCAGCACCGCCAGGCACTGCGCGACCCCAATGGCCAGCGAGCTTCGCTCGTCCAGCGAGCCCGGCGATGCCACCTCACCGGATCTACGCAATCGCCACTCGGCGCCCGCGATCAGTCCTCCGGTCACCAGCAAAAGCGCTCCGGCCGTCGTCGCGTCCCGCAGCTCGTCTTGCAACGTCTCGTACAACAACCCGCCGACGATCACAATCGGAATAGTGCCGATCAATCCCAGCCAGATCAGGCGACGCGGCCGCAATCCATCGACATGGCCCGAGTCCGCCCGCAGTCCTCGGAGCACGTTCCAGACCTCGCGGCGAAAGGCGAACAGGATCGCCGCCAGCGTCCCCACATGCACGGCGACATCGAAGTCGAGACCGGGATCTTCCCAGCCGAACAGCCATCGCGCCAGTACCAGGTGACCGCTCGACGAAATCGGCAGGAACTCCGTTAGCCCCTGGACGATGGCAAGGACGATCGCTTCGACGATGCTCACGTAGACTCCGCTCTGGGATTAGTTCACTGTAGGAGCCGCCATGGAGATTTCCGAGGTCATCCGCACCACGTTCGCCGCCCGACAATTCACCGACGACCCGGTGCCCGACGACGCGATCGAGCGCATGCTCGAGCATGCTCGCTTCGCGCCCTCGGGCGGCAACCGCCAGGGCTGGCACGTAATCGTCGTCCGCGACCCGGAGATTCGCGCCGCCATCGCCCAGGCCGCCGAGCGTCCGGCCAAGCGATATATGGCGATGCAGCAAGCCGGAGAAGGCCCCTGGAACGCCGCCTTCCCCTCCTCCGTCACCGACGAATCGGCGGCCAGTCTGCCGACGCCCAGGCGACTGATGGACCCCTACATTGAGGCGCCGGTCCTGCTCGCCGTCGTCGTCGACCTCGGCGTCGTCGCGTCAGTCGACAAGGAACTGGACCGCGTCGGCGTCATCTCCGGCGGTTCCATCTACCCGTTCGTCTGGAGCATCCTGCTGATGGCCCGCAACGAAGGCTTCGGCGGCACGCTGACCACGATTCCGATCGCCAACGAACCCGAACTCAAGCCGATCCTCGGTCTGCCCGACCACTACGCCATCGCCGCCTTCCTGCCGATCGGCAAACCGGTCAAGCAACTGACCAGGCTCAAGCGAGGACCGGTTGGTGACTTCACAACCATCGATCGGTTCGACGGCGCGAGCTTCGGCAGTTGAACCATGCGACCTGAGCGATGACCCGCACGTGGCGCCTGGCACTGCCGACCGTGCTTGCGGCAGTGCTATGCGCAGCGTTCCTGCATGGAGTCGCTTGGGCTGCCGACCCTGTTCCAACCTTCTCCGTCGAGGTTCGCGCGCGACTGCTCGACAGCGGCCGAATCGAGTTCGGTGTCCAGACCGCGCAAGGCGGCAGGTTTCCGACGGCCCGCTTTCTTCGAGCGTCAATTGAACACGACAACTGGATTGTCAGTTCGCCGATCGATATCAACGGCTTCGAGACGCGCGTGATCGCGCGTCGCCTGGGCGACGGGCGGACGGAGTTCGGGTTGCGTCTGGAGGGCGTCAGCGTCATGCCGCGACGCTCGATCCTGTCGGCGGCGGCCAAACCGGGAAGCTGGTATCGATCCCGGGCCGTCGTGGTTGAACAGTTGCAGAACCCTCACTCGGCCGACGAACATCGCTTGCTCGCTCGCGCCGCCGCGATTCGCGCCGAGGCAACCACGCCCGATCTGACCGGCCTGGTCGGCTGGCTTAACGGCGAGCCGACGACCATCGCTCGCGAGCTGGCCAAGGGCAACGTCGTCCTGATCGATTTCTGGACCTTCGGCTGCTACAACTGCCAGAACACGCTCCCCTATCTCACCGCCTGGGACGAGAGATACCGCGAGCACGGGCTCGTGATTCTCGGCGTGCATCGACCGGAGTTCGCCTACGAAGAGGATCCCGAGCGGATTCGCGCCGCCATCGCGCAATACGGCATCGAGTACTCCGTGCCCTTGGACAACGATGCTCGCACCTGGCGCGCCTACCGCAACCGCTGGTGGCCAGCCAAGTACCTGATCGGCCCCACGGCTGACGCAGTCATGGGTCTGCGTTACCGACACATCGGCGAGGGCCGTTACCTGCGAACAGAACGCGAGATCCGCGCCGCGCTGCAATCCGTTGGTCGCGATTTGAGCGGTGTGCCAATCGGCGTTGACCTGGAAGGCTAACCGCCGCCAGCGGCCTGCGACTCGGCCTGTTCCGAATGCTCAGCCAGGACACGGGCGATTCGTTGCATGGCTGCCTGCTTAACGAAGGCGGTCGACCGCTCGCCAGCCAGATTCGCCGCACGAAGCAACTCGTCGATCTCAAGATGATTAAACGAGACGCTCACGGAGGCGCCCACCGTAGGTCCTATCTCCCAATCCGAATCCGCCCACTCCGCCGAATCGATGTACTCGGCCAATTCTTCATCAGTTGGGCCTGGAAGCGGATTGCTCATCGTCGTCCTCGCCCAGACTGGAGGTACCAGCTACGTTCCTTAGGTCCTGATGGCCAACCGGTCACTATCAGCGACTCTCCTATGTCATCAGGATAGCTAAGTACGAAGGTCAGCAGCCTGTTTGTGCGTCCAGGTCCGATCATTAGCAGGCGCGGAGGACGCATACGCGCTTCGCCCTGGTCAGTTTCCTCCCAGGTCGGATCCTGATCGCGCAGTAGCGGCGTTCGCCGAGCTACCGCCAGGGCGTCGTCAACGATCAGGCCGTGCTCCCAGAGCTTGTCTTCCGTTCTGTCGGTCCAGCGGAGGTTAGGTATGCGTCGCGGCATATCGGCGCGGGCTCTACGAGCCTCAGCTGGATCGGCCGGCGATGATCGCGTCCAATTCCTTCTTCAAACGAGCCAGGATTTCGTCGTAGGGATAGTGACCCAACGATTCCTCTCCCCGCTTGAGATTCACGGCCATTGGTCCGCACCAAAGTCCGAGGTCGGCATCGTCGGTTTCGCCGGGGCCGTTCACTCGGCAGCCCATCACGGCGATCGTGATGTCATAGTCCGAGGCGTACTCGGTCATCGCCTTGACGTCCTGGGCCAGGTCGACGAACTTCTCGTTTTCGACCCTCGAACAGGAGGGACAGGAGATGATGTTCAGTCCCTCGTCGAACCTTGGCGGCACCGATCGGAATCGCCCGGCGGCGATGTCGGCAAGGATCTCGCGCGCCACGTCGATCTCCATGCCCTTGTCGTCGAAGGGAACAGTCAGCGAGACGCGCACGGTATCGCCGATGCCCTGTGTGACGAGCTGCTCGAACGCCACCCGCGTCTTGATCACGCCCTCCGGCGGCATCCCCGCTTCGGTCACGCCCAGATGCAACGGGACATCCGGCCGCTCGGCGGCGAACCTCTCATTGACCTCGACCACCTGCTTCCAGTCGGAGTCCTTGAGCGACACGACATAGCGGTCGAATCCCAGTTCATCGAGCAGTCCACAATGTTCGCTCGCGGAGGCGACAATCGCCGAAACGTGATCATCCGGGTAGCGCTCGAGCATCCGTGGATCAATCGATCCGCAGTTGACGCCGACGCGAATCGCGCAATCGTTGTCGGCTGCCGTCTCGGCGATAAACGAGACCTTGTCCCGCACCGACTTCGACTTCTCGTGGTGGTGCAAGTGACCGGGGTTGTAGCGAATCTTGTTCACGTGCGGCGCGACCTGCGTACAGAGCCGGTAGTTCTCCTGTAGATCGGCCGACAGCGGCGCCTCGGTCTGTTCGCGCACAGCGGCCAGCGCCTCCACGTCTTTGCGCGAGTCCACCGCCACGCGAACCAGGTCCGCGCCCGCCGCCTCCAGCAGCTGCACCTGGCGCACGGTCGCCTCAATGTCCTGGGTTCTGGTCGCCGCCATCGACTGAACCACAATGGGATGGCCCCCGCCGATGGTGACGTCACCCACCCTGACCGGACGCGTTGGATTGCGGCGCAGGTCGCCGGTCAGTTGAATCGTCTCCACCATTGATGCCGCCTCTCCCGCAGCGCACCAACCTTCTGGTATGTGCATCGTACCGTTGATGAATGCTCGTCAATGCGATCTTCCTGATCCTCTTCGCCGGCGCCTGGTCGTTCCTGGCAATGCTCAGCTGGATCGTGCTCAGCGTGCCGCGCCGGGCGCGAGGCGCGCTCTGGGCCGCGCCCTTTGCCTGGCTGGCCGGGATCGGCGGCGGAGCGCTGGTGCCGCTCGCCGGACTCGACAATCAGCTGGGGATCGGCGTTTCGATGATCTCCGCCCTGGTCTGTTCTGGTCTGTCGTGCTGGCTCAGTTTCCAGTTCTGGGACGCCTTCGGTCTGGCTGCGAGATTCGCCAGCTGGAGCCGCCGTAATCGCTGATATCGTCGCTCCAACAGCGATCAGACATTGGGATGTCCGATATGCCCGTTACTCGAATGTCAGGCTTGTTTGGCCGCACGCTGCGAGAAGCGCCGGCAGACGCCGACTCCGCCAACCATCAACTGTTGCTGCGCAGCGGTCTGATCGTGCAGCTCGCCGCCGGCGTCTACTCCTTCCTGCCGCCGGCCTGGACCACGCTGCTCAAGATCGAGCAGATCATCCGCGAGGAGATGGTTGCTGCCGGATCGCAAGAGATGCGCATGCCCGCGATCCAACCGAGGGAGCTGTGGGAAGAGTCCGGCCGCGCGGATTCCTACGGCCCTGTGCTGTTCAATCTCAAGGATCGCCGCGAACGCACGATGGTCCTCGCCCCGACGCATGAAGAATCCGTCACCGATCTCTTCCGCAAGGTGGTCCAGTCCTACCGCGATCTGCCCCAGAGCGTCTTCCAGATGCAGACCAAGTTCCGCGACGAGCCGCGACCGCGCGGCGGTCTGGTCCGCGTGCGCGAGTTCATCATGAAGGACGCCTACACATTCGATGTCGATGACGACGCCTTCCAGCTCAACTACCTGGCGATGCGGCAGGCCTACTACAACATCTTCAAGCGCTGCGGGGTGCCCGTCGTCGCAGTGCAGGCCGACTCCGGCGCCATCGGCGGCAAACAGTCGGAAGAGTTCATCTTCCTGACCGAGATCGGCGAGGACAACATCATCCTCTGCTCATCCTGCGGCTACGCGGCCAACCAGGAACGGGCCGAATTCACACGCAGCCAGGCGGCCGGCACGGTCGGCGACCTGGAGGAAGTCGAAACGCCCGGCGTCACGACGATTGAAGGACTGGCCAACTTCCTTGACATTCCCGCGCAATCGACCGCCAAGGCAGCCTTTTTCCTGGTCGACGGGCAACCGACGTTCGCGGTAATCCGCGGCGACCTGGAGGTCAACGAACTCAAGCTGATCAATGCGCTGGACGCGCTTGAGGCCCGGCCGCTGCTGCCAGAGGAAGTGGAAGCGGCCGGTTGGGTCGCAGGCTATGCGTCTCCGATTGGGGTCGATCCGGCGCGAGTCATCGCTGATCCGAGCGTCGTAGATGCGGGTGGACTGGTCGCCGGGGCGAATCGTGTCGGGATGCACGCGCGCAATGTCACCTACGGCCGCGACTGGACCGCCGCCACCGTGGCCGACATCGGCATGGCTCAGGCCGGCGATGCCTGCGCGCAGTGCGGCGGCTCGCTCGAGATGAAGCGCGGCATCGAGCTGGGGCACATCTTCAAGCTGGGAACCCGCTACGCCGAACCGATGGACGCCACCTTCCTTGATTCGGACGGCGAGCGGCGGACCCCGATCATGGGCTGCTACGGCATCGGCGTGGAGCGGCTCATGGCCGCGGTCGTCCAGGCCAACCACGACGAGCTGGGGATCGTCTGGCCTCCGGCGGTCGCCCCGTACGACGTGCATGTCGTACCGCTGGGCGGTAGCGACGAAGTCGCGTCTGCCGTTGCCGAGGTGGAGTCGGCGCTCTCCGGCGCGGGGCTGAACGTCCTCGTCGATGACCGCGAGGAGCGGGCCGGCGTCAAATTCAACGACGCCGACCTGCTCGGCGCGCCGTTGCGAATCACCATCGGTTCTCGCGGCCTGAAACAGGGCCAGGTCGAACTCAAGCTGCGACAAGACTCCGACTCTTCCTCCGTGCCCCTGGCCGATGCCGGGTCGTCGGCGCGGGACGCGCTGGCCGCCATTGATCGCGAGTCGAGCCTGATAGCCACTTGATAGTGGCGCCGACTGGTGCCGGGTCGGCGGGTCCGGTCGGCGTGTATAGTCAGTGATGTGGATGTCGGGTGGGGGTCGGGCTGCCCTGTCTGATCCTGCGCGACACGCACGGATCGTTTGACACAGTTCTGCGCATGGTCTCCAGGCAAGAAGACAGCCCAATGAAAACCGACTTTCTGCTTGCCATCAAGCAGTTGCATTCCGACAAGAACCTCGACGACGAGGTCATCTTCAATGCCGTCGAGCGTGGCATGGCTGCTGCGGTCAAGCGGCGCTACGAGCTGCCCGGCAACGTGATTGTCACCATCGACCGCTACGACGGCGGCATGGAAGTCTGGTCCGAGCAGGAAGTGGTCGAGATCGAGGAAGACATTGCCGACCCCGACCTGCAAATCGAGCTGGAGCGCGCCCGTACCACCGATCCCTCGGTCCATATCGGGTCGACCTTGCGCATCAAGCACGACATTGAGAATGTCGGCGGCCGGATCGAAGCGCAGACTGCTAAACAGGTCGTGTTGCAGGCGTTGCGCGAGGCCGAACGCGAGGCCGTGTTTGCCAATTACTCGGGCGAAGAGGGCGGCATTGTCAGCGGCGATGTGCAGCGCGTCGAACCCCACCAGGTGATCGTCGAACTGGGCGACCACACGGAAACCGTAATGCCGGCCCAGGAGCAGGTGCGGATGGAGCGCTATCGCACCGGCCAGCGCGTCAAGGCGATCATGGTCGAGGTCCTGCGCGCGAACAAGGGACCGCAGATCGTCATCTCACGTTCCCGACCGGAATTTGTTCGCCGACTGTTCGAGCTGGAAGTGCCCGAGATCATGCGGGGCGTCGTCGAGATTCGCGGCGTCGCCCGCGAGGCCGGGCATCGCACCAAGATCGCGGTCTACTCGCGACAGTCCGGGGTCGACCCGGTCGGCAGTTGCATCGGCATGCGGGCGATGCGGATCCAGAACATCGTCAATGAGCTCCACGGTGAACGCATCGACGTGATTCACTGGGACCCGGATCCGCGGCGCTTCGTCGAACATGCCCTCAGTCCCGCGCAGATCCTGGCCGTTCGCATTGACCCCGAAACCAACACGGCCGAGTGCGCCGTCCCCGATATGCAGTTGAGCCTGGCGATCGGCCGCGAAGGCCAGAACGCTCGGCTCGCTGCTCGGTTGACCGGTTACCGAATCGACATCAAGCCGCAGACGGTCGCCGAGCGCTTGCAACAGGAAGACCGCGGTCCCTTTGCGCCGCAGCCAGAACTCACGATTGCCACGGAGCCGCCGCCCGAGCCGCAACCGGTCCGCGCCGAACCTCGCGTTGAGCCACAGGTCGCGGCGTCCCCGCCGCCCCCGGTCGAGATCGCGCCAGTTCCCACGCCGGCTCCGGCGCCAGAGCCCGAAGTCGTCGAGGAAGAACCGGAACTCGAACCCGCGTTGCAAGCGGTCGAGATCGCGCCGGCCGCTCAGGACGACGGACAGATTCGGTTCGCCGAGGATGTGCTGCGCCGCGAGCAGGAGCAGCAGCAGCAACGGGACCGCCGTCGTCGCCGACCTCGCTACCACGAGAGCGACGAGGGACTTGAAGACGATCCGTACGCTGAGTACCTCGAGTACGAGGAAGATTTCTAGGGGGTTCGACCGCGCCTCCAACCGACTGTCGCCAACGCGGGTTCCAGCCCCGCGCAGTACGAAGGAATCGAATGTCTGCCCGCACTGCCCTCCGAACATCGCAGCCGCCCGTGCGCCGCTGCGTCGTCTGCCGCGATTCGGCTCCCAAGTCCGAACTGCTGCGATTCGTGCGTCGTCCCGACGGCGAGATCGCCGTCTCGGATCAAGATCACGGGCGAGGGGCCTATGTCCATGCTGATTCGGCCTGCATGTCGGAGGCGGTCACTCAGTCCAAACCGATTGCACATGCGTTACGCCGCCCATTGCCGGTAGGCCTGCTCGACCGGCTCGGCGAGCGTACGTGAACTCAAACCACGCGAACCATCATCCTGACCATCCGGAGCACCCATGGCGACACAGCAGACCATCCGGCAAACACCAGCACCCGCAGCTGAGGACAGTACGGTCCTGATTCCGCGCACGCTCACCGTGCGCGAACTCGCCGATCTGCTTGGCGATACGCCCGTGTCAATCATCAAGACACTGATGACCAACGGGGTCATGGCCGATGTTTCCAAGACGCTGGACTACGGCACGGCGGCGATCGTCGCGATGGATCGGGGATTCGATCCGGAAGAGGCCGGCGACGTCGTCGCCGAAGAAGAGGCGCCCTCGACCATTGACATCCTCGGTGACCTGCAGGATGAGGAAGACGATCCGGCAGATCTACGCCAGCGTCCACCGGTCGTGGCGGTTCTGGGGCACGTGGACCACGGCAAGACGTCGCTGTTGGACTACATCCGCAGCGCAAACGTCGCCGAAGGCGAGGCGGGCGGAATCACCCAGCGGGTCGGCGCCTACCAGGCCACGGCCAACGATCGCCTGATTACGTTTATCGACACGCCCGGCCACGCGGCATTCACCGAGATGCGGGCCCGCGGCGCGCAGGCGACGGACATCGCCATTCTCGTGGTCGCCGCCAACGATGGCGTGATGCCCCAGACCCGTGAAGCGATCAATCACATCCAGGCCGCCGGCGTGCCCCTCGTCGTCGCGCTGAACAAGATGGACTTGGACAACATCAACCCGGATCGTGTCAAGGCCGCGCTGGCCGACGTCGGCGTCCAGATCGAGGAGTACGGCGGGGATATCCCGCTCGTGCCCGTCTCCGCGACACGCGGCGACGGGATGTCCGACTTGCTCGATACCTTGCTCCTGGTCGCCGACATCTCCGAATTCTCCGCGAATCCGGTGCGGCAGGCGTCGGGCGTGGTCCTGGAGGCCGAACTGGATCGACGCCAGGGGCCGCGCACCACGCTGCTCGTGCAGAAGGGCAGCCTGCATCAAGGCGATTCGGTGTTGGTCGGTCAGACCTGGGGACGAATCAAGGCCATGACCGATTTCCGCGGCAACCGGATCAAGGTGGCCGGGCCGTCAACTCCGGTGGTCGTGCTCGGGCTGCAGGACGTCGCCGACGCCGGCGACTCCTTCCGCGCGGTCAAGAGCGATCGGGAAGCCAAGCGAATCTATGAGCAGGCCCGTCGCGAACGGGAGGCGCGCGAGGCGCAGGTCCAACACTCGGCGACCCTCGACGCGTTGTTTGGTGAGATCTCTCGCGGCGATGTGTCGGCGCTCAATCTGATCGTCAAGACCGACGTCGTCGGTTCGGTCGAGGCGCTGCGCGACTCGTTGGAGCAACTCTCCAACGAAGAGGTGACGGTCAAGGTGATCCACGCGGCGGCCGGACCGGTATCCGTCGCCGACGTCAACCTGGCCCTTGCCTCGGAAGGCCTGATCATTGCCTTCAGCACTCCAGTCGAGCCCGGCGCGGAGCGCCTGGCCGAACAGGAAGGCGTCGAAGTTCGCAACTACTCGATCATCTATGAAGTCATCGAGGAAGTCGAAGCGGCGATCAGCGGTCTGCTCGAGCCGGTGCAGATGCAGGTCGTCGACGGCCACGCGGAGGTGTTGCAGGTCTTCCCCATTCGCGGTCTGGGCAATGTTGCCGGTTGCCGGTCGCTCGACGGCTCGATTCGCCACGACGCCGAGGTCCACGTGTACCGCGGCGGAGAACAGATCGCCGAGTCGCCCATCTCCAGCCTGCGCCGCTTCCAGGATTCTGTGCAGGAAGTCGACGCCGGTCAGGAATTCGGCGTGGCCCTGGCAAGATTCGACACGTTCCTGGCGGGTGATCAGCTTGAGTTCTTCCACATCGAGACCCAGTCGCGAATCGTCGAGGGCGGCGAAATTCGCAACGTGTCTCGCTGAGTAAGCCGCTCGTCATGGCACGTCGCACTCGTCCATTCGCCGCAACTCGTGACGCAGGCGCCGTCGACCGCATGAACCGGGTCAACGACCTGTTGCGCGACACGATTGCCGAGGTCGTGTCGCGCGAGTTGAAGGATCCACGGCTCGAACTGGCGCTGCTCAGCGTGACCGAGGTTCGCGCATCGAGAGATCTGCGCAACGCAACCGTCTTCATCTCCGCGATGTCGGCGCCTGACGCCACTCCGGAGGAACAGGCCAGGGCCGGCCAGGCGGCGATCGATGCGCTGACCCATGCCGCGCCATTCGTGCATCGAACGATTCGCCGGCGCCTGCGAATGAAGCGTGTGCCATGGCCGGCGTTCGAACTGGACTCGAGGATCGCGGGTTCGGCGGCGATCCAGGAGCGAATCAACGCCCTGAGCGAAAGCCGGCCCTCACCGTGAGCCGCCGACGCCGGGAGCGCCACCATCCGGGCGCCGTCTTCCTGGTCGACAAGCCCAAGGGTCCGACATCCCATGACATTGTCCGCGATGTTCGGCGCTGGACCGGCCTGCGTCGGGTCGGTCACGGCGGCACGCTCGATCCGCTGGCCAGTGGACTGCTGCCCGTATTCGTCGGCGTCGCGACACGGCTGAACGAGTATCTCGCGCCCTATCGCAAATCGTACGAAGCGACGGTCTTGCTCGGTCAGTCAACCGACACCGACGACAGCGAGGGACAGATCATCGAGACGGCAGAGGTTCCCGCAATCAGCGAGCAGGAACTCGATGCTGTGCTCGACCGGTTCCGAGGCGAGATTGAGCAAGTCCCGCCGCAATACAGCGCGGTCAAGCGCGATGGCGTGGCCGCCTATCGCGCCGCCCGAGCCGGCGAGCATGTCGAGATCGAAGCGAGAGCCGTCACCGTGCATGAGCTGACCGCGACATCGTTGGCACTTCCATACGTCACGCTGGTCATGTCGGTCAGCACCGGCACATATGTGCGCGCGATCGCACGGGATCTGGGCCAGGCGCTCGGTTGCGGCGCGCACGTGACCAAGATGCGGCGGACGGCGATCGGCGCCAAGTCGGCCGAGGACGGACACTCGCCCGACGAACTGCAAGCCGCCGCCGACGAAGATGAGATCTGGTCGCTGGCGATCTCCCCGGCCGAGCTGTTCCCCGACTGGCCGCACTTCCATCTGCAGGGCGAACAGCTCCAGCGGATCAAGCGCGGCCAGCCGATCCGCCACGCCCCGGTCGATGGCTGGGACAAGGCCCTGGCCCTCACCGCGGACAATCGAGTGGCCGCCGTGCTGCGGCGGGACGAACTCAGCGCCGCGACCTGGCAGCCGGAAAAGGTGCTCGCGGCGGGCTAGCGCGCCCCGCGGCAGGTCGCAGCGGTCGCGCGCCGAACGCTAGCGGGACGGTTCTGCCGGGACCGTGAAGAGCAGGGCCAATGAGTCGGCTTCCGCGATCAGCGAGTAGGGCGAGTCGGCTTCGAGCAGGACGCCCTCTCCGGCCGTGAGGGTGGCGTTGTCCTCGAGCGTTCCGATCGCGACCTCGCCCTCGGCCACGATCAGTGCGGTCGCGCCGGCCGTCTGGCGGTTGAGCGCCCGCTGACCAGCGGGCAGCCGGATCGCTTCCGAGGCAAGGCTTGATGCAGCGGGTGAGAGCGCGCCGCCGGCACTGGCCTTGATCCGGCGCAGGGTCATCGCTACGTCAGTCCGGCGTTGGTCAGGTAGTCCACCACGTCTTGAACCGTCCGAATCTCCGCCGCGTCTTCCTCTGGAATCTCCAGCTGAATCTCGTCGGTGGAGAACTCCTCTTCGACGGCAATCGTCAGGTCCACAATGTCCAGCGAGTCGGCGTCGAGGTCGTCGATCAAGTGCGCGTCGGCATTCACCTTGTCCAGCGGCTGACGAAGCTGGTCCGCGACGAGCTGGCAGACGCGGGATTCCAGGCTGTTGTCGTCTGACATGTGGCGGCTCCCGTCCAATGAATCATTGGGCTGTCAGATGTCTGCCGGTTGTGAGAGCAAGGTTAGCGGTCAGTTGTCGACCCGCGAGAGGGCGACGACGCCGTTCTGTCCACCGAATCCAAAGCCGTTGACCAGTGCAACGTTCAAGCGACAGTCCCGCGCTTCGTTGGGAACGTAGTCAAGGTCGCAATCCGGATCGGGGGTCTCCTGATTGATCGTTGGCGGCAGGACGCCGTGATACAACGCCAGCGCCGTCGCCGCGCCCGAGAGCGCTCCCGCCGCGCCCATCAAGTGGCCCGTCATCGATTTGACCGAGGACACCGCCAGGCGCTCTGCATGGTCAGCGAAGACCGTGCGAATCGCCCTGGTTTCAATCGCGTCGTTGAGCGGCGTCGAGGTGCCGTGCGCGCAGATATAGCCGATCTCTTCGGGGTTCAGCTCTGAATTGCGCAGCGCCGCTGCCATCGCCCGCGCCGCGCCGTCACCTTCCGGATCGGGAGCTGTGATGTGGTAGGCGTCGGCGGTCCGGCCGCCGCCGAGAATCTCTGCGTAAATGCGAGCGCCGCGAGCGCGAGCGCCGGCCAACGATTCGGTTACGCAGACCACCGCGCCTTCACCGAAGACGAAGCCATCCCGGTCTTTGTCGAAAGGACGAGAGGCCGCCTGAGGATCATCGTTGCGGCGCGACAGCGCCTGCATGTTGGCGAGTCCCGAGATGCCGAGGGCCGAGACGTTCGACTCGGTGCCGCCGGCCAACGCAATGTCGGCTTCGCCCCCAAGCAGTACCTGTCGGCCATCGATGAATGCGTAAATGCTCGCCGCGCACGCTGCCAGCGACGTGAGCGCCGGTCCCCGAAGTCCGAGCTCGATCGAGACCTGACAAGAGGCCATGTTGCCCGCCATCATGGGAACGAACATGGCCGAGACCCGGCCCGGTCCCTTGGAATTCAGCACTTCGGTCTGCTGCGAAATTGTGGTCACGCCGCCGCCGCCGGTGTTGATCACCGCGGCGACGCGCTCCGGGTCGTACGAGTTCAGATCGAGCCCCGCGTCCTCGACGGCCAGGCGCGCCGCCGCGACGCCGAGCTGCGAAAAGCGCGCCATTCGCCGGGCGGACTTGTTCTCCATGTAGTCCCCGGGCTTGAAATCGGGGATGTCTGCGGCGATCTGGACTTTCAGACCCGCTTCAACCAATTCGGGAACCACGCGGGCGCCGGAACGTCCATGACTGAGGGAATCCCAGAACGCGTCCACACCGACGCCGATCGGCGTCACGGGACCGATGCCCGTGATGACGATGCGCTCCTCGGGCCGACGCTCGGTAGGTCGAATGCCGTTGCTCACTCGTCGATACGCTTCAGCAGCACGGCGGCGTTATGCCCGCCCAGGCCAACCGAGAACGAGAGCGCGGCCTCAGTGCTGAGTTCGCGCGCCTGGTTGGGAATCACATCGATATCCAGTTCCGGGTCGGGCGTTTCGTAGTTCAGCGTCGGCGGCGCAATACCTTCCTTCAGCACCATGGCGGCGACGATTACCTCCAGCGCCCCGGAGGCGCCCATCATGTGTCCGGTCGCGGGCTTAATCGACGACAGCGCCAGATCGTTGCTGTGGCCGCCGAACAGGCGCCTGAGCGCCGTCACCTCAACCTGATCACCGAGTTTGGTCGCCGTGCCATGCGTCGAAACATATCCCACACGTTCGGGGTCGATCCCAGATTCCTGCATCGCCTGCTGGACGCTGACCATCAGCCCGCGACCGTGTGATTCTGGCTGCGCAATGTCATGGGCGTCGTTGGCGGAACCGCCGCCGATGACTTCGGCGTATATCGGCGCGCCCCGCTCACGCGCGTGTTCCAGATCTTCGATCATCATCGCCGCTGCGCCCTCACCGGGGACAAATCCGTTGCGGTGCAGGTCGTAGGGCGCGCAGGACGCCGTCAGCGGCTCGGCCGGAGTCGCCAGCACCCCCATGCGCTCGAAGCAGATGTGGAAGAGCGGCAGGATGATCGCCTCGGAACCTCCGACCAGCAGCGCGTCGGCGCGACCGGCCTTGATGTGCAGTACTCCGTCCGCGACGGCGTTGGCGCCGGTGGCGCAGGCCGAAGTCGGCGAGTAGTTGGGCCCGGTCGCGCCGGTCGCGATTGACAGATGCCCCGAGGCGGCGTCGGCGATCAGATTTGGCATGGCGAACGGCGATACCCGCCGCGCGCCTCGATTGACCAGGGTGTCCTGCCAGCGCGTGACCAGTTCCATCCCGCCCCCGCCGGAGCCGAAGATGATCCCGACGCGGTGCTGATTGTCGTCCGTGATCTGCAGACCGGAATCGGCCAACGCCTCAAGTCCGGCGACCATGCCGTACTGGGTATTCAAATCCATGTGCCGGAGCGCCTTGGCGTCGGGCAGCAGCGGCTCTGGATCCCAGTCCTTGACCTCGGCCGCGATCGGCGTTCTCACGCCCCACTGGTCGGGATCGAAGCGCTTGATCCTGTCAACGCCGCTCTCGCCATCGAGCAGGTTGCGCCAGGTCGTCGGCATATCGTTGCCGACGGGTGTGACGGCTCCCACACCGGTGATCACCACGCGGCGTTCCGAGAATGACGGCTGAGCAGCCACTACTTGGGAATCCCGTCGCTCTTGTCCGGGTAGTCGCGCTGCGACAGACCGTGATCGTCGTCGGACAGCGGGAACGTCCAGGATGTTCGAGAGATGCGCCGCACCAGTTTGGAGAGCACATCGCCAGGGCCGGCCTCGACAAAGAGCGTCGAACCCTGGGCAGCCATGGTCTTGACGGCCTGCTGCCATTGCACCGGCGCGGTGAGCGCTTCAGAGAGCTCACTCGCCAGCTGGTCCCTGGTGTGCATCAGCCCACCGGAAATGTTGCTGACCACCGGCACGACCGGGTCTCTCCACTGAATCGCATGCACGGCTTCAGCGAAGTGCGCCTGCGCTTCGGTCATCAGCGGTGAGTGCGAGGCGATCGAAATCGGCAGTCGCACCACCCGACGCGCGCCCTGTTCGTCCGCCAGCCGCATGATCTTCCGCAACGGCGCTTCGTCGCCCGAGACGACGGTTTGGCCGGGGCAGTTGTCGTTGGCGACGACCAGCGTGCCTTCGCTTGCCGCCTCGCCGACCAGTCTCCGCAGGACGCGATCGCGCAGGCCAATAATCGACGCCATGCCGCCTGGCCGCAGGCTGTCGGCCGCGTGCATGATTTCAGCGCGCCGGGCCACCAGTCGCAGCGCGTCGTCGAAGTCGACGGCCCGCGCGGCCAGCATCGCGGTGATCTGGCCCATGCTGTGTCCGGAGACGACTTTCGGCGACAGTGTTCGGCCGGCCTGGTCCCACTTGTCGCGAAGCGCTTCGAGCCAGGCGACCGATGCGACGAAAATCGCCGGTTGTGAGTGAGTGGTCTGGTTCAGCTGATCCGATGGTCCATGCTCAATCAAGTGAAGCAGGTCGTACTCCAGGACTTCGTTGGCCCGTGTGAACCACTGCTCGGCGTTCGGATAGACGCGCAATACCTTGCCGGCCATGCCGATGGATTGCGATCCCTGTCCGGGAAAGAGCAGCGCGTATTCGTCGTCCGTCAACGCCGGATGTTCACCGCTTGGCGGTTCATCCGCGACTTCCTCTGGCTGGGTCAGCGTTTCCATCTCGGCTCCTGCCCGTAGTCGACGCGGGTTGCGACGGGTGCGACAGGTGCGACGCACTGCGCCTACGGGTGATGACTCAGTTTACCGACTCTGACGGTGGCTATGGCGTCTTAACGATGAGGAATGCGATTCAGCGAACAATACGTTCCTCCGAATCATCAACCGGGACTTGTTCAAGGGTCAACTCATGACCATGCCGCCGTCGACGTGGATCACTTGACCGGTGATATAGGCCCCGCCCGGACCGGCCAGGAACGCGACCAGCGGCGCGACGTCGGAGGGATCGCCGAGCCGCTCCAGCGGGATCCGCTGCATCACGTTGCCGATCACCTCGTCGGAGAGATCGGCGGTGATGTCGGTCTGGATGAATCCGGGCGCGACGAGGTTGACGGTAATCCCGCGCGATCCGAGTTCGTGCGCCAGTGAGCGGGTCATGCCGGCCAATCCGGCCTTGGCTGCCGCGTAGTTGGCCTGGCCCGCGTTGCCGACCGTGCCGATCACCGAGCCAATCGTGATGATTCGTCCCTTGCGGGCGCGAAGCATCCCGCGCAGCACCGACTGCGTCGTGAGAAACGATCCGGTCAGGTTCGTCCCCACGACCGCGTCCCAGTCGGCCGACTTCATTCGCATGGCCAGCATGTCGCGCGTGATACCGGCGTTGTTGACCAGGATCGTGGGCGCGCCAAGTTCGGAGGTGACCGCCTTCGTCATCGCGGTCACGGCGTCGCTGTCTGAGATGTCGGCCTGGACCACATACGCGCGCCGGCCGATGTCACGGATCCGGGCGCCGACCTCCTCGGCCGAATCGGCTGACGATGTGTAGTTAACCCCGATGTCCGCGCCCTGGGCGGCCAGTTCGAGGGCGATCGAACGTCCGATCCCCCGCGACGCGCCCGTCACCAGCGCCACTTCACCAGAGAGGGAGAGGGAATCCGAGTCGGGCATGGGGCGAGGCTATCACCGATCCCGAACTCGAATTCATCTATCCGTAACCAGTCGATTGAGTCCGTCGGCGACACTACGCTCACTGGTTCTGCGGACGGGCGCATTCCGGTTGATCTAGCCTCTCTATGTCAACTGCGCCCGACTATGGGGGTTGCGTATGGATTCCGGAAACACTGCCTGGTTGTTGACGTCTGCGGCCCTCGTGCTGTTGATGACGCCGGGCCTCGCCTTCTTCTACTCGGGTCTGGTGCGAACCAAGTCCGCCGCCGCGACGATCATGCAGTCGTTCGTGATGGCCGGCGTGGCGACGGTCGTCTGGATCATGTGGGGTTACTCGCTGGCCTTCGGCACCGATCTAGGCGGATTCGTCGGCAATCTGACCAATTTCGGCCTGCGCGGTCTCGAGCCGACGGCCGACGGTCTGGCCTTCATGGTCTTCCAGATGATGTTCGCGATCATCACGCCCGCGCTGATCACCGGCGCGTTCGTTGAGCGCATCTCGTTCAAGGCCCTGCTGGTCTTCACGGTCCTCTGGATCACGGTCGTCTACGCGCCGATCTGCCACTGGGTCTGGCACGGAGACGGCTGGTTGTTCCAGCTCGATGCGCTGGACTTCGCCGGCGGCACCGTGGTCCACATCAACGCCGGGGCAGCGGCTTTGGCCGGCGCCCTCTTCGTCGGACGCCGACGCGACTCGGTCGCGGAGACCAGGCCGCACGACGTGTCCAAGGTCGTGATTGGCGCTGGCTTGCTCTGGTTCGGCTGGTTCGGGTTCAACGCCGGTTCAGCGCTTGCCGCCAACGAGTCCGCGATCAATGCCTTCGTGCAGACGCAGATCTCCGCCGCCGGTGGGCTGCTCGCCTGGACGTTCCTCTCCTGGCGCTACACCGGGCATCCCTCGATCATCGGCGCGGCGACCGGCGCCGTCGCCGGACTCGTGGCGATCACACCGGCTGCCGGCGCGGTCGGCCTGTGGCCGGCGACCGACGGCTACCTCAACTTCTTCCCCGCGCTTTGCATCGGCGTGGTCGCCTCAATCCTCGGCTTCTACGCCGTGCGACTGCTCCACAACTGGCGCGACATGGATGACACGCTGGACGTCTTTGCGGTGCACGGCGTCGGCGGCATGTGGGGAGCGCTGGCGATTGGCATCTTCGCCGTCGCCGAGGTGACCGGCGGAGCGAATGGGTTCATCGGCGGCAGCGCCGACTTGATCTGGCGTCAGCTCGTCGGTGTCCTCGCCGCACTGGGCTGGTCGTTGGTCTTGTCCTCGGTCCTGTTCATCCTGGTTCAGAAGCTGATGCCGCTCCGGGTCGACGAAACCGAGGAGATGATCGGACTCGACCGCAGCACGCATGGCGAGCCGGCTTACGAGTTCGACGAGATCGGCTTTGGCTGGGACGCCAGCGATACGATTGACGAGGAAATCCCCTCCGGAACCGAAGCGCTGAAGAGGTTGCTGTCATGAAAAAGATCGAAGCAATCATCCGGCCCGAATCGCTGGAACCGGTCAAGCGCCAGCTGATCGAGGCGGGGATCACCGGGCTGCACGTCGAGCGGGTCGCCGGTCACGGCTACCAGGGCGGCGTCGTGCAGGCCGGCCGAGGCGGACAGTTCTACACCGTCGACATGATCCCCAAGGTGAAGATCATCACCGTCATATCGGACTTCAACGTGGAACCGGCGATTGAAGCAATCATCGCCGGCGCACGCTCCGACCGCACCGGAGACGGCAAAATCTTCGTCACCGACGTCGAAGAGGCCGTCCGAGTCCGAACCGGCGAACGCGGCCGCGAGGTGCTCTAAGCATCTCGGCACATCTCTGCCTCTGACGCTCATTCTGTAGGGGCACCCCTTGTGGGTGCCCTTGCAGATCCCGCATCAAAAGATCACCTGCTCGATCAGCAGTTCGACGTAGCGCTCGTCGTCAACGCCGAACTCGCCCTTGAGAATCTCCTCGGAATGCTCACCGAGCCCCGGTGACGGGCGGCTGCCGAGACGCTCGCCGTTCCAGGTGAACGGTTGGTGCTGGGTGATGAACGGCACCTCGCCGCGGTCGTAGCGAAAGAAGAGGTCCTCCGCGCCCTGGTCGTGGATGGCAAGATCGGCCGCCGTCTCCGCCGGCGACGCCGGAATGCCGCGACTTTGCAGCATCGAAGAGGCTTCCCAGACCTCATGCAGCGCCGACCACTCCGAGAGCGCCGCTTCGATCTCGTCCTCGGCGGCCTTGCGGCCCTCGAGGGTCACCAGATCCTCCCGCTGCAGCAGGTCGTCGCGACCGATGAGGTCACAGAGTTCACGCCATTCGCGACGGTCGCGGACGGCCACGGCCAGCCACGAATCGTCGCCCGACGCCGGAAACAGGCCGTGCGGGCAGTAGTCGGTCGAGCGGTTGCCGATCCGGGGCGTATCGACGCCGTTGATCAGGGCGTCCATTAGCTCGTGATCGAGCAGGTGGACGGCGGCCTCGTACTGGGCGATCTCGATCTGTTGTCCCTCTCCGGTGCGCCCACGGTGGATGAGGGCCGAAATCAACAGCGATGACGCAATCGGCGCCAGGGTGAAGTCGGTATGCAGGGTGCCAATTCCGATCGGCGCGCGGTCCGGCTGTCCCGTGTGTCCGGCGACCCCGGATAGCGCCGTCACGCCGTTGCCGATCCCGCGGTACGACTTCTTCGGCCCGAAGGTGCCCATCACCGGGAACGATGCGTAGATCAGGTCGGGCTTGTGCTCGCGCAGTTCGTCGTAGGTCAGGTGGAACTTTTCCATTGCCCCCGGAGCGAAGTTGTTCGTGACCAGATCGAAATGGGGCAGCATCTCCAGGATCAGCTCCCGCGTCTTCGGATGATGCAGATTGAGTGTCAGGGAACGCTTGTCGGTGTTGGTGTCGTTGAAGAACGCGCCCGTGTCGATGGTGAAGCCCTGGGGCGGATGGGAAAACTCTCGGACCGTGTCGATCCCGGAGACCGATTCGATCTTGATCACATCGGCGCCCAGGTTGGCCAGCATCTCGGTGATCAGTGGGCCCGCTGCCATCCAGCAGAAGTCGAGGACGCGGACGCCTTCGAGCGGCAGCCTGGTAGGAGGTCGCGGTTCGATCGCAATCGGTGAGCGCATAAGCGCCTCGGTCGGAACCTGGCGGGCGGGTCGTTCGCCTCTGACGATGCCGAGCTCAATCAGCTCTATGATCTGCTTGTCCGAGCAACCGCCGAGCTCACGCAGGACGGCGGCCGAATGCTCTCCCAGGCCGGGCGCAGGATGAGGAGTCGTCTCGAGGCCGCTGGAACGGTAGGGAGTCCGTGGCAACGGCAAAGTTCGATTGAGAACCGGATGCTCGACCTGGGGGAAGAAGCCGCGTTCGTGCAGATGCTCATCGCCGGCGATGTCCAGGCCGGTCTGGACCGGCAGCGCGAGATCAGTGTTTCGCTGCGCTCGCTCGATTAAGGCGTCCCGTTCCTGCGCCTTGCAGAATCGGGTGACGAACTCCTGCATTTCGACCTGGTGCGTGATTCGGTAGGACGGTTCGCTCCACGGCTCGCCGATCAGTTGATCGTCGCCGGTCACCTCCGCGTACCACTCAGGGAACGCCTGCCAGGTCAGATTCGTGGGCGACTGCAGGTACGTAACCCAGAGCCCATCGGCGGTTTCAAACGTCACGCCCGGCGTGTCGATGAAGACGATCTCGCCGCTCTCAAACTCGCCCGACTCGAATGATCCGGGACCTCGGCCAACGATCGGATACCTGAGGCCGCCGGTCCCCGTCCGCTCGGCGACCATCCCGTGCCAGTTGTAGAGATTCGGATTGGCGGCCTGGATGATCGTCGAGATCACCGCCTCTTGCAGCGAGATCGTGGAGGAGACGGCGGGACCGCCCCGTGCGCGTTGGAAGATCGACGCGACCGCGGCCGCGACCGCGAGGTTCGACGACTGCTTGTAGCCCAGCTTGCCGGCGGGATAGTCCGGTGCGATGTCGGGGAAGCCGTTGCAGACCAACTGGCTGCCGGCCGCCATCGCGATCAGGTCCGTCACCTGCTCCGACGGATCGTTGCGGCGAAAGACGACATCGATGATCGACGGCCCTTCGTCTCGCTGTGCAGATTCGTGTAGCTGGCTGACGAGTCGTTCAGCATGGGCGGACTTCTCGAGTGGCGCGATCACGACGTCGCTCTGTGAAGCGATCTGCTCGATAATGTCCCATGACTCAGCGGCGTCGAGGTCGAGGGCCAGCGATTCCTTGCCCTGGTTGTAGAGCAGATGCCGCAGCGCGCGCTCATTGCCAGGTTCGCCGTCGACCCATGGTCCAATCCGGCGAATCCGATCGCCGTTGGCGGACTCGACCCGGACAACCCGCGCGCCCAAGTCGGCGAGATAGCGTCCGGCGCTGATCATCGGTTCGTCGGCCAGGTCGAGCACGACGGCGCCGCTCAGCGGCAGTGACTCAGTCATGGAATTCCTCTTCAAACTCCAACGGGTCAGAACATCGCAATCGGATTGATTGGCGAAGCCGTCCCTCCGACCAGGCGTAGCGGCGCGATGGTGAGCAGGAACTCCCAGCGATTGCGCTCGGCGCAGGCCTCGCCCAGCGGTCCGAGCCGGGCATTGTCGATCAGGTGGACGCCCATGTAGGTGATGATGATGTGGTGAATCGGCAGCGGCGAGTCCTCAATGTTGGACGGCACCATGTCCGAGACGCCGTCGCAGCCGAGAATGGCTACTTCGCGCTCGCGGATCCAGGGCAACGTCTCCATCAGCAGACCGGCCATACCGCTGAACGGCGGCCAGGCGCCCTCGGCCTCTCGTCGTGAGTCGCGGCCGGTGCGGATCAGCAGGATGTCTCCCGACCGTACGGTGACTCCCTGTGCCGCCTCCGCTGCTTCGAGGTCGGCCACCGAGATTCCCTCGCCCAGCTCCAGCCAGTCCACGCCTTTCACCCGGGCGATGTCGAGCAGGACTCCGCGGGTGGAGATGCCCTGTTCCAGGCCCATGATCGAGTTTCGCTCGGCGCCGGTGGAGAGCACGTCCGAGGCGGGAAAGCCGTTGTACATCTTGCCGTCGTCGAGGATGTGGCAAAGCGCGTCGATGTGCGTGTTGGCCATGCCGTGCGGCGAGATCATGAACCCGTCGCCAGTCGCTTCCAGGCCGCGCAGCCGGCCCTGGTCGCTGACGTCGCCGGCGCCGGTCATGAAATGCATCACCGGGGTGGGATTGTCGGCGGCGGGCGTCTTGGCCAGTTCGAGGGCACAGCTCACGGTCACGCCATCCGAGACCAGGGCCGCGGCCGCGGCAGAGACTTCGGGCGTGATGAAGTTCAGCGCCCCGCGCTCGTCGTCGGGTCCCCAGCGACCCCAGTTGGAGAGTTGCTGCGCCATCGCGTCGACATCGGCGCGGGTTCCGGTCTGAGTAGCCATCGTTGGGTTCCTTTCCAGGCAGCGCTTGCGGCGTTGCAGTGTGTTGGGCAATCGGCTGGCAGTATGCCAGAGCGCAGACCATCGGGTGTGCGGCGGATAGAGTGACTGGCGGTCACCTGTACCGATTCGAGCCGACCGACAGCGCGTCACCAGGCATCGGACGGCGCTCAGCGGGCATGGGAGGCTTCAGGAGGAAGACCCCGCGTGCTGCCCGCGCTCTTCGGATCCGACCGCAAGATCTTCTACGGCTGGTACATCGTCGCCGCCGGCATCGTGATCAACATGCTGATGGGCGGGTTGATCATGCACGCCTTTCACTTCTACGTGGCCGAACTCAAGGCCGAGTTCCTCTGGCCGGCGACGATCTTCGGCCTGGCCTTCATGATCACCCGAATCGAATCCGGCGTGCTGGGACCCATCCAGGGATGGCTGATCGACCGTTTCGGTCCGCAGACGATGATGCGGATCGGCATCGCGTCGACCACGATCGGGTTGCTGGCGTTCTCCCAGCTCTGGAGCCAGGGGACGTTCATCGCCTTCTACTTCGTCGTGGCGATCGGGGCGTCGGTTGGCGGCTTTATGACCGTTTCAGTCGCAGTTGTGACCTGGTTCGAGCGCAGGCGGTCTCGCGCGCTGGGTTACATGTCAACCGGCTTTGCCCTGGGCGGCTTCCTGGCGTTGCCGGTGGGGATCATGATCCAGGAGATCGGCTGGCGTAACGCGGCGCTGCTCTCGGCCATTGTGTTGTTCGGCGTCGGGCAGATTCTTGCCACGCTGTTTGTCCGTCGACCGGAAGATCGTGGACTGGTCAAGGACGGCGGAAGCAATGTTGAGTCTACCGAGGGCGCGTCTCGATCCCAACCGCCCGCGAATCCACATCGTCACCGTGACTTCACCGTCCGCGAGGCGCTGCGCACCCGGGCGTTCTGGGGATTGGCGCTGGCCCACGGCGCGCCGCTGCTGGTGGTCTCGGGCGTGTTCGTTCACTTCACATTGCTCGTCACCGAGGTGGAGGGCCTCAACCTGACCCACGCGGGGATCGCCTACACGGCGATGAACGTGGCCCAACTGGTCGGACAGCTGGGTATGGGCTATCTCGGCGATCGCTTCTCGAAGCGGCTGCTCCTGGTGCCTGCGATGTTCGGACACTGCGCGGCGGCGATCATGCTGGCCTTCGCCGCGTCCTTCGAGATGATCCTGCTGGCTGCAACCATCAACGGACTGGCGTGGGGTTCCCGCGCGCCGTTGATCACCGCCTTGCGGGCCGACTACTTCGGCGCATCGAACTTTGGGCAGATCATGGGCTGGTCCTCGATCGTGATGTCGACCTTCATGACCGTCGGCGGGTTCCTCTCCTCCGTGCTCTTCGATGCGACCGGAAGCTACGGGATTCCCTTCACCGTGCTCGGCCTGGGCGCATTGACCGGCGCGATCTGGGTGCTGATGGCCGGCCGCCCGCGTCTGCCGGGCGTGCGGGTGATGGCGGCCCGCGGTCCGTTGCAACGGGCTCAACCGATCGCCATGTTCCGGCCCAACCGGCCGGCCGGCAGTCCGTCGGCACGATCCGCGTCCCAGCGCGCCAGCCTCGATCGGTAGCGACCCGGCCATCCCTGATACTGGGTGAATGCCCTCGCGCCTGCATCCGCGCAACATTTTCTTTGGTTGGTACATCGTCGCCGCCGGCATGGTGATCAACATGCTGATCGGCGGCCTGGTCTTTCATTCCTTCAGCTTCTACGTGGCCGAGCTCAAGGCCGAGTACCTCTGGTCGGCGTCGCTGTTCGCCTTCGCCTTCACCCTGACCCGTGTCGAAAGCGGCGTGCTGGGACCGATCCAGGGTTGGCTGATCGACCGCTTCAGCCCCAAAACCATGATTCGCTGGGGCGTCGCGCTGACGGCGGTCGGCATGATCGCCTTTAGTCGTCTCTGGGATCCGGGCAGCTTCATCGGGTTCTACTTCCTCATATCGATCGGGGCGTCGGTCGGCGGGTTCATGACGATCTCAGTTGTCACCGTCACCTGGTTCGAGCGGCTGCGTTCCCGTGCGCTGGGATTCATGGCTATGGGATTCGGCCTGGGCGGATTCTTTGCGCCGGTGGTCGGAACGATGATCGATGCCGTCGGCTGGCGCTGGACCGCGCTCGGTACAGGCATGTTGCTGATGGTCGTGGGACTGGCGCTGTCGTCGCTGTTTGTTCGGCACCCGCGAGAGAAGGGCATGGAGCCGGACGGCGGACCGGTCGCGGGGTCGGGCGATGGGACATCGGCGGCGTCCCGGGCCGCCCGGCCCGAGAACGCCTACCGGCACCGCGACTTCACGGCCCGCGAAGCGCTGCGGACACGATCCTTCTGGGCGCTCGCGCTGGCGCACGGCACGCCGCTGATGGTCGTGTCGGGCATGATGGTCTACTTCGCCACGCGTGTGCAGGAGATTGAAGGCCTCTCGGCGGCCGACGCCGGGGTCGCCTGGCTGGTGATGTCCGCCTGTCAGCTCGTCGGCCAGTTGACGATGGGATACCTGGGCGACGTCATCTCGAAGCGGTTGATCCTGTACTTCTGCATGCTCGGTCACGGCGCAGCGGGAGTGTTGCTGGGGATCGCCGACAGCTACCTGCTGGTGCTGCTCTGTTCGGTGGTCAATGGCCTTGCGTGGGGTGCGCGCGGACCGCTGATCACGGCGCTCCGCGCCGACTACTTCGGCGCGTCCAGCTTTGGCCAGATCATGGGCTGGTCGTCGACAGTGATGATGCTGTTCATGGTGGCCGGTTCGCTGATCGTCGGCACGCTCAGGGACGTCAGCGGCGACTTCATGCTCGGCTTCCTCGTGGTCGGCATCGGGGCGGGGTCGGGCGTGCTCTGGGTGGCGATGGCCACGCGACCGCGACTCGCGCAAGCGGTGGCGGCGGCCAGGCATCTGGCGCCGGGCGCCGCGCAACTGATTGCCGTCTCTCGTCCCAATCGGCCTGGCAGCCCCTGATCGGCCGCACGCTAGGTTGATCTGAGTGGTACGCCGCTTCGCCACCGGACGCGTGTTCTTTGGCTGGTACATCGTCTCCGGCGGGATCGTGGTACAGATCCTGCTCGGCGGACTGGTGATGCACGCGGCGGGCTTCTACGTTGCCGCGCTGCAGGAAGAGTTCATGTGGTCGGCGACGCTGTTTGGTCTGGCGCTGGCGATGACGCGGATCGAGTCGGGCGCGCTGGGACCGGTCCAGGGCTGGGCGATCGACCGGTACGGTCCTCGGATGATGATGCGTCTTGGCATTGCCTCGACGGCCATCGGACTGATCCTGTTCGGCTTCATCAACAATCAGGCCACGTTCTTCATCTTCTACTTCATCGTCTCGATCGGGGCTGGCGTCGGCGGCTTCATGACGCTCACCGTGGCCGTCGTGCACTGGTTCCAGCGCACCCGCGCGCGAGCGATGGGCTATCTGATGACCGGCCTGGCGATCGGCAGTTTTCTCGCGCCGCTGATCTCGTTCCTGATCGACGGCGTCGGATGGCGCGCGACGTCAATCGGATCGGGCATTCTGCTGATGGTCGTGGGGCAACTGATCGCGACGTTGATCGTCCGACCTGGAGATCGCGGTGAATCGCCCGAGCCGGCCCGCAGGGCGACCGTCGCGCGGCCCGATGCGCCTGCCGCGGCTGTTGTGCAACGACGTGACTTCACCGCTCGAGAGGCATTGCGCACGCGTTCGTTCTGGGCGCTCGCCTTTGCTCACGGGTCGCCGCTGCTGATGGTCGCGGCGGTGAGCGGCTTCTTCGTCCTACGCGTGGGCGAGATCGAGGGACTGGGCGCGGGACACGCGGCGATCGCGATCGTGATCGGCACGGTCTGCCAGATCGCGGCGCAGCTCATCGGCGGCTATGCGGGAGATCTGATCTCGAAGCGCGTGATTATTGCGATCTGTCTGGCCGGACATACTGCGGCGGCGGTCGTGCTGGCGATCGCCGACTCGTTCCCGATGATCATTCTGGGCGCCGTTCTGCACTGGACGGCCTGGGGTGGTCGCGGTCCCAACATCAACACCTTGCGGGCCGATTACTTTGGACCGGCCAATATTGGCCAGATTATGGGTTGGGCTTCGGTGGTGATGATGATCTACTCGGCCGGCGGCAGTTTGCTGACCGGTGCGCTGCGGGACCTGAGCGATGGCTGGGCGCTGCCGTTCCTGGTCGCTGGCATCGGCACGGCGAGCGGTCTGGTCTGGCTGGCCCTGGCGACTCGTCCTCGACTTCCGGATGAGCCAACGGACGTCGACCGGCCGGAGCAGGCGATGTCTTACCCTCAGGCTCGCAGTTGAGACCACCGAGTGAGGAGGAGCAGGATGGAATATGACGTGATCATCGTGGGCGCCGGATCGTCGGGCGCTGTGCTGGCAACCCGATTGAGCGAGGACCGTTCGCGCTCGGTCCTGTTGCTCGACGCCGGTCCCGACTACCGGTCGCTGGATGAGCTGCCCGGAGACGTGAACAGTATCCACGAGCCGTCGGTCGTCCATCACGACTGGGGCTTCAACGCCACATTCGTGCCCGGGCGCGACGCGCCGTTGCCGCGGGGCAAGCTGGTCGGCGGATCGTCGGCGATCAACACCGGCGTCGCGATCCGCGGCGCGCCCGGCGACTATGACGTCTGGGCCGAGATGACCGGCGACGAGCGCTGGGCCTGGTCGGAGTGCCTGCCCTACTTCCGTGGGATCGAGGACGACAAGGACGAGGGCGGTGATTTCCACGGTCAGGGCGGACCGATCCCGGTGCGTCGCTGGACGCTCGACGAGATGGAGGCGGTGCAGCGAGGTTTCTACGACGCCTGCGTCGCGCACGGCTTCGAGCAGACCAACGATCAGAATGATCCGGAGTCGACCGGAATCTCGCCGCTGGCGATGAACCGCGACGGGCCGCAAGAGATGACCCGCTGGTCGGCCAACCTTGGCTTCCTTTCGCAGGCGCGCAATCGGCTCAATCTGACCGTGCGCGGACACTGCCTGGTGGACCGGGTGTTGTTCGAGGGCAATCGGGCGGTTGGTCTGGCTGTGGAGTGTGACGGCGAGCTGCAAGAAGTTCGCGGCCAGCAGATCATCCTCTCGGCAGGCGCGATCATGAGTCCGGCGATTCTGCTGCGCAGCGGCGTCGGGCCGGCCGGGGAGCTGGCGCAGCTGGGCATCCCCTCGGTCGTCGACCTGCCCGGCGTGGGCAAGCACCTGATGGATCATCCGATGACGCCGATGCTGTTCTGGCCGACGCCGGGCACGGTTGATCCGGATCGTCCGCTGGCCCAGACGCTGCTGCGCTACACGTCGGAGACGGGCGAGTTCAACGACATGCAGGTCTACCTGCTCGGCCACATTCTGATCGGTCCGGAAGCGAGATTCGGCGCCTGGGTCGGAGAAGATGAGCAGGCGCCGGAGTCGGACTGGGTCTGGGGCATCGCGCCGGGGGTGCAGCTGCCAAACTCGTTCGGCTCGGTGACCCTGCAGAGCGCGGACTACACCCAACACCCGAACATCGACCTGAAGTTTGACGAACACGAGGGAGATCGGGTGCGACTGCGAGAAGGCGCACGGCTTGCCTGGAACCTGGCTCACTCCGACGAGATGAGTTCGTTCCATCAGGGCGCGATCGACATCGATCAGGAGACCGTCGACGACGACGAGAAGCTGGACGAGTGGATCCACGCCACGGCCACCAGCATGGCCCACCCGACCTGCACCTGTCCCATGGGCGCCGATCCGTCGGAGGGCGCCGTCGTCGACAGCGAGGGCCGGGTACACGGCGTCGAGAATCTCAGGGTCGTCGACGGTTCGATCATGCCCACGCTGGTCAGAGCCAACACCAACTTCACCTGCATGATGATGGGCGAACGAATCGCCGAATGGATTTCGGCCGAGATCTAGTGCACACAAGTCCTTCGTCGCCCCGCGCTTGACGCGGGGCCCAGTCTGCAAACAAAGCGCGGGGAGTGATGTTTGCCGTTTCCCCAGACATGGAAGTGGAAGTCTGCGCTCTGCAGCTGAGCCGATGATGGCTTCGTCTGGCTAGCAATGGACGTGCTCTAGGCCCCGTGTCAAGCACGGGGCAACAGAGTCTGTGGCTGCCTTCGATTCGATCGTGCTCGGCTTAACTGAGAGCCCCTGAAGCCGCCAGCTCGCCGATTTCACTGTCGCTCAGCCCGAGCACGTCTCGCAGGATGAGTTCGTTGTGTTCGCCGTACTGCGGCGCGGGTCGGGCGGGATCGATGGGCGTCTCGGAGAGGATGTAGCGCGGGCCTTCGACGACGGTCTCGCCGTGGAGGGAATGGGGCAGGCGGCGGAAGTGGTTGCGGTGGGCGAGCTGCGGATCGTTGGCGGCGTCCTCGGTGGTTGCGAGGCGGTGGGAGGCGATGCCGGCGGCCTGGAGGGTTTCCTCGACCTCCGCTGCCGAGCGGCTTGATGTCCAATGGCTCAAGGCGGCCTCGATCTCCGGCTGCTGTTGCCGGCGCTGATCGAGTGAGAGCGAGGCGTCTGCGTCGAGCCACTCGGCGAGTCGAGTCCATTGTTCGTCGGAGGCGACGGCGATGGCGACCCAGGATTCCTCGCGGCCTTCGGGCACGAGGCAGGGAAACACGCCGTGGGGGTACATCTGCGGATCGTCGTTGCCTCGGCGCTGGAGGGCCGGTCCGCCGTTCTTGTAATCGATGAGGGCGGGAGCGAGCAGCTGCATGCTGCTTTCGGCTTGCGCTTGGTCGATAAAGACGCCTTCGCCGGTGCGATTGCGATGGTCGAGCGCGGCCAGCAGCGCGGTCAGGGCGAAGCGCGGGGCCGGGTAGTCGGTGTAGGGCCCGAAGGGACCGGCCGGCGCGCGGTCGGGCCAGCCGGCGAGATCCTGGATCCCGGCCATGCCTGCGCCCTGGCTGCCGAATCCGCTGACCTGGTTGTAGGGGCCGTTCTGACCGAGCAGGGTGCTGCTGAGCATGATCAGCTCGGGCTTGAGTTCGCGGAGGTGGGCGTAGTCGAGCTGCCAGCGAGCGAGCACGCCTGCGGTAAACGACTCGCAGACGATGTCGGCCCAGACGGCCAGGCGGCGGAAGATTGATTGCGCTTCGGGCACGCGCAGATCGAGCGTTAATCCCCACTTGCCCGCGTTGACATTGCCGTAGAGCCCGGAGTTCTCGACGCCGGGTTCGTCGGCGTGGAAGGGGCCAACGACGCGAGCCGTGTCGATTCGGGTCGGGGATTCCACTCGGATGACGGTCGCGCCGTAGTCGGCCATCGCCCGACCGACGGTCGGTCCGGCCACGATCCAACTGAGGTCGAGGACGTTCACCCCGGCCAGCGGGCCCGTGCCCTGGGGCAGCGTCATATGGCGCCCTCCGAACGTAGGCGATCGATCTCGGCGGGGCTGAGTCCCAGTTCGCCGTAGATTTCGTCGTTGTGCTGGCCGAGCTCGGGCGGGGGACGCCGACAAATGCCCTGTTGTTGACCATCGACCAGGATGTTCAGGGGCGGTCCCGGATAGGTGACGCGGCGGCCATCGGCGTGCTCAATCTCCTGCCAGAAGCCGCGATGATCGAGTTGCGGGCTGTCTCCGAGGTCGACGATGTCGAGCACGGGCGCGAGCAACAAGTCGTACTCGATCGAGATGTCGAGCATTTCCTGCTTGGTGCGGGTCGCCACGGCTGCGCGCATGATGTCCTGGATGCGGGGGAAGAGCGCCGGGTCCGCCTTGCCGGCTGCGACACGATCGGCGTAGGTGACGAGATCTTCGTCCAGCAGCTCCGGTTCCGCCGCGCCGATGTCGACCAGCCACTTGACGGCGTGGTTGGCGAAGTGCCCGACCGCCGGTCCCGGACCCATGAGCAGCACGATGTAACCGTCGGCCACGTCGGCCGTGCCGCGGATCGCCTGGCCGCGAATCTTGACTCCGCCGCCGTAGCGCTCGGGGTCGGCCGCCCCCAGCTGGTAGGCGAGCACCTGGGCCAGCGTCGCCTGCGCCGCCGAGACCTGCGCCGAGACATCGACGTGCTGTCCGCGTCCGGTCTGGTGACGGGCATGCAGGGCCAGCATCGAGCCGCCGGCGGCGTCGCCGGAGGCGTGGCCCCAGGCCTGCGGCTGGGAGATCCGCACGGGAGCGCGATCATCGTCGCCGCTCATCAACAGCGGCGTGCCTGCGGCCCAGATGGCGAGATCGGAGCCGACATAATGCGCCTTCGGGCCAGTCTGGCCGAAAGCGCTGATCGAGGTGTAAATCAGTCGCGGGAATCGGTCGCGCAGGGTCTCGTAGTCCAGCCCGAGCTCGGCCATTACGCCGACGTCGGACGACTCGATGAGGAAGTCCGCGGATTCGAGCAGGCGCAGGAGCAGGTCGCGTCCGCGTGGGTCGCTGAGATCGCAGGTGATGCCGCTCTTTCCTCTCGTGTAGGCGGCCCAGTAGATCGACTGGTCGGGACGGTCGGCGAAGAATGGCGCGATGCTGCGCCCGGTCGATCCGGCCAGAGGTTCGACCTGGATCACGTCGGCGCCGAGGTCGGCGAGCATCTGTCCAGCGAGGACGCCGCGCTCGTCGGTGAGGTCGATGACTCGGTAGGGAGACAGCATGAGCGGCAGGGTAGCGCGAGTCTGTCAGTTGCTCTGCTGCGGGCGGCCTTCTCCGGGTGGGCCGGCGAAGGTCTGGGCGACCTGGAGGAACTCCTCGGCGGCTCCGGGGGTGTAAGTGAGGTCGGTGTCCCGGTAGTGGATTCGCTGGGTCGCGACTCGGCAGAAGTCGACGGCGGTGCCGGAAATGACGTTTGAAGCGTCTTCGTCACCGCGCGACCAACTCGCGCCGGACGGCAGAGCCAGATCAATTCTCAACGGTTCCGTGTTCGGCTCCAGGCCTCGTGTTTGATAGGCGAAGGTCCTCGTGATGAAGCCGAGATGGGCGATGTGCTGGAGTCGATCCGAGTGGATCGGCTCGATGCCCGCGCCGTCGAGGGCGTCGAGGCCGTGTGACCAGCATTCCATCAGGCGGGCCGTGGCGAAGGAGCGCGCGCTCATCGGCGGTCCGGCCCAGGGCAATCGATCACGGCCATCGCGGGCTCGCAGGGCGGTTTCCATTCGATTCCGAGCGGCGCGCCACCAGTCGACCAGCTGTGTCCGCGTCATGTGGCGTGAGCTGTCCTGCAAGGCCGATCTCGTGCCGTCCTCGGATCGATCACCGCCGGACATTGTCTGTTGTGTGCCGCTGGCCACAGCCGTCGCGGACTCGTCGACCTCCGCTAGATGGGCGATCACATCGCGGACCATCCAACCTCGGCAGGGCGTGTCGTTCTGCCAGACATCGTCGGGCAGGTCGGCGAGCTGTGCATCGAGATATTGCTGCTCGGCGACGAGGTCGTCGATGAGTTGTTGGTAGGGGTCGGGCATGTGCATCTCTCACACCTCCCCCAGAGGGGCAGGTGTCATGAAGTGACAGTGGGGGCTCTTCAGGGTTGTCGCGACCGCTACGGGCGGGCCCCCTCAGCCGCTACGCGGCAGCTCCCCCGGAGGGGGAGCTCTGCTCGATCAGTCCACTATCGGATTTGCGCCCAGTGGCCGCAGCTCGTCCATCAGCCAGGTGAGGCGCTCTTCGGTCAGGGTTGGCGGTGCGTGACCGTCTCGGGAACCGGGGTAACCGAAGCTGCTGCGACCTTCCTGTTCCTGACGCACGTACTGGCCCAGGCCGATCCGGCTGGCGTAGCTGAGGTTGTTGTTGACGTACTTGGGCAGGTCGTCCCAGGTGGTGGCGTGAGCCATCTCGGCCGCAACCTCGAAGTTGACGGCGTCGGCCATCTTGTCCCATTCGCCCTTGAGCGAGAGCTCGTGCAGCTGCATACCCAGGGAGTCGAAGCCATGCGCCTCGAAGATGTGGTGGTATGAGCGGGTCGAGCCGTAGAAGGAGATCGCGCGGCGCAGGCCGTCGATCGATTGCTCAACCTCCGATTCGGTTTCGCCGAAGGCCATGAATCCGCCCACGCCGAGGTCGATGTCATCGAGTGTGCGGCCAGCGCGCTTGGCGCCCTTTTCCACATTCGGGATGACCGTCTCCATCATCACCTTGTGGGTCATGAATCCGTGCGGGCGCAGACCGTCGGCGCAGGCGCCGGCGACCTGGGCCATCAGCGGACCGACGTTGGCCAAGGAGATCTTGGGCGGGTCGTAGGGAATCGGGCCCGGATCGAACATCGGGGTCATCAGCGTGTAGGTGTAGTTGTCGGAGATGTACTCGGGACGCTCGCCGGTCTGCCAGGAGTGCCAGACGGCTCGCATCATGTTGATGTAGTCCTCCATGCGCTTGGCCGGCGGCGACCAGGTGCCGCCGAAACGACGCACGTTGTGTCCTTTGACCTGGCTACCCAGTCCGAGGTTGATCCGGCCCTTGGACAGCTCCTGCATGTCCCAGGCGGCCTGGGCCATGATCATCGGCGTACGCGGGAAGGCGATCGTGACCGAGGAGGAGATTTCCACTCGTTCGGTGTGCTCAGCCGCGAGCATCATGTGGAAGAGCGAGTTGTGCTTGGTTTCGGGCACGACGATGGAGTCGAAGCCGCGGGCCTCGAGCGCTTTCACTTGCTCAGGGATGCCACCGAGCCAGCCGCCGCCGAATCCGGTTTCGATTTTCATGGTTGAATGGCCTTTCCGGGCAGTCGCCGCACTCATGTCGGTCGACAGTCAGCATGCTATAGCCGTCACCGCCCCTAACGACAGAGACGACACTGGTGAGAGAACCAAGGTAGGCTGTTGCCAACGGAGCAAGGATGACCGGCATGGCGGCTGAATCAGAAGGCGAACATTGCGAATTGGTGAAATATTGTCCTGCCATTGTGGCGCGGCACCGATTCGATCAGATGCTCGAGCAGGTGGAGCGAGGAGAAACCGTTCTCATTCACCAAGGAGGACGCGTCATCGCCCAGTTCTCACCGCCGACCGAACGGCCTGACGTGGACTCAAAGTCACTCCTCTTCTTGGAGAGGGTCGCGGAGTTGAGAGACGGTGAGCCCACGAATGCCACGCGCGAGGAGATTCTTGCCTGGCGGCACGAGGGTCACAAGCGGTGAATGAGGTCATTCTGGATGCGTCGATCACTACTGGCTGGTTGCTAGAAGACGAACAAGACAATCGCTCGTTGGCCGTTCAAGCTCAGGTTCATCGCGAGGGAGCGATCGTTCCGCGACACTGGCACTTCGAAGTCGCGAATTCGCTCCTGTTCGCCGAGCGAAGGGGTCGGTTGCAGCCTGGACGCGCCAAACAACAGATCCGCTCGCTCAGCGGTCTACCAATCCACCTGGATGACTCACCCGACATTGAGCTATCTCTCGACCTCGCCACTTCGCATGGCCTGACCCTGTACGACGCGGTCTATCTAGAGTTGGCTCTGCGAACGGGTCCTCCCTTGGCGACGCTTGACAGAGATCTGCTTCGGGTCGCATCCGGATCTGGTGTTGAACTCTTCAGCGTCTAGCCACCCACCCGCGACAGCTCCCTCGGCGCTAACGAGGCCCAGAAGTCTCGCTCTTCGTCTCCGGGGGCGTTGACGACTTCGCAGTCGTGGTTGAGGGTCATCACGGCGCGGTCGGCCGGGTTGTACGTCGGCCATTCGGGGAGATGCTCGTTGTTTGGGTTGCCCGTCTTCGCGAAGGCGAGGTAGGTCCGCATCATCGTCTCGGACAATGCAGCCAGCTCGGGCGAGGACTCGCCGCAGAACCGTTTCATGTTTTCGGCCTCGTAGGTGCCCCAGACGAAGGGGATGTCCAGCGAGTGACAACTGCCGAGCTTGCCGTCATGCGCTGGCGACGGGTAGTCGAATCGGTAGCTCCAGACCTCGGGCGTGTGCCGGCCCTGAGCCTCCGCCGTCCGGACGGCCGGGATGCGGAACATCGAGTCGGTCATGATCGCGTTCCAGACCGAGTGGTTGTCGGTCGCCTCGCCCCGGGCATCGCGAGCCCGTTGATAGCGGTCGACCCCCTCCGCCGCGCGCATCCCGCCGAACGGAGCGGTGGCGGCGGCGAGCAGGTCGTTGTCGGTCATCGCGCGCTCCGCCTGGGCCGCGGCGGTGAAGAGGTTGAACTCGTCCTTGGTGTGACCAATCATCAGCGGCATGCCGCGGGTCTGGATGCCGGCGCCGATTCGGGCCGCGGCGTCGAGACCGAGCGAGTACCCGTCGGCCACCGGACCGAACCGTGCGCCGCCAAATCCACCGCCGGTCAGTTCGACCTGGTAGTCGAGCAGATCTTCGGCGCTGACGCCGCGCATTCGCTCCGGATCGTCCCAGCCGCCGAAACGCATCAGGAATCGTTCGGCCACGGCGCGCGCCTCGACCTTGGTGATCGTGTCGATCAGCGAACCGCTCATGGGGATCGCCTTGTCGAAGGCGCCGGTCGCGGCCGGCATCGCCATCAGGTGGGCGATATCGAATCCGCCGGCCGATTGTCCGAAGACGGTCACATTCTGCGGGTCGCCGCCGAAGGCTTCGATCTCGCGTCGGACCCAGAACAGCGCGGCGGTCTGGTCGAGCAGGCCTTCGTTGCCGTAGGCGCCGAGAATCGGCGCGTGCAGCCAGCCGAACACGCCAAGACGATAGTTGAGCGTCACGACAACCACATCGCCGGTCATGGCCAGCTTGCGGCCATTGATGCGCGGCTGGGTGCCGGAACCGACCGTGTTGCCGCCGCCGTGGATCCAGACCATCACCGGACGCTTGCGGTCGTCGCAGGCGGGCGTCCAGACGTTGAGGTAGAGGCAGTCCTCGGACTGCGTCTGCGCAGGAATACCGATCAGGTCGCCGACGTCGCCGGCCACCTGCCGTTGCATCGCCGAGGCTGAGAACTCGGTCGCGTCGCGCACGCTGTCCCATGGCTGAATCGGCTCGGGCGGCCGCCAGCGCAGTTCACCGATTGGGGGCTCAGCGAAGGGAACCCCGCGAAAGACGAGGCAGCCGTCATCCTCCGCGCCCTGGAGTTTGCCGAGAGATGTGCTGACCTGAGGAGGCATGTTCGTCGTCCGCGCTAGTGAGCTGAGCTGGCTCGATGGTAGCGCCAGCTCGTCGCTACTCGGAGCAGCCAACGCAGATGATCCGGCGCTCGTTCCGATCCTGGAGTGCGCGAGCGTTGGGACCGCCGGTCAATGATTGCAACTGCTCGACCTGTCGCTGTGACACTGTCCTCACGGTTCGGGCCAGGTACCACTGGACGGGCTCGCTGAACGGCGCCGCGGTGAGCGAACCCGTGTAGTGATAGAAGCCGTCCGACCGTGGCGCGAGGCCGCCAGCGGACAGCGACGGTACTTTGCCGTCCTCTGCTCCTGCTGGCGGCGTCTGGTCGATGATTTGTTGCAGGTTCTCGTCCGTCTTGCCGAGTCGATAGACGACGCCGACCACCAACAGATCGTCCTGTTCATTGATATGCACGAAGTGCAGCTCGGCATCGAACTCCTCAGCCTCAGTCGTGTGTTCGGCTGGAGTGTGCCAATGGAGCTGGAGCAGCCGGTAGCGGTCCGCTCCAAGACGCACCTCACTGCCCGAATGGAAGTGGATCATCGGCAGACCCTGGACGCGCTCGACCCTGGATGCATTGGAGCCGTAGGCGAACTCCGGCGCCGCATCGTTGGACGCGAGCCAATCGCTGATATCGATCGGAGATTGTCCGTTGCCCAGATCCGTCATTGCGGTTTGACTCCGATTCTTCGAGTGGATTCGGACGGTAGATTATCGTGCGGATGCCGAGCAATACCGCTCAGGCAGACACAGAATCTATCGACGGCTTGAGGACAGAACGATGGCCGAGCAACAGTACGAGACCTACGATCCGGCGATCCACAACCGCTCAACCCCGCAAGAGACCTTTGGCCCGGTCGTCAAGGTCGACAAGCTCGAGGACGGTGGGATCTACCTGATCACGCTGAATCGGCCCCATCGCCTGAACTCGATCGGCGACGGGTTGGGCGAAGCGTTGTACGACGCGTTCGTCGAGTACCGCGACGACCCAAATGCCCGCTGCGCCGTCTTGACCGGCGCCGGACGGGCGTTCTGCGCCGGCGCCGACCTGATCAACACGGCCGCGACTCGTGAGGCGGAGCGAGAGGGCCGACCATCGCCGGTCCACGTTCCCGACCGGCGCAAGAGCGCCGTGCCACTGTCGGAGGCGCTCAATCTGTGGAAACCGACGATCGCCGCGATCAACGGCTGGGCAGTTGCCGGCGGCTTCATGTTCGCAATGCAGTGCGACATCCGGATCATGTCCGAGGAAGCGAAGGTCGGCATCGCCGAGGCGCGCTGGAACATGGGCGGGGCCGGATGGATGATCCCGCTCACCCGCCAGATCGGACTCGGATCGGCGATGGAGCTCACGCTCTGGGGCGACACCCAGTACGACGCCGAACGCTGCCACCAGCTCGGCTGGGTCCAGCGCGTGGTGCCGCAGGAGTTGCTGATGGAGACGGCCCTCGCCTACGCCCGGCGCATGCTCTACCTGGCCCCGCGCGCAGTGCGAAACATGAAACAGGCGCTGTATCGGGGCTACTACATGGAGCCCTTGATGGCGCAACAGTTTGGCGCCGCGATCGAGCAGAATCTGCAGGGTATGAACGATTCGATCGAAGGTCCGAAGGCCTTCTCCGAGAAGCGCCTGCCCAACTTCACGGACACGTAGGCCATGTCGACCCTCAAGATCGTCTGGCACGAGCAAACCTCCGACTTCGGTCAACCGATGCCCTGGTTTGGATCGTGGTTGGTTGGCGACGGCGAGACCGAAGGTGACTGGTTCCACTCCGGCCGCGGCGCGGCCGAGACGGCGCATGAGCCGCCGGACGAGGCGGTCGGCGTGCGGCTGCGGTTCTGGCCGTCGGAAGGCCTGGATCCCGAATACATCGACCTCCCGCTGCCCGACAACGGCCTGATCGAGACCATCAGCCTCGACTACGACCATCCCGGTCCGCATACGCGATTGGATCTTTCGCAGCAATAGCCGATTGCCGAAACACTTGCAGCCCTGCATCGCATTCCTGTGTGGAGCCAGAGAGAGATGAGAACCGTTCCCAGCCGCCTCAGTTCCACAACATCGCTGAGTACACTGAATCTCGGAGGCGTCGCCACCACCGGAGGGATACCGCAATGATGTCGATGGACCGGATCACCGTGGACCCTTCCGTCATGGGCGGTAAAGCTTGCATCCGCGGGATGCGGGTGACTGTTGGCACTGTTGTGGGCCTTCTGGCGGCTGGCCGCTCAGCATCAGAAATTCTTGAGGCCTATCCGTATCTTGAAGCGGAGGACATTGACCAATCCCTGGCCTACGCTGCGTGGCGGCTGGAGGAGCGGGAGGTACCGTTGCCCACGTCATGAGGCCAAGGCTGCTCGTCGATATGAACCTGTCGCCAAAGTGGGTTCCGGCGCTCCAGCAGCACGGCTGGCAAGCGATTCACTGATCCGAAGTTGGCGACCCGAAGGCCAGCGACCAGGAGATCATGGAATGGGCAGCGGCACGACAGCTCGTCGTGTTTACTCACGATCTGGACTTCGGCACGATGCTCGCGCTCTCGCATGAAAGTGGCCCCAGCGTCCTGCAGGTTCGCAATGAAGATGCGTTACCTGAGGCCATGGTAGGTCCGGTAGTGGCGGCGCTCGAGCAACACGAAGCCGACTTGATCTCAGGGGCTTTGGTCGTCGTCGACACCCACCGAAGCCGTGTCCGGATATTGCCGATCTGAGAAGGCCGCCCTCAATCGTCTGCTGGCGTCGAACAAAAGACACCCCTACGAACAGCCGCGCTGAACGCGTCTCGACGGCCAGCCCGGAGGCGGGCGGCGTGTGCGCCTCTGTCTCTGCGCTCGAGCAGTCGGGTAGACTCTGACCAACTGACGATTGAGGGCAAGTCTTGGCCCCTGCCTGGAAGGAATTGCGCATGGTTACCGCTGAACGAGCTTCGGCCGACCCGGTTGGGTATGAGATTCCCGAACACCGCACCCTGACGCCCGGCGTCGAGGGTTGGACCCGCACGGCGCGGCCGGGAGACCCGAACAAGTACTTCATGGTCTCGGCCGACTGCCACGTGCATGAGCCCGTCGATCTCTGGGAGCGACGGGTCGAGGAGCGATATCGCCACCGGCTGCCCCGCATCGAGGTCGACGAGGACGGCGTTCGCTGGCAGGTGACCGAGGGTCACCGGCCGACCAAGATCCGCGACCTCAAACTGGCCGGCGAAGACCTGGTCCGTGACAAGCACGGCAACGCCTTCCCCGAGGAGCGGGTCCGCGACATGGACCGTGACGGCGTCGACGCCGAGATCATCTTCCCCAACAAGGGCCTCTCGATGTGGGCGACCTCTGATCCGGTCTTTGCCAACGCGATGTGCAGCGCCTGGAACGACTGGGCCTGGGAGACCTTCGGCGACACCTACGACCGCTCGTCACCGCTGGCCTGCGTCGCCACCGGCGACATTCCCGGCGCGATCGCCGAGATTCAGCGCTCGGCCGAGCGCGGTTTCCGCGGCTTCTCCTTCCCGGCCAAGCCGGTCTGGGGACCGACGGGCGAGGATTCCCGCAACTACAACCTGCCGGAGTTCGACCCGCTCTGGGCGGCGGTCGAGGAAACCGGCCTGCCGATTACCTTCCACGTCTCAACCGGACGCGACCCGCGCGGCGCGCGCGGCAACGGCGGCGCGGTGACCAACTACGTCTTCCATTCGCTGGCGATGACCATGGAACCGATCATCAACATGTGCGCTTCGGGCGTCTTCCAGCGCTTCCCGGGTTTGCGAGCGGGAACCATTGAGGCCGGAATCGGCTGGATCCCGTGGGCGCTCACGGCGATGGACGAGGCCTACCACAAGCACCACATGTGGGCGTTCCCCAAGCTCGAGGGCCTGCCCTCGGACTACTACCGAGCCCACTGCTTCGGTTCGTTCCAGGACGACGGGCCCGGCATCGACCTGGCGCGCAAGTATGACCTGGTCGACAACCTGCTCTGGGCCAACGACTATCCGCATCACGAGGGCTCCTGGCCGCACTCGGCGGCGGCGATCGAACGCACGATGGGCGATTTGAGCGACGAGGAACGCGCCAAGATCCTCGGACTCAATGGGGCCAGACTGTTCAACTTCGAGGTACCGGAGTCGAAACTCCTGTAACGGAGGCGAAGGCGCGCAGCGCGCTCATCACCGTGCAAACCGCCGTGCAAATGTGTGTATAATCCGCGATTAGCACAGCGGCCTTCGGGCGAGCATTCGGAAGGCATTGAAAGGACCTGGTTGCCATGAGATTGCCAAGTTTGAGAGGACGTCGGCTCGTCAGCGCCATGCTGTTTGCCGGCGCAGCGTTGGTTGCCGGCGCCGTGATTGGCGCCTGTACGTCGGATGAAGACGATCAGCAGGCGCAAGCGACGGAACAACAACAGCAACAGATGGAGCAGCAGGACCAGCCTGCGGCGGAACAGCAGCAGGAGCAGCAGCGCGCCGCTCCCAGAGCGCAGGACTCCGGCGAGCCTCGCGGCAACACCATCCAGCTCGTCCAGGATCGCGGCACCCTCAAATGCGGGGTAAAGCAGACCCAGCCGCTCTTCGGATTCCGAGATGATCAGGGCAACGTGACCGGCTTCGACATCGAGTTCTGCAAGGCCATCGCAGCCGCAGTGCTCAAGGACGCCGACGCCGTTGAGTACGTTGACGCCTCCGACGCCTCGACTCGATTCGAGTTGCTCGCCGACGGCCAGATCGACATCCTGATCCGCACGACGACCATCACCAGCTCCCGTGACATGGAACTGGACGTGGACTTCGCGCAGACCACCTTCTACACCGGCCAGGGATTCGCCGTCCGCAAGGACTCGGGTATCGACTCGACCAGCGACATGGCCAACGCCAGCATCTGTGTGCAGACCGGTACGACCACCGAGCAGAACGTGGCCGACCACTTCACCGACATCGGTCTCGACTACGAGCCGACCGGTGGTCTGAGCCAGGACGTGGCCGCCGCCTTCTTCGAGGGCCGCTGCGACGTGCTGACCGCTGACGCTTCCGACCTCGCCTCGCGCATTGTCGTCCGCGACGACGCCGATGACTACAAGATCCTCCCGCAGATCATCTCCAAGGAGCCGCTGGCTCCTGGCGTGCGCGACTACGACAGCGACTGGAAAGACGTCGTCAACTGGGTCGTTCACGGTCTGATCCGCGCCGAGGAAATCGGTATCACCCAGGCGAACGTGGCGGCGATGGCTGCCGACCCGCCGAACACCGAGGTCGCTCGACTGTTGGGCGTCCCGTTCGGTGACGGTGAAGTCGCAACGCTCGGCTTCGATGTGGTTGACGCGCAGTTCATCCAGCGCGCGATCGCCGCAGTCGGCAACTACGGCGAGATCTACGACCGAGAGATCGGCGACGCGATCGAGCGCGACTGCACCCTCAACGCGCTCGCGCGGCCGCTGCCCAGCGAGGCCGTTGACTGTGGTCCCGGTGAGGGCGGCATCATGTACGCCCTGCCGTACCGCTAAATCGATACCGTCAGGTCAATCGAGCAAGGGGCCGCCCGCTGGGGCGGCCCTCTTGCTATGCGCGTTTTCTGTTGTCAATTGATGCAGGGGCCAATAGGTTGGGCGTCTCGGTTAACCTGTGGCGAAACCGAATGCCGACTCGGATTGTGAATAGCACCTGATGTCTGCGCAAGCGCCCGCGCCTCCATCGCCCTCCGCCGGCGGACCGCCGCCCTCGGACGGCGTTCCGCTGTTCTATCGGCGTGGGTTTCGCCGCTTGCTGCAACAGGGTCTGTACGTCGCCGTCACCGGGCTCGTGTTCTGGTACGTCTACGACGCCTTGAATCTGCGCGAGTTCGGCTTCGGGTTCCTCGACGAGCCGGCCGCGTTCAAAGTCGGCAATCAGTGGCTCACCGACATTGACGGCGTCACCGAGAATCGGATCACGATGTACCTCGTCGGGGTCTGGTCGTCGCTGCGAGTGGTGTTCGTCGCCATTCTGCTCTCGACGCTGGTCGGCGTCCTGGTTGGTGTCTCGCGCCTGTCCTCGAACTGGCTGGTGGCCCGACTGGCGATGCTCTACGTCGAGATCTTCCGCAACACGCCGCTGCTCGTGCAGGTCGTGTTGGTCTACGCCATCTTCCTCGTCGGCGCGCCAATCATCCAGGAGGTCGTCAACATTGGCGACTTTGCCTTTATCTCCAACCGCGGACTGGCGATCCCGTGGCCCGTACCCAGCGATGGCCTCTGGGGAGTCCCGGACTGGTTCGTCGGCGTCTGGGTGGCGCTCCTGCTCGCAATCGGCACAGTCGCGATGACCATCCGTCGCTCGCGTCAGAACCGGGAACGAGAAACAGGACAGCCGCAGTTCGCCAATCGCTGGGCCTTCGGCATCTTCGCCGTCGGTGCGCTGGTCACCTTCATCGTGCTGGGCCTGCCGGTCAGCATCGACCGCCCCTACATCGAGGGCACGCGATACCTCGAAGGCATGGTCATCAGGCCTGAGTTTGCGGCCCTAACCATCGGCCTCACGCTGTACACCGGCGCATTCAACGCAGAGATCGTTCGAGGTAGCATCCAGGCGCTCCCGACAGGTCAGACCGAAGCGGCCAACGCGATCGGATTGTCCGGCTACCAACGGCTGACCCTGGTCATCCTGCCTCAGGCGCTGCGCCAGATGATCCCCTCGATCACCAACCAGTACCTGAACGTCAACAAGAACTCGTCACTCGCCTATGCGGTCCTGTACGACGATCTCTTCCGCGTCGCCGGAATCATCCAGAACAAGGCCGGCCACGCCCTGGAGATGTTCTTTGTCATCATCGTCACATACATGTTGATCTCACTGGTGATCTCTGCCGTGATGAACTTCATCAACGCCCGCGTCACGCGGGTCGGGGTGTGAGCGGGGCCCGCCATGTCTGAACAGCCGCCAATCCCACGCCCCGAGCAGCGTCCATTGCCTCCGGCTCCCGGCGCAGACCAGCGCCGGATTGTGCTACCGCCCCATCGTGAGCGCGCGCGACGTCCGCGTTCGGTTCGCGTGCGCGAGTGGGTGCGCAAGAATCTGTTCCCCTCGACCGGAGGCACGCTGCTGACCCTGATCGCCGCTGGGATCATGGGAGCGATCGTCGTTGGAATCGTGATTTTCGTCTTCTTCGGCGCGAACTGGGAAGTCATCACGCACAACCGCTGGCTGCTGTTCGCCGGTGGCTTCCCCCATGAAGAAGCCTGGCGACTCTGGGTCAGCATCGCCGTCGTCTTTGCCCTGATCGGCGCCGCCTACGGCACCTGGTCGTCGTTCGGCCGGCGCGACCACCTGTTCGTCCTTCTGGTCGGCGGCTTCGTGATCTTCCTTATGGCCCACGGAGGTGCGGCCATCTGGTCGACGGTCTACTTCCTGATCGCCATTGGGTGCATGTACCTGGGCTACGCGGTGACCATCTGGATGCCGCGCGAGACATCGACGCTCCGGACCTTCCAGCAACGAGTGGTCGGCGGGCTATTGGCGGTTTCGCTGCCGCTCGTCCTGATCATCCTGCTCGTCGGCGGTGAGGTGGGCCCGCGTCACCTCGACGGATTCGTCCTGAACCTCATCCTCGCGCCGGTCGGGATCGTCGGCGGCATCGTGCTGGGCATCCCGCTGGCGCTGGGTCGCGCCTCGCGGCTGCGATCGATCTCACTGACCTGCACGGCCTACATCGAGATCGTGCGCGGCGCGCCCTTGCTCGGTTGGCTCTTTGTGGCCCTCTTCATCCTCGACGACGTGATCGGCGGCGACCTGATCATTCGCGCCATGGTCGTGATGGCCGTATTCACCGGCGCCTACATGGCCGAGTACATTCGCGGCGCGCTGCAGGCGCTGCCGCGCGGACAATACGAGGCGGCGCAGGCCGTCGGTCTCACGGAGCTGCAGCGCACCCGCCTGATCATCATGCCTCAGGCGCTGCGCATCTCGATTCCGCCCATGGTCGGCCAGGCTATCTCCATCTGGAAAGACACCACGTTGGTGACCGTGATTCTGCCTCTGCGCGAGTTGAAGGGCAACGCCGACTCGGCGATCGCACAATTCGAGTTCACGCCCGACCGGATCGAGGCCTACGTCTTCGTCGCCGTCATCTTCTGGATTGTCGCCTTCGCCATGTCCCGAATCTCCCAACGAGTCGAGCGCGCCCAGGGAGTCGGAGAGCGCTAGTTCCTCAGTCGGCCACCTCAGCTGCCTGACTCGCCTCAGGCTCCATTAGCGGGTACTCGGGCTCAGCGAACCGGGCGCCCTCGGGAACGTTGACCTCGACCACGGCGGCGTCCACGCAGGTATGCGCCGGCAGCGCCTCGTCGTCCTCTACGTAACTCTCAATGTGGAACTCGATCGCTTCGCGGATCATCTCCTTCGTCTCCTCGAAGGTGTCGGCAGCCGCGACGCAACCTGGCAAGTCCGGTACGAATGCGCACCAATTGTTAGGGGCCTGTTCAAACACCACAACGTACTTCATCGGACATCCTCTTCCTTGAGACCAGCTTGGTCCAGAATACCTCTCCAGGTCTTGATCTTCAGATCTATTGAGGGCCGTCCGGCAATCGTCACGGTGCCCCGCTTTGTCGGGTGTTTGTAATGCCGATGACTTCCTCGCTGACGCACGAAGTACCAGCCGTCCGCCTCAACGACTTCGATGGCCTTCCTGACTTTGGGCATCGGTCGCAGACGCTATCAGAAATCCTGCTGTTTCACATCGGGACCACGTCGCGTTCCGGCCTGAGTACCATTAGCATCGCAGCAGGATGACGAAGGTCGAAGGACGCGCAATGCCAGACGAACTATCGCCGGCGGAAATCATTGCCGAGTCGGCAGGACCCAAGGCGGCATCCTCCGCAACAGCGGAAGCGAACGGCGACGCCGAGGTCTTCTCGCCTCGACTGGCCGGTTCGAAGGACATGATCATCACCGAACACGTCGACAAGTGGTTCGGCGATTTCCAGGCCCTCGACGATGTCTCCTTGCGCATCAAGGAGCATGAGATCGTCGTCATTCTCGGACCCTCCGGATCCGGCAAATCGACCTACATTCGCTGCCTCAACCGGTTGGAAGAACACGACGCCGGACGAATCGTGATCGACGGCATCGAACTCAATGAAGACGTCCGCGCGATGGCGGCGATTCGCGAGGAAGTCGGGATGGTCTTCCAGCAGTTCAATCTCTTCCCGCACCTGTCCGTGCTCAGCAACATCACCCTTGGCCCGCAGAAAGTGCGGCACATGCCCAAGCTCGAGGCCGAGCAGCTGGCCATGCAGCTGCTCGAGCGTGTCGGTATCCCCGAACAGGCCGACAAGTTCCCCTCCCAGCTCTCCGGCGGTCAGCAGCAGCGCGTCGCGATCGCGCGAGCCCTGGCAATGCAGCCCAAGATCATGCTGTTCGACGAGCCGACTTCGGCCCTCGATCCTGAGATGATCAAGGAAGTGCTCGACGTGATGCAGGAGCTGGCCGAGTCCGGCATGACCATGATCGTCGTCACCCACGAGATGGGCTTCGCCCGCGAGGTCGCCGACCGGCTCGTCTTCTTCGACGAGGGAGCGTTGGTCGAACAGGGCACGCCCGAACACTTTTTCACCAACCCGCGCGAGGATCGCACCAAGCTGTTCCTCAGCCAGATTCTCTGATCTCCTCTCCCCCTGGGAGAGAGCCTGCCCCCGCGAAGGCGGGGGGCGAGGGCGAGGGCTCTATGACTGATCTCAACAGCGTCAAGGCTCTGACCTTCGATGTCTTCGGCACCGTCGTCGACTGGCGCTCCTCGGTCACCGCCGAGGTCGCCGCATTTCTCACCCGCCACGGCGTCGAGGCCGATGCCGGAATGTTTACCGACCGTTGGCGCCGCGAGGGCTACGCCGGCGGCATGCGCCTGGTGAGGGACGGCGAACTGCCCTTCCAGACCGCCGATCAGCTCCACCTGCGCATGGTCAAGATCCTGCTTGATGAGTTGGGCATCGAGGCAGACGAAGCGGAAGTCGAGGAGTTGAACCGCGCCTGGCACCGACTCCATCCATGGATCGACTCGCCCGGCGGATTGCAGCGATTGCGCTCGCGCTTCGTCGTCTCCACGCTCTCGAACGGCAACGTCGATCTGCTAGTCAACATGGCCAAGTTCGGTGGTCTGCCCTGGGACTGTGTCCTCTCCGCCCAGATCACCGGAGCGTTCAAACCCGAGCCGCAGTGTTACCAGCGAGCAGCGGAACTGCTCGGCTGCGAATCACACGAGGTGATGATGGTCGCCGCCCACCAGGGCGACCTGCTCGCCGCCGCCCAGACCGGTATGCGCACAGCCTTCGTCCCCCGCCCGGACGAAGCCGGACCCAACTTTCCCGTCGACCTCACCCCCGATCCCTCCTTCGACATCGTCGCCACCGACTTCCACGACCTCGCCAACCAACTCAACTACTAAACACCGCCCGCTTCCACAACCCTGCTCCGATCCCCCGCACTCCCGTCCCGATGCCCCGCACTCCCGCTCCGAAGCACCGCACTCCCATCCCGATGCCCCGCACTCCCGCCCCGATCCCCCGCACTCCCGTCCCGATGCCCCGCACTTGATGCGGGGCCCAGGCCTCGAACGTCGAACCGGAGCAGGAGGTCAACCCCGGCTCATATCGACGCCTGCCCTCAACAACCGCCTCAAGCGAGATCGTCAACCACAAGACCCCAACGCTTCAGCCCGGATCCGCACCGCGCTGCTTCACCCGATACAATCAGAACGCCAGTGCGTGTGAAGTTGTCGGAGTCACTCTCAATGCCTACCTCAACCTGCTTCGACGCCAACAGCCGCGAACGGATCCGAACAGCACCGAACATATCGGAACCTCTCGACGCCCGAAGAGGCCCGAAAAAATCCGAAAAAACCTGAAAATTGTTGAACCCTCAGAGTCCACGATCTCTAGTGTTTTGCAGGACATCGCGTCCGTTGCGGTCGTTGTCCCGCCCAGAAAAAAGGTCTCGCCGAACACCTGAAACCATCGTCAGGCAAGTCAAATTCGACAGCCATCGGTCGCTAGTCTGTACACGCTTGAGCTGCACCTGGAGTGACCAATGACCCTCAACCCCGACGCCTACACCACCATCGACATCGACAAGCGTTCCGACGGCGTGACCGTCGCCACGCTGAACCGGCCGGAGAAGCTCAACGCCGTCAACTCGGCGATGCACCGCGAGTTGGCGGCGCTGCCCGTCGACGCCAACCGCGACCATGAGGTCCGCGTCCTGGTGCTCACCGGCGCCGGACGCGCATTTTGCGCCGGCGGCGACTTCTCCGCCGATCGCGACGAGCCGATGGGCGGCCGCTATCTGAATCGGATGAATGAAGCCCGTCTGATCGTCGACAACTGGCTCGACTGCGAGAAGCCAGTGGTCTGCGCCGTCAATGGCTACGCCCTCGGTCTGGGCGCCACGGTCGCGCTGATGGCCGACGTCGTCTATATCGGACGCTCCGGCGTCCTCGGAGACACCCACGTCAATATGGGCATCGGCGCCGGCGACGGCGGCGGCGTGATCTGGCCGATGCTGGTCGGGCCCTCGCGGGCCAAGTACTTCCTCATGACCGGTGAGCACATTCGCGCCGAGCAGGCCAGGGAACTCGGACTGGTCCAGGATGTCGTCGAGGACGACGATCTGATGCCCACGGCGCTGGCCCTGGCCGAGCGGTTGTCGAATGGCCCGCTGGCTGCCATCTCCGCATCCAAGGTGCCGATCAACAAGTGGATCAAGCACGTCTCCAATCTCGTCCTGCCGCTCTCGCTGTCGATGGAAGAGGCAACCATGTCCGGCCCCGACGCCGCTGAAGCACAGGCGGCATTCCGCGAGAAGCGCCAGCCCGATTACCGCCGTTAACCCCGGATTGCAAATCCTCGATAGGCTGATGCGTAGTGCGGGGTGGGCTGCGTCGTTGAGACTCTGACGTGGCCGGGCGTCATGATCGATGATTGGCAGGCTTCCTCCTATGCCCCTGCGTCTGATGCTGTCCCCACGCGGGGCACCACCTGCCGTGTGGCTGACCGCGTGGTTGCTCCTGGCGCTGCCGCTGTTCGCGTTGGTCGCCTGCACGGACGAAGTCTCGCAAGACGAGCAGTCGCAAACTCAACGTCAGCAAGAGCAGATTCAGGAACAGGACGATCCGTCGCAGGAGCCTGCGGCCTCGGAAAGTGACGCCGAGGAGGAACAACCACAGGACGTCCAGACCACAGGGACCCCGGATCAGCAGCAAGAAGATCAGCCCCGGTCGTCGGCAGCCGATGCCATGCAACGCGATCAACAGAAATCGCAGCAACAGACACAGAGCTACGGCGCAGCCGATCCGTACGGCGAGGAGGACGACGGGCAAGACGACCAACCAATCACCCCGGTGCCGCCGGTGCGTCAGTGGCTGGCCGAGGGCGTCGCCCTGGAGCCCAGCGTCCCCGCCGAGAGCGACGAGTACGGCTGGTCCGCAGTGATCGAGGGCGACGTCATCGCCGTCGGCGCGCCGTACCACGACGAACTCGGCGAGGACACCGGCGCGGTGTTCATCTTCGAGCGGATCGACGGCGAGTGGATCGAGACCGCTTACCTGTTGCCGCCCTTCCCCGACCCGCTCGGCTGGTTCGGTCGCTGGCTCGCGATCGACAACGGACGAATCGTCATCGGCGCGCCATATGAGGACGGACTGCGTGAGGACGGCAGCCGAATCGACGATTCCGGCGTCGCGTATGTCTACGAGAACGTCAACGGCGAGTGGACGCGTACGGGCACGCTGCTCCCGCAGACGCCGAATTCGGGCGCGTCGTTCGGCTGGAGCGTCGCCATCTCCGGCGAGCGGATCGCGGTGTCAGCCTGGGAAGACCCACTGTTCGGCATGCAGACCGGATCAGTGACCATCTTCACGCAGCACAAAGGACTCTGGCGAGCCGAAGCGGTGCTGCAGCCCGCAGAGGCAAGCGAGCGCATGATGTTCGGCCGGGACATCGAACTGCAGGGCAACGTCCTGGCAGTCGGCGCGCCCGGCGACGACACCATCGCCGAGGACGCCGGCGCGGTCTACGTCTGGCACTACTACGGCGAGGAATGGAATTTTGCCGGCAAGCTGGTCGCCGCCGACGGTATCGCCCACGACCGGCTTGGTTCGCAGGTCGCGCTGCACCAGCCCTGGCTCGCGGCCGGCGCCTACGACCACGACGATCCGTTCTGGAGCGCCGGCGCCACCTACGTCTGGAAGCTGGACAACCTCTGGGACTTCCACGCCAAACTCGAAGCCTCGGACATGCAACCCGGCGACTGGTTCGGCTACTCGGTCGATATCCAGGGCGACTTCATGGTCATCGGCGCGCCCCATCGGGCCCACCCCGAGACCGGCACCTATCGCAGCGGCGCGGCCTACGCATTCGAGCTGACCGACGACCAGTGGCTCGAGGTCGGCGTGCTCGGCCCCGTCGACGCCGTTGAGGCCGGTGAGCGGGCCGAGTTCGGCTGGGTCACCGAGATCCATGAAACCACCGCCGTCGTCGGCGCCTGGCTGGCCGACACTGATGCGGGCGGCCTCGACGCCGGCTCGGCCGCCGTCTATGAGCTTCCCACCAACGATGAAGATGGCGGCCAAAATGGTGGCTCGGCAGACGAGTAGCTAGCGATCCGGCCCTCGGACCGTCACGCCGCCGTCAACGGGCAGAATCACGCCGGTCACGTACTTCGCCTCGTCGCTGGCGAGGTACACCGCCGCCCAGGCGATGTCCCAGGGCTCGCCCTCCTGCTTGAGCAGGCTGGCATTCTTGCGCCGCTCACGCAGCTCGTCCGGCATCCCCGCCGCATAGACCATCGGTGTGTACACCGGACCGGGCATGATGCAGTTCGCCCGGATCCGGTCGCGACCATGGTCGACCGCCAGCGCCTGCGTCAGCGTCGCCACCGCCGCCTTGCTCACGCTGTACGCCGTCAGACCGCGAGGCCGCAACGCGGCGATCGACGACACATTCGTGATCGCCCCGCCGCCGCTCTCGCGCAGCGCCGGAACCGCGTGCTTGCAGGTCAGCATCATCGAGGTCACGTTGACTCGCTGGACATGCTCCCACTCAACCTCCGATACCTCCTCGACCGTCCCCCGTCCGCCTATCCCGACGTTGTTGTGGAGCACATCGAGCTTCCCATATCGGCTGACCGCGTCGGCCACGATCCGCGCACAGTCCTCGGTCGAGGTCACGTCGGCGACCGCAATCGCCGCGTCGTTGCCTTCCGCGCGAATCATGTCCAGCGTCGCCTGGACCGCCGCCTCGTCTCGGTCCACGAGCAGCAGATTCGCCCCTTCACGGGCAAACAGGATCGCGGTCGCCCGCCCGTTGCCGATCCCCTCAGCGCGGGAACCCGCGCCAGTGACGATCGCAGATTTGCCGGCAAGTCGGTCTGGCATCGTTCGCTCCGTTCGATTCTCAGTCGAGATGAGTCGGTCGAGGCAGTTCCTCAGACCGGTGCTGACGCTTCCACTGCACTTCCCTGAGTAGCGCCGGCACCGCAGGCGGGAGCCGAAGGCCTCCGCTTCCTTCCCGCCGGTCCGCCCGCACCCAGAGGATCATGAAGATCAGCAGCAGCGGTCCGTAGAACACGGCCAGGCCCAGGAAGACTGTCGGGAGCGGGTATGCATCGACCACGCTCCCGAACACCGGCAGGAAGGGCAGCATGATCAGCGCCCAGCCCATGTGATTCAACGACAGTGCCGTCGCTCTCAGATGCGACGGCACCCGGCGATTGAGGTAGCCCTCCATCAGCGGCATCTGCGCGCCTCGGGCCAGGCCGAGGATGACGAATAACGCAATCGCCCCGAGATGATCCAGCCACGCAATCCCCACATACACCAGCACGACCCAGAACGGCATTGAGGCCAGAGTGCGTACCACCCCGAAGCGAACCGCAAGCCAGTATGCCAGCACCGCTGCAAACACCGTCGCAATCCGCGCCGGCGCCTGCAACGTTGAGAAGACCCACCCGACTTCAAGTCCCTGTTCCCGAAGGAATGGTTGCAACAGGTAGAACTCCGGCACCAACGCTGCAATCAATAGCGCCGAGAAGATCAGCGAGTACCGGATCGTTGGCGTCCGGCCAGCGAGGCGGAGCGTCTGCTTGAGCAGCTCCAGGTAAGACGGACCTGCCTGTCCGCTCCGCTGTTCATGTCGGGGCGGTTCTCGAAATCCCAGTGTGATCAGCAGCGCCAGGGCGATTCCAATGGTTCCCGTGAGCACGGTTGCCTGGCCGCCGATCAGCCCGGCGATCACCCCGCCGGCAATCGTCGCCAGAACCATCGCGACCGACCGCACAGCGAATGCCCGTCCGGCGAGCCGTTCGAAGTCGCGTTCTCTGCCCAACGCCTGGAGCGAGTCGTGCAGGAAGGCGCTATCCGAACCGGTGATCAACACATTGGCCAGACCCCACAACGCCCAAGCCACGCCGGCCATCCAGAACGAGTTGGTGAGCGCGAACCAGATAGTGAAGATCAGGAAGATCGCCACCGATACGCGCATCGTGCGAACACGTCCGAAGCGATCCGCGATCGCGCCAGCCGGAGGCTGTCCGAACGACATGATCACATAGAAGGCCGGACCAATCGCACCCAGTTGGGCAAAGGTGAGACCAACATCCTCCGTCGCAAAGATGATCCAGATCGGCATCCAGAACTGCAGATCGTGGCAGAAGTAGAACAACGGATAGAGACGAATGTTGCGCCGCCAGCGCGGCCGTTCATCAACGCCGTTGAGGCCGGAGAAGGAACTCACTCAGGCAGGGTAGGGCGTTGGCGAACCGAGCTTCCCTTTTGCTAACGAGCGACGGCGCGGAACAGGCGCACCGGGTCGGGAATGCCCTTCATGATCACGGGACCGAGCTCTTCGAACTCGGCGACTGACGCATCGTGCACCTCGGCCAGCGTGGCCTCGGACAGCAACAGTTCGGTGGCGCCCGCCTCGTTGGCGATCCTCGCCGCCAGATTGACGTCGTGACCGATCAGATCGGCCCGCCTGCGCGTCTGTCGGCCCCAGTGGATCCCCATCCGGACCCACAGCGGCTGCAGAGTCTCAAGGGAGTACTCCTCGAAGCGCTGCATCAGCCGAAGACAGGTGGCGACCGCCGCGTCGGCGTCGGGAAACCAGAGCATCAGCCCGTCGCCCAGTTCCTTGACCAGCCAGGAACCGGCGGGCAGGAACTGGTTGACGATCATTTCCTGGGCCGAGAGCAATTCATTCGCGGCTTCGTCGCCCTCCACCGCGTTGAACTCGGTAAAGCTGACGATGTCGGTGAAGACGACCGCGCCTTCGATCGAGTTGGTCGGCGCGGCGGCACGGGCTGAATCGGTCATCGAAGGCTGGTCGCTGATCTGTCTGCTCGAGTCTGCCCGGTCGTCGTCCAGGCCGTGTTGCGCGATATCCAGGACTAGTGCGTGCCGACCTTGATCTTGCCCGAGACCGTGGCCACCGTGATCCGCAGGTCCTTGCCCTCGGTGCAATCCACATCGAGGCTGCCGGACTTGCGGTGGCACTTGATCTCGGGGGCGCGGTGCTCGGGGATGCGCACCTTGATCGCGCCCGATACCGTCGCCGCGCTGATGTCGCCCGCACCCTCCGACTTGATGTCGATGTTGCCGCTCACGCTCATCGCCTCCGCCGATCCGACGACTCGTCGCATCTTGATCTTGCCGCTGACGGTCGCCGCTCGCGCGCTGCGCGCCTGAACCACCTCGATCGCGCCGGAAATGGTCCCGGCTGACGCGCGGCCGTGGATCTGGGCGATGTTGATTTTGCCGTCGCGCGTCTTCGCCTCGGCGCTGCGGGCGCTCTCGACGCTGATCGTGCTGCTACTGCTCTTGAGCTTGACGTCGCCGAAATCGCCGCGCAGTTCGACCCTGCCCGAGTCGCTGCCGGCGCCGATGTCGGTGCCCGGCGGGCACTTCACCGTCAATGCGTTGCTGCCGCTGCCGGAGCGAATGTGCAGGCGACCCTTCTCACGCCAGATCTGCCGGCGCTTCGCTCGCTCCTCAAGACCATCGACTTCGATGTCGACGCGCCCGTCCTCGGCGATTACCACGAGCGCTCCGGAGCGGGTCGTGATCTCCAGGCCGTCGGCGTCTCGCAGTTCAACGGTGCGGCTCATGCATTGGAGCCTAGGGATGTCGCTCGCCTCAGGTCGGCCGACTCAACCGTTGATGTTCCCTGCGACATATAGACTTGGCCCATCAGAGCACACAACGGAAGATGGCGTTGCGCGATGACCTATGAGCAAATCCTCACCGAAACCGTCGGCCGCGTCGGAGTGATCCGGCTCAATCGTCCCGAGAAGCTGAACGCCTGGACCGACCAGATGGCGTCGGAGATGGCCGAACAGATTCAGGCCTGGAACGACGACGACGGCATCGGGGCCATCGTGATCGCGGGCGAAGGCCGCGCCTTCTGCGCCGGCGCCGACTTGCAGGGCTTCAACCAACGCCTGGCCGATGACCCCGAGGCCCAGAACCGCGATCGCGGGATGCGCGTCGGCACCAACTGGACCAGGCTGATCCGCGAGTCGAAGCCGGTCATCGCGGCGATCCACGGTTACGCGGTCGGCGTTGGCCTGACCCTGGCGCTGCCCTGCGACGTCCGCTACGCCGCCGAGGACACCAGGCTCTCGATCCGCTTCGTCAAGGTCGGCCTCGTGCCCGAGCTCGGTTCCACCCGCCTTCTCGCGCAACTGGTCGGCCTTGGCCACGCCACCGACATCTGCCTCTCCGGACGCATGGTCCCCGCCGACGAGGCCTACCGAATCGGTCTCGTCTCAGCGGTCGTGCCAAAGGAAGATCTCTTCGCGACCGCCCTGGCCAAGGCCGAGGAGTACGCCAACAATCCCACGGCTGTCGTGCGCAAGATCAAGACGCTGCTCAACGACAACGTCACCGAGCCAAACCTCGATCGCGTGATGGAACGAGAGGGCGCCCGAGACCGCGAATCCCGCCGCCTCCCCTCACACGCCGAAGCCGTCACCGCTTTCCTGGAAAAACGAGAACCTGTCTTCAACCAGTAGTCGGAAGGGACCGCCTGAAGCCTCTGCCCGGGCACTCATGCTCCGATGCCCCGCGCTCCGACGCGGGGCCCAGCGCACCCAGGTACGATCTGAGAAATGGGCGATACCCGGCTCTCACATAGCTAGCGGGCAGCCCAACCTCAATGTCCGTAGCAATTCAAACGGCCTACTCGAGCCCAGGTCCGAGCTCTGGACCCCGCGTCTGAGCGCGGGGCATCGGTGGCTAGGCCTCGAAGAGCAACTTCTGAACGCCCGCAAGATCTCCCGCCGTGTGTGTCGCCCCAAACCGACGCAGATACTCCTCGTCCCTGACCCCGATAATCCCGATCACGCCGGCAAACCCCGCGTTCCGCCCCGCTCCCATGTCCGACTCCGTATCGCCGACCATCACGGCCGACTCCGGCTCGCCCTCGAGGATCTCCAGCGCATGCAGCAGCGGCGCCGGATGAGGCTTCGGGTCGCTGGCCGTGTCGGCCCCGATGATCGTCTCGAACCGCTCCGTCCATTCCAACAGCGCGACCGTCTTGCGACCGGCGTCCTCACGCTTGTTCGTGACGACCGCCAGCGGCACGTTCGCCTCGCCGAGCGCGTCCAGCAACGACTCCGCGCCCGGCAAGGGGCGAGTCTGAGGCATGTAGACGTCCTCGTAGCGGCGCAGGTAGTCCATGTAAATCGGCTGCGCCTGCTCCAGGTCGAGACCCAGCATGTTGTGCAGCATGATCGGCAGCGGCGGCCCGATGTACTTGAGCAGCAACTCCTCGTCGACCGCGTGGCCGTGCGCGTTGATCGTCTCCAGCATGCAGCCCAACACCAGCGGCTCCGTGTCCGCCAGCGTGCCGTCGAGGTCGAACACGACCGACCGATAGTGCGGCCTCATGCCGTTGATCACTTGAACTGGACCCGCCAGTCGTCGGAGCCGGGCTGGTCCCGCTCGCAGACTGCCAGCTTGCCGTTGACGAAGACGCTCACACTGAGCGCCGGTCCGGGAATCGTTCAATCCCGCGCCGAGGGACGCTCGGCTTCGGCCGCTGCTTGACGGATTTCGTCCAGGAGCGCATCGGCGTCAACATTCAGGATGTCCGCCGCATTGCTGATGCTGAGTGGTTCGGTCGGTGCAACCATGCCAGAAGAGTAGCGTAGGGATTCATGGCCCCCGGCGGTTTCGGGGGCGGCACTGTCCGTTGTGCGACGGAACGTGCAGGGAGTCCCTCCGTGATTGAGTATTTCGTGCTGCTGGCAGGGCTGCTGGCGCTGTCGGCGTTTTTTTCCAGCTCCGAAACGGCCTACCTGTCGATCGAGGGCGTTCGACTCGAGCACGAACGGCGCCGCCGGCTGCCCGGCGCCGACCGCGCCGCTCGCCTGCTCGCCGAGCCCCGACGCCTGCTCGCCTCGATCCTCGTGGGCAACAACCTCGTCAACACCGGCGCCGCAACCGTCGGCGCGGTGATCGCGCAGGAACTGGTCGGCGGCAGCGGCGGCCTGAGCATCGTCGTGGCGACCGTCACGGTCACTGTCCTGCTCGTCATCTTCGGCGAGATCGGACCCAAGTCAGTCGCCCTGCACCACAACATGACAGTTGCCCGCTACTACTCGCTACCTCTGATCTGGTGGTCACGGCTGATTGCCCCCGCCGTGGCCGCCCTCGACTGGCTGTCGCGAATCTGGTTGCGCATCGTCGGCGGCGAGGAGGAGGCCCACTCCGCCCTGTCGCTGGGCGAGCTGCGCACGGCGATTGTGCAGTCCCGCGAAGAAGGCGAACTCGAGCGCCAGGACACGTCGGTCCTGCTCGGCGCGCTGCGCTTGGGCGAGACGCAGATCCGCCGGATCATGACGCCGCGCCCGCAGATCTACTCGATCGACTCCGCCGCCACGCTGGAGGAGGCCGGACGCGCCTTCGGCGAAGCGGGATTCCTGCGTCTGCCCGTCCGCTTCGGTTCGGCCGACGACTACATCGGCTACCTGCATGGCTCCGACGTCGTCGCCGAGCTCGGTCGCGGCCGGCGCGAGGACCGCGTGCGCGAGGTGATGCGCGAGGCCCCGATTGAGTCCGAACGCGCCTCCGTCCAGCGCGTGCTGACCGCAATGCAGACCACCGGCCAACAGCTCATGCTGCTGATCGACGAGTTCGGTGCGACGACCGGAATGGTCACGCTCGAGGACATCCTCGAGCTGGTCGTCGGCAACATCCGCAGCGAGACACGGGCCGGTTCCGAACCGGTCCCGGTCAGCATCGCCGGCGAACAGTTCGTCGAGGGCCGCCGCGGCCTGACCGACCTCGGCGCCGAACTGGAGCTCGACTTCTCCGACGAGGAGGCGGAAACCGTCGCCGGCATGCTCCTGCAACGCTTCCGCCGCATCCCCCAGGCCGAGGAGTCAATCGACCTCCACGGCTACCGCTGGACCGTCGCCGAGTCCGACCAGCGCCGCATCCGCCTGGTCCGCTTTCGCAAGCTGAACCCAATCCAGGCCCACCGCAGCGGCGACGACAGCGACGGCCTCCGGGAGTCCTGATAGTCTGATGGAAGCGTGCCGAGGTGGCGGAATGGTAGACGCGATGGTCTCAAAAACCATTGGGCGTAAAGCCCGTGCCGGTTCGAGTCCGGCCCTCGGTACCAAGCTCATCTCCACTTGCCGAGTAGTGTAACGGTAGCACTAGGGACTTTGGATCCCTCAGTTCAGGTTCGAATCCTGGCTCGGCAGCCAACATACGCCTCTTGTATCTATACCTTCGCGATTTAACAATCGACCGACTGTTATGCACAGAAGACACTCCGCATCTTCACTAGAGATGGAGGCTTGACCCTGCCGTGAGGATTGCTGTATACAATCCCGGAATCTCGCAACTCCCTGTTGCGCCCAACGAGAGGACAGCCGGATGTCGATCACAACAAAAGAGCTGATTCATGGCGCTGTGCTTGCACAGATCGTGCGAGGAGGCCAACGCCCTGCACTAAGGATGATAGAGACCGACTTGGACAAGAACGCCTCTACCTACAGGATCGACGATAAGGAAACGATTCACGTGGTCTACAGGACACCACGCAACAAGAGAACTTCCAACAATCGACAATCTTGGACATTTCAGTTCAATAGAGAAGCGCTGAGCTATCTCCAGACCGAGCGGTGCCATGTTGCACTGGTTTGTAGTTCCGGTAACATGAGCACGGCTCATTCAACTGAGGTTTGCCTTCTCACCCCAGACCAATTGCGGGAGGTTTACGGCCTAGATGACATAGGCTCGGATAAGAGCCGCGCTGTCACAATCACGAGAGAGAGGGGTAAGCAACTTCTTGTCACGTCCCGTCCGAGAGGCGTATCGAAGTCGATCCCAGGCAGTGCCTTGAAGAACTGGCGCGTCCCTAACAGCTGAAACTCCGCAGGCGTGCCGGTCGCTGAGTGGCGGAGCAGTAGTCACCTCGGTCCGGCAAATCACCAGTCGGATTTCTTGCCCTATGCCACAGATTGCCAAACAGAGGTGGTTATTCGTGACCATTTGTCAACGTCGGGAGGCACTGTCTGCGTGTCCCCTTCCGAGCATGTGGTGCGGAAACACCTCTGTGTGGCGACAGTGAATCCCGTCGCCGGAAGGGGACCCACGTGTTGAAACTTGGACTCGTCGTAGCTCTGCTCTCAGCTATTGTCGTGCCCTCAGGGCTCATTGCGACTCAGGAACAGGAAGGAACGGTCGCGCGCATCCAGGCGTACAAGCACGAGAGTGGGCGGGTGGAGTTTGCGTTGCAACTGAGGACGAACGAGGCGTGGAGCGAGAGAATCTTGCCCAGAGGTAGATTTCTGAACACTAGCGCGCCGGCAGGCAAGTGGCTTGCCTCCACGCCGATTGCTTTGAATGGCTATGAAGATACATACATCAATGCCTTCAGGCACGATGATGATCGTATCGAGTTCGGTTTGCAGCTTGGTTCCGGAAATCGATGGAGTGATATGGTCTTCCCGGATACACGATTTCTTCCGGTCAGCGCGAGGCCGAACAGATGGTACTCTTCTAGCGTGGTGAAGCTGGACGTGCCCATACACAGCTGGGGAGAGCACGATAGGGATGGTTGGAACAGACCTGCTGAAGTGTACAGAATCGAAGACGATTGCCACTCTCCTAGGGGGTCCTCTGGCCTTGCATACGACGAGATCTTTGCATGCATTGGCGACGAGTCAGTCCGGATCTTTACTACCAGAGGATATGAGGGTAGCAGCTGGTACAATCACTTAGTTGTGGAGGTGGGCTGCGGAGAAGGTGGGGAGCTGAACGTCGATGTCGGCCTGATCGACTTAGAGAGCGGTGGGTGGAGTTCCTATAGTGCTGCGTCGATATCCGCGCAACAAGGCAGTGATTCCTATGTGCGCATAAGCGGGCAACGAGTATCTTGGAAGGTGAACAACAATTGGGACGCCTCGGGTAGGTTGTCCACGAACAAAGAATTGCTAAGGAGGCCCGGTCGACACGATGTTGTGCATGATCCGGTGGAGTTCATCGGCTGGCTCAGGGATGACGTGGAGGACGGACGTTCAACCGTGCTTGAGTTTCCCTCAGGATACGTGAGTGCACCTGGAGCACTCAACCCATATACGGCATATTCGACGGCGCTTCTCGATTTCTCGCCGTACTTGAGGCAGATTGAGGCTCTCACTTGCGTACGTTGAGTCGAACAGTGGCTGCCCGGGCAGGACTTGAACCCGCAACCTAGCGGTTAACAGCCGCCCGCTCTACCAATTGAGCTACCGGGCATCGCCATCGACATCTTAGCGCGACCCCGCCACCTCGATCACCCCGCCACTGACGCAGCCGACTCACTCCGGGGCGCCGAATCTGCCTACCATAAGAACATATGACCGTATCTTCCCCGAAAGGCGCCCGCCATGATCGGCGCAAAATCCGGCTCCCACCAGCACATCCCTGCTCTCAGCCGCACATATCCTGCTCAAAACCAGCCAAAACTGGCACAATCTGGACAAATCTGGACAAATCCGGACTCTCCCGGACGCCAGAACGCACGATCCTCAGTCCAGGACAGGAGATCAGAAGAAATCGACCAGAATTCACCCCTTTCCCATCCCCTCTCCCTGAGGGAGAGGGTTAGGGTGAGGGCCCTCAACTCCTGCTTGAATCCCTCGAGCGTCGAGACGGCCGATCCAACCGGCCAGCACTACCCAGACGTCGGCAGGCCGCCCACCGCCAGTGGATTGGCCGACAGCGGGTCGTTGATCCGCAGGCTGATTCGGCCCTCCAGCGCGTCGAGCAGCGGTTCGGCGCAGACCTCGCCGCGCCAGCCCTTGAGCAGCTGCGGGGTCAGCCCTGCCGGCCGACCGTTCTCGTTCCACGAGACCAGCGCCCGCAGTTGCGAACTGGTGCCGACCAGTTCCGAATCGATCTGATGCCGCGCGCAGGCCGCCGCCAGCACCGACTCGAGGAACAGCACCACCATCCGCGACGGCTTCCCGCCGTGATGCCGCGCGGGGCGGGCCGGCAGTTCGTCCTCAGGAATCGCCAGCGCTGCTGCGACCGCGCCGAGCACGTCCGGCAGGTGCTCCTGCTTGATTTGCTTGATCCCTCGAACGCTCGACAGCTCCGCCGCCGACGTCGGCCGACTCGAGGCAATCGCCACCAGCAGACCGTCCGACGCGACCCGCCGGAAGGGAACGTTCCGCGTGTTCGCCTCCGACTCGCGCCAGGATGAGAGCTCGCGCAGCGCCGCCAGCGAGCGGGGCGACAGCTTGTTCGCGCCCGAGAGGCGCCGCCAGCGGTCGGTCTCGCGCGTGCTGAGCCGGCTCAGCCGCGCCTCGGTCTCCTCTCGCAGCCAGTCAACCCGCCGCTGTTGCGGATCGTCGCTCATCCGACTGAGGAAGCGGTCGTGCAGCCGGATTAACCAGCGCACATCGTCGGCCGCGTAGCGGCACTGCGCCGACGTCAACGGCCGCTGCAGCCAGTTCGTCCGCGACTGCGACGGTCCCACCCCGCGGCGCAGCTCGCGTCCGACCAGCTTGTCGTAGGCAATCGGGTAGTAGTGGCCGCTGAACGCCGCCGCGAGCTGCACGTCGAACAGGTCGCCCGGTGTCTTGCCCGTGCGCTGCAGGCAGAACTGCGCCTCATGGTCCAACGAATGCACGACCGTGCGCACCGACGGGCTGGCCATCGCGTCCCAGATCGGCTGATCGGGCGCTTTCTGAATGTGCTCGGAGAGCGGATCGATCAGGTAGATCTCGTCGCGCGTCGACACCTGCAGGAGGCAGAGTTGCGGCTGATAGGTGCGTTCGCCGACAAACTCCGTGTCGAGGCCCATGATGCCGTCGTCGCGAATACGGTCGGCAAGTGCTGCGACATCCTCGTGTCGGTCGAGCAGCTGCGCGCCAGCAACCAGTCCGCCGGCAACCAATCCGCGGTCGCTATCCGATGGGCTCAAGGGCATATGCAGTTGAAGCCTCGTCCGTCGATCCATTCGAGGATAGCGACAAGTCCGTGATACGTCTGCAACAGACTCGTCAGCGTCGGTCGTCCCCGCCGCGTGTTACGATCTTCCCAGAGCAGCAATCGGAGCCCTCATGAAGGTCAGAGCCTCAGTCAAGAAGCGCTCCCGCGACGACCAGATCGTGCGTCGCAAGGGCCGTGTCTACATCATCAACAAGAGAAATCCGCGCAACAAGCAGCGCCAGGGCTAGGCGGACAGCTGCAGCCGAGTACAGGCGGGTCGGGTGGCGGACGCTGCGGTGAGTGACGAGTCCCAATCAGAACGAGTGCAACTGCGTCGTGCTCAGGCCGCGTTATCGGCCTGCGGTGTCGAGGGCGTCGTCCGCGCCGTGGAGCGGCTCAAGGGTCAGTCTCACGAGAGCTGGCGTGTCGAACGCGAGGGTGCGCCGCCGGTCGTGCTCAGGATCGAGCCATCCCGGGGCATCCTCCCGCCCTACGACCTCCCGGTGGAGGCCAGACTCCTCCAGCAACTCGCCCGGGCCGGCATTCCCGTGCCTGAGGTGCTCGGCGTCTCATCGGATCTCGAGGACCCGGAGTTGACGGGCCGCGCCGCCATCGTCATCGAGTGGATCGACGGCGATGTGCTGATCCGAGGCCAACTCCAGGCCGACGCCGCCCGCGCCTATTGCGAGACCCTTCGCCAGATTCACACCCTCGACTGGCGAGCGGCCGGACTCGACTGGTTGCCGGAACCGCCCGAATCGGGACCCGCGATCCGCGAACGGGCCGAGATCCTGCAGCGCTTGCACTCGTTCGGCGTCGCCGACCTGCCCCACATCAAGCGCCTGCGCAAAGCGCTCGACGGCCGCGTTCCGGACAGTCCCGCGCCAATGCTCGTCCACGGCGACGTCAACTTCGGCAACGTCATCCTGCATCCAGGAGACCCCCCGCGCGTGGCCGCTGTGCTCGACTGGGAACAGACCCACCTCGGCGATCCCCTGTCCGACTGGGGCCGGCTCGCCGCCGAAGACCTGCTCGGCAACCTCGACCTCTCAGCGGGCGCGCGGCAAGTCATGACCGAAGCGCTGCGCCGCTACGGCCGCAGCGAGGACGACCTCCACTACTGGACCCTCCACCAGCTCTACAAGCACTCCTCAGCCACCGGAGCCCTGATCGTCCTCCGAGGCTGGGACCCCGACCAGATCGCCGCCATGTACGCCGAGCCGACGGACCGTTTGTTGTCCCAATAGGACTCCGCCAGGTCTGCCCTTAGACTCCGCGGTATGCCCGACGACATCCGGTGGCTGGTTCCCCTGCCCGAAATCAAGTCTCGCTACGGGACCAATTCGATCTTCGGCGAGCGCTTCACCGAGATCTCCCGCGGCCGCACGGTCCTGGAAATGCCGATCACTGCAACCACCGCCGGCGGCGCCAGAGGCGGCGTCCATGGCGGCGTGCTCGCCTCCCTCGCCGACATCGGCGTCGTCGCCGCAGTGCTCTCGACCTGCCGCGTCGGCGAGCAAATGCAGGGCACGTCCGAGCTGAACATCTCCTACCTGCGACCGGCAGTCGGCTCGAAGGTGCGGGTCGAATCGAACGTGATCAAGAAAGGCCGCACCCTCGCCGTCGGCGACGTCGACCTGCGCAGCGATCAGGGCAAACTGATCGCCAAGGCCCGGGTCACCTATTCCATCTCGCAGACCGGCTGAACCCATGGAAATCGAGTTGACGCCCGCGCTGGCGACCGAGGCGCTGCAGTCCTGTGGAGTCGGTGGACAAGCGGTCTGGGCCGAGCGCCTGGACGGCGGGGTCTCCAACCTGACGTGGCAGATCGGGCGAGACGACGACCTGCCCGTGGTACTGCGGCTGGAGCGAAAGGTCGGCATCTTTCAGCCTTACGACGTCCGCCGCGAGGCTCGGGTGATGCGCTGCCTCGAGGCGTCGCCGATTCCGGTGCCGGAAGTCCTTGGCGAACAGGGTGCCGACTCACCCCTCGGCGCGCCCTACGTGGTGCTGTCCTGGATGCCGTATCCGCACATGGGCATGGCCCCGATGACGCCGGCCGTGACCCACAACTACCGAACGATGGTTCAAGCCATTCACTCGCTCGACTGGCGTCAGTATGGTCTCGAATTCCTCGACCCGCCTCCGGCCGGTCATGAATCAGCGCTGCGAGATCTCGACGCGGTGCGGGCGAGAGCCGTCGCCTTCAACTGCCATCATGTGCACCTGATTGCCGAAATCGGCGCGATCCTGAATCAGCACTTGCCCGACAGCCCGGAGGCCCGGCTCTGCCACGGCGACATCAACGTGTTCAACTACCTGGTCGGCGAAGACGGCTCGATTGCCGGCGTGGTCGACTGGGAACAGGCGAATCTCGGCGATCCGCTCTCCGACTGGGGCCTGATCACGGCCCTCGCCTCGCTCAAGGGACTCAATGCCCCGCCCGAGGATCATCCGCTCGCCGCGCCCGCCTTCGAGCGGTCCGGGCGAGACGCCCACGACCTGCGCTACTGGATGCTGCACCAGATGTACAAGCTGGCCGTCATCCACCGGATCTGGTCGGAAATCGGCGACGCCCCGCCCTGGTACTCCTGGGCCGACGTCGAGCGCGTCTCCGAAAGCGCCCTCATGTACCTCGGCGAATAACTAACCCGCCAACGATCCCAGGTGCTCGACCGCATGGAGCATGCTGCGCTCGTTCGGCGTCGCCAGCGAGACCAGACGATGCGCTCCCGCCTCGGCGTACTGCTCGATTGCTTCAGCGGTGAGACGCGCCGGCGGAGTGATCGTGATCTCCAACTCCCCCATCGCATCTGGACGACCGACCTGCTCCGATAGCTCGTTCAGCCTGCGCACATAGTCGGCCGTCTGCTCCGGGTCCTGCATCCATCCGTACCATCCCTGTCCGCGCTCGGCAGCTCGCTTGAGCGCCGCATCGGAGTGCCCGCCGATGTGAATCGGCACGCCGCCGGGACTGGTCGGCCGGGGATGAGCATCGATTCCGCTGAACTGCCAGAAGTCACCGTCGAAGCTGGGATCGTCTTCGTTCCAGAGCGCACGCATGGCGTCGATCGCCTCGTCCGTGCGCCGGCCACGCTCACGGAAGGGCGCGCCGATCGCATCAAACTCCGGTTGCAGATAGCCCGCGCCAATCCCGAGGATCGCCCGACCGTTCGAGACCACATCGACCGACGCGAACTCCTTGGCCAGGACCAGCGGGTTGCGCTGTGCGATCAGAACGATGCCCGTGCCCAGCTTCAGGGTCTCGGTGCAGGCGGCGAGGTAGCCGAGCACGACCGAGGGATGCAGGAAGTGATGCTCCGGATCGGCCGGCGACGGCGCGACGCGGGGCTTGGGCAGCACGACGTGTTCGCCGCACCAGAGCGACTCCAGACCGGACGCTTCAGCCGACTCCGCGATCCTGCGCAGCGACCCAGGATCGGAGACGCCGGTCCCCATGTTGAAGATGCCGAGTTTCATTGCTTTACGCCTCTCAAAACTCCACCGTCATTGCCGCGCTTGCCGCGGCAATCTCGCAGCGTTGGGGGATGGCCGGCGTGCTCAAATCGGCGAGATACCCGCGGCAAGCGCGGGTATGACGGAGTTGGGTTGTGCCGGTATGCCAGCACTGTACGCCGGGACAAGTAGCCTACGCCTTGAGCAGGCCGTCGGTCAGGGTGACGTCGTAGTTGCCGTCGATGAATGGCTGGGCGTCGAGCACTCGCTGGAGGAAGGGGATGTTGTGTTTCAGCCCTTCGATCCGCGAGCCGTCGAGCGCGATCCGCAGTCGTTCCAGCGCCTGCTCCCTGTCGTCGCCGTGAACAATCAGCTTGGCCATCAGCGGGTCGTAGAAGTGCGAGACCTCGTCGCCAGAAGCGACGCCGGCGTCCAGTCGCAGCCACGGCTGGTCCGGCACCTCGAGTAGATCAATCGAGCCGGGGCTAGGTAGCAGCGTCTCCGGATCCTCGGCGTAGATCCGCGTTTCGATGGCGTGTCCGGAGATCGGCGGCGGATCGCCGTAGCCCGGCAACTCCGTCAGCGGCTCGCCGGCGGCGATTCTGATCTGCCACTCCACCAGATCGAGTCCCGTCACCATCTCGGTCACGGGATGCTCGACCTGCAGGCGCGTGTTCATCTCGAGGAAGAAGATCTCGCCCGATGCATCGAGCAGGCACTCAACCGTGCCCGCATTGCGGTAGTTCAGCCCGGCAACGGCGCTGCGCACCTGGCCATAGAGTCTGCCGCGCAGTTCGTCCGTCAGATGCGGCGCGGGCACCGGCGCTTCCTCGATGACCTTCTGGTGACGCCGCTGCACGCTGCATTCGCGGTCGCCGAGGATCGCCGCATTGCCCTGGCCGTCGCCGAAGACTTGCAGTTCGATGTGATGGGGCTCAACCAGCAATCGTTCCAGGTAGACCTCGTCCGAACCAAAGGCTCGCAGCGCCGACGAGCGTGCTCGGCGCAGTGAACGACTGAACTGGTTCGGCCGCTTGACCGTCGCCATGCCGATCCCGCCGCCGCCGTATGAAGCTTTGATCAGGAGCGGGTAGCCAACCCTCTCTGCCTCCGCTTCCGCGTCCTCGTCGGCGACAGTGGCGGCGGAGCCGGGAATCACTGGCATGTTCAGTTCGCGCATCGTCGCCCGAGCCTGGTTCTTGTTCCCCATCAGCTCCATGTGCGCGGCGTCCGGACCAATGAACGTGATCCCTCGCTCGTCGCAGGCCTGGGCGAAGTGACCGTTCTCCGAGAGCAGACCATAGCCGGGATGCACCGCGTCGCAGCCGGCTTCGACGGCCGCGTCGAGCACTGCCTCGACGTTGATGTAGGACTCCGCGACCGGCGCCGCGCCGATATGCGTGGCGCCATCCGCCTCGCGCACATGCAGCGCGTCGGCGTCGGCGACGGAGTAGACCGCGTGCGACTCGATCCCGAGTCGTCGGCAGGTGCGCGACACCCGAGCGGCGATCTCGCCGCGGTTGGCGATCAGAACTCGTTGGAACATGGCGGATGCAATGGGTCCGGCTGACTAGTCGCCGATCGTGACGAGCAGGTCGCCTTCCTGGACCTGGTCGCCCTGGGCAATGTGAATCTCGGCGACCGTGCCGTCGCCGGGCGCTTCGACCGGAATCTCCATCTTCATCGACTCGAGGATGACCAGTTCGTCGCCCTCCTCGACCGCATCGCCGACGGCGGCGATCAACTCGAAAATGGTGCCGGCCATCGGCGACTTGACTTCGGCCATGGTTGACTGCTCCGCTCTCCTGGAATGCGCGTGATCCCGGCGTGAACGCGCCGGACGGTCGTACGAGTTGGCGTACAGTATTGCAGTATGCCCGCAGTCCTCTGTACGCGCACTAGCAGCCGAAGCGGGGTGAGACATGAGAAAAGAACTGGTCGATCAGCTGGTCTGTCCCATCACCCGGGAGCCGCTCACGCTGGAGGTCACGCGCGAAGACGAACATGGCGACGTGATCGAAGGAGCGCTCTTCTCGGAACGGATCAATTTCCGCTATCCGATCGAGGACGGGATTCCCAATCTTCTGCCGCCCGACATGCAGCGCCGTCCCGACGAGGCCGTCTGAGCAACCTGTTCGGACGATCCACGATCCACAGGTCAGCCGTGGATCGTGTGGGATGGTGTCGGGAGTGATAGTGAGGCTGGATTTGGAGATGTAAGCTCGGCAGAACCCCAGTTGGACTTTAATCCGGTCCCGCGAGGCCGGGAAGGTCAACCAGATGTATCCAGAGCTCCTGCCCACTCCTGACGTACATGGGTATCAGCTGCAAAACCAGCGCTCGCCGCTGGTTTTTTCATGTCAGGAGCGCGAGGCATGATGGCCTCAATGGACGCCGCCGCCATGAACCGGGCCATCACACGGGTCGCGCACGAGATCGTGGAGCGACATCCCGATCCGCAGCCGCTCATGCTGGTTGGCATGCGCACGCGGGGCGTTCCGCTGGCGGAACGGCTGGCAGTCAGGATCGAAGGCATCGATGGTCGACGGATTCCCGTTGGCGCGATCGATATCTCGCTCTACCGCGACGATCTCGCCCAGCGCCCGCATGCGCGGATGCAGCCCTCAAGAATCCCTGAGGACATTGACGGCGCCGTGATCGTGCTCGTTGACGATGTGTTGTTCACGGGCCGCTCCATCCGCGCCGCCCTCGACGCGCTGATCCACTACGGCCGGCCCGCGGAGATCGAGCTCGCCGTGCTGATCGACCGAGGTCATCGGGAGTTGCCGATTCGCGCCGACTACGTCGGTAAGAACATTCCCACACAACGCGGCGACGACGTGCGCGTTTCGCTGGTCGAATCCGACGGACAGGACTGCGTCGGCGTGTATGAGGAGAGGATGTCACGTGGTTTCTGAACCGATGGTGGAACCTCTCGCCGCGCCGGCGCCTCGCGTGCCGTTCGACGAGCCGATCACGGACTGGCGTCATCGACACCTGCTCGACGTGGACACGTTGACCAGGGAAGAGATCCTGCGCGTTCTCTCGACGGCGAGCGCGATGGCTGAGGTGCTGGACCGTTCAGTCGCGCGGACGCCGGCGCTGCGCGGCGTGACGATTTTCAACCTCTTTTACGAAGCTTCCACGCGCACGCGCTCATCCTTCGAACTGGCCGGCAAGATCCTCGGCGCGGACGTGATCAACGTGTCCGGCTCCGGCTCGTCGGTGGAAAAGGGCGAGTCGCTGGTCGAGACGCTGAACACGCTTTCCGCCGTCGGCGCCGATGCGGTCGTCATGCGTCACCACGCCTCGGGAGCGCCCTGGTTGGCGGCTCGCACGATTGAGGGACACATCATCAACGCCGGCGACGGACAGCACGCGCATCCGACGCAGGCCCTGCTGGACGCCTACATCCTGTTGCAGGAGTTTGGCGACCTGGCGGGGCGCAAGATCGTCATCGTCGGCGACATTCTCCATTCCCGGGTCGCCCGATCCAATCTCTGGTCGCTGACAACGCTCGGCGCCGAGGTCACCCTGGTCGCGCCGCGCCCGCTGATTCCGGCATCTATGGCGCCGGGCGCTGACGAACCAGAACATCCACTGGCATTGCCGTCGGTTCGAGTGGAATCGAACCTCGACGAGGCGATCGTGGGCGCCGACGCGGTGATGGCACTGCGAATCCAGAACGAGCGGCTGCGGGGCAAGCTACTTCCTTCGTCGGCCGAATATGCCCGCCGATATCAGCTCACCGCCGAGCGCCTCGCGCTGGCTTCCAGGAACGCCATTGTCATGCATCCCGGGCCGATGAACGAAGGCGTGGAAATCGCCGTCGATGTCGCGCACGGACCGCAGAGCCGAATCGAGGCGCAGGTCTCGGCCGGATTGGCAGTCCGCATGGCCGTCCTCTTCCTGCTGATTCGAGGCGGCGCATGAGTCGCATCCTCGTCCACGGCGGCCGTGTGATTGATCCCGCTTCGGGAATCGACGAGCGACTCGATCTGCTCATCATCGATGGACGGATCGCCGAGCTCGGCGCGGATCTCTCGGCTCCCGCAGGCTCTGAGCGACTGGCAGCATTGGGCCTGGTGGTCGCACCGGGCTTCGTCGACTTGCACACGCACCTGCGAGAGCCCGGACAAGAACACAAGGAGACCATCGCCTCCGGCGCGCGCGCCGCAGCCCGCGGAGGGTTCACCACGATTTGCGCCATGCCCAACACCGAACCGGCGATGGACTCGGCCGCGATCGTCGATGGCGTGCTGCAACGCGCGCAGGGCGTCGATTGCCGCGTGCTCCCGATCGGCGCAGTGAGCAAGGGCCGCCTTGGTCGCGAACTGACCGAGCTTGCCGCATTGCGAGAAGCCGGCGCCGTTGCCGTCTCGGACGATGGCGACGCGGTTGCCGATGCGTCGCTCGCGCGTCGGGCCTTCGAGTACCTCTCCGACCTCGACATTCCCCTCGCCGAACATTGCGAGGATCCGGCCATTTCGCAGGGCGGCGTGATGCACGACGGCGCGGTCTCGGCACGGCTCGGCCTGCGCGGTCAACCGGCGGCAGCAGAGTTGTCGATTGTCCAGCGCGACATCGCGCTCGCCGAGGCGGCCGGCGCGCAGTTCCACGCCTGTCACATCTCAACAGAGCCGGCGCTGCAAACGATCGCCGACGCGCAGGCCCGTGGTCTGCATGTCACGGCCGAGGTGACTCCTCATCACCTGTTCCTGACCCACGATGTCGTCGCCGGCAGCGGCGACGAATTGCTCTACGACACCAACGCCAAGGTCAATCCGCCGCTGCGCACCGACTCCGATGTTCAGGCCTGCATCGACGCATTGGCGGCCGGCGTCGTCGACGCGGTTGCCACCGATCATGCTCCGCACGCCGCCATCGACAAGCAGTGCGAGTTCGACGCCGCCGCGTTTGGCATCTCGGGCCTGGAGTCAGCCTGGGGCGTAGTCAACTCATTGGTGGAGTCGGGACGGTTGAGCCTCTCTGATGCAATCGAGCGCTTGACCATCGGTCCGGTCCGTGCCTGGAATCTCGACCGGGGAGCTCTCTCAGGATTGGGCACGCTCCAGGTCGGGGCTCCAGCCGACATCACCTTGCTTTCGACGGACGCGGTTTCGCGAGTACAGCCCGCATCGTGGGCATCGAAGGGCAAGAACACACCGCTCGCGGGACGCACGCTATGCGGCGTAGTCGCGGCGACGATCTCACAGGGACGAATCGTCTGGGACGGTCGGGAGCAGTAATGACCGAACATGCAGAGGCGGCAGTGGTGTTGGCCGATGGCGCGGTGTTCCGCGGCATCGCACTGGGCGCCGCTGCCGACACCTGGGGCGAGGTCGTCTTCAACACCTCGATGACCGGCTACCAGGAAATGCTGACCGACCCGTCTTACGCGGGACAGATCCTCGTGCTCACCTATCCCCTGATCGGCAACTACGGAATCGATCCGCCGATCGATGAGTCGAGACAGATCCAGGTCCGCGGACTGATCGTCCGTTCGGAGTGCGATTCGCCCTCACATCCCCGAGGCGGTATGCGCTTGCACGACTACCTCGCCTCGGCCGGCATTCCCGGGGTTGCCGGCGTCGACACGCGCGCCATCACCCGCCGGATTCGGCACGAAGGCGTGATGATGGGCATGATTGTGCCCGCCGACCAGGTCGACGCGGCACGGCATCGGCTTGCTGATTTGCCCGCGTACGACTCGCAGGACTTCATCGACGTCGGCGTCGAGCAGCCATACAGCTGGAGCGACGGAAGACCGCAGGCCCTGACCAATGGCGCCGCCGAAGCGGGACCGCACATCGTCGTGCTCGATGAGGGGCTCAAGTACAACATCTTGCGCAACCTGCGCAGTCGCGGCTGCCGGGTCACGGCGATGCCCCCGTCGTCGGGCGTTGAGGACATCCTCGCGCTCAACCCGCAGGGCGTTCTGCTCTCGCCGGGTCCGGGCGATCCGCAGCTTCGCAAGTTCCAGGTCAAGACCGCCACATCGCTGATCGGCAAACTGCCGATCATGGGGATCTGCATGGGACATCAGGTGCTGGGCCGCGCCTTCGGCGCCGACACGTTCAAGCTCAAGTTTGGCCACCGCGGCGGAAACCATCCGGTACTCGAAGTGCCGACGGGGCGGGTCGCGATTACGGCGCAGAATCATGGATACGCCGTCGACCCGGATGGTCTGGCGCCCGACGTCGAGGTGACGCACATCAACCTGCACGACCAGACCGTTGAGGGATTGGCCAGCCGATCAGAGCCAGTGTTTTCGATTCAGTACCACGCAGAGGCGTCGCCGGGACCACTGGACAACGGACACCTCTTCGACCGGTTCCTCGACCTGGTCGCCGAAGTTCAGGGAGCTTGACATGTCGCACGCCAACGGCCCAGGCGAGGGCGCCGAACCCGAATATCGACTGGCCACGGCCGACGACGCCGCCGCCATCGCCGACGTCATCCGCGACGTGGTCGAGGGTCCGAATCCGGTCGTGTTCGACCGACCCTGGAGCATTGAGGAAGTCTCAATGTGGCGCAGACGCCTGGGCAACAGCGGAGCGATCTACGTCGCCATCGAGGGCGGCACGCTGATCGGGTTCGGCGCGCTCGACTACAACACGCGTCAGCCCGAGACCTGCACGCTCGGCGTCTGGCTGCGCTCGGAATGGCGACGGCGCGGGATTGGCACCGTGCTCGCCGAGTACCTCCTGTCTCACGCCCGGGAGCAGAACTTCCGCCGCGTCGTCGGTTCGCTTCCCGACAACAACGAAGCGGCGCTCTCCTTCCTCAGCGCCATCGGTGCGCTCGCGCCGCTGATCAATCCCGACTCACGATTCGAGCTGCCGCTGTGACGGGTCGTTCGATTGAACCTGGGACGATGGTTACTCGTCGCCGCACTCGTGTGCGCGCTGGCCGGCGCGGGCACGCTCACGCTGGCGCTGTGCTGCATGGCAGGGCTGGTCGGCGGGCAATGCGAGCTCTGGTTGCTGGGTCCACTGGTGGCGGTACCGCTGGGCGTAGGTTTGGGCGCAATCGGCCGAGCCTTCGGTCGTCCCGCGCCGGTCGAGTCCGAATGTCTGGACGAATCACATGGATGCGGTGAACGTGAAGACACCTGAATCGGTACTGATCATTGGCAGCGGCCCCATAGTGATTGGCCAGGCGGCCGAGTTCGACTACGCCGGGACCCAGGCCTGCAAGGCGATGGCCGAGGAGGGCGTGCGTTCGATCCTGGTCAACTCGAATCCGGCCACGATCATGACTGACGAGGGCGTCGCCGACGCCGTCTACATCGAGCCGCTGACCGTTCCGGTCCTGCGTCGCATCATCGAAAAAGAACGACCGGAGAGTTTGCTGCCGACCCTGGGCGGTCAGGTCGGACTCAACCTCGCTGTGGAGTTGCAAGACGCTGGTGTGCTGGACGAATTCAACGTCCGCGTACTGGGCACACAGTTGGACGGGATCCGGCGAGCCGAGGACCGTCAACTGTTTCGCGAGGCGATGCGCGAGATCGGCGAACCGACGCCGCCATCGGCAATCGCGAACTCGATGGAGGAAGCCCGCGAAGCGATCGCGGAGATCGGATTGCCGGTGGCAATTCGGCCCGCGTACACGCTGGGAGGCACGGGCGGCGGGTTCGTTCGCACCATGGAGGAATTCGAGCGGGTCGTCCAGACCGGCCTCGACGCTTCGCCGATCTCCCAGGTTCTGGTCGAGCGCTCATTGCTCGGCTGGAAAGAGGTCGAGTACGAGGTGATGCGCGACGCCGCGGACACCTGCATCACTATCTGCAACATGGAGAATCTCGACCCGATGGGCGTCCACACGGGCGATTCCATCGTCGTTGCGCCGTCGCAGACCCTGTCCGACAAGGACTATCACATGCTGCGTTCGGCCTCGCTGAACATCATTCGTTCATTGGGCATCGAGGGCGGCTGCAACGTCCAACTGGCGCTTGCCCCTCGTCAGGACGTGGTCGCCTGGCCGGCCGAATCGGTGCGAGACGGAGGGGGCGTCGGCGTGCCGCACGACGAACCGCTGCCGTACTACGTCATCGAAGTCAATCCTCGCGTCAGCCGGTCATCCGCTCTGGCCTCCAAGGCGACGGGTTACCCGATCGCCCGGGTCGCGGCCAAGATCGCCGCCGGTAAACGGCTCGATGAGATCCCGAACCAGGTCACCGGACGCACCCAGGCCGCCTTCGAGCCGGCACTGGACTACTGCGTGGTCAAGATCCCGCGCTGGCCCTTCGACAAGTTCGAGGCCGGAGACCGGGTGCTGGGCACGCAGATGAAGGCCACCGGCGAGGTGATGGCGATCGACCGAACATTCGAGGCCGCGCTGCAGAAGGCGATTCGCTCATTGGAGTTCGGCGGTCGGACGGTCCTCTGGGAAGACGCCGAGGTCGAGCACGAACCGATGCTGGGCGCGGAAACGCCCACGGATATCCGGCTCTGGCACCTGCTCGCAGCGGTGCGCGCCGACATTCCGCTCGACGAGATTGCGCAGCGATCCGGCGTCGATCCCTGGTTCCTCGAGCGCCTCCAGACGCTCGTCCACATGGAACGCCGACTGCTGGCCGAGCCGCTCAGCCCCGACCTGATGCGGCAAGCGAAGCGCATGGGGTTTGCCGATGAGCAGATCGCCAACCTGGCCGGCAGTGTGGACGAACGAATCCGTGAGCAACGCCTGAGCTGGGGAATCGCGCCCGTCTACAAGATGGTCGACACCTGCGCGGCCGAGTTTGACGCCGTCACACCATACTTCTACTCAACCTACGAAGATGAAAACGAAGCAGTGCCCGAGCAGGGCAATCGAGCGCTGGTCGTCGGCTCGGGCCCGATCCGGATTGGCCAGGGCATCGAGTTCGACTACGCCTCGGTCAAGGCCGCGCAGGCGCTTCGGGCCGCCGGCTGGGGCGCGGTGATGGCGAACAGCAATCCGGAAACCGTCTCGACCGACTTCGATACATCCGATCGTCTCTACTTCGAGCCGCTCGACGAAGAAGCCGTGCGCGACATTCTCCAGAACGAGGACAGCGGCCTCAATGGCAACGGCGGCCCTCAGGGTGAAGTCGCGTCGATCCTGCAATTCGGCGGTCAGACGGCGATCAACCTCGCCGGGCCATTGACCACTGCTGCCCGACCCATCCTCGGGTCTTCGGCAGAAGTGATTGACCTGGCCGAGGATCGCCGGCGATTCGAGCGCTTCCTCGCCGACCTGGGAATTCCTCAACCGCCGGGAACGGCAGTCAACAGCGTCGACGAAGCAGTGCTCGCCGCGGACGCGATCGGCTATCCGGTGCTGGTCCGACCGTCCTACGTCCTCGGTGGCCGCGCGATGGAGATCGTGCAGGGCGTCGGTGACCTCGCCCGCTACGTCACGCAGGCCCAGGCCGCCGCGCCCGGCAAGCCGATCCTGATCGACAAGTATCTCGCCGGAATCGAAGTCGAGGTCGACGCGATCTGCGGCGGACCAGGCGACGACGCCGTGCTGATTCCCGGAGTCATGGAGCACATCGAGCGGGCCGGCGTCCACTCGGGCGACTCGATGGCGGTCTATCCGGCGCCCAATCTGCGCGCCGGAGAGGTGGCGACGCTGATCGAGTACACCCGGCAAATCGGCAACGGCCTCGGCGTGACCGGACTGATGAACATCCAATACGTGATCATGCGCGAAGCCGACGACGTGGACGGAGATGTCTTCGTCCTCGAGGTCAACCCACGAGCCAGTCGCACCGTGCCCTTCCTGAGCAAGGTGACGGGAGTGCCGATGGTCGAGGTCGCCGTTCGCGCCATGCTGGGCGAGTCACTGTCGGAACAGGGATTCTCGAGCGGACTTTGGCCGCCGACGCCGCTGGTGGCGGTCAAGGCGCCGGTCTTCTCGATGTCCAAGCTCTCCGGCGTCGACACTCATCTCGGTCCGGAAATGAAGTCGACCGGCGAAGTGATGGGTGTCGACATTGACTACGACAAGGCACTGAACAAGGCGCTGATTGCCGCGGGCATGGCCGTCCCGCCCAGGGGTCGCGCGCTGCTCAGCATCGCCGACCAGGACAAACCCGGCGCCATGGCGTTGATTCGCGAGCTGGGCGAGGCGGGCTACGAGCTTCATGCCACGGTCGGCACGGCCAGCCTGATCCGCGGCCTGGGCTACGAGGCGCACGAAGCGCCCAAGCGCGAGGTCGGCGGCGATCCAGATGTGATCGACCTGATTCGCTCAGGCCAGATCGACATGGTGATCAACACGCCCGAACAGATCAGCAGCAACATTCGCGACGGCTTCCACATCCGCCGAGCCGCGGCCGAGCAGCGTATTCCCTGTTTCACCTCGATCGATACCGCGCACCACGCCGTTGGGGCCATGCTCGAAGGCGGCGCCGACTACAACATCGCGCCGCTGCCCGACTACACAGCCGGCCGGGTGTAGAAGGTTCGGAAGTCAGACTGGTGCGTCGCGCCGCCGCCCGGGTGATCGAAACCGAAGAGATTTATCCCGGCACGTTTGTGACCTGGTACGACGCTCCGGCGCTGACTCAACACGCGCAGCCCGGCCAATTTGTCATGGTCGATCCGGGCGCGGAGCGCGGCGCATTCGATCCGTTGCTGCCTCGGGCGTTCTCCTACTACCGCTTCCGGCATGCTTCGACCGGGGATTCTGAGCGCCAGTTCGCGCTGCTCTACACCGTGATCGGTCGCGTGACCGAGCAGATGGCTTCGATGCAACCGGGCGAACGGGCCTGGATGACCGGTCCGCTGGGTCGCGGCTTCGACGTGCGACGCACTGCCTCCAACCTGTTGCTGGTCGGCGGCGGCGTCGGGATTGCGCCGCTCGTCGCGCTCGCCGACGCCGAGTCCGAACAGTCGTCGCGATCACGGTCGATTGTGCTCTGCTTCGGCGCGCGGAGCGCCGACGGCGTCTATCCGGCCGAACTCTTGCCGCCGCAGGTCGAGTACCAGGTCGCGACCGAGGACGGATCGATGGGTCGGCAAGGCTTCGTCACAGAACTGTTCGCCGACTATCTCTCCTGGGCCGACCAGTCGTTCGCTTGCGGCCCCGTCCCGATGTTCCGAGCGATGACGCCGATCGTCCGCCGCGACGGCATGAATCGGCCGGTGCAGATCCTGATGGAGACGGAAATGGCCTGCGGCACCGGCATCTGCTACGGCTGCGCCGTCTTCACCAAACAGGGAGTCAAGCTCTGCTGCAAGGACGGCCCCCGTTTCGAGCTGTTGGACGTCTACCCCAACGGCTGAGGCGAGCATTCGATGCCTGAGATTCCTCATGGTGGTGTTCGCGGAAATGATGCGACTGATGAACACCTTTGGAAGCACGGCCTCAGATTTGCCGATGCCATTGAGGTGTGGGTTGGCCCGGCAAAGTACTTTGAACAGCCCGAGTCGCTCGAAGATGATGGGTACGGTCGGATAGGGAAGCGGGCGGAACGGACGATCATGATTGGTCCGGACCGGGGTGGGCGCCTGTTGACGATCGTTCTGGAGTTGCCCGACGCCTTGCGGGAGTCGCATGTCGTGACGGGATGGCCGTCAACTTCCGCAGAGCAATCCCGCTACCATCAACCAGGAGGAAGGATGCGACGCCGATGACCAGGCAAGGCGATGAGTGGCACACGATGAACCCGCCGATAGAGGAGGCGGTCGAAATTCCATACGACCCGGCGGACATGGGCCGAGGATCGTTCACGATTGAAGTGACATTCAACATGGAGGAGATCGACCGAATGTACGCCGGTATTCCCTACGGCCCGATCGGCATTACCCGATTCATCAAGAACGCCGCGCTTGCGGAGGCGGACAGGCTGGCGGCTGAACGCGAGCGTGAAGAGCTGCCGCAGACGGACTAACCGGGACTTATCCCATGCCTCGAGAAGCTCGCCTGATACTCAACGATCTTGTCTTCCCCGAGGGGCCGCGGTGGTACGAGGGCCGGCTCTGGTTCTCGGACATGCATGCGCATGAGGTGGTTGCCGTCACTCCCGACGGCGAGCGCGAGACGATCGTCGAGGTTCCCAATCAGCCATCGGGGCTGGGCTTTCTGCCCGACGGACGTCTGCTGATCGTCTCGATGACCGACCGCAAACTGTTGCGACTCGACCCGGACGGCCTCTGGGAGGTCGCCGACATCTCCGACATGGCGCCCTACCACTGCAACGACATGGTGACCGACTCCGAGGGCAACTGCTACATCGGCAACTTCGGCTTCGACATCACCGATGGTTCTCCGCCTCGTGCGACGACGATGGTCATGGTCACCCCCGACGGTGAGTCATCTGTGGTGGCCGATGGTTTGCAGTTCCCCAATGGCACGGTGATCACTCCGGATGGCAAGACGCTGGTCGTGGGTGAGAGCTGGGGCCAGCGGCTCACAGCGTTCGATATCGCGGCCGACGGATCGCTGTCGAACCAACGAGTCTGGGCGGAACTCGGGTTCCCGCCTGACGGCATCGCGCTCGACGCCGAGGGCGCGATCTGGGTCGCGGTGCCGACCAATCCCGGCGCGCTGGTACGGGTCGCCGAGGGCGGCGAGATCCTGGAACGGATTGATGTGCCCGACATGGGTGTGTACGCCTGCATGCTCGGCGGCGAGGAGCGCAAGATTCTGTTCTCGTTGGAGGCGCCCACCTCGAATCCTCAACCGGGCGATCCGCGGCGCGGACGGATTCGCGCGTTCGATGTTGAGGTCGGCGGCGCCGGATTGCCGTAGGCGCCGTTCCAGCTGACATGCCGAAGGCCGAACTGCGGAGCACATTGCGCCGGCGGCGTGCCGCGTTGTCTGACGAGGTCATACAAGGCTGGTCTGCGTCGGTCACGGCCCGTATGGTCGGCTTGGACGAGGTCCACCGCGCCGAGGCGATCCATTGTTATGCCAGCTCCCTGCCCGGCGAGGTCAGTACCGACGGCCTGATCTCTCAATTTCTGGCGGAGCGGAGGCGGGTTCTGTGTCCCAGGATTCGCGCGCATGGACAGATGGAGCATCGGGAGATTTCGGCGCCCTCTGATCTGGTGGACGCGGCGTTTGGTCTGCGTGAGCCCGATCCGGAACTTGCACCTCCAGTCGATCCGCAGGTCGCCGATCTGATCGTCGTGCCCGGAGTGGCCTTCGATGTTGAGGGTGGACGGTTGGGCATGGGCGGCGGGTACTACGATCGCTTTCTGGCGCAGGCCTCCGCACCGGCCGTCGGGTTGGCGTTTGAGATGCAACTGGTCGACGCGCTGCCGATGTCGGCGTATGACCACCGAGTCGACCTGATCGTGACCGAGCTTCGAGTGATTCGATGTCGCTGATTCGCTGGATGCCGCGGCGGCAGGCGGCCGTGTTCCATGCGGTGACGACGCACGCTGAACTGGTTGGTGCGTTCGCTCAGATGTATCCGGGAGTCTGGGACGCGCTGCATGAGCAGGGTCCGCCCGAGTTGGGCGAGGTGCTCGCCGTGTACCACTCGATTAGCGACGACGAGTTGGTGCTTTCAGCGGGGATGGAGGTTGTCGGGGAGTTTGCGCCCGGCGAGCCGTTGTCGCCGCTCGAACTGGGCGGCTGCGAGGCCGGCATGATCGATCACTTCGGTCCGTATCTGTTCGACGACTTTCGGCGCACTCAGGTGAAGCTGGAAGCGGCGCTTGCGGATCTCGGTCGATATCCCAGCGGCATGGTCATCGAGCGGTATCTGACGATGCCCGATGCGGAACCGGACCAGTCGAAGTGGCACACGGAGATCTGGCTGCCGTTGGCGTAGCATCGCAATGAAGCGAGATGCCGAACGGAGAGCGTGATGCCGGAGATTGTCCAACTTGAAGCCCGCAGGGCGGCCGTCATGCAGGCGGAGGCGTCGACCGAGGAGTTGCCCGCGACCTTTGCGCGGATCTTCCCGGCCGTGTACGCCGCGCTGACGGAGCAGGGCGTCAGCGACATGGGGCATGTCATCGCCGTCTATCACACGATGGACGCCAACCAGATGACCCTGTCGGCCGGGATAGAGATCGGTGACGGGGTGGAGCCGCCTGGTGAGATCGAGCTGCTTGAGTTGCCCGCCTGCGACGCGGTCAAGGCCGACCACTTCGGTCCATACGAGGAGCTCGGCCGGACGCATGAGCAAGTCTGGCAGTACGTCGAGGAGATTGGCCGGGCGCCCGCCGGCGGACCGATCGAGCGCTACATCACCGATCCCGAGGCGGAGCCGGACACGTCGAAGTGGCACACGGAGATTCTGTTGCCACTGCAGTAGGTGCGTTGTTCAGCGAGATACCCGCGGCAAGCGCGGGTATGACGAGTTCGATTGTTGGAGCGGGGGACGGGATTCGAACCCGCGGCCACCTGCTTGGAAGGCAGGAGCTCTACCCCTGAGCTACCCCCGCTTGGGTTTGGATGAGCGTACCGGATGGAGCGGGGGACGGGATTCGCTGGTCGGTTCTTTTGGGGCGCGGCAACCTGCTTGGAAGGCAGGAGCTCTACCCCTGAGCTACCCCCGCTTGGGTTTGGATGAGCGTACCGGATGGAGCGGGGGACGGGATTCGCTGGTCGGTTCTTTTGGGGCGCGGCAACCTGCTTGGAAGGCAGGAGCTCTACCCCTGAGCTACCCCCGCTGGCCGAGTTCAGCTTAGCGGCCTGCCGCTTCCCCCCTCTGCCCTCGGCATCTCCCCCCGCGAAGCGGGGGGAGAGCGCGGAGGGATGGGGTCAGTGGATTAGCGCTCGCGGAGGTGGCGGAGTTCGGGGTCTTTGCGCAGTTCTCGGTAGGCCTTGGCCTGGATCTGGCGGATTCGCTCCCGGGTCAGGCCGAAGCGCTCTCCGACCTGCTCCAGGGTGTACTCGTTGCCGTCTTCGAGGCCGAAGCGCATGGCGAGCACGGCCGCTTCACGCGGCTCCAGCCGGTCGAGCGCCTGCCGGGTGAGACCGGAGAGCGCCTTGTGCAGGACCTCGTCCTCGGGCGAGGGCGTGTCTTCGTCGGCGAGGAAGCGGGTCAGGTCGGAGTCGTCGTCCTCGTCCGAGACGCTCTTGTCGAGCGAGGCCGGCGTCATCGAGATGCGGCGCAAGGTGCGGATCCGGTCCTCGGATTCGTCCATCTCCAGGGCCAGCTCGGCATCAGTCGGCTGCGCCTGGAACTCCTGGCGCAGTCGGCGCTCGGCCCGCTTCATCTTGTTGATCAGCTCCGAGGTGTGCACCGGCACGCGAATCAAGTTGGCCGTATCGGCCAGCGAGCGCGTGACCGATTGCCGGATCCACCAGGTCGCGTAGGTCGAGAACTTGTTGCCCTTGCGGTAGTCGAACTTCTCGACGGCGCGGAACAGGCCGACATTGCCTTCCTGGATCAGGTCGAGCAGGTGCAGCCCCTTCTTCTGGTACTTCTTCGAGACGGAGACCACGAGACGCAGGTTGGAGACGTACATCGTCCGTTCGGCGTCGTAGCCGTCCCACTTGGTCTCGGTCAGCCGGCGTTCGGCCCGGCGCACCAGTCCGGCGTCAGCCGACAGCAACGTCTCGCCGTCCGGCGCGTGGCCGTTGGTCGCGGCGTTGTGTTCGAGCGCCTCGACCGAGCGGCGGTAGAGCCTCGGAGTCACGATCGAGGTGACGATCGACATCGCGATGACCAGATCGGCGACATACTCCTGCTCGAGGCCGGTGGCGGCGCAGAGGCGCGTGACCAGGTGCGTGTCCGGCTTGCCGTCGACCGCTTCGCGGAAGCGTTCGTGCTCCATCAGCGTGTCGACGGGCAGGGTGTTCAGGTAGAGGCTGTGCGCGGTCATGTCCATGACCCCGCGCAGTTCGCCAAGCTGCCTGAGCAGCTCGGCCCAGACCTGCATCGGACGCGGGGCGTAGCCGAGTTCTTCAGCCAGGCCCTGTTCCAGCGCGTCGATCCAGCGGGCACGCTCGATCGCGGCGCCCAGTTCCTGCTCCTGTTCCGCCGTCAACAGGGGGCGGCGGCCGATCTCGTTGAAGTAGGCCCGAGTCGCATCGACATCCGCATCGGAGTCCGGATTGGACGCCCGCCGCCGACGCGGCTTACGTTTCGACGCCGCGGACGTGGCTCGTCCCGGCGCTGCAGCGCTCTCGTCATCCGATTCGTTGGCGAAGCTCCATTGCGGCGAGGACCCTCCGAGCCGGACCGGGGGGCGGGCGGCATCGCCCATTCGACGACGCCAGGCGGCGGCCACATCCTTGGTCGGCGCGCGCGTGCCCGATATGTCAAAGTCGATCAGGGGAATCGTCATGTCCTTCCTCGGCTCCGGCGCGGCGTATCGCTCGTCGCCACTCACCTCGTTGTGATCCTCGAACGGCGCGTCAGTTTCGGCGCCGTCGTGGTCGAGTCGTTGCTCGAACGTCATCCGATCCCCCTTTCATTCAGTACTGCTGCGCCCGCTCGATGCGTCGTGCACCAGCGGATCAGTGCGCTCACCAACAGTACGAAAACGGGCACGCAATTGTTCCCGATGGCAACAGCGACTGCAATCCGCTGTACGCCGAACATGCGTCCGCCGCCACTCGGGACGTGGCAGCGTCTACCAGTGACAGATCTGGTGTAGCGCGGGCGACTGAGTGGAAGTCAGCCGGCCTCAGGTGTTGGCGGTCAGTCCGCCAAAACCGCCGCCGCGCTCGCTGCTCGGGCCGGCGCATGACGGACGTCGTCGGGGCGCATTGCGCGGGTCCAGGCGGCCAGTTCGAGCATGATGCCGTCGGGATCGTAGAAGTAGACGGAGCGCACGAACACGCCTTCGTGATTCTCTCGGGCGATGCCGCGCGGCGAGTCGTCGTGGTTGAGGATCGGCGTGCAACGGATGCCGGCCTCGATCAGCCGCTCGCGCATCTCTTCGATCTCCTCCGGGTCAACGTCGAAGGCGACATGGTTCATGGAAGCGATCGCAGTCACGAGCTCGGCCGAGGGGTCGAAGAATGTGTTCGGATCGGGCGAGGCGACGCCGGGCGCCGGCTCGGGCGCGTTGGGGAAGTTGAAGAAGGCGAGGCAGTCGCCGTTGCCGATGTCGAAGAAGAAGTGCTGACCCATGTCGCCGGGCAGCTCAATCGTCTTGACCAGCGGGAAGCCCAGCACGCCCTCGTAGAAATCCACGGTCTGCTGCATGTCGCGGCAGACGAGTGCGAGGTGATTGATGCCGCCGACGTTGAAGTTGCCGACTCGGTTCTTGACCGGTTGTTCGCTGGTGGTGGTCATCGGTGCCGCTCCTCGTTGCTTGTCGGATTCTCAGGATACGCCCCTCAGCCCGCTGGCGGGGCGCTGTTCGGGACGAGAGGATTGTTCGAGCTTCGGGTGTCCGGCGAGAGTTTTTTTCTTCGGGGCCTGAACGGTAGGTTCTCCAGTGTTTTGCCGGGGATTGGCGATTTCGGGTGGTCACTTTTGCACAATGTTGGACCACTTTTGTTGGTCTGAGAGCAGCCATTAGCAGGTGATGCTGTTCGGCTGTGTTCGGTCGCGTTCGGTCCGGTTCGGACGTGGGCAGGAGCGGGTTGGCGGGCCGGTGGTTGGTGGTTGGTGTTGGAAGGACCTGGAGGATCCAGGCGCACGCGATGGAGGCTGGAGTTGTTCGGGTCTGTTCGGGCTTGTTCGACTCGATCCGGTCGTTGCGGGGCCCTCACCCTAACCCTCTCCCTCAGGAGACCTGCGCGTAAACCGGTGGATATGCGATCATGGCCGGTAACGGGTCAAG
>JAPPFB010000007.1 GCA_028875225.1 Chloroflexota bacterium | reverse complement strand
AACCCACCCATCCAGCGCCAAACCGACTTACGCGCAGGTCTCCTCAGGGAGAGGGGACCAGAGGAGGATCTGTGTGCAACGTTCCTCAGGGAAGGGCGCCCACAGGCGGCTTTGCGCGGCAAGCTCAGGCGGGGGAAGGCAGGCGAGCCCGGTATGGGGATGTCGGTTGGCCTGTTGCCGGTCATCGTGCGCCTCTCAGAAGGACATGTGTACGATGTTATGCGGCGGTCGTCAAGTTGGTGTTGGGTTGACCCGCCGGAGGCGGATAGGGTCGGTGAGGCGGTCGGATATGGGCGGCTTGTATCGACTGGGTTACTTGTGGTATCAAACTTATCTATCGTGAAGCATCGGAACTATTGACGAATCCTAGAAGGGCCGTACCTTAATCCAACGTTCACAAACGATACTTGCGAGCGGCATCCACCAAATCGTGCCAAGTTGTGTGGGGCCAGCGAATTTGACCGAGCGGTAGACAGACCGCGAGCAGGGACAGAGCACAGAGATGACCCAGGTGATTGAGATCAGCACCCCCGACGGCGTTGAAGTGGTGGGAGCACTCCAGGAGGGCTTCGACGAGATTTTGACGGAGGACGCGCTCGCGTTTGTCGCCGGGCTGCACCGCGCCTTCAACGAACGCCGCCAAGAGCTGCTGGCCCGCCGGATGGAGCGCCAGGTCGAGTTTGACAACGGCGCGCTGCCCGACTTCCTCTCGGACACCGAGGAGATCCGCTTCAGTTCCTGGCAGGTCGCGCCGACGCCCGAGGATCTACAGCAGCGCTGGGCCGAGATTACCGGTCCGGTCGACCGCAAGATGATGATTGGCGCGCTGAACTCTGGCGCCGACGCGTTCATGGCCGACTTCGAGGACGCGCTCTCGCCGACCTGGGACAACATCGTCAACGGCCAGATCAATGCTCGCGACGCGGTTCGGCGCGAGATCACATTCGAGAACCCCGACGGTTCGCTGCGCACGCTGAACGAACAGATCGCGACGCTGCTGATCCGTCCGCGCGGCTGGCACCTTGACGAGAAACACGTGCTGGTCGACGGCGAGCCGATCTGCGCCTCGTTGTTCGACTTCGGCATGTACATGTTCCACAACGCCGCCGAGCGGGTCGCCCGCGGGACGGGACCGTACTTCTACCTACCCAAGCTGGAGTCGCACCTCGAGGCGCGGCTCTGGAACGACGCCTTCGTCAAGGCGCAGGACGAACTCGGCGTGCCCCAGGGCAGCATCCGGGCGACGGTGCTGATCGAGACGCTGCCGGCCGCGTTCGAGATGGAGGAGATCCTCTACGAGCTGCGCAATCACTCGGCCGGGCTCAACGCCGGTCGCTGGGACTACATCTTCTCGGCGGTCAAGCGGTTCAAGTCGCAGCCCACCTTCACCCTGCCCGACCGGGTGCAGGTGACGATGACGACTCCATTCATGCGCGCCTACACCGAACTGCTGGTGCGCACCTGTCACAAGCGCGGCGCGCACGCGATGGGCGGCATGGCCGCGTTTATCCCTTCGCGCCGCGACCCCGAGATCAACGAGATCGCATTGACCGGCGTCCGCGCCGACAAGGAACGCGAATCGACCGACGGCTTCGACGGCACCTGGGTCGCGCACCCCGATCTGGTCTCGGTCGCGCGCGACATCTTCGAGAGAAACCTCAACGGCGCGCGCAATCAGCGCGAGCGAATGCGCGAGGACGTCGACGTCAGCGCGGGCGAGCTGGTCTCGCTGGACGAGTCCGGCGGCACGGTGTCGGAGGCCGGGTTGCGGGCGAACATCTCGGTGGCGCTGCAATACATCAACAGCTGGCTCAACGGCGTCGGCGCGGCGGGGATCAACAACCTGATGGAAGACGCCGCCACGGCGGAAATCTCGCGCGGGCAGATCTGGCAGTGGATTCGCCACGAGGCGGAACTGGACGATGGCCGAGCCGTCACCAGCGAGCTGTACGAATCGCTGCGCGACGAAGAGCTTGAGTCGCTCGGCGGCTCTGGCGAATCGCGCTACGGCGACGCGGTCGAGATTCTCGACCAACTGGTGCTCAACGACGAGTTCACCGAGTTCCTCACCCTGCCCGCCTACGAGTACCTCGACTAGACGGACGGGACGAAACGGGCCAGAGTGAGCGAATCCCCAACCACAGGCATTACGGCTTGACAGCCGCAACGACGTGATCCGACGCCACGGATCGGACACGGACAGCCACGGAGGACCCAGATGACGACGAACGGCACGAACGGGACCGGCAACCCGCTGGACAGCGCCGCCGCCGCACTCGAGCACGAGTGGGCGACGAATCCGCGCTGGGCGGGAGTACAGCGGAACTATTCCGCCGCCGACGTCCTCAAGCTGCGCCCCTCGCTGCTGCCCGAGTCGACGATCGCGCGCTATGGCGCGGAGCGGCTCTGGAACGCGATGCAGGACACCGACTTCGTCCGCACCTTCGGCGCCGTCACCGGCGCGCAGGCGGTGCAGATGGCCAAGGCCGGCCTGCAGTCGATCTACGTCTCCGGCTGGCAGGTCGCGGCCGACGCCAACACCGCGGCCCACACGTACCCCGACCAGTCGCTCTACCCGGTCAACAGCGTGCCCTCGCTGGTCAAGCGACTGAACAACGCGCTGATGCGCGCCGACCAGGTCGACCGGCTTGAGGATCGCGCCAGCGTCGACTACTACCTGCCGATCGTGGCCGACGCCGAGGCCGGCTTCGGCGGTCCGATCCATGCGTTCGAGTTGATGCGCAACATGATCGAAGCGGGCGCGGCCGGCGTCCATTACGAGGACCAGCTCGCGGCCGAGAAGAAGTGCGGTCACATGGGCGGCAAGGTGCTCGTCCCCACGGCGCAGCACGTGCGCACGCTGCAGGCGGCGCGTCTCGCCGCCGACGTGATGAACGTGCCGACGATCCTGATGGCCCGCACGGATGCGCTCTCGGCGACGCTGATGACCACCGACATCGACGAGCGCGACCGTCCCTTCACGACCGGCGAGCGTACGGCCGAGGGCTACTTCGGCGTCACCGGTGGGATCGACTCGGCCATCGCGCGCGGACTCGCCTTCGCGCCGCACGCCGACCTGATCTGGTGCGAGACTTCGGTGCCGGACATCGGTGAGGCGCGCGACTTCGCCCAGGCGCTGCACGCCGAGTACCCGAACAAGATGCTGGCCTACAACTGCTCGCCGTCGTTCAACTGGAAGCGTCACCTCGACGACGCCACGATCGCGAACTTCCAGGAGCAGCTGGCCGATATGGGCTACCGCTTCCAATTCATCACCCTGGCCGGTTGGCACGGGATCAACTACCACACCTTCAACCTCGCCTCTGGCTACCGCGATCGCGGCATGGCCGCCTACGTCGAGCTGCAGGAGGGTGAGTTCGAGGCCGAGGCCTTCGGCTACACCGCAACCAAGCACCAGCGCGAAGCGGGCACGTCGTACTTCGACGAGATCCTGCTCACGGTCACCGGCGGCGACGCCGCGACCACGGCCCTCTCCGGTTCGACCGAGGCCGCGCAGTTCAGCGAGGAAGCGGTCGGCGCTCACTAAACTCACTGGGTGCGACGGCTTCTGGTCCCGGCTCTCTGCTGCCTGGTCGCCGTTGTCTGTGCTGCCGGGCTGAGCGTCGCGTCCGCCGATGACGATGAACCGTCGCTGCCTGGGTCCGTCGTCACCACGCTCAAGCCTGGGGACAACCGGATCGGCTGGGTCGCGGAGCGTATTTCCGCGGAGGAGCTGTTCGCTCGGTTGCCTCAGGTCGCGCTGGTCTACGCGTGGGACGCCGATTCGGGTCGTTACGAGATTGCCGCGCCACGGTTGCCTCGGCGTTACTGGACGATTCGGTTCCTCGAGCCGGGACGGGGATACGTCCTTCGGATCGGCGGATCCGACGCGGTCGAGTGGCGACGGTCGGTGCTGCCCGCGAGCGGCCTGGTCAGTCTGCGCAGCGGAGTCAACTGGTCGGCCTGGGCCGGTCGTGATAATGCATCCATCTCGGACGTGGCAAGGGGCATCGGCACTTCGCTGCTGTCGATCCGCTCCGGCGATCTGATCTATGACCCGTCCGTGCCCGAATCCATGGACGAGTGGCCGGTGGTCCGGCGGGGCGATGCGCTTGAAGTGAGCGTCAGCCGCGACGTCAACTGGCTCCAGCCGACCTTCGTCATGCCCGAGATTCACTACGCCGGCAACGTCGATCACGGCGTGCGCCGACTGATCGAGCGCGATCTGGCGGCGACGCTCAAGTACAGCGCCAGCGAGCTCGGCGTACAGGCCGATCCGTTCTCGCTTGTGGTCGTGGTCGCCGGCGATGCGAAATCGGCGCACGACAAGACCAACGAACTGGGTCACCCATGGGAATGGGAGTCGTTCCGGAACTTCTGGCAGCGGGCTGGCGGCTGGTACAGCAGTGACCAGGACGCGTTCTACCTGAAGAGCAGTTCGTGGGAGGGATCCAGCAGTGGGCGGTACCACTGGGGTCGCTATGTGGTGCTGCACGAGTACATTCACGCGCTGCAGTTCCAGCTGATGGGCGACAACTACATCGATTTGGACTGGTTGCTCGAAGGCTCGGCCAACTGGTTCGACAGCGATCTTGCGACCCAGGATCGCAACGGCTATCCGCTCAGCCGGAGGCTGATCGATGCGCTCAACCGGGCGTCGAAGGGTCCGCCGCTTGAAGAGATCGAGTCGAGCAATGAGACCTGGCAGTACTCGTTCGGTCTCGTGGCTGCCGATCTGTTGATCGACCGCGCCGGGAAGAGCGCTCCGCTCGACTTCTATCGGGTGCTCGCGCCGGGCAGGGCCGGACCCGGAGGCCGCTGGGAAACCTGGCCCACCATGCGCACCGCCTTCGCCGCTGCCTTTGGATTGACCATTGAAGAGTTCTACGACGAATTCGAGGCGCTGATGTCCAAGCGTCGGGGCAGCGCGAAGCGCCGGCCCGCAGGGAACGAGTTCGCGCTTGCGGGTACCATCGTCAACTCCGACGGCACGCCGCGGGTCGGCGCATCGCTGGAGGCCAGGGAATACCGGGATGGTCATCCAGCAGGCTGGGATCGTCGAGCGACGTCGCGTGAAGACGGAACCTTCGAGGTCTTCGTGCGCAAGCGGGCCGACTACGTCATCTGGATCGAGCTCGGCGATGACGGCGCGAACTGTCAGTTTTGGTGGTTGCAAAGCAGCGATGCGGCGAAGCCGTCCGACGACCAGGCCAGCCTGATAAAGGTTGGCAGCAGCCAACCAGACCCGATCGCCATCGCGGTTGACGCCGACCAGTGCCGCTGGCGAATCGCCGGCACGCTGTCCGGCCCTGACAATCTGCCGCTCTCAGGCATTGAGGTACGGGCCCAGCGAGAGGGAAGCTCGACCTTAGTCAGAACCGAACGCGACGGATCATTCACGTTCGTGGCGACCCAGCCAGGCTCCTACCAGCTCTCTGCCGACCTGGGCGGATGCCGTCTTTACTGGAGTGCGGGTGATCCATCCTGGATCGAGGAACAGGCCGGGACGATCGAGGTGGTCAACCGGGACATCGCCGACATTCGTTTCCGTGCCGAAGAGGATCCGTGCGTCAGGGTTATGGGATGGTTCCTCGATGCGGCTGGCGACGCCATCGCGAATGTCCAGATCAATGCCGTTGCGGATGACCATCGCGCCAACGATCGCACCGATTCTTCAGGTCGGTTCAGCATCGCGCTGGTGGAGCCCGGAGCATATCGATTGGATACCTGGCTGGACGGTTGCCGCTTGTACCACGGTCGCGGTGGGGCAACCGGGATCTGGCAGGAGCGGCAAACCGTAGACGTGACAGATCACGACGTCTCCGGCCTCGTGTTCCAACTCCAGCCAGGCATGTGCACGCTGCGCATCTCAGGCAGGTTCCTCAACGCCGACGGCACGCCGAGGACAGGTATCTGGATCGGCGCCAGCGGGGAGTCTGGACGGGGCGGCGACTGGCCGGCCGAGGACGGGACATTCTCCTTCGCCGTCCCCGGCCCGGGTGTCTACGACATGTCGGTCACGGTCGACAACTGCGAGATCTACTACGCCGGCAATGGCAACACCGGTAGCAAGAGCGAGAGCCGCTCCTTCAACATCACCCGCTCCGACCTCACCGGCGTCGAGTTCCGCCTGCCACAGGATCCCGCGTCGGTCTGCAACTGACCCGGTGGTTTCCGCTCTGGACGGGGCTTAGTCGCTGCCGCGGAGGCGGGGGTCGAAGATGTCTCGGAGGGAGTCGCCGAGGAGGTTGAAGCCGAGCACGGCGAGGGTGATGGCGACGCCGGGGAAGATGCTCAGGTGGGTGTGCTGCCAGTAGTCTCGCGATTCGACCAGCATGCGGCCCCAGGAGGGGTTGGGCGGCGGGACGCCGAGGGCGAGGAAGGAGAGCGCGCCCTCGAAGAGGATCGCGCCGCCGAGCAGGGTGGTGACGTAGATCAGCAGCGGCGGGCCAATGTTGGGCAGCACGTGCCGCCAGAGGATGCGGAACGGCCCCACGCCAATTGTGCGGGCCGCTTCGACGTAGGCGGCGCCGAGCGTCGCCAGGGTGCTGGCCCGCACGATCCGGACCACGCCCAGGGTGAAGATGATCCCCATGCCCAGCGCGATCGATTGCCAGTTGCGCCCCGTCACCTGCGCCAAGAGCAACAGCAGGACGAGGCCAGGGAAGGCCAGCAGCATGTCGAGCACGCGCTGGGACAGGAGGTCGAACAGCCCGGCCGCGTAGGCCGAGGTCATGCCCCAGAGCAGCGCGATGCCGACCCCAATCGCCATCGCGGTCAGGGCCAGCGAGATCGAGAGCCGGGTACCCGCGACCACGCGCGCGAAATAGTCCCGCCCGAGCCCGTCGGTGCCGAACCAGTACTCGCCGCCGGGGGCGGCCAGGATGTTCGGGGAGAGCTTGGTCGGATCCCCGGCGATCAGCGGCCCGAAGGCGGCGAGCGCGACCATCAGGATCACGATCAACAGCCCGAACGCGCCCAGGGGATGCTGCCGCAGCAGCCGCCGGAGGCGCCGGCGCAGCGGCGGGCGCACCAGAACGCCGTACTCATCGAAGACGGGCGCGCCCGACTGGTTGGTCGGTTGGGCGGCGCTCACTGGAAGCGGATCCGGGGATCGAAGACGGCGTAGCTGAGGTCCACGGCCAGGTTGATGAGCACGAAGGCCGTGCCGAAGAACAGCATCCAGAGCTGCACCACCGGTAGGTCGTTCGCGAAGATGGAGTCGACGAGCAGGCGGCCCATGCCCGGCAGACCGAAGATCTGCTCGACGATCACCGACCCCGCGACGCCATCGGCGAAGACGAGCCCAATCAGCGTGATCAGGGGAATCATGGCGTTGCGCAGCGCGTGGCGCATGATCACGATGCGGCCGGAGACGCCCTTGGCGTAGGCGGTGCGAACGTAATCCTGGCGCAGCACTTCCAGCATCTCCGAGCGCGCCAGCCGTCCCAGCACGGCCGCGCCCGACAGCGCCGCCACCGCCGCCGGCACGATCATCTGGATTAAGTTGGTGCCCGGATTGACCCAGAGCTGCTCGTAGGGGGCGGGCAGCGCATAGCGCCAGAGCACGAGCGGGATTAACACGACCAACGTGGCCAGCCAGAAGTTGGGGATGGCGAGGAAGAGCACCGTGACGAAGCGGATGCCGTAGTCGTCGGGCCGGTTGCGGCGCACGGCCGACCAGATCCCCGTTCCAATCCCGATCGGGATGTACAGCAACAGCGTCAGGAAGAGCAGTTGAGCCGTGACGGGCATGCGGCGGGCGAAGGTGTCCATGATCGACTCGCGCGTCAGCCAGGAGTCGCCGAAATCGCCGGTCAAGACTTGTCCGATCCAGTTCACGTACTGCACGTGCACCGGCTTGTCGAGCCCGAAATGCGCCTCCAATGCGGCGCGCTGCTCCGGCGTGCTGCCCGACGAAGCGCCCATGGTGTTGGAGAGGCGCGCGTCGACCACCGATCCCGGCACGAGCCGAACCAAACCGAACGAGAACACTGATAGCAGAAGCACGGTGACCGGCAGCAGCAGCAACCGTCGAATGACGTAAGTGCGCATCGGCGTTGGCCTCCTGGCCTCTCAGCGGGGCGACCAAGGGCTCCCCCTCTGGGGGAGCTGTCGCGGAGCGACTGAGGGG